>DAOUGR010000039.1:0-103249 GCA_034429135.1 Anaerolineaceae bacterium | reverse complement strand
TATGGGCCGCAACCCTTGATGATGGCTGAGGTCATGCCATTTACTCTGGCGCCTGTTCATTGACACCCTTGAACCTTAAAGATTCCACACAATGAATTTACACCATTGACAGAGACGCTAACGCAACCTGTTGATCATCGATGCAATCAAAGTAATTGAAAAAAGCAGTCTCAGTATGATGAAACATGCAATAATTCTTGTTGTGGAGGATACAAATTCGTCCGAGGACTTCTTTTTTGGATTCCACAACAAAGAAATCAGCTTCTGAATGAGCATAGAAAGGGTGATCCTTCGGGCTCATCACTCTTTCTATCTCACCAGGAAGTGGTGGTACCCAGTATGAATTTCCCTTATAGAGCGAGTAAGGAAGTGATTTAAACCTTCGGCAATCTGCTCGATTACCTTTGATCAGTATTCGAGTTTCCATATCCCTTTGTTCGATTTGATTTTATACTTCTTCGCCAATTGAGTGTAGCAAGGCGAGGTTGGGCAGGCGCATCGCTCCAACCGGAAAACCTGAAATCAATACCACCTGTTCTCCGACCTTGAGGTGTTTTCGTTCTTTGAAATAACGGTCAACACTGTGAACCATTTCTTCGAGGCTATTTGAAAACGGAACCAACGCAGGTGTGACTCCCCAGTACATACTCAATAATGATAATGTGCGGGGTTCTGGAGTGAAAGCAATGATGGGAACTCTGGGACGGGCTTTCGACATTAAAAGGGCAGTTTTTCCGCTTTGGGTAAAAACGGCGATATTTGAAACATTTCGATCATGTGCCAGGGTTTTTGCCGCGTTGGAAATCACCAGCGCATCATCCTTGAGGGCTTCCTTTGGAAATTCTTCGACGTGACTCCATTCAGCCATATGCTTTTCTGCTTCACGTACGATTGAATCCATCATTTTGACGCTTTCCACAGGGTATGCACCAGAAGCTGTTTCGCCAGATAGCATTACCGCATCCGTTCCATCAAAAATGGCGTTAGCAACATCAGATGCTTCAGCACGTGTGGGGCGTGGGTTATTGATCATTGAATCCAGCATCTGTGTGGCTGTAATCACGATTTTTGCGTGGCGGTTGGCACTTTGAATGATCTCTTTTTGAACAATCGGCACCTGTGCGGGTGACGTTTCTACACCTAAATCTCCACGAGCGACCATGACTCCATCGGCAGCGTGCATGATTGCGTGTAGATTCTTTACTGCTTCAGGACGCTCAAGCTTTGCGATGATAGGGGTGTTCGCACGAGAGGGGTTCAGTGCTTTCATGGTTTCGCGGACGAGCAGAACATCTACTTCTGATTCGACAAAGGAAATCGCCACAAAATCGACACCGTTTGCCAATCCAAATTCAAGATCTTGCCGATCTTTCTCTGTAAAACGGGGGATTCCAAGATCTGCACCGGGGAGGTTTACGCCTTTGTTTGATTTTAATAAACCACCTTGAACAACACGGGTTTTGACCGTTTCTCCGACAACAGAGGTCACCACTAATTCCAGTTTTCCATCATCAAGCAAGATACGATTACCCGCTTTTACGCCCCGAGTGAGATTGGGAACCTCAAGAGGGAGTGATTTCTCTTCACCTTCAAAATCTGCCGCCTGAGTACCGAGTGTAAATAAGTTTAACTGTGAGCCCTCGGTTAAAATGATTCCATTGGGTGGCAGATTACCTACCCGTAGTTTTGGGCCCTGAAGATCTTGCAGAATAGCCACAGGTTTACCCAGTTCTTTGGAGCACTCACGCACCAGGTTTAACGTTGCCAGGTGTGTTTCATGTGTGCCATGAGAAAAATTCAATCGCGCCACGTCCATGCCGGCTTCGATTAACTTGATGATGGTAGCTCGATCAGAGGAACTTGGCCCTAATGTACAGACAATCTTGGCAAAACGACCCATGGTATCACCTTAATTGCTCGTTATCACGCTTATTAATTATTGTATTCGATATTGGATAAATTACAAAAGCCCGTGCACTTTTCAATGCACGGGCTTGAATAGAATTGTTTCGCTTACGCCAGAAGTTTTACAAGTATGGCTTTCTGAGCATGTAGACGGTTGTGAGCCTGTGGGAAGATCACTGAATGAGGTCCGTCGGCGACTTCGTCGGTTAATTCCTGGCCGCGGTGCGCTGGCAGGCAGTGCATAACGATGACGTCTTTATCTGCCTCATCGACAAGTTTCTGGTTTACCTGGTATGGAGGGAACACTGCTTTGCGTTTTTCGGTTTCGGCTTCCTGTCCCATACTGGTCCAGGTGTCAGTGTAGATGACGTGTGCTTTTTCTACAGCGGCATGCGGGTCGCGAGTGAAAGTGATTTTGCTGCCAGATTCTGCCGCGAACTTCTTGCCAATTTCAATCGCTGAAGGAAGCATATCGTATCCTTCTGGGCAGGCTAAGGTGAAATTTGCACCAAGTTTTGTGCAGATATGAAGCAGAGAAACGGCAACGTTATTTCCGTCACCAACAAATGTCACATTCAAGCCTTTCATCGAGCCAAATTTTTCGATGATGGTTAAAGCGTCGGCCATTGCCTGGCAGGGATGATTGTAATCAGACAAACCATTGATCACCGGAATAGATGACCATTTTGCCAGCTCAACAACATGAGCGTGATCAAATACCCGGGCCATGATCGCGTCAACATAACCAGATAGAACGCGAGCAATATCAGCAATCGATTCACGTTGTCCCAATCCAATTTCAGCGGGAGAAAGGTAGAGTGCATCACCATCCAGATGTCGCATAGCCATATCAAAGCTCATGCGGGTACGCAGGCTTGGTTTTTGGAAGATCATTGCCAACACTTTTCCTTTGAAAAGTGGTTTATTCCCACCTGCGAAATGTTCTTTTTTTAGCTCGATGGCCAGATCCAGCATTTCTTGAAGTTCTTTGGGAGAATAATCGGATACAGCAAGAAAATCTTTTTTCATTCTTTTCCTCTCATGAAATGATAGATTGGATTACGCACAGAGTATAACATAGCCTTTCACCGGTTTAACATGATCGGATTAAGAACCCAGTTTTAATTTTTTTATTGCCATCTTGATGAACAAATCCATAACGGGGTATAAAGCGCTGCCAAGGAGGTTGTGCAGAAGGTAAAGCAACTTGCCTTCACTTCCAGGAATGATGATGTATTTTTTTCGTGCAACTTGATTAAGAATGATTTCGGCAACCTGATCTGAACTCATCAATTTGGCTGACCCAGACAATTCTTTTGTGATGAACGGCTTGAACTGACTTTCATATTCTAGTTGTGGCGTTTGAGTATCAGGTGGAAAGACAACCGATACCTGAATGCCATAGGGCTTTAACTCTGAACGCAAAGCATCGGAAAAACCCGATACGGCGAATTTAGAAGCCCCATATGCAGTGTACCCATAAATACCAATAAACCCAGCAACGGATGAGATGTTGACGATTATGCCAGATCGTCTTTTCTGCATGGGAGAGACGAATTTTTTAAGGACATTGACTGTTCCAAAGTAGTTTACATCCATCATCCAATCAAAGATTTCTGGTTTTAACGTAGTAAAAGTACCCGGATGAGCCACTCCTGCAGAGTTGATGACGATGTCTGGAATGCCATTTTGAGATGAAAATTCGTCAAGCCGTAAACCCAACTCCTCACGCTGAGTGACATCTGCCTGGACGGTCATGATTTTTTGTGAATCGTTGATTTTATGTCTTGCCAGTGATTTAGCAGAAGACTCTAACATCTGTGCATGGCGGGCAAGGATCGCCACATCTGCACCACGCTGAACGAGTTTTTCTGCAAGGGCATAGCCGATTCCACTGGTTCCACCTGTGATCAGGGCTAATTTTCCGGTAAAAGTATTCATTTAAAATCTCCGTTTTTTTCTAATGGTTGCACGAAGAACAAGATCCTCCCGAACAACCGCCACAGCCGCCTGATCCAGAGGAAGCAGACCTGCCTGTGACCTTGGAAAAACAGGCCGACGCAACGCGACGGGTCTTTGTTGAATGACACGCCTCGCATTGAATAGGGGAATCTGCATCTTTTATTGACCGCAGCTTTTCAAACCTTTTTCCACATTCTTCACATTTGTATTCATATATTGGCATGTTATGAAATCCCGAGTAATTGAAGATTTAAACCTCATTATTTTACTATTTGATCGCATTGGCTGATAAATATTGAAGGGTGTATAAAGCTACCCCAACCGAAACAGCAACATTTAATGACGTTTTTTTCCCAGACATGGGAATGTGCAAGATGTAATCGGCAATTTTTAGAATACCCGGATCGATGCCAGAGATTTCATTCCCCACAACTAGTGTCAGCGGCCGAACCTGTTGTTTGACGTCAAAGGGTAAATCGAAAAGAGAAACGGATTGTTGGGTAGATTCCAATGCCAGGATCATGCTGCCTGCGGCTTTCATATCCGAAATCAATTGAACTGAATTTGGATAGTAACTCCAGCTGGTGAGAGATTCTGCGCCAAGGCTGGTCTTTTTCATTTTTGGATGTTCAGGTGTTGGAGTTGTTCCACCACAGTAAATATGCGCAACACCTGCACCATCTGCGGTTCGAAAGATTGACCCGACATTCAGCGTGCTGCGCAGGTTATCTAATACCAATGTTAGACTTCTTGATTTTTTTTGTGATTCTTGATTTACGACCTGGTAATTCGTATAAGGCTCACCTATCTTTGACATAGGAGAGTGACAAATCGGACATCGGTCGAAATGATCTACAGAAAGGTCAGTAGAAAATCGCAATCGGCAATCTGGATTGGTGCATTCGAATACTTGAAACCAGGGTTCGTTCATAAGTCATTCGAAAATATTAATTGTTTGCGGTCAATACTTACAGATGTAAGTGGGATTGACAATTCATCAAGAACTTCTTCTGGCCTGCCGGTAGCACCTGGTAGCGTCACAAGCGTCATCTCCAGAGTTGGCTGAGGAGTTTCAGTGAATTCGAGGCTCTGAACCAGCGAGAGGAGATCATACTGTTTGCCCCGTCTTTCGCGCATACAAGTATTTTTGGAAAGGAATGCAGTGATTTTATTTTGGAGGTCGATTGGATCGATAGCATCGGTAAACATAACCACATACTTTGCAGCTTTGACAAGGGTTTGTAACGGTGGAGCATTTAGAGGGATATCCAAGACTTGAAGAATCTTCATCCCAGGTTGAATGGCTTCGTTAATTTTCTGCTGAATTTGCGCAATTGACTCATCAGAATCGAGCCAGAAATCTAAAATCTCGTTCGAGCTGGTAAATCCAAGCGGCAGGGGGCAGGCTTGGTGTATGCGTGGTTGAGGATGAAAACCCTGCGAATAAGCCAGTTTTAGGTCCGCCCGTCTGAAAGTACGCTCCCAAATCTTGTGCATGTCCAAATTGCCAACGTATAAAAGTTCTTCACCTCTGCTGTAAATGATTCGAATGCGCTGCATCAGTTTACCTCCGGACAGAGCCACAATTCTCCAGGGTTCTGACGGCGCAGAGAATTGAATTCCGGAAGAATTCCACAGGCATGACAATTTCCGCGGCAGTCACCGGTCAGCTCGCCTTTGAGTGATTTTTGATATTCAGACTGTAAATACTTGCGGGATACTCCCGGATTGATGTGATCCCAGGGGAAGATTTCGTCAATGTTACGGATGCGGGAGGTATAGAAATCTACTGAGATGCCATGCGCATCGAACGCATCCATCCAGGCATTGAAATTAAACTGATCCTGCCAGGCATCAAATTTAGCTCCGTTCTTCCAGGCGCTTTCGATCACGTCAGCCAGACGCCGGTCACCGCGTGAAAGCACGGCTTCGAGAATCGTTTCGCGTGGATTTGACCAGGTCATTTTCATACCTGGTCCACGCAGTTGATCTTTAAGCAAGTTTTGTTTTTCGAGAACGGTGGGGAGGGGATCAAGACACGCCCACTGAAAAGGCGTGTGTGGTTTAGGAACAAAGGTGCTCACTCCGACGTGTAGATTAGCGCGTTTACCGATTATCTTCCGTCCCTCAACCATCACTCTCTTACTCAGATCGGCAATAGCCTGTACGTCTTCCATTGTTTCACCCGGTTGGCCGATCATAAAGTAAAGTTTTATGGATTGCCATCCGCGAGAATAAATTTCACGGGCGGTGGAGAGGAGTTGCTCTGCTTGAATTGGTTTGTTGATTATGTCCCGCATCCGATCTGTGGCTGCTTCAGGTGCAAGAGTAAAACCTCCCTGTCGGGCTCCTTTCAGCTTTTCCATTAAATTGATTGAGAAAGATTCGATACGCAGAGATGGTAGAGAGATGGTCAACTTCCGTTCTGAAAATCGTTCAACAATCCGTTCAGTCAACTCTTGAATATGCGTATAGTCACTAGATGATAAGGATAACAGAGCAATTTCTTCGTACCCTGTGTTTTTCAAGGATTTTTCCAGTGAAGAAATGATGCTTTCGACTGTGCGTTCACGAACCGGTCGATTGACCATTCCGGCGTGACAGAAACGGCAACCGCGGGTGCAGCCGCGCATAATCTCCATAGCGATGCGATTATGAACCACATCAATAGAAGGCACAATGAATCTTGTGGGAGGGTCTGGAAGCCTGGCGCAAATGCGTTTGGTGATCTGTTTTGGTAGACCGTCTTTGATGGGGTGGATAGAATTTATCGTCTGATCAAGGTTATACACAGGTGTGTAAAACGCCGGTATATACAATCCGCTGATCATTTGCAAGGTATGCAGTGTTTCTTCTCGATTTAATCCCTTTTCTTTAGCATTACGAATCGCATCCATGATTTCGTGGATGACTTCTTCGCCTTCACCGATTACAAAGGCATCTATGAACGGAGCCATTGGCTCAGGGTTGTAAGCCGCATGACCGCCTGCGATGATGATCGGATCAGATGCACTCCTGTTTTGCGACCGTAAGGGAATTTGAGCAAGGTCAAGGGCATTCAAAACATTGGTATAAAGCGTCTCGTAAGGAAGGGTAAACCCAATGATGTCGAATTCCGATAATGGGGTTTTTGATTCAAGCGAATACAAGGGGATATGATTCTCGCGCATGGCAGATTCCATGTCGAGCCAGGGAAGATAAGCGCGTTCACATAGCGCATCTGACCTGGAATTTATCAATTCATACAGGATCATAATTCCAAGGTTTGGGACACCAATATCGTATATATCAGGAAAAACCAACGCCATCCTGGTGGATACGGCATTCCAATCTTTGCGTACCTGATTGAGTTCTCCGCCATAGTAACGACCTGGTTTTTGAACAGTTGGCAATATCTTTTTTAACGCCATGGGGATGGCAGTCTTGTCGATCGTCAAGTAGGGCTCCTTACCAGTAAAGTGGTTAACGACTTTCGATATGTTGTTCGAGGATCACTTCATCAGGGAAGTGAGTTTCGATAAATTTGATTACTTCATTCATTGTTTGTTGGTTGTGACTGCCATCGTTGGAAACAAGGGCGCAGCCAATCCAGGCAGATTGCCAGACATCCTGCAATCCTACCTCAGATACCGAAAGATTGAATTCGCGTTTCAATTTTGTGAGCATTGGCTGTAATCTGCCTCGTTTTTCTTTGAGTGATTGGCAGCCAGGCAAGCTTACTTTAATTGTGAGTAGCGTGACCATTGTTGATTGACCCGTATTCCTCTGATTTTCTCTTGCCATATCCTATCCGTGAGATTAAAATGCCATCATTAATATAATATAGATTGGTTAAAAATAGTATGCCTGACAGTGAAGAACAATATCAAGAAACGCTGGATTATCTTTACAGCTTTGTGGATTACAGCCTGACCCGCCAATCGCGTTTGTCACCTGAAAAATTCAATCTTGATCGAATGCGTTATCTCATGCAGCTAATGGGCAACCCTCATCATCGTTATCCGGTTGTCCATATCGCTGGCACCAAGGGAAAGGGTTCTACTGCAGCGATGATTGCCAGCATCCTGAGGGAATCAGGATACAAAGTTGGTCTCTACTCGTCACCGCATCTCCAGGATTATACCGAACGGATTCAAATTAATGGAAAACCCATTTCACATAAGGAATTGGTTATGCTTGTGAACGAAATCAAGCCTTATGTTGATCAGGTTCAAGAGATAACGACTTTTGAAATTACGACTGCGGTTGCCTTCCTGGCATTTGCAAAAGCCGGGATAGATTTTTGTGTAGCCGAGGTAGGGCTTGGTGGTCGTCTGGATGCAACGAATGTTGTTGACCCTCTTGTTTCGGTTATTACGTCGTTGTCTTTCGATCATATGAACATCTTAGGAAATTCAATCACTCAGATTGCTGCAGAGAAAGGTGGAATCATCAAACCGGGTAAACCAGTTGTTCTTGCCCACCAATGGAAAGAAGCGCGAGAAGTGATTGAGAAGATTTGCGAAGAACGCAATTCGCCATTAACCGTGATCGGCAGAGATTATTTTTTTAGTGAAAGGGCTCATTCTTTGTCTGGTCAAACTTTCATTGTTTGGGCTAAAGAGGAACAAGACCAGATCAATGATTTCATTTCCAGCGGTGGGCGCAGTGTGTGGGAACCTGAACATTATTCAATACCACTGCTTGGATTCCATCAGATCGAAAATGCTGCAACTGCTTTTGCAGCAATCGAAATCATAAGAGCAGCAGGCTTCAAAATAAACAAAAAAGATGTTTCCGCCGGGTTTAAAAATGTGAGCTGGCCGGGACGCTTCGAGATTGTGTGCAAAAAACCATTGGTTGTGGTAGATTCAGCACACAATCAGGATTCGGCTTTGAAATTGCGATTGGCTATGGATGATTACCTCAATGGTAAACCCATTATTCTACTCTTTGGAGCCTCAGAAGATAAGGATGTGCGTGGGATGTTCTGTCATCTGTTACCACGGGTGAGAACAGTGATTGCCACACGCAGCGAGCATCCGCGTGCGATGCACCCAGATATGCTGGTAGAATTAGCTCAACAGTATGGAAAAAACGCCATCAAAACGCTCTCTGTTGAGCAGGGGTTGGAAGAAGCGATGAAACAGGCAGGAAAGGACGCGGTAGTGGTCGTTGCGGGAAGTATTTTCATTGCAGCGGCTGTCAGGGAGATCCTGCTAAATCGATGAGACGATAAATTAAAAAGGATGCCATGAGAGAAGATTGGAAAAAGAGACAGGATAACCCGGATGAAATTAACGCGGCACTTTACCAGCGTACGGATGAGTTATACCAGGTAAACGACGCCATCCCTGATGAATCGGGAATGATTTGCTGCCCGGTATTAATCATGCGTGATATTGTCGTTTTTCCGAGGATGGTTTCTCCGATCTTTGTGACTCCAGGCCCAAACCTGGAAGCCATCAATCACGTTCAGCAAAAAGGCGGAACGATGATTGCCCTGGTGCTTAAGGATAGTGACATTGAAAAGCCCGGACCAGATGATTTTGTTGAGATTGGGATTGAAATCGCGGTTGGCAGGTTGTTGAGTTTGCAGGATGGGAATGGATCAGCTCTGGTTCAAGGTCGCCGCCGAATTAAGATTAATAAGATCAAACAAGAGGGCTCATTCCTTTGGGCGCAAGGGACGGTTATCAATGAAAGTACAAAGGTCGACCGTCAAATTGAAGCGTTGATGCGCACCACTCGCGATCTCTTTGAACGTTGTGTACAACTTGACCGTACGTTGCCTGATGAAGCACATCTGTTTTCGCTCAACATTACTGAACCGGGGTGGCTGGCGGATATGATCGCCACCGCAATCTCTCTACCTTTTCGTGAGCGCCTTGAATTAATCAAGATCATTGAACCTAAAGAACGATTAAAGAAAGTAAACTGGCTTCTCGCGCAAGAATTGGATGTTCTGCAATTGGAAGATGAGATTCAGAACAGGGTGCAGAGCGAGGTTGATCGTTCACAACGAGAATTCTATTTACGTGAACAATTGCGTGCCATTCAAACTGAATTGGGTGAAGGCGATGTATGGGCGCGTGAATTGAACGAACTTAAATCCAAGGTTGAAGCCAAGAAAATGCCTGAAGAAGCGAAAAACCAGGCATACAAAGAAATCGAACGGCTGGCACAAATGCCATCCATGGCCCCAGAAGTGGGCATTATTCGCACGTATCTCGATTGGATACTGGACTTGCCCTGGATGGAAGTCACTGAGGACAACCTTGATGTAAAACATGCAGCAAAGGTTCTTGAAGAAAATCATTATGGGCTAGGCAAAGCCAAAGACCGCATTTTGGAGTATATTGCTGTAAAAAGCCTTAAACCCAAAAAAGAGCGTCAACCAATTCTGTGTTTTGTTGGACCTCCAGGAACCGGCAAGACATCTCTTGGAAGATCGATTGCGGAAGCACTGGGGCGTAAGTTCGTCAGGTTATCTTTGGGTGGTGTGAGAGATGAAGCGGAAATACGGGGCCACCGGCGTACGTATGTAGGTGCTCTGCCAGGAAGGATTCTGCAGACCATGCGACGCGCAGGATCGATCAATCCACTCTTTATGCTGGATGAGATCGATAAACTGGGCGCTGATTTTCGAGGTGATCCATCCTCTGCATTGCTTGAAGTACTTGATCCTGAACAAAACAATTCCTTCTCCGATCATTACCTCGAATTGCCTTATGATCTCTCGAAGGTGATGTTCATTACCACAGCGAATGGTTTAAATTCGATTCCTCCTGCGCTGTTAGACCGGATGGAAATTCTTGAATTTCCAGGGTATATCGAAGAAGAGAAAGTTGAAATCGCGAAGCGTTTCCTGATCCCAAGGCAACTGGAAGAGAGCGGTTTTGAACCAGGTGATATTGAATTTGAAGAAGATGCTTTGCGCAGAATCATTCGAGAATATACCTATGAAGCAGGTGTGCGTAATCTAGAGCGTGAAATTGGAAGGCTTTGCCGAAAAGAGGCACGGTTAAAATCTGAAAAGAAACGATACCCAAAGATTATCACGTATAAACTCGTTGAAAAATTCCTGGGTCCTCCTCAATATTTTATGACCGAGGCTGAAAGGCGGGATGAGGTAGGGGTGGCAACTGCAATTGCTTGGACCGAAAATGGCGGCGAAATCATGCCGGTTGAAGTGCTCATTATGCAAGGCAAAGGGAACCTGCAAGTCACCGGTCAAATCGGTGATATCATGCAAGAATCAGCACAGGCGGCGTTGTCATACCTTAAATCAAAATCGGTCGAATTGAAATTAGACCCAGAATTATTTGAAGACGTCGATATTCATATCCACATTCCTGAAGGTGCAATTCCCAAGGATGGTCCAAGCGCTGGGATTACCATTGCCACAGCTTTAATTTCTGCCTTTACTGAACGACAGGTTTATAAAGATATCGGGATGACCGGTGAAATTACTCTACGAGGAAATATCCTGCCAATCGGCGGTGTGAGAGAAAAGATTTTGGCTGCCCATCGAAGTGGTTTAAAAACTGTCCTTCTGCCTGAGAAAAACGCGAAAGACCTTGTGGAAGTACCCAAAAAAGTGCGGGACGATTTGAATATTAAATTTGTCAAACACATGGATGAAGTAATCAAATTGGCTTTACATGTAGAACAGGTAAAGAATAACCATTCGCTGCAAATCAAACGATTGAAAAAGAAGCGAAAAACAAAAAAAGAATAGCAAAAAGCGGTGAGAATAACTCACCGCTTCTTTATTGTCAGTTCAATCAACATTAATCGGGATTCTTGGTTTGGTTCTTTTCTGCTTGTAGTGCCATGATGCCATTTTTAACCTGGCTCAAAACCTTTTCTAGTTCAACCTGCAGATTCGTAAGAGTTTGCAACACGTATTCATCAGCCTCTTGCTTGGTCCGTTCACTTTCAGCTCGTGCCTGTGCAATGATCTGTTCTGCCCTCAATTGAGCGGATTGTGTGATTTGATCATTTTCCACCAGCTTTTCGGCCTTTTCTCGAGCCAATGCAATCGTGTGATCGGCTTCTTCATTGGCCCGGGCCATGATACGGTCTCTTTGGGCCAATAATTGTTGTGATTTTTTGATCTCATCGGGGATGGTAATTCGCATTTGATCGATCAGATCAAACATACGATCTTCATCGACAATGACGCTATGAGTAAACCAGATTGGTTTACTTTCGTTAAATAATTCTTCTAATCGATCGACCAGGTGTAAAATGTCCATACCCGCACTCCTACGAATTATTATAACGAAAATCGCAATAGATGTAACCGAATTGGTTAATCTCTTGTTGTTTTACCAGTCGCAGATAGTTCTGCATTTTCAATTGATCGATACTTGGCCTCAAGGGCGGCCTTAACCTGCGGTGGAACCATGGTAGTCACATCGCCGCCAAGAGATGCAATTTCACGCACGGTGGATGAAGATAGAAACGTGTGTTCTTCGCTCGTGATCAATGCCATCACTTCAATATCAGGCTGTAAACGATGATTTGCCAGGGCCATGCGAAATTCATATTCAAAATCTGAAAATACACGCAGCCCTCGGATCATTAATTGCGCGCCAATCTCTCTGCAATAATTGACAGTGATTCCACTGTAACCGGTAACTGTGATTTTGGGATTGGATGCAAAAACCATCTTAGCCATATCAATCCGTTCTTCAGGGCTAAATAGAAAGTTTTTTAGTGGTTTATCGTATACAGCCACAATTAATTCATCGACGATCTTTGATGCCCGGTTAGCGATATCAATATGGCCATTGTGAATCGGATCAAATGATCCAGGAAAAACGGCTTTGATCATGTTTTCTCCTAACTTATATCACGTTCAGAATCAGACCACATTTCTTTTAACTTCTGTGCCAACATTTTATGCTCTTCTCTTTGCAATAATGGGTCTGATATAAAAATCTCTTGTGCAAAATGACGCGCTTTTTCAATCAAGTGAATATCGGTAATACTCGCCATGCGTAAATCAGAAAAACCTGATTGCCGGTAACCAATGAAATCACCTGGACCACGCTGTTTGAGATCCTGTTCAGCTAGAACAAAGCCATCATTCGTTTCAGTCATCACTGCAAGACGCTCATTTTCTACTGCATCTTCGTTTTCAGGGATGAGCAAGCAGTAAGCCAGGTCTCCACCACGGCCAACTCTTCCACGAAGCTGGTGGAGCTGAGCCAAACCAAAACGGTTTGCGCCTTCAATCAGCATCACTGTCGCATTTGGAATATCTACACCTACTTCGATGACTGTTGTCGAGACCAGGATATCGAATTCTTTGTTGCGGAATTTTTTCATGACCTCTTCTTTTTCATCTGCAAGCATGCGTCCGTGCAGCAATCCCAATTTCAGGTCAGGAAATATTTCTTCCTGCAAGTAGGGGTGTTCTTCAACAACTGCTTTTTGATCTTCATCCTCGCCTTTTTCAATAAGGGGATAGATGATAAATGCCTGATGCCCTTTGGCTATCTCATCTCTGATGATCTGGTAGGCCCGTTCGCGGGCAAATGGATGGATGATTTCAGTTTTTACAGGCAACCGTCCGACGGGCATTTCATCAATAATTGAGATATCCAGGTCACCAAATATGGTCAGCGCCAATGAGCGGGGAATAGGAGTTGCACTCATCACCAACAGGTGAGGATTCTCGCCTTTTTGGCGTAAAGCAGATCTTTGGGCGATTCCAAAGCGATGCTGTTCATCAATGATTGCCAGTTGGAGATTCTTGAATACAACGGGGTCTTCAATCAAAGCATGTGTACCGATCAAAACTTTAATAGAACCGTCCTTACATCCTGTGGTGATCTCTTCTCTTTCCTGGCTGGGCGTGTCACCTGTTAACAGTCTTATTTCTGATTTCTGCAGACCAGGGATATCTGTATTCTCATGAGCCAGTAATTTGACAAGCGACTGATAATGTTGTTCAGCCAGGATACTGGTGGGTGCCATGAATGCGGTCTGCCCGTTATTGTAATTGACGATAAGAGATGTGATGGCTGCCACGATCGTTTTACCCGATCCAACATCTCCCTGGATTAAGCGGTTCATCGGACGTCCAGAAGCAAGATCCTTACGGATTTCTTCTATTACCTTGTTCTGGGCATTGGTTAGAGAATATGGAAGGGTTTGTGTGAATTTTTCAAGTTGTTGTTCATCGAGCTCATATTTTTGAGCAGAATTTTCCTGCCAGTTCTTTTTTTGTTGTTGGACACCCAGTTGAAGGAAGAAGATCTCATCGAAAGCCAGACGATTCTTCGCACGATTAAGTGAGTTGAAATCATCTGGATAGTGGACCTGACTGATGGCTAAAGGTAAATCGATCAGTTCTGCTGCTTGCTTAATCGAGAATGGCAAATATTCTTCGATTTTAGGAGCGTAATTGCGTATGGAAAATTTAATCGCTTTACGGATATCTTTTTGTGTTATTCCGGCTGTGAGCGGATATACTGGAACAATTCCATTCGTGCTGAAGTGTTCCTGGTCAATAGGTTCTGTACTGGGCTCATTCATTTGTTTCCTACCCAGATACATTGTCACTTTTCCAGAGATCACATGTTGAGAACCGTTTTGGTATTTTTTTTGCAAACCGGCAATGTACTTCATTGGCCTAAAAAATACAAGTCTTAAGTAACCAGTTTCATCACTGACCGTAACCTCCAGCCGTCCGAGGTTCCTCCTTTGGATTGGAACGATCAAAGAACTTTTCACAGTGGCTGTGATCGTTAATTCCTCTCCAAATTCAATTCGATTGATTGTTTTAAGCGCGGAATAATCGATATGCCGTCTGGGAAAATAGTAGAGAAGGTCGAAAATTTTATGTACGCCAAGTGTGTGAAAACTCTCTTCTTTTGAGGGACCAATTTCAGGCAATGCGCTCACTGGTGAGTTCAAACCAATATTTGATTTGTTTTGAATTTGAGTGCGGGCAGAAGGCGTCGGTTCTTTCTGGACTGGTAAATTAACTTTTACCACATGACTGGGCGGGGGAGTGGGTTTGGGGCGTTGAGGGGTTGGAGTGACCAAACTTGAGTTAATATTCAGCGACCTTAATGCTGTCAATATCTCCCTGGTAGAGCGCTCCCTTTCAGAAACGTCCATCTGAGCGTAATTAAGGAAATGATTCTGGATTTGGTTAAATAAATCATCAGGCACTTGTTCAGATTTGGCTTCAGGTGCCCAATTGGGGATAAATTTATCCAATCCGCCAATGATCGCTTTATTCAGGAAATTTCCCTGAATTTCGAGATTCAAGATCTTTAGGATTTTTTCAAGTGATCTAAGCATGGCTCTATTTTACAGCAAAGCAGTAATGAGTTGGCCTTTAAATTTTGATTTATCAAAATCAGCGATCAACAGACTCGGTGATCACAATACCCATCCCCCGCGGTCCAACCAGAGATGCTAAAAATGGATTAATCACGTATTCAGAATAACTGACTTGAGGATAATTTTCTTCCATGTGTTGTCGGATTAATTTTGCTTCGATCAATCCCGGAACAGATGGATGAATCAGAGACACATTTTCAATATTGTCAAACTCATCTATGAATTCATTGAAACAATCAATCACGTTACGGTAATTTTTGACCTTGTCCATCGGGTTTAAAAATCCTTCTTCAAGGGCAAAAATCGGTAAGAAGGACATCATTTCGCCAACTGTTGCCTGGGCATAATCGATGAATCCGGCATTGTGAAGATAAGTTAGGTTTGGCGTGCATAACAGGGTGTAGATATGAGGAACGATTTCGCGCAACCGCTCATCGATTTTGGCCGGATTCATATTTTCGGCAATAAATTGTGCAGCATATTGCACGATTTGACCTTCGCCAATTGCAATGGATTGTGAATCGATTAAGTGAATGGTTGCACGGCCGTGCAGATTACTAATGACTTTTTCCATCTGTGAGTAAAGGGGATATAACCCGCTAGATGCCAGGATGATGAAAATATCATCATAGGATTGATAGAGGGATAGAATTACCTCACTGAGGTCGTTAATTGACGGAGGAACTAAAGCAGGAAGACCAGACGGTTTCACACGCCTGGGTAAATCGTTTATTTTAACCTGACGAAGATCGATAATCTGACCTTTTTCAATTTCAATCTGGTTATTTAAATATTTGACGTACTTTGACCCCTGAAACGATGGTCTGGTAAATTGGGCAGCGTTGTCAGTAAGGATGCAACTTAACCCCATAATTTACTCGATGGAAATAATCAACTGATAATGCGGCTGTCCGCCATTGTGCACTTCAACCTCGTGATCGGGATATTTCTCCGCAATCTTTTCAGAGATCTTAGAAACCTCTTCCTCAGTGATATTCGAGCCATAAAATAGGGTGACTCTTTCCCGCATTTCCATATCGGTTTTTTCCAGCAGGTCAAGACAGGTTTCCAATACCGAATTACCGGAAACTACCAGCTTCCCGTTGAGCAAGCCGATGATCTTTCCTTCTTCAACTTCCACGCCATTGATTTCTACCGAGCGTGTGGCTGTTGTAATCTCACCGCAATCGGCTTCGTCAAGAGAATCGTTCATGTCTTCAACGATTTGGTCAAAGTCTCCATCGGGATTCCATCTCAGAATTGCCGAGATACCTTGTGAAATATTCCTTGTTGGAATGACTGCAACATTTTTTACGCTTAGAGCCTTGGCGGAATTGGCAGCAAGAATGACATTCTTGTTGTTGGGTAGAATGATCACCTTGTCGGTGGGAAGATCCTCAAAGGATTTCAGGATTTCTTCGATGCTTGGATTCATCGTTTGACCGCCAGTAACAATGGCAGCTGCTCCCTGGCTCACAAAGATTTGTGATAATCCGGGGCCAGGAGAGACGGAGACGACAGCGATGGATCCAGGTGCAATTTGCTTGATATCAAGCTCTTTTTTCTTGGCTTCAATCCGCTTCATTTGATCGCGAAGATCTTCTTTATAGATTTTCGAGATCTGGCCCATTGATTTAATCAATGCTTCCGGTTCATCTTGCTTCGATTCTTCGGTATGGATGTGCATGCGGTATAGGCCATCGCCTTCACCAACCTGGATCGAGGTGCCAATTTTTCCAAGATCATTATAAAAGGCTTCCAGATCAAGTTTGTCGTTAGGGGTGAAATCAATCACAACCTCAACGTCTTGTCCATCTTCCACTACATCCATTGTTTCAGCAAATTTGATTGATGAAAGATCCTTGATAACGATCGTTCCTTCATCGAGAGGAAGCTTTTGTATCAAGCGCTGCATTCCTTCAAAAAGGAAAAATAAGCCTTTACCACCACTATCCACCACTCCAGCCGTTTTAAGGATTGGAAGTAATTCAGGAGTGTATTTAACGGATTCATCGGCCGTTTTTACTGCGACATCCAAGATCTCAGCCAGATCTGAAGATTTGGTGACACAATTTTCAACTGCCAATGAGACATCTTTGATCACAGTAAGGATCGTTCCCTCAACTGGGCGCACAACACCTTTGTATGCGGTGTTACGACTTTCAGAAAGGGCGCGGCTGAGAATTTGGGCATCCATTTCCGGAAGGTTATCTAACACTCTGGCAAAACCACGCCAGATTTGTGATAAGATGACGCCAGAATTTCCACGAGCTCCCATCAAGGCTCCTTGTGCGACATCTTTTGCCACTTTACCAATATTTGTTTCTTCAGAGTTGGCAATTTCATTGTATGCAGCCTGCATGGTAAGCAGCATATTGGTACCGGTATCACCATCGGGAACAGGAAAAACATTAAGTGAATTCACGAGCTGCTGGTTGGCTTTAAGCCACCTTAACGCGGCTTCAACGAGCTTTTTTAAATCCTGTCCGTTGATGGTATTGTAAGAACTTGATTGGCTGGTCAAAGTTTGCTCCATGTGCGTCTTCTGATTGATCATTATTTATCCAGTAATAATTGACGTTAATCGGTGTTGCTGATCCTGAGGCCACGTACATGGACGTTAACCTGTTTCACAGTTAGACCGGTTGTCTTTTCGATTTGATATTTTACGAATTCAGATACATTGTCTGCAACACTCTTGATACGGGTACCGTATTCAATGATGAGATATAAATCAATAGAGACAGAGGTCTCATCAAAGAATACATCAACACCCATGACCGGATCCTTGGTTAAGGCATGTGTAAAACCTGAAGCCAGATTCTTGTTCGCCAGACCAACAATTCCATAAGATTCAAGAGCTGATTGGCTGGCAATCGATGCTATTGAACGATGGGAGATGTAGATGCTGCCGATCGGATTGTCTGAAGGGTTCATATCGTTGTCCTTGGTTTTATAACCATGATTCTTGTAAAAAGATACGGTCTATGATACAATTTCGTCCGGTGTTCAAAAGAACATTGAACTCTATTTTACCTAATAAAGCAATAGTTGTCAGGAAAGGAAATTTCAATGGCGAAGTGTGATAATTGCGGCAAAACAACGACTTTTGGCCATAACCGAAGCTTTTCATTACGCGCGACCAATCGTACGTTCAAGCCTAACCTCCAAAAAGTCACCATTGTTGAGAATGGACAGAAAGTGCAGAAAACACTCTGTGCCAAGTGCATTCGCTCGATGGTAAAAAGCTCATAATCATCATAAAGGTTCCAAATTAATTACGGCTCGTGCCGTAATTTTTTTATTTAACCAGAGCCTGTCGCAGATCGTGAATGCCAGCAGTAATTCCCTTAGGGTGCCCGAAGATCGAAGTGGCGCTTACAAAAGCATTAGCACCAGCCTGACGGACCTCAGTAATATTCGATGCAGAAATTCCGCCATCGACTTCTATATAAATATTATTGTTCTGTTTTTTCGCCATTTCAGAAACGGCCTGGATTTTTTTTGTCATTTCAGGAATGAAAACCTGTCCTGAAAAACCAGGGTTTACGGTCATTATAAGAATCAGATCAAGAAAATCAAGCATGGATTCAATTACAAAATGTGAAGTGCCAGGATTGAGCGCAACCCCTGCTTTACATCCCAAATTCTGGATAAGTTGTACCGTTCGGTGAACATTGGGATTTACTTCTGGGTGAATCGTGATAACTGACGCACCTGCATTGGCAAAGTCTCTAACCAACGTTTCTGGTTTTTCAACCATCAAATGACAATCCAATGGCAAGTTGGTAATCCTGCGGCAGTGTTCTACGATAAACGGTCCCATGGTCAGATTGGGAACGAAATGTCCATCCATGACATCAATGTGAATCCAGTCAACTCCCGCCTGCTCACACTCGAGAATTTGACGTTCTAATTGAGCAAAATTTGCTGAAAGGATTGACGCTGAAATAATGTTATCCATTTTACTCACTTTAGCAGAGGACTAATTTTAAACCAAACATACAGCCAAAATGGAATCAACCCACCTACTGCCAACAAGGCAAGCAATTCCAGCCAAATAATTTTCCAATCGACAACGTTTTTTTTCTCATAAGAATAATCTTCAGTGGTAATCGGCGGCACAGTGGAGCGTTGAGTTTCTTGAACGGCTTCCTCTGCCGGCAGGGCAGAAGTGATCGTAAAATATCCTTCCGGTTGGTCTTGAAATTTCATCAATACATGACCCAATTGATCAGCAGTGCGGTATCTTGCGGATGGTTCTTTTGCCAATATTTTCAAAATGATTTGATCTAACTCTGTCGGAATTTCTGGGACGATGCTGCTTGGTTCTAACGGCTCTTGAGTTTGATGCAGGCGAGTTAATTCGTCAATGGAATCAGCGTTAAATGGTAATTGACCGGTCAACATTTCATACATCACGACGCCAAGTGAATAGACATCGGAAGCTGGAGATGGGGCTTCTCCAAGGGCTTGTTCAGGCGAAAAATACTGGGGTGATCCCCATACCACTTCTGAACGATGCTCATTTGATACAGATGATAGAGCGCGGGCAATTCCAAAATCGGTAATTTTCAGACGCTGATCGCGGGAAATGAGCATATTATGTGGTTTCACATCACAATGCACAATTCCTGCGCGATGCGCGTAGCCGAGACCTGCACACGCTTGAATCATCAAATGGATTCCCTCAAAGACCGGATAATGCTTCTTTTCCATAATCTTTGTTTTTAGATCTGTTCCGGCTACATATTCCATCACGATGAACACACCAACAGGGTCTATGCCAAAATCATGTACAGTTACGATGTTGGGGTGAGATAGATTGGCAGCTGCTTTTGCTTCTTGCTTGAAACGTTCGCGGAATTCATCGTCTTCAGAAAAATCCTCGCGAAGAAGTTTAATCGCAACAGGCCGCTCAAGCATCTGGTCATAACCCTTGTAGACAAGGGCCATGCCACCTCGACCAACCTGATGGATAAGGCGATAACGATTTCCAAGGATTAAATTGCTCAATTCATTTTCAGCCATTATTGGCATTATATCACGCCTAAAAGTTGTTTCATTCGTATATAATTATTGTTCATGAAAACAATCATTCGATTTTTCACTAAAAAGCCACTAAATCTTTTATTGTTCGCGTTCCCATTCGCGATTGCAGGTTCGTTCATGGAATGGGACGCGATTATTTTATTTAGCCTTTCTGCTGCGGGTGTTGTCCCATTGGCTGGTTTGATTGGCGAGTCTACTGAAGGGCTTGCTTCTCATACTGGGCCTCGTCTGGGAGGATTGATCAATGCCACACTGGGAAATGCTGCCGAGTTGATTATTACTTTGTTTGCCATTAAGAAGGGGCTTCTTGAGTTGGTAAAAGCTTCGATTACAGGATCAATTATCGGCAATTTGCTGTTTGTGCTGGGTATGTCGATCTTCATCGGTGGATTAAAGAATGGGATTCAACAGTTTGACAAGCGCCACACCGTAAATAACACCATCTTACTGGCGATAGCCATGATCGGTTTGATCACGCCATCATTATTCAGTCACTCAACTGCATCAGGTCTGGATCTAAAAGTAGAGACACTGAGTCTCTGCGTTGCCGGCGTGATGATCTTGCTATATGTCAGCGGAATCATCTTTTCACTTAAATCAAAGTCAGTCGTCTCAATGGCTGTTGATATCCAGGATTCTCCTGCTCATCAAGGGTGGAGTATTTCAAAATCCATTCTGGTTCTGGCTTTAGCAACCGGTGGAATTGTATGGCTGAGTGAGATCCTGGTTGGAAGTGTTGAGGCAGTTGTTGCCGGTTCAGGATTATCCGAATTCTTTCTGGGGATCATTCTTGTGCCCATCATTGGCAACATCGCGGAACATCTTGTAGCGATAACCGTAGCGATGAAAAACAAAATGGAATTAAGCATGGAAATAGCGGTATCCTCAAGCCTGCAGATCGCTCTTTTCGTTTCACCAGTGCTGGTTTTTCTCAGCTTAATCATGGGTAATCCGCTTACGCTAGTTTTCAACCAGTTTGAATTGGCTGCTTTGATGGCGGCGGTGTTCGTGAGTTATTTTGTGGCTGCTGACGGCGAATCTAACTGGCTTGAAGGCGCAGCTCTATTGGCTGTGTATATCATTTTCGGTTTGGCATTCTTTATCTTTCCAGTCTAGGATGAAGTTGAAAAATAATCGAGATTTGTTATCGAAAAAAGTGCTTGCAGGGGCAGTCATTGTGGCAGGGTTGCTTCTACTGTATTTTGTGCTTCTTCTAAACGGAATTACCTATTCCACACGGGTAGTTACAACCCCCAAAGCGAATTTAACGGTTATTGCTGCAGGAATAATCCCAACACCTGATTTGGGTTTAT
The DNA here is from genome assembly GCA_034429135.1 of Anaerolineaceae bacterium. Lineage (GTDB taxonomy): Bacteria > Chloroflexota > Anaerolineae > Anaerolineales > Anaerolineaceae > UBA6107. Next base: position 81,671 of record DAOUGR010000039.1, on the reverse strand, counting down.
TGACGATGACTCCCACAGCCACCATTCCCTCATCGGAGGTTGTGGATGGAATTTCTTCACAGAAATTTGTGAAAATTCAAGGAACCGGCGGGGCGGGATTGCGAATCCGCAGTGAACCTGGCACAAAATCCGAGGTGATTTTTCTGGCCAATGAATCGGAAGTTTTTCTTGTCATTGGTGGACCTGAAACCGTTGATGGTTTACTCTGGTGGAAACTAGCTACCCCGTATGATGAAAATCGTCAGGGATGGGCTGCGGCAGATTATCTTGTGGCTATAACGGATAATTAGCGAATAAACAGTTTTGAAAGCATTTCTGTTTGAATTGTGGTAATTACATAAATATATCAGGTGTAAAATAATCTGCAGGTATTTTGTTAACTGTTAGGATGTGATTGCAGATATGAATAGCGGAACGCCAGAAACCAGATCCATGACTCATCCATTAGATAGCCGTGAGGGGTTGTCTCAACTTCCTTCTGGTACTGTTTTAATGAATCGTTATCAAATTCAGGATGTAGTAGGAATTGGGGGGATGGGATCTGTATATCGAGCAAGAGATTTGCATTTTCCGAATGTTTTAAAACTGGTAGCTGTCAAAGAAATGATCAATTCCGCGCCAGACCCTCTTGTTCGCAAAACCATTGTTCAAAACTTTGAGCGAGAAGCCAATATTCTGGTGACGCTCAACCATCCTGCAATTCCAAAGATATTTGATTTTTTCACTTTTGAAGAACGTTCATACCTTGTTCTGGAATTCATTAATGGTCTGGATCTAGAAGCCATACTCAAACGATCGCCCGAACCAATACGAGAAGATCAAATGATCATTTGGGCGATCGAAATATGCGATGTGCTTGAATATCTTCATAACCACAAACCTGAACCGATCATTTTTCGCGATGTTAAACCTTCCAATATCATGATCAATCAGCAAAATCATGTCGTGGTGGTTGACTTTGGTATTGCTAAAGTATTTAAATTTGGACAAAAAGGAACCATGATTGGGACGGAGGGGTATTCTCCTCCAGAACAATACAGGGGTGAAGCTACCCCTCAGACAGATGTATATGCGCTTGGGGCAACGATGCACCACCTTCTAACGCATCGGGATCCAAGACTCGAAGCTCCATTCTCCTTTGCAGATCGGCCTATTCGATCAATTAATTCAGCCGTATCACCTGAATTGGAGTTGATCGTAAAGACAGCGCTTCAATATAAACCCGAGGAACGTTTTCCAACAGCTGCAGCGATGCGCGATTCACTGGTTTTACTGGCAAAAAAGACAGGCGCTCTTTCACGAGTCAACTCAGGTTCGTTGCTGATGAAAGAACAAACGGTAAAACCAGTCTGGCAGTTTGCTTTTGAAGACGAAATCAGGGGTTCTGCCACCATTGAAAGCGGGATATTGTATGCAGGCGCGTATGATAATAACCTCTATGCATTAGATGCGACGAAGGGCCAATTTCTGTGGAAATATCCGGTCAATGGCGGGGTTATTTCAAAACCGTTAATTGCAGAAGGCCAGTTATTGTTTGGTAGTGAAGATGGTAAACTCTATTCTCTCCAACCAGCGACTGGCAGAAAGAACTGGGAGTTTCCTACTGGGGCGCCAATACGCAGCTCACCAAAGTATTCAGAAGGGCACGTCTTTTTTGGCTCTGATGATAAAAATTTTTATGCTGTGAACATCTCCACCAATCGAAAAAGCTGGGCGATTCAAACCGAAGGGGCCATCAGGTCCACTCCATTTCTAGGCACAGATTTACTGTATTTTGGGTGTGAATCCAATGAATTTGTTTGTGCTGATTTTCGCGGTCAGGTTAAATGGCGTTTCTGGACGAAACGCCCTGTAACATCCTCGCCAATTGTTGCAGAAGGAATCGTTTATTTTGCCTCTCTAGATGGAATCTTCTATGCTCTGGATGCCAAATCAGGCTGGGTGGTCTGGAGATTCCGAATGGGGAAAGGATCGATTTCCAGCCCGTCTATTTCCAATGATTATGTCTTCGTAGGATCTGCAGATGGTTACATCTACTGTGTGGAACGTGCCAGTGCTCGAGAAATTTGGCGCTTTAAGACAGATCATCAAGTAAGCGGGTCTCCACTTGTTTATAAGGACGCAATATATTGCGGTTCCGCTGACGGAAATTTTTACTGTATCGATATCAAGTCTGGTAGGCAACGGTGGAAATACACAACTGGCGGGCCGATAACAGGTACTCCTACTGCGTTAAATGACGTGATTTACATCGGTTCGGCAGATCATAATATGTATGCGTTCATGGCATAGTTGTTGAACGCGGAGGTTGTATGGCAAAGATCCTGGATAAGCTGTTTAAGAAAGATGTGCAGAAAAAAACACATGTTGACATGATTCAAACCACGCCGTTGACCGAGGAACAATTACATCCGTCAGTTGGAAATCAAACGGCGATTAAGCCGGCACAGCTTATCATAGGCTGCGGTCAATCAGTAGGGCTTCAACGTGATCATAATGAAGATGCTCTTTTCACTCTTACAAGTGTAATTGCTGATGGACATGGTGATCACCCCTTTGGGTTGGTAATCGTTGCTGATGGGATGGGGGGGCATCGGAATGGCGAAATTGCCTCTGGTGTCAGCGCGCGCGCGGTTGCAAAACTGGTTTTGAATAAAATTTACTCTCATTTTCTGGATTATCAGGAAACTCCAATTGATGAGAGTATTCAAGAGGTTCTTGAAGATTCAATAAATGAAGCGCAAAAAGCTGTTGTGCACTATGCCCCTGGGGGCGGCACAACTCTAACAATTGGTTTGATCCTGGGTGAACAGGTAACCATCGGTCATGTCGGTGATAGCCGAGCATATTTTATTTATTCCGACGGACGGCTTCAAAAACTGACGAAAGATCATTCTCTGGTACAAAGGATGGTTGATCTTGAGGAAATTACTGAAGCTGAAGCCATGGTACATCCTCAGAAAAATGTGCTGCTCAAAGCGATTGGGCAGCCCGAACCATTTCGCCCTGATATCCAAACTCACCAATTGCCGCATGGCGGAAAACTTCTACTCTGTAGCGATGGCTTGTGGGGTGTTGTATCTGATCTGGATATATTTCGTATCTTTAACTCTGTGAAGGATCCGATAATGATCTGTAATCAATTGGTGGAGGCTGCCAATGAAGCAGGAGGACCGGATAACATCAGTGTCATCCTGGTTGATTTTTCAGGAATATAAGGAGTTATGATGGGGGACAACTATTATGAAATTTTGGGGGTAGAACCAAATGCGTCTGGAGATGAGATTAAACTGGCATACTTTTCACTGGCCAGGCAATATCATCCCGACTCAAACCCTTCAGAGTCAGCAGCCGAATTCTTTCTGGTATTGCAAAAAGCGTATGAAGTACTCAGTAGCCCTAAGAAGCGAAAGGAATACGATCTCCTTATCCATCAGGAAGAAGTAGATCCAACTTTATTGGCAGTAAGACACGAATTAAGCGCCTCTGAAATTCCGGTCAGTCAAGATCCGCAGCTTGTTTATGCGCTGATGGAACTTGATACACAGGTCTCTCTCGAAAATACAAGCTCATCCTCTGTCCACTTATGTTTTGTCATTGATTGTTCAACATCAATGAAGGGCAGCAGGATGGAAATGGTGAAAGACAGCCTTTATAAGTGCCTAAAAAACTTGTCTCAACAGGATTTAATTTCTGTTGTTGCTTTTAATGACTTTGCTGAAATTGTTCTGACCCCTACACGTCTCAATGATGTGGAGAAAATTGAAAATAAAATAAGAGACCTTCACACCGGTGGGGGTACAGAAATTTTCAAAGGATTAAAGGCCGGGGTCGAGCTTTTATGGGAAGGAAACACAAGTGCAAAGAACAGGTATTTGATTTTACTTACTGATGGTCATACCTATGGCGACGAGGATGCGTGTTTAAAATTAGCAGAAAAAGCTCGCCAACAGGGGATCACGATCATTACATTTGGAATTGGAAATGATTGGAATGATAAATTGTTGGATCAACTTGCAAATTTGACAGGTGGAACATCTGTTTTCGTTTATCATTCAGAAGATTTGTATAATTATTTACAGCAATTAACCGGTTCATTGAAGACAATCTTTGCTCGAAATACAAGTATCAGTGTATTGTGCAATAATCAAATAAAACTCAATTATGTTTTTCGCATCGAACCGGTTGTCGCCGATTTAGGGAGCAGTTCAGAAATTTATATCGGCGACCTGCATAAAGATCGAAAAACACGTCTTTTGTTTGCTTTTCAGGTGAACGAAGCCGTGAATCCCGGCGAAGTGCTACGTTTAGCTTCCGGTTTTATCAAAACTGAGTTAATCGTAGGAAATCATCAAAAGATAAAGAAAGGTTATAAATTATCTGTAAAAATCACGAATAATTTATCGTCAGAAGTTCCTCCAATTGATATACTAAATGCAATATCACGAATTACAATGTATCAAATGCAAGAAAAGGCACGAAAAGAGGTTCAAGAAGGCGAGATTAACCAGGCTGTAAAACGTCTTGAGAACTTAGCCACTCACCTGTTGATTGAGGGGAATCAACCCTTGGCTAATGTTCTGATGAGAGAAGCAAGTTTCATCAACAAAGAACGAGCGTATAGCAGCGACGGAGAAAAACGCATTAAATACGGTACGCGAGCATTGTTGCAATTACCACCACCCATGAAGAGGGAAGAATGATTTTATGTCCGAATTGTCAGCATAAAGAATTGCCCGGGGCATTGTTCTGCAGTGAATGTGGAACCCAATTAGTTTCATTGGATATTCTTAATACCAAATCGATCCAGAAAACTCCGTCAGATACACTGCAAGCACCACCTGTAATTCCAGAAGTACCAACAAGAAAAAATGTCGCTAAGATTAATGAACTCAGCATTTCTCTCCATATTGTAGAAAGTGGACAGGTAATTCACCTGGCAGATCGAAAAGAGTTTACTCTTGGCCGAACAATTGAAGGACAGCCCATACTGCCTGATGTAGATCTTTCTCCATTCGATGCCTTCACACTTGGAGTTTCTCGATTACATGCCGCATTAAGAATTGTTAACGGTGAAGTCGTGGTGACAGACCTGGGCTCGTCTAATGGAACACGGGTCAACGGTCAAAAAATCGTTCCGCATGTAGATTATCCATTGAACCACGGAGACATTATTGCGCTTGCGAAACTTAAGATCCAGGTGTTAATCAACAAATAATGGAGAAAAAATGCCAGTTGTAGTCATACACATGCCCAATGAAGATCCAGTCGTTGGTGACGTTGAAGAACTTCCACAAAAAACGGATACGATGATCTATGTAAAGAATCCACGCAGGCGTGATGGCAAAGATCTGCCTTATCTGGAATTGAATGTCACTTCAGTGGCCTGGCCAATCGCACGGATTTCTTTTATTGAAGTATTACCTGGTGCTGAAGAAGAAGAGATCATCAGCTTTGTTCGTGAGTAGAAATGCCAGACGATATTTATAAGAACAAATTGATTCTTGTCGTAGACGATGAAGAGCGTATGGCTCGATTCATCAGGCTTAACCTGGAACACGATGGATTTCAAGTCATTGAAGCCTATCGGGGCATGCAAGCTATCCAGTTGATCCGAGATCGTATGCCTGATGTTGTTATCCTGGATGTAATGATGCCTGATGTTGATGGGTTTGAAGTGCTTCAATTGATCCGAGAGAGTAATCAAGTTCCAGTTATCATGCTCACAGCCAAAGGGGAGGAAGAAGATAAGGTGAGAGGGCTGGAACTGGGTGCTGATGATTATGTTACCAAGCCGTTTAGCCCCCGAGAACTGGTCAGCAGAGTTCGTGCTGTTTTAAGACGAACTGACACCAGTTCTGCAGATGGCGAAGGCGTTATTGATGTTGATGAACATCTCAGGTTGGATTTTGGTCGGCGTGAGATCTGGCTGGATGGAAAACAGGTAAAACTACGCCCCACTGAATATAGATTGCTTTACCACCTGGTTCAAAATGCGGGCTGGGTTCTCACGTATGACCAGATTCTTTCAAAAGTCTGGGGTTACGAATATCGCGATGAACCACATTATGTGCGGCTTTATGTGAATTATTTAAGACAGAAATTAGAAAAGGATCCTACCAACCCAAAATACATCTTGACTGAACGCGGTGTAGGTTACAGGTTCATGGATTATAAGAGAAAATAAACAAAGATGTAACCTTTTTGATTATTTAGAATCTATAAAGAAAATGAAATAATTATGGGAGTTTTTATGATCACTGAACCTATTCATGTAACCGACCAGACGTTTGAAAAGACCGTTTTGCAGTCTCCATTACCAGTCATTGTCGATTTCTGGGCACCCTGGTGTGGACCTTGCCGGATGGTAGCACCTGTACTCGATAAGATTGCCAAAGATTACGCTGGAAAACTAATCGTATCTAAAGTGAATACAGACGAGAATCAAGAATATGCAATCAAATACGGCGTGCAGGGGATTCCTACGATGCTATTCATTGCTGGTGGAAAAATCATTCATCGTCAGGTTGGAGCCTTACCAGAACCAAATATCCGCGAGACTGTTGATCAGTTTTTAGATGTAGTAACCCAAAAAGCTGAATAAATCTACAACATAGAAGCGCTCAAAAGAGCGCTTCTTTTTTTCTTTTATTTTTATTGATTTATCTTTCTTATTCTTCGGTGCTTCTTTCGATACTTGCCCCTAATTTTCGCAATTTTTCATCGACTTTTTCATAGCCACGGTCGATTTGATTAACATTTCGGATGATAGATTTGCCATTCGCTGAAAGCGATGCCAGAACCAGGGCCATACCAGCTCGAATATCAGGGCTTTCCATCTTTTCTCCAGAAAGAGGCGTAGGTCCTTGAACTATACAACGGTGTGGATCACAAAGGACGATTTGCGCGCCCATACTGACCAGCTTATCTGTGAAAAACATTCTGGATGGGTACATCCAATCGTGAAAGAGAATTGTTCCTCGGGATTGTGTTGCAATCACAATCGCGATGCTCATCAAGTCGGTTGGAAATGCCGGCCAGGGCATCACGTTTACTGTTGGAATCGCACCTCCCAGATCTGATTCAATTTCCAGTTTCTGATTTTCAGGGACGAAAATATCTTGTCCATTTTCTTCCCAAGTTACCCCCAGGCGTCCAAGAACCAGTTTGATCATATCAAGGTACTGCGAACCGGCATTTTTTATTGTGATTGAGCCTTTTGTTACAACCGCAGCGCCCACGAAACTGATGACTTCTAAATAGTCAGGGCCAATTTCGAATTCCCCTCCATGCAGTTTTTCCACCCCTTCAATGTTTAAGGTGTTCGATCCAATGTTCTGGATATTCGCTCCTAGTTTGTTAAGAAATTGGCAAAGTTCCTGGATATGAGGCTCACTGGCCGCATTACGGATTGTAGAATGACCTTTTGCAAGAACACTGGCCATGATTGCATTTTCTGTTGCTGTGACACTGGCTTCATCGAGCAAAATATCAGCACCCTTTAACCCATTGGCTTTGAAACTAAATGAACGGCCATATTCAACTTCTGCTCCAAGTTTTTGCAGCGCCAGCATATGGGTATCCACTCTGCGTCTTCCAATTACATCACCACCTGGCGGGGGAAGTTGCAAGAGACCGGTTTTCGCTACCATTGGACCTGCAAGTAGAATCGAAGCGCGAATTTTTCGGCAAAGATCTGGATCCAGATCGGTCGGACTGATTTTCTTGGCTTGAATAATTAATTCATTGGGATTGTTTTGTTTAATCTCGACTCCAAGGCTCTGGATCAATTTGACCATCGTTCGCACATCCTGGATGTCGGGAACGTTTTTCAAGATAACTGGTTCCTCAGTTAACAAGCATGCAGCGATTAAGGGCAGGGCTGCATTTTTATTTCCACTGGGAGTAACTTCTCCATGCAGTGGGATACCCCCCACAACGGTAAATTTATCCACGATAACCTCCAACGAGATTCATTATTGTTGTGTTGTGTGATTTTAGAAAAATTATACCCTGACTTATAGGGAGATTTGGTTTCTTGTTGTAACTTTACCGATAGATGCATACGCCGGAGCAAGGCGCACAGTAAAACCGGAGTAAGCCGCACACCTTAACCGGAGCATGTCGCACACCCAAACCGGAGTAAGGCGCACAGTTTTAATAAAAAAGCGGGGACAAAATAATACTGGTTAATCCAAAATATGGCATGCTTATCCAACAGGAACAAGGAGGAAAGCATGGCCCAGGAGCGATTAACCGTGAGAAAAATCAGAGAAATATTGCGATTGAAATACGAGGCAGGCCTATCAAACCGAGCTATCGCCGGAGCCTGCAACATTTCCAACAGCACCGTTGGAGAATACCTGCGTCGGGCAGAAGCGGCCGAGATAGGCTGGCCAATGGGGGATCTTAGCGACGAAGAGCTGTATAAAAAGCTATTTGGCGAGCCAGCGCCCGTTGCAGAAACGACATCCAAACCACTGCCCGACTGGGAAGAAGTACGCAAAGAACTGCACAAGAAAGGCGTCACACTGCAATTGGTCTGGATGGAATACATCGAAAAGCATCCGGATGGGTATAAACATTCACAATTTGGAGAATATTACCGGCGCTGGAAGAAAGAACACAATGAGCCGAGAATGCGCAACGTTCATGTAGGTGGGGAACGGGTGCAGGTGGATTATGCCGGGATGAAGATAAGCATTGTGGATCCTGAAACAGGCGAGGCACATTTGGCCTCGGTATTTGTGGCTGTGTTACCAGCCAGCAATTATGCATATGCAGAAGCCCAATCTGGAGAAGACCAGTGTAACTGGAATAATGGGCATGTCAGGGCCTTTAGTTTCTATGGCGGTGTGGTGAAGATTGTCATGCCAGATAATTTAAAGACAGGGGTAACCCGGCCAAATTATTACGAACCCGATATAAATGGCTCATATCAAGAACTGGCGGAACATTATCAAGTTGCCATCCTGCCAGCTCGGGTCAGGAAGCCAAGGGACAAAGGCAAGGTAGAAAATGCGGTTCAGAATGTGGAACGCTGGGTCGTCGCCCCCCTGAGAAACCGAACCTTCTTCAGCCTGGCCGAGGCCAACCGGGCCATCCGGGAAAAGCTGGATCAGTTCAACAACAAGATGATGTTGGCCGTGGGACGTACCCGGCGGCAGGAATTTGAGGAAATCGACCTGCCCAACTTGAGGCCGCTGCCCGAAAAACCTTATGAATTTGCCATCCGCAAGGTAGCCCGGGTGAATATCGATTATCACGTGGAATTCGATAAACATTTCTACTCGGCGCCGCATTCCCTGATTCATCAGGAAGTGGATTTGCGGGTTACGGAGCACCTGGTGCAAATCATTCACAAAGGCAAAGATGTGGCTTTCCACCCTCGCAGTTTCAAGCCCGGTGGATACACCACTTTGCGTGAACACATGCCTCCCAATCACCAATTCATCGACAAAATCAATGCCGACCAACTGCTTTCCTGGGCTGAAATGGTGGGACCCCACACCCATGCTTTGATCCAGGAGACCCTCAAATCACGCACGTATCCGGAACAAGCCTTTCGCTCCTGTCTGGGTATTCTCAACCTGGCTAAAAAGCATCCTTCCTCCCGTATGGAACTGGCCTGCCAGGCGGTTTTGCAAAACAAATCCTTATCTTATAAAGCTGTGAAGGATGAATTGACTTGGCTGATAAAGCAACCGCCTCTTCCTGATTCTGAAGCCCTTCCTGCTCATGACAATATTCGCGGCCATGAATACTACCAATAAAGGACACCTGTTATGATTTCACAAACCCTGCTCGAAAAACTGTTATACCTGCGCCTGACTGCCTTCCGCAAAGGACTTCAGGAGCAGACTGGCAATTCCAAATATGCGGATTTGCCTTTTGAGGAACGGCTCTTGCTCCTGGTGGATCTGGAATGCACCCAGCGAAATGACAACCGCAACAAACGCCGGTTGAAACTGGCTGAATTCCCTCTGTCTGCCGCCATTGAGGATATTGATTTTTCGCCTGAACGTGGGTTGGACAAACGCCTTATTCTCGAACTGGCCCAATGTGCCTGGGTGGATAAGGCACTCAATATTTTGGTGTTGGGCGCCACGGGCACTGGAAAAACGTTTATCGCCACTTCCTGTGGCGTGGCTGCCTGCCGAGCTGGTTATTCTGTCCGTTACTGGCGTACTTCCCGCCTCTTGCTGGCCCTGGCCCATGCCAGACAGGATGGCTCGTATCTTTCCTTCCTGCGATCTCTGAACAAGACGGATGTCCTCATTCTGGATGATTGGATGCGCGATCCCATTCAATTATCTGGCACTCAGGATTTGCTCGAGATCTTTGATGACCGCTTCAACAGAAAGTCCACTTTGATTGTTTCTCAGGTCCCGGTCGCTGATTGGCATCTCCGTTTCCCAGACCCCACTTTGGCAGATGCTATCCTGGACAGAACCATTCACAATGCTTATCGGCTTTCTCTTCTCGGAGATTCCCAAAGAATGTTGCGTGGAAACCGGCCTATGGCGCACACTTAATTTATAATACCTTATGCCAGTATTTTTTTATCCCAACTGTGCGACATGAACCGGTTTATGTGTGCGATTTGACCGGCGTGTGCAATAGATGGGGTTTATACATTTTGAGTAGATGTGACAAATATAAAGTGATGTATACTCTATTTGTTATTTTCTTCACATTTTTGTTTCGCGAGGACATAAGCAATGATCACTATCGAAACCGTAAATCAAGATTCAAAATCTGAAGTAAATGCATTTGTTCAATTCCAATATGATCTATATCGTGATGTTCCCCAATATACGCCTCCATTTATTAATGATGTCAAATTGATGCTGAATCGGAAGAAACATCCTTTTTATGAACATTCCGACGGACAGTTCTACGTGGCAAAAATGGATGGAAAGATTGTTGGGCGATTGGCAATTCTGGTGAATAATCCGTTTAATGAGTACCACAAGACCAAAAAAGCACAATTTTGTCTTTTTGATTGTATTGACAATCAAGAAGTAGCCAATGCATTATTTGAAAAAGCATTTGAATGGTGCAGGGAACGCGGCCTAACGGAAGTGGTTGGACCAAAAGGATTATCTTCATTTGATGGATATGGAATCTTAATCGAGGGTTATGACCAGCATCAAATGATGAATATGGTCAGTTACAACTTCCCTTACTATCCGAAACTTCTTGAAAATCTTGGTTTTGAGAAAGAGGTTGATTTTGTTTCTTGCTACGTCCATAAAGATGATTTTCAGATGCCCGAAAAGGTTAGAGAAGTTGCCACCCGTGTAATCGAAAGGGGTAAATTTAAAATTCACGAATTCAAATCGAAAAGAGAATTGGTTAAAAAATACGCAAATAAAGTTGGCGAAACTTACAATAAGTCATTTATTAATAACTGGGAATATTATCCATTATCTCAAAGTGAAATGAAATTGTTAGTCGATAATCTGATGTCAGTTATCGATCCCAGGTTGATCAAGATCATTACCTACGACGAGGAAATTGTTGGTTTCTTAATCGCATTTCCTGATGTTTCAAAGGCAATGAAACGACACGGTGGAAAACTCACTCTGGGCTGCATCATTGATCTGTTAATTGAGCTAAAACGAACGAAATGGGTTTCTCTTAATGGTGCTGGGATTCTGCCGGAATACCAGGGTCGGGGTGGAAATGCGCTTTTGTATTATGAAATGGAAAAAACCATTCGAGAATATGGATTCGAACATTTTGAATTAACACAGGTTGCAGAGACCGCGGTGCAGATGAGAAAAGATTTAATTACTGCGGGCGGGAAACCTTATAAAAATCACCGGGTTTATCACAAGAAAATCTAACAAAGATCGACCTCGAAAGAGGTCGATCTTCTTTTATGTGAAATTCCAGCACTCACACATTATAATAATCTCATCAGTAATCTCTTAGGAGCGAAATTGATCAGGTTATTACAATCCAGAAAATATTATTTTTTTGCAGCGATCATTGTCGTAGGGCTCGTTCTGGTTACCATTGGCAACTGGCTGGTCTTAGAGGAGTACCCCGCTGGAGATGAATTCATAGCTCACTGGGTTGGCACTAGAGCATTCCTTACAGATGGAACCAGCCCCTATGCAGATGACGCAGCTGCGAAGATTAGTACCACAATCAAAGAATTGCATCCAGAAAACGCAAGGATAGAATACCGGTTTCTGGCTCCATTATTTGCGTTATTTTTGTATACCCCGATATCGCTTGTCAAAAATCCTATGCTGGCAACCGCTATCTGGATGACGATATTGGAAGTCAGTTTGTTGTTTGCGGGATTATCGCTCTTTCGCTGGCAAAAATCAAAAAAACCTGCATCTATATTTTTATTGCTGATTCTGGTTGTGGTGGTTTCTTATCCATCAGTCATGTCGATATTAAATGGCGATATTGTGATCATCAGTTTCGCGTTGATCATCTTTTCCATAATGGCTATCCGGAATCACAACGATGAAACCGCAGGGGTGATGCTGGGAATTTCTCTGATAAAACCTGATGTTTCCTGGCTAATCGTACTCTTTCTGCTCATATGGGCAATTATCGATCGACGGGTCAAAATTGTTTATTGGTTTATGGGCACACTAATAATCCTGATGGGGTTTTCGCTGCTTCTCATTCCATCATGGCCGCTGCAGTATGCAAGATCAGTAATCCAATACTCATTCGATAACCCGATCTCATCAAACGGTAGTGAAATAGCCAGTGCATTCACAGGAATATCTACCCGCTTTGCGATTGTAAAGGTTGTTTTCATTCTGGCCATTCTGATTGTGGAATGGTTTTTTATCAAGAATCGAGGAATAAAACGTATCTATTGGCTATTTGCGCTCACGATGGCGGCAAGTTTGTGGCTAAGCACGCGCTCTTCTGTTGAATATTTAATTTTCTCTATACCTGGTTTATTCTTGGGGCTGGATTTGTTCATGGAACGTTGGAAAGGGAAGATCGAATTTTTTGTCGCGGGCTTACTGATTGTGCTTTTAGTTGGTCAATGGGCTGTCTCAGGTTTTTTCTTGACAGGACCTATGGTGATTCATTCAGAGACAATTCTTCGAATCGTCCTTCCTGGAATATCAATAATCTTGTTATATTGGTCTAGATGGTGGGCATTATACGGAAAAAATTTAGATGATTTGGATCGATTTTAACATTACGAATTCCAATGACTAGAAAACAATATTTCCTCTTATATTTCATCAGCGCGGTCTTCTTTTCAATATTAACCTTGATCCTTCGCGAACCGGGTTACATGGACGCGGAGTATTACTACGCAGGCGGAATTCAAATCGCTGCGGGGAATTGGAAGACAGAACCATACATTTGGAATTATTTGAATGGACCTGTTTCATTACCCACTGTTTCATTTTCCTATTGGATGCCATTTAGTTCTTTACTCGCAGCAGCAGGAATGAAAATTCTTGGCTCTACAGGATTTTATTCTGCAAGATTGTTCTTTGTGCTCTTGGCTGGCGTCATTCCAGTGTTGGCGGCATGGTTCGCACAGGAATTTTATCCAGTGAAGGGTGCCGGTTGGCTGGCCGGGTGCGCAGCGATATTCAGCGTGTATTACCTGCCATATTTAATCAATATAGATTCTTTTACCCCCCTTATGTTAATGGGTGGAATATTCATCTTTTCAGCGTACCAGATTAATCTGGCTGTGAAAAATGAAAAACCTGAAAAGCGGTGGATTTTTCTATTGGGACTGGTTACTGGATTAATCCACTTGACGAGAGCAGATGGCGCCATCTGGTTTGTGGTTGGTGTTGCAGTTCTTTTTAATGTTTGGAAGCACTGGGGGCGCGGTAAAAGAGCTGTAAAACCTCTCATCTTTTCGGTGATTATCTTTGCTTTTGGTTATCTCTTGATCATGGCTGGCTGGTATATTCGAAACCTTATCGTTTTTCAGTCGATAATGCCTCCCGGTAACGGGCACCTGATTTGGGCGACAGATTATGACGACCTTTTCTTCTATAATGCTCAGACAATCTCTCCAGATCGTTTTTGGGCTTCAGGTTTAGGTGAGATTCTTTTCGATCGGGTTTCAGCATTGTGGAATAATGTTAAAAGTCTGTTGGGTGTCAATGGAAGCATCATACTTGTTCCTTTTATCGCTATGGGGATCTGGCGCACTCGAAAGCATTTTATTACGCAGTTAACATTGGTGATATCAGCAATTGTTTTACTGGTCATGTCACTTGTTTTTCCGTATGCTGGGTATCGTGGAGGTTACTTCCATTCCAATTCTGCTATTCAGGTGATCTTTTGGGGATTGGTCCCGATTGGACTACAGGGTTTTATTGATCTTGGTGTGAAGTACCGCAAATGGATTCCGAATCGTTCCTGGAAAATGTTTGGCGCAGCGATCATTGCAACTGTAACCGTCCTTTCTGTGGTGATTTTTATCCAGAAAGTGAATCAGCCAATTTCATCTGATTCTGGCTGGAATGGGACTTTAAACGAATATAAAATCCTTGATGAGGAAATTATCCGAAGGACTGGCGATGAAGACTCTGTGATCATGGTCAATGATCCCCCTGGATATTATCTTGCGGCGAATCGAATGGCGATCGTTAATCCCAGTGACGGGATTCAAGAACTTCTTACGGCAGCAGACCAGTTTGGCGCAAGATTTGTGATCTTAACTCAGGATAACAGGCTATTGCGCAATGATTTAGATCAAGACAAGAATTCCCAAGACAGATTAAAACTCCTTTTCAAACTTGGCAGTTCAGAAATCTATGAAATCTACGATACGAAAGAAAATTGATTCATTCTTATTATGGGTGGTCACAAACCGTGGAATCTACTGGTTGCTGTGTGGCTTAACCATTCTTGTTTTTGTTGTCAATATTGGATATTGCATCAGCAAGAATGGAGCAGGATTTCCATTGGATGATGCATGGATACATCAGACCTATGCGCGCAGCTTTGCCAGAGACGGCGCCTGGACTTATTCGCTCAATGAACAATCAGCAGGTTCAACCAGCCCACTGTGGACGTTGATGCTTGTACCCGGGTTTCTTTTACATTCTGATAACCCCTTCATATGGACCTACCTGGTTTCCTATCTCTGTTTCTTGGGTCTGGTGTATGTCTGTTTTCGACTTTTTGAATTACAAACACCGCAAAAGAAAACCGAAGGCATGATATTTGGCTTGCTCATTGTTTTAGAGTGGCATCTGGTGTGGGCATCGGGATCAGGCATGGAAACATTGTTATTCACTCTGGGAATCGCATTTTGCTTTTATTTGTTACGAAAAAAAGTAAATGATTACTGGATAGGGCTTTGCATTGGATTGCTTGTGTGCATTCGCCCTGATGGAATTACATTACTTGGACCCGCTTTATTCATTCTTGCAATCAATATATTGCAAAAAAAACAACGGTTTCATTCATTCCTCCTACTTCTAGGTGGGTTGGTTATTCCTTTGCTTGTTTACGGGTATCATAACTACTCTCTTTCTGGAGCGATATTACCCAACACATTTTTTGCAAAATCCGCAGAATATCGCGAGTTGTTATCTATCCCTTTGATTACTCGTTACCTCAACCTGTTTACTGTCTTACTCTCAGGTGCAGGTTTGTTACTTCTTCCAGGTTTTCTCTGGTCGCTATTTCTCGTTATTCGGAAGCGGGATTCCTGGGGTATGAGTTCAATCTTATGGGTACTAGGCTATATCCTTTCTTATGCCGTGCGATTGCCGGTTACATATCAACATGGAAGATATCTCATTCCAGTAATCCCGATTTATTTCTTAACAGGGTATGAAGGAACGCTCGATATCATTGAAAGGATAACTCAGAAAAAACGAACCATGTACCGGAGAATAAGTCTGGTAAGTCTGGTGATTATCAGCGTAACCTTTCTGATTCCTGGAATCTCGGCATTTTCCACTGATGTCAACACTGTAAATAAATTGATGGTAGAGCCAGCGCTTTGGTTGAGAGATTATACATCTTCTGATTCAATCGTGGCAGCACATGATATTGGAGCGATTGGTTATTATTCAGAAAGAAAGATCGTAGATCTGGCCGGGTTAATTGATTCGAATGTGGTACCTATCATTCGCGATGAAGCAGAATTAGAAGCATATATCTTACGTTCTGGTGCAGATTATGTGGTTGTTTTTTCAGACTGGTATCAAAAGATCGGTAGTGAGGGTGAGATCATTGCGCAATTCAGTTATCAGAATGACTCTCTTGTAAAAACGGTTCAAATAACGCAATTATTTAAACCACAATAAAAAGGCATTATGCTATACTTATATAATTAATTTTCGGATTGTGAGTGAGTCGCGGGAGTAACTATGGATTTCTCAGCAAATGCGATGATTAAATCGGGCGATGAATTCAAAGAATTCATTATGCAAGAATTGCTTCAAGCCAAATCCATGCTAAAGGATATTAATCTGACTTTGGATCAAAGCCAGGGTGAATTTACGCGACTGACACAAAAAAAAGCTTCTGTTACTTCCTTACTTCAAAGGATCCAGAGTAACCTTGATTCAGCATCAAAAACTGAAATTCGTGACACATTTAACGAAGCCATGGATGCCCAGCAGAGACTCCTGGTCATGCGCAGTCAAATGGATAAATTGCAGGAGCAGCGTTCGTGCCTGAACAATTTTGTGGCGCATCTTGAAAAAACACAGGAATTCTTGCAGTCCTTTTCAATTCAACCCCAAACTGGTTCACCGCAACCAGGCGGGGTTGCGACATTGGAAATGTTGATTACAGCACAGGAAGCGGAAAGACAGAGGCTTTCGCGTCAGATGCATGACGGTCCGGCTCAGGCGCTTTCGAATTTTATTGTTCAAGCCGAAATTGCCACGAAATTATTTGATATGGATCCAGCCAAAGCCAGAGAAGAATTAGATAAACTAAAGAACTCGGCGATGACCACCTTTCAAAAGGTCCGTTCATTCATTACTGATTTGCGGCCAATGATGTTGGATGATCTGGGGTTGGTTCCTACTGTGAGAAAACATGTTTCCAGTCTGAAAGAGGATACTGGTATAGATATTTCGCTTACGATCAATGGTGGCGAGAAGAAACTTGAACCCTATCTCGAGGTTTTTATTTTCAGAGCGATACAAGAGCTGATAGGAAATTCCATTAAACATAACCAGAACAACCCTGGAAAAATGAAAGTCGATGTTGCTCTTACCCTGGATAACTCACAGGTTTTGCTTGTGATTAAAGATAACGGAAAAGGGTTTAACCCCGAGAAGATCAGTGATAGCGGAGGTTTGGGATTGAAACTGATCAAAGAACGGGCTGAAATGCTGGGCGGTTCAATGATGATCACAGCAAATGAAGAAAGTGGTGTTGAAGTCACTGTAAAAATACCGGTATTAGAAACCCCGGTTAGTTGAAATCATCTTTTTTAGGAGCACACTATGAGTAAAACGATTGGAATCCTAACCGGAGGAGGCGATGTGCCGGGTCTGAATCCAGCCATTAAATCAGTAGCCATGAGTGCGTTTGATAATGGGTACAAAATGGTAGGAATTCGGCGCGGTTGGGCAGGTTTACTTCAATATAACCTGGACGAACCTTCTACACATGATTACTATATTAAAAATTTAACCCGGGAGGATGTTCGGACGGTTGATCGTACCGGGGGGACTTTCTTGCATACTTCACGAACAAATCCACAAAAAGTAAAACCATCTGATATTCCTGACTTCTTGAAGAATTCGAAGTATGGTAAAAAATTAGATGATCAGGGAACAATGGATTACACGGACTATACTTTGAAGGTGTTGGAACATCTCGGTATCGACGTGCTTGTTTCCATCGGAGGAGATGATACCCTTAGTTTCTCTGTTCGATTGAATAAGGAAGGTTTTCCCATCGTGGGTATTCCAAAAACGATGGATAATGACGTTTTTGGCACTGATTACTGCATTGGTTTTTCAACCGCCGTTACCCGTAGCGTTGATTTTATTACCAATATGCGCACCAGCGTTGGATCACATGAGCGTATTGGAATTGTTGAGTTATTTGGCCGCAACTCTGGTGAAACCAGCCTCATTTCGGCCTATCTAAGCTATGTGGATCGAGCCATCATTTCTGAGGTCCCCTTTAATATTGAGAAATTGGCAAATTTCCTGCTCGAAGATAAGCGAAAAAATCCGTCAAATTATTGCATGATGACCATCAGTGAAGGGGCGATTATGGAAGGGGGATCCATAATTGAATCCGGTGAAGCTGATGCTTATGGTCACCGAAAATTGGGTGGGGTCGGAGAAGCTACAGCTGCCGAGATTAAACGCCTAACCGGCCAGGATATTATGTATCAGCAATTAGGATATTTAATGCGTTCTGGTGCACCAGATTCACTCGATCGAATGGTGGCCATGTCTTATGGAAACCTGGCTGTTCAATTGATCAAACGTAACGAAACCGGAAAACTAGTGGCATTGCATGGCGGAAAGTACACCACGGTACCTATCAATATGGTACTTGCAGGGCAGAAGCGTGTTGATATTGCCAGTTTCTATGATATTGAGAATTATGTGCCTAAGATTAAGGATTTCATGGGCATTCCAATGTTCCTGAGCTAGAGGTTCATTTACCTTATGTCCAAGAATCCGCAGCGAATATTAAAGGGACGCTATCAGGTTGTTCCTCGATCAATTATTTTATTAATTAAAGACGGTAAGGTGTTACTTCAGAAAGCACCCGAGAACAAAAAGATATTTCCTGGATTTTACAATGGGATTGGCGGGCACATTGAACGTGGAGAAGATGTATTAAGTGGTGCCATTCGAGAGTTGAAAGAAGAAGCAGGAATTCTCTGTGACGATCTCAGCCTTATGGGCACGATCATGATCGATGTAGAAGACGAACAAGGGATACTCCTGTTCGTCTTCTCTGGTCAAAAAATACGAGGGGATATTTCTGACTCGGAAGAGGGCTCTTTGCATTGGATTGAGATTGGAGCATTGGATTCAATAAATGTGGTGGAGGATATCCCTGAACTCGTTTCACGGGTTATCCAGGCTCGAGATACAGGTAAACAATTCTTTGGCAAATATCTTTATGACGAGGATGGAAAACGGGTTACAAGTTGGGTTGTGTAACTGTTTATGATTTACGTTCGTAGAAAATCAACAGTGTTGAGCCATATTTTCTTTGGTCAAATTCAATTAAATTTGTTAGTTCCAGGCTCACATATTCAATTGGGTGGATTTGAACGATAACCCACCCATCCTCAGATAAATGGTTGATGTTGTTATCGATCAAATGCATTACTTTTTCCCAGATTCCCTTATATTGCGGGGGAGCCACATATATATAATCAAAAGATTTCGTTTGAGGAGAAGCCAGATATTTTAATGCATCTGTTTGAAGTACCGTCGCTGCGTCAGCGGTGCGCGTCCTCAACAAATTCTCTTTGATTGTAGCAACTGCTTTTGAATTAATTTCTAGGAATAAACAAGATTTCGCATTCCGGCTCAACGCTTCAATGCCGATGCTGCCAGTGCCACCAAACAGGTCAAGAAATGAAGCGTCGATAATATCCGTTGAAAGGATATTAAAAAGGGCTTCCTTGACTCGATCGGTTACTGGTCGTGTCGTATCGCCAGGGACAGGAAGCAAGCGTATCCCGCGAGCCTTGCCAGAAATGATACGTGGTTGGCTCATTTCAAACCACCTCTTCGACAGCCCTGCGCACCGCAGAAATATTGCCATGCGGGGCAATTATGGGTAAAACACACCCAGTCCCTAGAATGAATCTTTTCCCATTTGTCTGTTGTATTGCTTCTCGAGCTTCTAATGAGACTTGGTCAGCAGAGCCATAAACCAGCATGTCCCATTGTTTCAGACCTCCACAGACTGCAGCGCTGCATAAATCCTGTGCCTGACGAAGAGAAGGAAAGGTTTCTCGATCATGCCAGTTGATGATAGAAGTCGGTAAATCACTTATCGCATCAAAGTAAATGTCCTTTCCGTGGATGTGAATCAAGTTCAGCCATAATTCTTTTGTGTGATTCAAAATCTCTCTGGCATACGGGATGACAAATTCATCAAGTTCAGTTTTACTCATCAGACTGGCTTGAGCGTATTGAATGGCATAGAAGACTCCATCAATACCAATTGCTTTGCATGCTTCGATAAAGGAAATCGTGTTTTCAGTGATTCGTTGCAGACCTGTGTGTAACTCTTTGGGATGTTGTCTCATATGTACGAGCAGGTTTTCTTTTCCGACAAGGTTTTTGGCCTGTGACATGGGTTCAAAAATCGTTTGTATTACTGGAGTGTCTTTTGTGCCAGATTTGACCAATTTGATACATTCCAATTGGCTTTTTAGATTCCCTTCCTGCGGAGAGAGTCTTTTAAGACGAGCCCAATCTTTTGGGTTCTGAATTGGATAATAAGTAAATTCGCGGGTACCTTCAGGATTTCCACGCCAGGCATCCATGACACCATTATCGCGGACACAGAATGACGAAGCCGGAGTTATTTTGATGAAATCAAAATCATAGGTGTTTTGGAATTGAATGATGGCCTCGGAAAGTTGTTTAGGGTCTTGATCATCTACCGGAAAATGACGCCACAAAGCCACTGGAGGCCGATCCACTTCTGAACCTGAGATACAGTCTTGCATACGCTGTCTATGATTCATTGGTAACCTCATTCCTCTTGCTGGGATTTTTGAAAGTCCAGAATCGGTTGACAAAGTAATTCCAAAGCATCACAACGAGAATGACAGACGCGAGAGCGACATTATGGCCGACGATTCGGGGGGTAAGTATGTTCGGAATCCATTTTTCTGCAAGGGGAACAAATTGCTTCTCTAGAAAAGCAAAAAGTGGAGTACGGATGGCTAGCCCGGCCAGACTGACGATCGAAAACTGTGTCAGTTGTTTCAGTACCGGACTGTTGCGTGTTTCAGGAAAGGTCCATAACCGGTTCCAAACAAAATTGCTAATCACTGCCAGGATAAAGGATATTACACTTGACCAGAGCGCAGAAAAATTGAGCAGTGACGACAAGAGGTTAAATACCCCGAAATCAATAACTGATCCAATTGCACCCACAATTGCGAATCGGAAAAATTTTTTTCGTTCTGTTGAATCGTTAATTAAACTCATTCAATGTTAATCTTCTGTCTGAAATATTCGATGGTTGCAGTCAACCCATCCTGCAAGTTTGTATGAGGCTGCCAGTTGAGGATGGTCTTTGCGCGAGTGATATCCGGTTGACGCCGTTGGGGATCATCCCCCAGGCGTTGATCTTTCTTAAAAATAATTCCAGCCGGGTTACCTGTCAGGCGGTTGATCTCATTAGCAAAATCTAGAATAGAAATTTCAGAGGGATTGCCGATATTGACTGGTAGATGCTCATCAGACATGAGAAGTTTATAAATACCCTCAATCAGGTCAGAAACATAACAGAAACTGCGGGTTTGCAATCCATCTCCATAGACTGTCAAAGGCTCTTTTTTCAATGCCTGAATAATGAAATTGGGCACCACCCGGCCGTCATCCAATCGCATGCGAGGACCATAAGTGTTGAAAATACGCACAATACGCGTGTCAATATTGTGATAACGGTGGTAGGCCATCGTAAGGGCTTCAGCAAAACGTTTTGCCTCATCATATACCGAACGGTAACCGATGGGATCTGCATGCCCCCAGTAGGATTCTTTCTGAGGGTGCTCAAGAGGGTCGCCATAAATTTCGCTGGTGGATGCCAATAGAAAGCGGGCACCGAATTCTTTTGCTACCCCAAGCGTGTTGTGAGTTCCCAACGCACCAGCTTTCATGGTTTGGATGGGCAGACTGGGATAACTGAATGGCGATGCGGGATTGGGACTGGCTGGTGATGCAAAGTGCATGACTGCATCTACTTTTTTAGGGACGAAGATATACTCAGAAACATCATGCTTGATGAAAGAAAAATTTGGATTTCCCGCAAGGTGAGCAATATTTTCAGGGCTGCCAGTGATAAAGTTGTCCATTCCAATTACAGAATGGCCTTGAGAAATCAAATAATCACAAAGATGTGATCCAAGGAATCCGGCTGCCCCGGTGATGAGAACACGCATAAAGATTTACCTCCAGATTAATTTTGTTACAGAGGAGTCTCCACTAATTTGACGAATAGTAGAGGTTGAAGGGTTAGCAAGCAATATATTGCCCTGGGCAATGAAAGCAATCCATCGATCTGCGTCAGATTCTTGATAAGGTGACCAGGCAATGAATTGTGGGCTCAATCCCTGAATTCCTTCCCCGGGATACAGCTTGGTCTGGTTTGACCCGTCACGGTCCATGATTTTTAAATTGTACCGGCTTGTTTCACTTTGTTCAGGAATGATTGACGAGAGAAACCCCACTGAAAACCGACCCTGCTCATCAGTCGGTGAAAGCACAGGATAGCAAAACAAACCACACCCTTCAGAAAGGGTGATGATTTTTCCGGTATCTGGAAGGAGAGCTACAAGATCATATTGTACGCCACTAGGTGAATTGGGTTTGTCGCCCGCTGAATTCAAAATCGTATAGATGGTCTGGTTGTTTTCTGACCAGCTTATGCTCGGAACCCATGCCCAATCAGATTTTGGCTGATATGGCGAAAAGTCAATCAGTGATTGCATCTCTCCGGTCGAAAAATCAACCAATCCGATCGAATCTGGCCGCGAATAGGCTAACCTGCTGCCATCGGGTGACCATTGATAGGTTGTTCCCCACCAACCGTATTGACCTCCAGAGTTCGAATCCACGATGACTTTATTGTTTAACTTCTTGCCGTTTTCATCGAAAGAATACATTTGGAGATCGTTGTTGGCCTGCCAGCCGGGTGCAACAGAACGCGGTTCTACCGTGGAATATGTAAAAGTTTGATTTTTCCCCGGAACCCATTCAGCATAATGAACAACATTGCGTATCATAGTATCTATTGGCTCTGGATCGGTTTCCGTAATATCTACGAGCCAGAGACTATTGATTACATTTGTTTCACTTGCTTCAGGTGATCTCGAGAACAGCAACCACTTTCTATCGGGAGAAAGGGTAAGGATTCGTCCATCCAGGTCACCAGTGGTTACAACCGCGCGGCGGTTGCCGGTATTATTCTCCATGATCCATGCATTCGATGAAGATATATAAACGATAATGCCGGATATGGGAACAGCGGTGTAAGGTGATTGGACTCCGATCATAACAATTTCAGGTTTGGATTGTTGGACGACTTCCGTTTTTACAACCGTCCGCGATACTTCAATTCCATCCTCGAAAACAATTCGGTAAGTGGTTTGCTGCAAACCGTTCACACCCGATTGAATTAAAATTTTGTGTCCTTCTGCGATCGATTCATTTTTTACCGTTTGCTGTTCGAAGGGTAGAACTGAATCTACGACCTCAAATTCCTCTTTTACCCTGATAATCTTTATCGTTTGACCATCAGAAAGAAGGGATATTGAAGAGGGATCCGTGCGATCAAGCGTATCCAGTTTTATATCGAGATAAGCTAACGCCTGAGAAACGGTGGACCCTGCAGGTACCTGATAAGAAGCAGAATTCCCTGAATCAACAACCCAGATCGTCAGTTCGTTCTGCTGATTGATCAGAGAACACCCTGAAAGCATCAGTAGAAAGACAATGAGTAAGAGAAGGTGTATTTTAATCAAGGATCATTAACCGTTGAAAGTTCTCGATTATAATCATAACATCCTATTTAACTTGGTTATTATAGCATGACAGATTTGACACCGGAAAAAACAAATAGCAACACTCTGGCGAGGATTGAAGCCGTTCTTTTTGTTGCATCAAGCCCAATCACCCCAAGCCAGATTGCTGATACACTGGATCTGCCCTGTAAAGAGGTTGAACAGGGGCTTGAGCAGCTCGCTCAACTTTATTCTGGACGGGGACTGGCCATTCAAAGTTATGGCGGCAAATACCAGATGACCACTGCGGCAGAAATGGCCTCAGATGTGGAAAAATTCCTGGGTCTGGAATTAACCACGCGATTAAGCCGGGCTGCGATTGAAACAATGGCTATCATTGCTTACCGTCAGCCAATTACACGCCCGGGGATTGATGCCATTCGCGGGGTTAGCAGTGATGGTGTTATCAAGAGCCTGCTCTCACGGGGGTTAATTCAAGAAGTGGGCCGGGCGGAAGGACCGGGAAGACCGATCCTTTTTTCAACCACCGTTGATTTTCTACAGCATTTTGGGTTGAACTCTCTCGACCAGCTTCCACCTTATGAAACGGATGAAATCGAAAATCAACCTAAGAATGGCCTTTTAAAGGATTAGGATATGTCTGAAGAGCGGATACAAAAGATACTTGCCCGGGCAGGGCTGGGATCACGAAGATCATGTGAAGAATTGATCGAGCAGGGCCGCGTTCTTGTTAATGGAAAAAAGGCTGTTATTGGTCAGAAAGCAGATATTTCAGTTGACAAAATCCTTGTCGATGGAAATTTGATTCCACAAATAAAAAGTTTTCGTTATGTGGCTTTTTATAAACCCCGTTTTGTACTTTGCGACAAAGTTGAAGGTGATCATCGGCGAACAGTATTTGATCTGGTGGACGGGGGACAAGAACTGGATATTGTGGGGCGTTTAGATTACGAGAGTGAGGGACTGGTTCTCTTAACCAATGATGGTGATTTACTCAACAAACTGACGCACCCGCGTTACCAGCACGAAAAAGAGTATCGCGTATTGGTTTCTACGCATCCAGATGAGAAGCAGCTCGAAATATGGAGAAGGGGAATTGTTCTGGAGGATGGACATCGAACATCGCCTGCGCAGGTGACTCTTGAGAGGACATCCGGCAAGGGTGCCTGGATTCGGATTGTTCTCAAAGAAGGCCATAAAAGGCAAATTCGTGAAATGGCGAAGCTGACGGGCCTGTTTGTTGTAAAACTGGTGCGCATCCGTATTGGCAGTCTCACTTTGGGTTCCATGAAACCTGGAGAATTTCGGAATCTTTCTGAAGATGAAGTGAAACGTTTAAAATCACTTCAAGACCAACAAAAATCACCCATCAAACGGATCGTTAAGAAAAAGGGTGGCTGATTAAGCCACCCTTACTCGTACTAACCAGAGATCTTTGTTTCAATCTCCTTTACCGTATCCAACGAGAACGGTTTTTCTTTTGATTTCTTCCGCAGGTATTCTTTCAATTTTGGTGCGACAACTGCAGGAAATGGGTATTCCTCGGCTTCA
This sequence comes from Anaerolineaceae bacterium, assembly GCA_034429135.1. Classification (GTDB taxonomy): domain Bacteria; phylum Chloroflexota; class Anaerolineae; order Anaerolineales; family Anaerolineaceae; genus UBA6107. The sequence continues at coordinate 56,437 of DAOUGR010000039.1, read as the reverse complement.
AGAGTGGCTTTTGAATTGGTAAATACCAGAATTGGTTCGGGTTTAAAAGGTGAAATATCGATTTCTTTCTGGGCAAGGAACCTGGCAGCGTCATCTAGCGTATATTTGATTTCATTTTCAGGCCGGCCAATGTTTTCCCCTCCAAATGTTTTAAGGAAGAAACTGCCGCCTTTTTGACGCCAGCGTTTCTTTGTTGCATCATAAATGATCGTTCCCGCCTGGTTCATGGGCACAAGGCAAATAACACCGGCAGGACCAATTAAGAGATGTGAAACCGGTGTAACGTAATGATAAAGTGTGTACTTGTCGTCTAATCCCTTTAATGCATTGGAGATCAATTCATCCGGTCTGGGTGATTTTCCCCATTTGGACATGTAATAATTTCCTACCTGGAACAGGAGGAAACCGATGATTAATGCACCAAACGTATAGGGCAGGTATGATCCGTCTTTGTCGGTAAATGAGAAATACATACCGATACCCAGGATAACGATGCTGATTAGAGAACTGATGTTGCCGATCTTGCCGTTACGTTTGATTAGTTTTTCGTTTGAGATAACTTTCATGCTTTTCCTTTACTGATGAAGATTAGGGAAGGCGGGATTGGATTTCATCTTTCATGGCTGACATAAATCCCGACTTGATGGTATTTCGTGCCAATTTTACAGCAGAAACCAGAGCACGAGCATCTGAACGGCCATGACCGACAAATACTAATCCATTGACGCCAAGGAGGATCGCAGCGCCAGTTTCCGATGGATCCATCATTTTCTTCAAACCTACAAATGCGGGCTTTGCCAACAGGTAACCGATTTTACTTAAAAAGCGTGAGGAAATATTGACCTTAAGCAAATCTGTGATCATTTTTCCCACTGCTTCACTGGTCTTTAAGAACACATTACCAGAGAAACCATCTGTAACCACGCAATTGACCTTGCCGGCGTAAATTTCCTTGGGTTCGATGTTGCCATAAAAGTTTAATCCACTTGATTCAAGGATGGGATAAGCATCTTTGACAAGCTGATTACCTTTGCCCGATTCTTCACCGTTGGATAACAAACCGACCGATGGCGATGATAAACCAAATACTTTACCGGCATAAACGCTTCCCATCACGGCAAATTCTAGCAAGAAATCTGGCCGGCAATCAGCATTAGCGCCGGTATCCATAAAAACACACTTCCCCGTTTTGACCGGGATAATCGCAGCCAGTGCAGGCCGGGAAATTTTTGGCAAGCGGTCTAGAATTTTTATGGCATTAAAGAAAGCCGCGCCGGTATTTCCAGCGGTTACGAAAACCTCGGCCTTATTCTCTTTCACGAGTGATAAACCGATGGCCATTGAATTATTGGGTTTCTTGCGAAATGATTCAACTGGTTTATCGGTCATTTCAACGATGTCGGGCGCATCAATGATATCCAGTATATTCGGGTCAATATTTAATTCCTTACATTTGCTCTCAATGAGTTCTTTTTTCCCAACCAGTAAAACCGGCTCACCCAAACGTTTCAATTCAACTGCAGCTAAAATTTCTGGCACTGGAAATTCATCACTACCCATTGCATCTAAGACAATTGACATTTCATTTTCTCCTTCCAAAATCCTATCTCTCAGGGCAATTTGCTTGACATCCTAAAATGCTCGGTTATAATAAGCGAGTTATTGCGCTGGTGCTGGAATTGGCAGACAGGCATGGTTGAGGGCCATGTGCCGCAAGGCGTGTGGGTTCAACTCCCACCCAGCGCACTAGCAAAGCCGCAAAAGCGGCTTTTTGTTTTTAAAGGTTCTGGTTTATTTCTTACGAGACACAATATATTGCGTAATTTCTAACAAGGAATCACGTTCTGGAGAATCCTTCAATTCCAATAAGCATTTGCGGGCACGATCAATGAAATTCTGGGCTTCTTGTTGTGCCCTCGTCATCGCATCGCTGGCGGCTACCATTTCAACCAATCGCTGTATCTCGGTTTCATCATGGATTGTTTTTCCTTCAATGATCGAGTGGATGAGCGAATTATGTGGATTAGACTCGATGTAAAAGATCATCGGAAGTGTGATCAATCCCTGTCGCAGATCGCCACCTACTGGTTTGCCAACGGTAGTCTGGTCTCCTACATAATCGAGAATGTCATCAACAATCTGAAAAGCCATTCCCAACTCATATCCAAATTTTCGTAATAATTCAGTATAGTATTCGTCGACCTTACTGATGATGGCTGCAGCATGTGTGGATGTTTCAAAAAGGGATGCTGTTTTGGCATATATACGCCTGTAATAATCATTGATGTCAGTTGAACAACGGCTGGTAAACAATTGGTTCACTTCGCCATTAACAATGGTCATTAACGTTCGTGAAAACAGGTCCATTACTTCAAGAGAATTCGTACGCGTCGCCATATTTGCAGCCGAAGCGAAGACAAAATCTCCAGTTAATACGGTTGCGGCCGGAGACCATTTGGCATTCAGGGTTGGTACACCACGTCGAAGAATTGAACCATCAATTAGATCATCATGAATTAATGTGGCTGTGTGAAGGAGCTCGATTGAAGTGGCTAGTGGAATAAGTAGATCGAATTTGGCATTTAATAGGCTGCCGATGAGCAGAATAATCGTTGGTCTAATGCGCTTTCCACCAGACGAAAGAATCACGGATAAGGCAGCTTTTAAATCAGGATGATAGTCTTCAGCCTGTGAAAGCATCATTTTTTCGACTGTATCGAGACCTTGTTGAATAATAGGTAAAGTAGTAAGTGATGACGCCAATTTAGTCATCCCAATTAAAGAGTGTATGAACGTTACTGCTGGTTACTTCTGCCACCATATTCATTGAACAACCCTGCAATTCAGCAATTCTATTCGCGATGATTGGAATATACGCCGGTTCATTCCGAGCGCCGCGATGTTTCTGGGGTGATAGGAATGGTGCATCCGTTTCCAACGTAATATATGACAGACTTATTTTACTAAAAACTTCATGTTTTGTTTTGGCATTTTTATAAGTAACTGGTCCGCCAGCGCCAAGAAGAAAGCCGAGTTTCGTAAGCTGACGCGCATCTTCCAAACCACCTTCGAAAGCATGAAAAATTCCTGCATAAAGTAATGAGGGGTTATCCTCGCGCCATCGGGTAACGATCTGGGTAATTTTTGCCAGAGCCTCACGGCTATGAATTAGAATTGGCAGATTCATACTTGAAGCGATATCCAGCATTTTTAGAAAAACTTGATGTTGTCTTTCCTGATTGTCAGTGCGGTGAAAGTAATCAAGCCCAATTTCGCCGATTGCCACAACCTTTGGATGATGAGCCAAAGAAATGATCTCTGAAGCCTGGTCATCAGAAAAATCGTCAACATCGCCGGGATATATCCCGACAGCAGCATAGATTGATTGATATTTTTCTGCCAACTGAACAGCTTTTCGGCTTGATGCGACATTAAGGCCAGGAACGATTATTCTATAAACGCCCTCATCGGCCGCACGTTGGATTACATCTTCCAAATCTTGTTCGAAAGATGAATAATTCAGATGGCAATGAGTATCGATAAATAACACGCCTATGCCAATCCGGCTATCTTTTGTCCGTCTCTTAAGATATTCTTTACATTTTCCTTATGCGTGGTTTCGCAGTAGACGCGCATGATCGGTTCTGTACCTGAGAAACGGATTAACAACCAGCCACCATCTTCGAGGAGGAATTTATATCCATCCAGTGTATTTAATCCTTCAACTTTAAGACCACCGATTGTGGTAGGGTTGGCATTCAATATCATCTGTTCGCGCGACTTGCGATCGCCCGAGAACGGGGTATCAATGCGGTCGTAATAATGTGGACCAACCTTTTCGAAAAGCAGCGCCAGCAGTTCTGATGGTTTTTTATTGAGTTTCACCATGAAATCCAGCATGTAAAGACCCGCCAGGATTCCATCGCGTTCTGGTACATTGCCTTTGAAAGCATACCCGCCGGATTCTTCGCCGCCAATCATGGCATCAGTTTCAAGCATTTTGGGGGCAACATATTTGAAGCCGACTCCTGTCTCATATACCGGAACATCGTAAAGTTTTCCTAACTTATTCAACATGCTGGTAGTGGAAAGTGTCTTTACGATCGGCCCACGCTCTTTTCGGATTTCGAGGAAGTAATAGGCAAGTAATCCAAATACCTGGAGTTGGTTAATAAAAACACCGTTTTCATCACCTATACCTGCACGGTCAGCATCTCCATCTGTGATCAATAAAATATCGCCGCCTTTTTCAACGATGGCTTGTAAGCCGACATTAATGTTGGGTTGGATTGGTTCCGGACGTGCCATTTCGGGAAAGATAGGATTGCGTTCATTATGGATTTCAATGACCTGGGTTTTTCCTCCCGATAGCAGTCTTGAAAACCAACCAGCACCATTTCCCCACATTGCATCAACAATCACTTTAAACCCTGCATTTTTGATGGGTTCAAGATCGATTAAATCCTTTAGATGTTCAATGTAATTGACGGATGCATCGAACACCTGAATCATTCCTTTGGCCTCTGCCTCTTTAAATGGCAGGCGCCGGGCTAATTCTTCTGTTTCTGGAATCAGATTTTCGATTTCTTTGAGGCCGGCAGGATCAATGGCTCCACCGAATTCATTGCGTACTTTGTAACCATTATCAGCGGGTGGGTTATGTGAAGCCGTGATATTCACAGCCCCGGCAGCTTTTTTATCAACGACTGCATAAGCAATAACTGGAGTAGGGGTGGCCCCATCCGTCAGGTAGACGTTAATACCATTTCCGGTTAATACCTCGGCAGCAGCTCGTGCAAAATTTTCAGATAAGAAACGTTTATCATACCCAATAACAATCCATTGACCTTTTTTACCGTGGTTGATCAAGTAGTCAGCAAAACCTTGCGTGCAGCGGCGGACATTAGCAAAAGTATAATCTTCAGCGATCGAACCGCGCCAACCATCCGTTCCGAAAATTATTTTTTGAGTCATGATCACTCCAAATCATTGAAAATTTGTCGAATAATTATATCAGTCTTTACTTTACCATAATTGAAGGGTAAAGTATCTTGCGTGCTATAATGATTCGTTACTGGCGGTATGCAAATATCTTCTCAATAAATGCAAAGCGAAGGAAAAATGGAAGTTGTTGTAGCAATGAGCGGAGGTGTGGATAGTTCAGTAGCAGCGGCGTTGCTGCTGGAACGTGGATATTCCGTAAGAGGCATGATGCTGCAGTTATGGAATAGTGATATGCATATGGAGTTGGGAGAAAAGAATCAGCAAAACGCCTTTAACCGCGCGCAGCAGGTTGCAGATAGACTTGGGATTTCATTTGATGTGATTGATGCCGTAGAACCTTTCAGAGAAAAAATCGTCAATTACTTCATCGAAACCCACCGTGCTGGACTCACCCCAAACCCCTGTTTTGTCTGTAATCGCTTGATTAAATGGGGGTTATTAATGGACGCCGCAATTCAAAGGGGGGCCGATTGGCTGGCAACTGGTCATTATGCACGCGTGATACGTAATCCTAAAGGAAAAGTTGAATTACATAAGGGGGTTGATGTCGACAAAGATCAATCTTACATTCTGGCTGGCTTAACGCAAGATCAATTATCACGCGCAATTTTACCTTTAGGGGAAATCACAAAAGTCGAAACAAGGAAAATTGCGCATAGGTATAATTTTATTAATTTTGATCAACCTGATTCACAGGATTTATGCTTTTTAGGTGAAATGAATCAGGAATCATTTTTATCGATGTATGCGCCCGATAGCTTGACTTCGGGAGAAATCAGAACCCTACAGGGGGAAAAGGTTGGAGTCCATAACGGATTATCCAATTACACCATAGGGCAACGCAAGGGTTTGGGTTCTGGATTTAAAGAACCACTCTATGTCATTCAAAAAGATATTGAGACAAACTCATTGATTGTGGGTGTGAAAAAAGATTTAGGTGTTGTCAAAATTGATGTTGAGGATATTAATTGGATAGCAGGAGAAGCTCCATCGAATCCTTTGCTTTGTGAAATAAAAATCAGATACAAATCCAAGCCTGTTAATGGAGTTTTGAGCAAGAATTCAGAAGACCGATATTCAATTGTCTTCGATGAAAAAATCCGAGATGCAACCCCTGGCCAGTATGCAGTATTTTATATTGGTGATCAGGTTATTGGAAGCGGAACAATCAAGAAAACCTTCAGGGAGGACGTATGACACTTGCCACCATCTTTTTGGGAACGGTAATCGCTTCAATATTTGGATGCGCATTTCATTTTTGGCGTGGCGGTGGGCTAAAATGGCTCATCTTATTCAATCTATTTGCCTGGATTGGATTTTGGACCGGACATGTGATTGGTTCTTTGTTAGGCGTTCAATTTATTCGATTAGGTGCAATCAATCTAGGCCCTGCCATGGTTGGAACGTTGATCGTCCTTTTCCTGGGATATTGGCTTAGCATGGCAAGCCAGGAAAATGGGAAGGAAAGGCATAAATGAGTGATAAAAATGAAATCATAACTAAACCCGGAGATCTTGTTCAGCTCGTAGGTTTGAGTCATAAATCGTTTATTTTTACTCTTGAAGAAGGTGCGGAATTTCATACACACAGAGGTGTGATCAAACATAATGACCTAATAGGCAGGCAATGGGGGACACAGATTTTTAGTCACAACGGTAGCCCTTTTTTTATATTGCAACCATCTTTCACTGATTTATTACGCGGGATTAAACGGGCTACCCAGATCATGTACCCAAAAGAGATTGGTTATATTCTCCTCTACATGGGCATTGGACCTGGACAGAAGGTACTGGAGGCGGGTACGGGAAGTGGTTCTTTCACTTCAGCCCTTGCGCATGCGGTTGGTAACTCTGGAAGAGTTTATAGCTACGACATTAAGGCTTCATCACAGGAAATCGCCAAGAAGTCAATCGCGAAGCTCGGATTATTGGATCGCATTGATTTCAAAGTTCGTGATATTCAATTAGGTTTTGATGAACGGAATGTAGATGCGGCATTTCTCGATGTTTCCAACCCGTATGATTATCTTAAACAGGTGCGCGAGGCATTAAAACCAGGTGGTTATTTTGGATGCATTGTTCCAACAACGAACCAGGTAATTAAGACCCTCGTTGCACTTCGACGCGAAGATTTCGCATTTATTGAAGTATGCGATGTTTCTGTGAAGTTTTATAAAACAGAACCAACCCGCTTTCGGCCAACAGACAGGATGATCGCTCACACCGGTTACTTGGTTTTTGGCCGCAAAGTGCAGGTCGATCGCAATTCTATCGACTTGAAATTGCTCAAAGAAGTAGGTATGCTCGGATTGGAAGACGAAGAATCATTTGAAGATGCGGCGTTCGATGTTCAGGAAGAAAACGCATGAGCTTGTGTGGCGATCATATTGAAGAAAACCTAAAAGCAAAACTCTCGCAAGAACGACGAAAAGTTCCTGCTGACATCACTCCTAGAGTTCCTGCCGCTGTTTTGGTTCCTTTTGTGTGTGTAGACGGTGAATGGAATTTGCTCTTCACAAAACGGACCAATGGCGTTGCCAAGCATCAGGGTGAAATTTCTTTTCCGGGGGGCGCTGCTGAGAAATCAGATAGCGATCTAATCGAGACTGCTTTACGAGAAACTTGTGAAGAAATCGGAGTGGCGCGAACTAAAATAAAAATTCTTGGTTCGATAGATCCCGTGCCGACCGTATCGAACTATTGTGTTTTGCCGGTTATCGGTATTATCGAATGGCCAGCTGAATTATTCATCAACACGGACGAAGTGGAAAAAGTATTATTCATCCCGATTGAATGGCTTAAAAGAAAAGAGAATTGGTATCAAAAAGAATTCTTTTTTGATAACGGAAAATCTAAAACTGTCATCCATTACAGGGATATTGGCGATGATCATCTCTGGGGATTGACGGCTATGCTGGCCCAGAAAGCGATCGAGTTAATTTAACTGATAAAAAAACAAGCGAGTAGTAATACTCGCTTGTTTTGTAGACATTCAAAGTCGTTAATCTTCGACTTCTTCTTCTTTCTTGCCCTTCTCAATTACTTCAGGTTCCACTGCGCCTTCTGCACCTTCTTCAACAACCTCTTCGGCGGCCGGGGAGGTGATTAACACTACGATTTCATCGAGTGGGGTATGAACGGTAACATTGGCAGGTACAGCAATGTCTTTTACCAAGATTGAACTTCCAATTTCTTTAAGAACAGAAATGTCAACGACAAAACGTTCCGGAAGGTCTTTTGGCAAAGCTTCAACTTCAATTGCAGTTAAACCTTCGACAAGCACACCGCTGAAATCTTTAACCGCTGGGGCAACACCAGTCAGTTCAATGTTCACGGCAGCACGAATCTTCTCTGTGAGTGATACTGCCTGGAAATCTACATGGAGGAAGCGGTTTTTTAAATAATCGCGCTGTTTTTCGCGAATTAAGGCCGAAACTTCCTTACCCTCAACGTTGAGAGTAACAATGCTTGAACCGGTTGCCCGATTGAGAACCTTAGTGGCTTCCTTGAGATCCATCACAATATTTTGGGTTTCGAATTTGTGTCCGTAGATTACACCCGGAAGTTTACCTTCGCGGCGTAGGACATTGACCTTCTTCCCGGTTATTGATCTCTTTTCAGCAAAAATTTCTAACTTTTCCATTTTATTTTTCCTTCGAGCGCCTCTCACTATAAGAATAGTTACCTTCGCTCTTTGAGATTTACCCTTAATGGGCGACCATCAATTTTAGTCTGCACTACCCAATACGTCAAGGAAGTTGCTTATTTAGTTGACGTGGTTTAGTTTGTCCAATTAAACGTCCGCTGCACGGCTTTCTTCCACTTCTCAAACAGAATCTGGCTTTCTTCATGGCTCATTGATGGATGCCATTCTCGATCTTTAGACCAGTTGGCAATTAATTCCTCAGTATTTGACCAGTACCCGACTGCCAGCCCGGCAGCGTAGGCAGCTCCGAGAGCGGTCGTTTCAGTTATGCTTGGGCGCACCACGGGGACTTCCAGGATGTCTGATTGAAATTGCATTAACAATTCATTCACAACCATTCCGCCATCCACCTTCAGGGTCGATAATTTTGTGCCAGAATCAAGCTGCATTGCGTCCAACACCTCTCTGGTTTGGTATGCTGTAGCCTCAAGCGCAGCTCTGGCTATGTGTCCTTTATTGGCATACCGCGTCAAGCCTATGATCACTCCGCGTGCATCTGATCGCCAATATGGTGCAAATAAACCAGAAAATGCGGGGACAAAGAAAACATCACCATTGTCAGTTACCGTTCGAGCCAGGGGTTCAATCTCGCTTGATTTTTCGATGATTTGCAGGTTATCTCTTAGCCATTGGACGAGGGCACCGGTTATTGCAATAGAGCCTTCTAAACAATAAACAGCAGGTTGATCAGCGATACGATAACCTACTGTCGTCAGTAATCCATTCATGCTCTGAACAGGTACGTTACCAGTATTCATTAACATGAAACATCCGGTTCCATAAGTGTTTTTTGCTTCTCCTGGTTTAAAACAACATTGGCCAAAAAGCGCTGCCTGCTGATCACCCAGGTCACCAGAGATTGGTACCCCTGCCAGTTGGCCTTTGGCATAACCAAAAACGGATGAACTGGATACAATTTCAGGCAGAATCGATCGGGGGATGCCTAAAATTTCCAGTAGATTATCATCCCATTGCAAGGTGTTCAGGTTCATGAGCATGGTTCGTGACGCATTCGTAACATCGGTAATATGGATACCGCCCTTGATTCCGCCAGTTAAATTCCAGATAAGCCAGGTATCCATTGTTCCGAATAACACCTGGTCCTTTTTAAGATCTTCACTGATTTCAGGGTTGTTTTCAAGTATCCATTTGATTTTGGGCCCGGAAAAGTATGTCGCCAAGGGTAGGCCGGTTCTCACCTGGAATAATTCTTTATATCCCTTGGATTCCAGGTTGGAACAGATTTCTGAGGTTCTTGTGTCTTGCCAAACCAATGCATGTCCATACGGCTGACCGGTGTTACGATTCCATAACAGCGTTGTTTCGCGCTGATTCGTGATGCCTAATGCACAAATATCTTCGTTGGTTAATCCTGAAATACGCATCGCGTTTTGAATGACATCCTGTGTGTTGCGCCAGATTTCAAGTGCATCGTGTTCAACCAGGCCTGGAGAAGGGTAGAATTGCTTATGTTCTTTTTGGTTGACGGCAACAATATTGCCTTGTTTATCAAATACGATGAACCGGGTGCTTGTAGTCCCCTGATCAATGGCTCCAACGAAATTTCCCATGTTTTCCTCCTGTAACAAAGCGGTAAAAAAATTATACAATAGCCTATGCTACCAAACCATTCTAATCAACTAAAAAAGAAATTATTTGTTATTCTGATCTTTGTTTGCCTGGTCTCATGTTCTCCGTTTTTAAAAAAAGCTGAGAATTCACCGTCATTGCATATTCACGATATCCAGGGGTGCAGTCACATTTCTGACTATGATGGTCATCAAGTCCACGATATCACGGGTATCGTAACCTCAAAAACAACAAAGGGCTTTTATATGCAGGATGACCAACCGGATGATTTGGTTTGTAGTTCAGAAGCAATATTTGTATTTACAAATTCATATTCCAAAGTCATGCCTGGTGACAAAGTGCTTGTATCTGGATTGGTCAATGAGTTTTTTCCAGGAGACGTGGAAAGCAATAACCTGTCAATTACTGAGATCGAAGATCCAGAAGTTAAGATCGTTGCTCACAACCATTCAATCCCTGAGGCAACAGTTATCGGTGATGGGGGAAGGGAGATCCCGGATTCTGTCATCGATAACGATTGTTTGACTTCTTTCGACGTTGATGATGACGGCATCGATTTCTTTGAAAGCATGGAATCGATGATAGTAAGAATTAACTCTGGCGTTGTTGTAGGAGCCCGTAATGCCTATAACGAAGTGGTGATCGTTCCCGAAAGCGCGATACATGAGAATTTGGTCTCAAAAAATGGTGCATTAATCCAAACAGAATCTGATCCAAACCCAGAGAGAATCATTCTCAACATGAATGATAGTAATATGGAAAAAATAAATGTTGGTGCCAAATTAATCCATCCCGTGCAGGGAATTCTTGATTATTCATACGGCAATTTCAAAGTGAATACATTTGGCAAGGTGGATTTTAACAACAGTGAATTTCAAATTACCCCTATTGAGAATGATGGAAATTTATTAAGTGTGGCTTCGTACAACGTAAATAATTTATCCAGATTTGATGAAAAGGCAAAATTTCGCAATCTAGCCCGAATAATTGTAAAAACGATGGATTCACCCGATGTCGTTATCTTGCACGAGATCATGGATGATTCAGGGGTTGAAGATGACGGTACGGTAACTGCAGAATTAACAATCAGTCGAATTCTTGAGGTAATTTCTGAGGCTGGAGGACCAGTATATTCGTATATTCAAATTGACCCAAAAGATGGAAATGATGGAGGAATCTCAGGCGGGAATATCCGTTCGGTGATCCTTTACCGAAGTGATAAACAAATTTCAGTGGCAGAGGACGATCTTCCAGCTCTACTCAACAGCAATCCAGATGTGATTGAATCTACCAGCGCTTCCTTTTCAGGAACGAGAAAACCTCTTGCCGTATTGTTCAACAAAGGTGAAAAACAATTGATGCTGATTGCAGTTCATCTAACATCACGCAACGCAGATTCGCCTTTGTTTGGAAGTTATCAACCAATTATCCGACCAGAAGAAGTTAAAAGGATTCATCAAGCGGAATTGATCCATGATTTTGTTGACAAATTTCACAAAATGAATCCCGACATTCGAATTGTTGTTGCTGGTGATCTAAATGATGATCCCTGGTCAAAAACACTATTGACACTAACCAGCACCACAATGAATGACCTCGCTACGATTGTGCCACCAAATGAACGATATTCCTTTATCCTTGATGGAAATGCAATTCAATTAGATTATATTTTGACAGAAAAACCGATTAGCTCGAGAGATCAGTTTTTTATCTTTCACACAAACAGTCTGTATGATTATTTATTAAAATTTAGTGATCACGATCCAGTTTTGGCACTTATTGACCTCAATGACCACTGATCACGAAAAAAATGTTCTAAGTTGCAGCTAGCAACCGCATATTTTGATTGGTGATCTTCCTGAAATGGTATCCATAAATTGTTAATGTAACAGCCAAAGGAAATTTATTAATATCGTTTCGTATGGTCCAGAAGAGCAATTCCCAATAATATCTGGCTTCGCGAAGGTTAAATCCCATTAAGAATATGGTTTTAAAAAATGCAGTCAATTCATCGAGATGTAGTTTGGTATTGTCTATTTGAGGGGTATATTGTTTTAAGAAAGTTTTAATTCGCGGATACAAATACTTTGGCGAATAGATGGATTCCATAATCTTGAAGTAACCCTTTCTAAGAGTGGAAGGGTTCATTTTAGTTACGATATTGGTAGTGCCATCTGCATTATCGCCGGTCATCTCGGTAACCAATCTGCCCTCATTTGATAACCGCGAATAGAGTTTGGTGCCGTATGGCGCCTGGAGTAAACCCACCATGGCAGTAACGATTCCTGACTCTTGGATGAAGTTGATTAGTCGATCAAACACATCAATTGGATCATTATCGAATCCAACGATGAACCCTGCCATAACTTGCATGCCATGTGCTTGAATTACCTTTACGCTCTCAATTAAATCTCTTTTTGAGTTTTGTTTTTTATTGCATTCAATTAGGCTATCCTCAACAGGGGTCTCGATTCCAATGAACACATCGACAAATCCGGCTTGAGCCATCATATTCATAAGGTCTTCGTCATCTGCGAGGTTAATTGATGCTTCAGTGATGAAATGGCACCCTTCTTTCCCTTTCTTCCATTCGATCAGTGCAGGTAAGATTTCACTTTTAATAACTTTCTTGTTGCCGATAAAATTATCATCAACAAAGAAAATGTTTCGCCTCCAACCAGCATTGTATAGCTGGTCTAGTTCATTGATGATTTGATCGACAGTTTTTGTGCGAGGCGTATGCCCGAGGAGAGCCGTTACATTACAAAAATCGCATTGAAAGGGGCAACCGCGTGAGAATTGAATACTCATACAATCATATTCATCTAACTCAAGCAGGCTAATATCAGGTGGAGGGGTCAGTTTAAGATCCGCAAACTTATCAGTGGAATATACCCGCTTTGGTACATCTCCCGACTCAATATCACGGATAAATTCGGGTAGGGTAATTTCACCTTCATTTAAAATAAAAGAATCAATCTGTGGAAATGATTCGAATTCACCCGTAAAAAGCGGACCGCCCGCGACGATGGGCTTTCCTTTCGCTTTAACCTGTTTGACAATCTTCTTAACCGATTTTCTTTGAACATCCATGGCACTGAGAAAAACCATGTCTGCCCACTCAATATCTCGATCTGATAACGGGTGAATATTCGTATCTACCAGTTTACGTTCCCAGTGATCTGGCAAGAGTGCAGATATGGTTAGCAACCCCAGCGGTGGATTATTGATCTTCTTGTTGATAAATTTTAAAGCGTGTTTAAAACTCCAAAAGGTATCTGGAAATTCGGGGTACACAAGCAATATCTTCATGATTCCTCCATGCATTCTTAGTCTAAAATAGGAAAGGAATTTATTGATGTGATTTTGGTAACAGGTGAAATTCGAAAAAATAAAATCAGTCATCCGAAGGTATGACTTTTAGGGGATTTTCAGGTATTACCGCGATGCTATAATAAGTTCCGATGAATAAAAACACAGTGTCAAGTTTCAATTTGAATACGGGTACGGATCTGGCTTTTGCTTTGGTCGTATTTATTTCATTTTTTACCGCCTTCAGTACATCATCAATCTCATCGATGTTCCTGATTATGGTCATCATTTGTCTGGGGATTGCTTATGTCAGTAATGGGATTTATGGTTTCTCTTATGTTCGAAAAACAAAAAACCTCATCCTGAAACTTCTTTACTTTTTCTTGCAATTGATTATTGGTGGGTTGATTATTTATTACGGAAGAGGTGTTGGCTTTACTACATTGATCTTGCTGCCGGTTGTAGCGCATACTGCCATGATCCTTGATCAAGAATGGTCTCTCTTGGTTAATGCTGCAGTATTACTGACCCATTCCATCTCAGTCTGGTCGTTTTCACACAGTATCCCTATCCTTTGGTCAGGAGTACCAATATTTTTTGCAGCGCAAGTGTTTATTCTGATATTCACTCAGATGGCTGTGAATGAACAAAAAGCACGAGAAAAGCTGGAAAAACTTGCCTCAGATCTTTCAGAGGCCAACCAGCGATTATCAGAATATGCCAAACAGGTTCATGAACTTGCGGTTACCCAGGAACGGAACCGCTTCGCTAGAGAAATTCACGATGGCTTAGGTCACAGCCTTACGACAATTAATATGCAAATTAACGCTGCATCTGTGGTTGCGAGAAGGGATCCTGAAAAAGCGATTTACATGTTAGAGAATGCACAAAAATTAACTGCCGAAGCGTTGATCGATGTGCGTAATTCTGTCTATGCACTTCGTAAAGATGCGGAAGAAATCGAAGATCTGCCTTCGCGAATTCAGCGATTAGTCGATACGACTAAAGCACCAGAACGCGAAGTAATCTTTTCTTTGATGGGTAGTCCACGAATCATTAGTCCTCAAGTCGATCTCACCATTTACCGTACTGCCCAGGAAGCGATCAATAACGCACAGAAACATTCATCAGCCTCAAAAATTGAGGTCTTGCTCGACTATTCAAAGGAAGATTCGATCACTCTCAAAGTTAAAGATAACGGTGTTGGAGCAGAAAAAATTCATAATGGATTTGGTCTTATTGGAATTCAGGAAAGAGTACGGCTGCTAAACGGTAATGTAGAAATTCAAAATGAGCCCGGCAAGGGATTTGTGGTTAAAATTGTGGTTCCAGGATAAAAATGACAATAAAAATTTTAATTTGTGATGATCAATCTTTGTTCAGAGAAGCATTGCGAACATTGCTAGGCGCTTACACCGATCTGGAAGTGATCGGGGAAGCTTCAAATGGCGAGGAAGCATTGCGTATAGCATTTTCAGAGAATCCGGATATCGTTTTGATGGATTTGAGGATGCCTGTTATGGATGGTGTGGAAGCCACTCGCCGGATTGTGCAATTGGAAAAGGGAATTAAAGTAATTGTTCTAACCACATTTGATGATGATGAAACTGTCTTCGAGGGATTGCGTGCGGGAGCTGTTGGTTATTTACTTAAAGATGTTTCTTCAGACAAGCTTGTGGAAGCCATTAAAGCTGCTGATAGGGGAGAGTACTTTCTTTTGCCATCTATTACCGCAAAAGTTGTATCAGAGTTTTCTCGTATTTCAAAACCATCACCCAGACACAAGGATGAATTCCTTCCAGATCCACTGTCACCAAGAGAAATTGAAATATTAAAACTCGTTGCCACTGGAGCAAGCAATCGCGAGATTGCTGAACGACTCGTTATTTCGGAAGGTACAGTTAAAAATCACCTGTCAAGCATCTTAAGCAAACTTGGGGTACGTGATCGTATGCAAGCAATCTTAAAAGCCCGTGAATTTGGCATCATCTCAATCTAATTGAGGACTAGAAAATGGTACAGGGAAAAGAGAATCAAAAACGTTCTAAAATGGTTCAATATGCTCCGGTTTTTGGCATCGTTTTGATTGTTTCTGGGCTACTTTTATTGTTAGATCAACGAATAAAAACTACCTGGCTGTCCCTATCCATTCCGGTTGTGATTAGTTTCATTCTATTCGTGGCTGGGATTGTCATTCGAAAATTGGGATGGACAATTTCTGGATTGATCATGCTAGGGCTCAGTGGTTTTTTGTTCGTTATGCTTTTGAAAAGTATGCCCCTAAGATCTGAACTTCGACTGGCAATTGGTTTTGCATTCAATGCTTTGGTCTGGATGATGATTTTCTTTAACATTTTATTCATGTGCAAAAGAAGAGAGTGGTGGAGCCTTTTGATAACTGCGATCTGTTCAGGGTTGGCAATTGTCTTTTTTATGCAATCAAAGCATCTGCTGGATTTTATTATGTTGATATCGGTGCCACTGGGTCTTGTGTTCCTGTTATGGGGAATTACAGAAAAGAAACTTGGTTTGATTATTCCTGGATCTCTGATTGCAACAATGGGAATGGGTGTCTATATGGGTTGGAGAAATTCCACACAACCTGAGGGCTTACAAGAATCAGGGACGATGCTCGTCTGGTTTGCCCTGGGGTGGATGTTAATCGTTGTGTTATCGAGAGTGATCACAAAACGATTCATCTGGTGGCCATTGATTCCTGGTGGAATCATGTTGATGGTTGGTTCAGGTCTATACATCGGTGGAAACCCAGGAAACACACTGGACTTCCTGGGGAATACAGGATCAATAGGGCTGATTTTATTCGGGATTTATTTGATTTTGCTAAAATTTGGAATGAATAATCAAGATTAATCGAGTAATTTTTTTTGTAATTCCGGAAGGGCTTCAAGCATAGCTTCCTCACCAACACGAATTACCTCGTTCGCCTTTTGAAATCCACCAAAAAGAGTCACATCTTTTGGTATTCGTGGTCTAATGAGCATATCAGGGGGATCAAGTGAAAGATTTATTTGTGTGAGAGCACTTGTCATGATCATTGCTGAGCGATAAAAATCACTGACAAATTCGGGTAATGGTACCGGTAAATGGTGCCCGCGAGGACTATCTTCAGGGTTAATTGGATTGTGATCGTTCAGATGAACATCGATGGCGAGGATAAAATCAACGGGTTTATCTTTTAACAATCTGACTGGTACATCGTCCAGAGCGCCACCATCAATAAGGCGGTATGAACCCATTTCTACTGGGGGAAAAAATCCTGGGACCGCTGAAGAAGCCATCAAGCAATCTAAGAGGTTACCGTTGTTGAGTTCGATCTCTTTTCCTGTGATGAGATCAACCGCATTCACAATTAATGGAATTTTGGTATTTTCCAGTCTTTCATCTGGGGCTATGAACTGTGATAAATAACTGCGAACTTTTTTTCCAACCATCAATCCTTTACGACTGGGGGTTCTATCTATTAATTTGAGGATTTCTCTCATATTGCTGAGTTTACATGCAATAGATTCCAGTTCATCAACCTGAATTCCAGATGCATAGAGTCCGCCGATTAATGCTCCCATGCTGCAGCCACAAATAAAATCAATGGTCAAACCAGCGTTCTGTAGAACCTTCAAAACACCGATATGGGCATAACCTTTTGCCCCGCCACCGCCAAGAACCAGCCCTAATTTTTTCTGCGATTTATCCATACTTTTATTTTAATTGAAATTCTTGTGAAGAATAAATCAAATTAATACCCTGTTCAATCAAGAATCAAAATGATATTATTAAAAATTGTTCGTTTTTTAAAGCAAAAGATAGGATTATTAATGATAAAAGAACGTTCTGACATTCGAAATATTGCAATTATTGCTCATGTAGATCACGGAAAAACAACTCTGGTAGATGGTTTACTGCGACAGGCAAGGGTCTTCCGCGAGAATCAACAGGTGATGGAACGCGTAATGGATTCCAATGACCTGGAACGAGAACGCGGAATCACGATTCTATCAAAAAATACCGCAATTTTGCTTCCCGATAAAGAGACCGGAAAAATGGTCAAGATTAATATCGTTGACACCCCCGGACATGCTGATTTTGGTGGAGAAGTAGAACGGGTTATGAATATGGTGGACGGTGTCTTGCTGTTGGTTGATGCCGCAGAAGGTCCAATGCCACAAACCCGATTTGTCCTTAAAAAAGCACTTGAAATGGGTCACAGGGCAATTGTGGTCATTAATAAAATGGACCGAAAAGATGCTGACCCTGAACGCACCTTAAATGCCACATTTGATTTGTTTATTGAGCTTGGTGCAAATGATATTCAGGCAGATTTTCCAATCATTTACGCAAACGGAATTACACAACAGGCGGGATATACTCCAGAACTTGAAAATGACTTGCAACCTTTGTTTCAGACAATCTTAAAAACGATCCCGGCACCCGTTGTCGACATGGAAGCGCCGCTTCAATTAC
The DNA here is from genome assembly GCA_034429135.1 of Anaerolineaceae bacterium. Lineage (GTDB taxonomy): Bacteria > Chloroflexota > Anaerolineae > Anaerolineales > Anaerolineaceae > UBA6107. The sequence goes on along the minus strand of DAOUGR010000039.1, from coordinate 38,347 downwards.
TGGTCACAAATCTTGGTTACGACGATTATCGTGGTGTTACCGCTGTTGGCAGAATTCATGCCGGTCAGATTAAAGCAGGCCAACCCGTAGCCAGAATTATGAAAGATGGAAAGATCGTGTCTGAACGAGCGCGATATTTATATGTTTTTCAAGGATTGGAAAAGGTTGAAGTTGAATCTGCCGCAGCAGGAGAAATTGTTGCTATCGCCGGCCTTGAGGGTATTGAAATCGGTGAGACAATTGCCGATCCAGAAAATCCACAAGCATTGCCTGTCATTCACGTTGAAGAACCTACTGTACGCATGACATTTGGGGTGAATACTTCGCCTTTTACCGGACGGGAAGGGAAGTGGAGCACCTCACGAAAATTGCGAGAGCGTCTGTTCGATGAACTCAAGAACAATGTTTCATTGCGTGTAGAAGAAACGGATAGCGCGGATACATTTATCGTGGCCGGCAGGGGAGAACTTCATCTGGCAATCTTAATTGAAACCATGCGCCGTGAGGGATACGAATTCCAGGTTTCGAGACCAGAAGCGATATTCAAGCAAGGGGATAATGGCGAAACATTGGAGCCGTACGAGGAATTGCATATCGATACGAGTCCTGATTCTGTTGGTGCGGTGGTTGAAATGCTTGGAAATCGCAACGGCAGGATGATGGATATGCAGAATAATCCTGATAACACGGTGCATCTAAAATATATAGTGCCGACGAGGGGATTGCTGGGATTCCGTTACCAATTTTTAACTGCCACGCGTGGTACTGGAATTATGAATTCAATTTTCCATGGCTATTTTCCACTGTCCGGGCAAATCAATGCTCGTGCAACAAGCTCAATTGTTGCCTGGGAGACTGGCCAGACTTCTACATATGGGTTAAAAAACGCCGAAGAACGTGGTGTATTATTTGTGGGCCCTGGAGTAGACGTTTACGAGGGAATGGTTGTTGGTGAGACCCAGAGACCTGATGATGTAACGGTCAATGTATGCAAGAAGAAACATCTGACCAATATGCGTTCTTCAAATAAGGATATCGAGATCCGATTGACGCCGCCACAGCAAATGAGCCTGGATCAAGCCATTGAGTATTTAGCTGAAGATGAATTGCTAGAAGTAACGCCACTCAACTTTAGAATCCGTAAACGCATTCTGGATACCGAAGAACGTGGTAAGCAATCAAAGAAAGCAAAAGAGCTTTTGACTGACACGGAGTTGTAACCAATTTGTGTCTTGACTTCATATTAAATATATGATAAATTATACTTCGTAGGATGCGAAGTAGTTCTTGCTGGATGTAATAAACGACAGCCAAAGCGAAAGCTCCAGGGCTGTTTTTATTTGACTGCTCCGACAGAACGAAATTGATCCTAAAAATTGTTGTAGGTTTTTGCTATAGGAGGCAAAAAAATGTCAGAACGTATCGTCGGTACAGTCAAATGGTTCAACGGAACCAAAGGTTATGGTTTCATCTCCCGCGAAGGCGGAGAGGACGTTTTCGTCCACTTTTCCGCAATCCAGGGCGAAGGCTATCGTAACCTTGAAGAAGGCCAGAAGGTCGAGTTCGCTATTGAAAAAGGACCAAAAGGCCTGCAGGCAAGCAACGTTGTAGTAGTAGGATAGTGTAGTAACCTAGGTAACTCTATTTCGTAATGCCTAATCATAAAGCCCGTCCAATAATGGCGGGCTTTATTTATTTTCCTCAATTGCATCCCAGTAGCCTTTATCCAATTCATCATCAGAAAGGTGCGCATAGCGTTGAGTTACCGCAATGTTGCGGTGTCTGGCCAATTCTTGGGCAAGTTTGAGATTACCAGAAGACTTGAGCACTCGAGTGACGAAATAATGTCTGAATGAATGCGGCGTAATCGTTCCCACTGCATCAGGACCAAGAAATTCACGTACACGGTCGGTGATAATATTTCTGCCTGTGGTAGTGGTCATTGGTTTTGTTTTGTTACCAGAACCACGATCATGCCGTGCGAAGATCGGCAGCGAGGCGAGCGGCTTTTTCGTATTCCCATCATTTTTGCTTCTTTCTCTTAGATAGTCCATCAACGCATTTGTCGCACGCGTGGAAAACCGTACAACATCCTGCCGGTTGCCTTTTCCGATGATCATGGCTTTGCCTTCATTCCAATCCAGATCACCACGGCGAAGGTTGCATGCCTCGTGAACACGTAGGCCGGTATCGGCAAGCGTGTAGAGAAATGCCCGGTCTCGAAGGTTTACCAGACGATCTGCGGGGTCATCAAACGGTTTGGTCAACAAAATTTCGGCTTTTTCAAGGATTTGATCAATCTGAGAGGCTGGAAATTGTGGCAGCCGCTGGCCTGGTTTACGTGCACGTTGTTGGATCAGCAGCCTTACACGTGGAAGATTCATTTCAGAAATTTTTTCCGCAACCAGGAATTCAAAGAAACCAGTAACTGCCGTCAAATAAAGTCGTTCAGTGGTTGGAGCATGATTTTTGAGAGAATTGGTCATCAGTATGATTGAGTCTTCTGAGAATGATTTCACCGTAGTGATATCGGGATCAATTTTGTGAATTCGCAGCGTTTCCATGAAAAAGTTCATTGCATTTTTGTAGGTGGATGCTGTGTGCGGACTACGGGCTAGTTTTACAGAATTTAAATAGGAATCAACAGCAGCACGTATCGTTATTTCTGACATAATAACCCCTAAAATCCAACTCGTTATTGTTTATGATAATAATACTTATCGAAACCATAAACTTATTTTACACTACTCCCCTTCGTTAATCAATCAGAAAACTGCGCCAATTATATGTTCTGTTTTGCAAATATTGATGTTTTTGATTGAGTTCGAATTGAAAATCATGAAAAATTTCGTAAAATTACCTCCCCTACCTTTGGAAAAAAAAACAGAAAAATAACAACTATACGAAACCTATAAATATTTTGTCGAAATATTAAATTAAGGATGGGTTTGATTTACGGTAGAACAAAAATCCATTAAACTTATTGCATATCAATATGTGGTGAAATGGTTAATGATGAATTCATACTCCTTACCTTATGGAAATTCCAGCATAGATTTCTTAATTGAGTCGGATAAACTGGTTGATTTGATTCTTCCTAACAAGGTACTGACAAAATTGTCGGGCAGTGAATTGGTTCGAAACGCACTTAATAATCCATTGAATGGTGTTAATGGATTTAATAACCTCCATGCAGGATCGAAAATTGTCATTACCATTAACGATAAAACTCGCCCTGTTCCAAATACCGTTTTACTACCGCCATTACTGGAAATGCTGTCAAATGTAGGCGTCAGACAGCAAAATATTCGTATCTTAATCGCATCTGGTACGCATATTCCGATGAAACCAGAAGAGTTCTGTCAGATATTAGATAAAGAGATCATTTCAAAATATCAGATCTATGCTCATGATTGTGATGATTCATCTAACTTACTTTTTCTTGGCGAAACTTCATCGGGTACACCTGTATATGTAAACAAATATTTTTATGAAGCGGATCTACGCATTGTCGTAGGCGATATCGAACCCCACCATTTTGCGGGCTACTCAGGTGGGGTCAAATCAGCCTCAATTGGATTATGTGGAAGAACAACAATTAATACCAATCACATGCACTTGCTAGATCAAAGGTCAACAGTAGGTCGATACGACGATAATCCACTTCGAATGGATATTGAAGAAATTGGCCGCATCATACAAGTTGATCTATCTCTCAACGCTGTTCTGGATGAGAAAAAGAAGATTCTTGGCGTATTTTTTGGAAAACCCGTAGATGTGATGCGTGAAGGGATTAAACTGGTAAATTCAATTTGCCAGGTTCCCGTTCCTTACAAATATGATCTTGTGATTGCATCTGCTGGAGGATACCCAAAAGATATTAACCTTTATCAGTCACAAAAAGCCATGACACATGCCTCTCTATTCTGTAAAAAAGGCGGTACCATTTTATTAGCCGCAGAGTGTCGTGAGGGTGTTGGTAGTGATGGGTATGTCAACTTCATGAAGGATCTCAAGACCATAGAAGAGATTAAAATGAAATTCAGCAAGCAGGGTTTCTCAGTTGGACCGCACAAAGCGATTCAGATTGCCCGTATCATCGAGAATCATAATGTGTTGCTCCATTCATCGATGCCCGATGAATTGGTAAAATCCCTGCTCCTCTGCCCTGTTGAATTAGATCATACTTACCTTTCGAAATTAATTGAAAATATTCCACAAGCAAGCAGAATTGCTATCTTACCTTATGCAACAGCATGCATCCCTACTCTTCAACTGGAGGATTAAAAATGCCACAGCCAATCATTTACCAGAATCCGGAATTAAATGGTTCTTCATTTTATTGGCCAAAAGGAGATGTCGCTGTGCTCTGTTTGCATGGGTTTACAGCAACAACTGTTGATGTGAGACCTATCGCACAATTCTTTGGCGAGAACGGTTTGTCAACAGCAGGTCCCCTCCTTCCAGGGCATGGAACAACACCGGAGGATGCCAATGGCACGAATTGGAAGGATTGGGTTAATTCAGCCGAAACGATGTATCAGAAGCTAAAAAATGAGCATCAATCTGTATTCGTTTTGGGTGAGTCTGTAGGTGGTTTACTTGCACTCCATCTCGCCGCAAAGTACCAGGACATTCCTGGAATTTTATTGTTTGCTCCGGCGTTAATCATTCCTAAAATTTGGCAGGCGACTCTGGTATCACCATTTATTAATACGACTCCAAAGCGGTACTTAAAGAATCACAATGAAGATGATTTTTTGCCGTGGCAAGGCTATAATGTCGTGCCGGTTAAAGCGGCAGCAAGTCTGGCAAAGTTCCAAAAGGTGGTTAGGAAAGAATTAAGGAAGATCACTGTGCCCACAATCATTTTTCAGGGGAAGAAAGACACCACCATAGATCCTATGAGTTCTGTCATCATATACGAATCCATCAATTCCGCCAAAAAGGATCTGATCTGGCTTCCACAGGCACACCATGTGATCTTATTGGATAAGCAGCTGAGTGATGTAGAAGCGATGAGTCTCGATTTCATTCACAAAATTCTCAAAGGTATTGAATGACACTTGATGAAACGGGTTATAATAACTTACATCCATCTTCTATGAAATATAGTGGAGAAAAAATGGACAAAAATCAGAAACACTATGGAAAAACCACCATCGCACCAGATGTTCTTGTTTCGATTGCCCAGCTTGCAACCCTAAGTGTTGAGGGTGTGAGTCACCTTACCCCCGGTCCGAGAGATGTCAATAATCTCTTTAAGAAAGGTGTATCTGAAGGGGTAGATATAACGGTCGAGGACAATGTTGTGTATGTTGACCTGTATGTGGTATTGAAACGCAATTTTAATGTGCGTGAAGTCAGCCATAATATTCAACACCAGGTCGCACGCGCAATTTCTGAAATGGTTGGAATGGAAATTGGGCGGATTAATATTCATGTAGAGGATATAAATTTCAAGGAAGATTGATCGTTGAAATCACGCACGAAAGCTCGCGGAATTGCCCTTCAAGTCCTGTATGAATTTGACATGACTGGTCATCCATTGGGAGATTCTTTAGAAGCTCGTTTCTCTGAAGATCCAATGGATGAACAGCTTGAAGAATTTGCCCGTCAAATTGTCACAGGAGTGACTCCTATCGTTGATCAATTGGATGCTGTCATTACCGCGCATGCACCAGAATGGCCGTTAGATCAGGTTGCCGTTATTGATCGCAACATCTTGCGCATTGCTTTATGGGAATTTGCAGTGGAAAAATGTACGCCTGTAAAAGTGGCGATTAATGAAGCCATCGAGTTGGCGAAGGTATTTGGTTCTGATAGTTCTTCTCGTTTTGTCAACGGAGTATTGGGTAGCCTCGTCACTCACTTATCCGAAATTCAGAATAAACTCCAAAATACCGCTTAATTATCATACTTATCCTCATCCGGGTGGAGAAAAGAAGGATCACATCCATGAAATATACTCGCCTTTTTTCCCTGTTAATTGCCATCACATTCGTTATCGTTCAACTATCTGCCTGTTCCATCCTGGATAAGGATGCAGTTGTTGATACTCAGTATGAATACCCTAAGGCTGAAGTTGTTTTTGAAGTAAATGTACCAGAACCACTGCCAGAAGGCACGAAAATGGTTCTTGAGATTCTAGATGATGTTACTGGGTTGTACTTCAATTCATCACGCTTCGAAATGGCAGCCAAGGATGATTTCACGTACTTCATCCGTATCCCACTTACCATATCTTCAGAGGTGAAATACCGCTATATCAAAGCCGGAACCAGCTCTGAATATGAATACAACGCTGAAAATCAACAGGTTCGGTTTAGAATTCTCCGCGTAGACGGCCCACAAATTGTTCAAGATATCATCAGCACCTGGATCGGTAAACCCTATACTGGAGAACAGGGGCGGATTAGAGGACAGGTAATTGATAGGGCGAATAATGCGCCAATCCCCAACCTTCTGGTGTGTGCAGGTGGATTGCAGACGGTCACCTCTTCGGATGGGACTTTTTTGCTTGATGGATTGCGCCCGGGTGTTCATAATCTTGTGATTTACAGTATGGATGGCGCTTATGAGACCTTCCAGCAGGGAGCTTTAATTGCGGATGGTGGGGTAACCCCGGTTCTCGTTTACATAGAAAAACGAGATACAACCGAGGTCACATTCACCGCAACCCTTCCTAAAGATATCGACCCATCGTTGCCAGTCAGGTTTGTCAGCAATTTATTAAATCTTGGGAACGCCTATGCTGATCTTTCTGCAGGATCCGCCGGGTCTGCAGAAAATTACCCTGTAATGAAAAAAATCGCCGGCAATACCTATGCAATAAAACTAACCCTTCCGGTAGGTGCATTTATCCGATACAAGTACTCGCTGGGAGATGGTTTTTGGAATGCAGAATTAAACAACGATGGCAAGTTTGTTGTTCGTGATCTGATCATTGAAAAAAACAATCACAATGAAAACGACAAGGTGACGACATTTACAGCAGCAGGGTTTGCTCCTGTCTCATTTTCGGTGCAGGTGCCTGCTTCAACACCATCTTCAGAACAGGTTTCTCTCCAGTTGAATCCGTTTAGTTGGATGGAACCCATCCCAATGGTACCGGCTGGCGGACAAGAGTGGAAATTCACGCTTTACAATCCGACCCACCTTCTCGGTTCGATTAGCTATCGTTTCTGTAGAAATACCACCTGTGAAATTGCAACTGGTAAAATCTCCCAAAATTCTACTTTTCAAGGAACTGCAGAACCTCAGACATTTGCCACTGTGGTTACTGAATGGGGTAATCTGGATTCGCAGCCTGAGCAGGCTGCCCTGGTCACTGAAGGTGGCCCAAGCCAACCTAGGCCTGATTTTATGGCAGGAATTGAACTCACTTCTTCATATTTGCCATCGTGGGAGGCTTCGATTGATCAGGGGTTAGAAATTGCTTACAGTATGGGTGGAGATTGGGTTATTTTCACTCCAACATGGTCAGTAACAGCTGATCCCCTTCCCCGTATTGAAGCCGTTCCTGGCGCTGATTTTCTGTGGAATGAACTGCAGGATATGCATAATCATATCTTGATGAATAAACAGGCGACAATTCTTTTTCCTACACTCAACTACACGCAATCTTATGAAAAGTTTTGGGATTCGACCACCAGGAGTTCAGCGTGGTGGAATAAGTGGTACGAAAATTATTCGCGGTTTATTCTGTCGAATGCTGATCTGGCCAGCATTTTAGGCATCCGATCATTGATGATTGGTGATCCATCAGTGATACCCAGCATGAATGGAGGAATCTTACCCAACGGCGAACTTTCTGACGCGCCATCTGACGCAGATGTCAGGTGGAGGCAGCTTGTTTCAGATTTGCGGTCGCGCTATAAAGGGAGTCTCATTGGAGTTGCTGTGATCGATTCAGATCGAGAATTTGTTCCAGAATGGCTGGAAAGTGTTGATGCCATATATGTAATATTCTCACCCGCCCTGAGTAATCTCGAAACCTCAAACGTGACACAACTGCGTTCCCAATTTGATGCCTTATTAACTGAAAAAGTCAAACCCATTGCAGATCAATATGGAAAACCGATCTTATTAGGAATCTCATACCCCTCCAACATGCTTGCATCAGACGGCTATACGCTGTCAAGCCAGAATCGAATTACTCTGCCGACAGATGTCTCTGGTGTCGATAAAAATCTTCAGGTTCAATCGCGTATCTATAACGCAGCGATCCTCAGTGCATCGTCAGTGGATTGGATCAAGGGGTTCTTCTCTCGGGGTTATTATCCATATGTCACCCTCCAGGATGCCAGTTCTTCAATTTACAAAAAACCGGCATCGGATATTCTTTGGTTCTGGTATCATTTTTTGTTGAACAAATCTTCTTAATACACCACATATTTAGGAGAGTATCTTTTGACACCATTGCAGAAAGAGTTTGATTACCTGGGAATTCACCCTAAAAAAGGAGTGTTCTGGAACCTGACCAGTGCCCCACTGGTGGAGCATGCGGTTTTGAATCATGAATGCAGGTTATCTCAGTCAGGGGCTGTAATTGTTGAAACCGGGATTCATACAGGTCGTTCACCGAAAGATAAATTCATCGTCAACAACGGGTTGTCTGAGGATCTAGAAATTGCGTGGGGTGCCATTAACAAAGCCATTTCCCCCGAACACTTCGAGTGTTTGTTACAGAAAACACGCGCTCATCTCGAAAACTGCCCTCTGTATATTCAAGATGTAAGGGTTGGAAACCACCCTTCATACAGCAGGAACATTCGTATCATTACCGAAAAAGCCTGGGCGGCACTTTTCGCAAGAGATTTACTGATTCCCCAAACCTTTGATCAAAACCAGGTACCAGACTTTACGATCCTCCATGCTCCGTCATTGCAGGCGGATCCTCAAACAGATGGTACAGCGTCAGGAACTTTCATTGTTCTAAATTTTGTCAGGAAAATTGTTCTGATCGGCGGTACTTCGTATGCCGGGGAGATCAAAAAATCAGTATTTTCAATAATGAACCGCATTCTCCCGTCTGAAAATGTTCTACCGATGCATTGTTCAGCCAATACGGGCAAAGACAGAGGAGACACCGCACTGTATTTTGGTCTTTCTGGAACGGGAAAAACCACCCTTTCTTCCAGCCCAGATCGAAATCTTATTGGTGATGATGAGCATGGTTGGGGTGAGGATGGCGTATTTAATTTTGAGGGCGGGTGCTACGCCAAGACAATTAATTTAAAACAAGAATTAGAACCATTGATCTGGGAAGCCTCTCAACGTTTTGGTGCGGTCCTGGAGAATGTCGGGTTTGATGAATTAACTCGCAAAATTGACTTCGATGACGGGTCAAAAACTGAAAATACGCGTGCTGCATATCCCCTTCAGTATATTAAAGGACATGTTGAAAACGGACGCGGTGATCACCCTGAAAATATCTTTTTCTTAAGCGCAGATGCATTTGGTGTCTTACCGCCAATTTCATTATTAACGAACGAACAATCCATTTATTATTTTCTACTGGGTTATACAGCCAAACTTGCCGGTACCGAAAAAGGTCTGGGTAAAGAGCCAGAGGCGACCTTTTCCACCTGTTTTGGAGAACCTTTCTTGCCCCTTTTGCCCACTGTATATGCTGACTTATTAATGAAAAAGATTCTGCAGCACAAACCGCGGGTCTGGTTAATCAATACAGGCTGGTCAGGTGGTCCTTATGGCATTGGATCTCGGATTAAGTTACCTTACTCAAGGGCGATGATAAAGGCTGCTTTAAAAATGAATGTTTCTGAGTCAGCATTTCATATCGATCCAATGTTTGGTTTAAAAATCCCAGATCACATTGAGGGCGTTCCAGATCAGATCCTTGATCCAATCAATACCTGGGATGATAAGAGTAATTATCGATTGGTTGCCAACACATTGATTAAGAAGATGCAGGAACGGATGGAAGTATTTGCCGAAAATCTAAGCTCTGAGATTATGAAATGTGGGCCAAAAGTCAATTGAAGGATCAAATGATAAAAATGGGTGGATTAATCCACCCATTTTTTAATTAAATCGGATGTAGAAAGTTGCAATTGCTCCAAGAATTAAGAATGGAGCATAAGGGATTGCCGTAAAGGAATGATACCGTCTGGCAAGCGAGGTGATCAGGATGTAAAACAGTGAAAATATCCCGCTAGCCAAAATACCTAAGATTACAGTCCCTACAATCGTAGGCCATCCCGTTAATAACCCCAAAAACCCGCATACATAGACATCTCCGAAGCCAAGAGCCACTTCCTCGATTTCTTCATGCCGAATTTTTCCTACGACGCGGTTGAAAAGGATTCCAAGATAATAAAACACCAGCATGATGATGAATCCAGCAACGCCGCCAATAATGGTTTGTGGTACTCCATGAAGAACAATTCCATATACCATGAACAGTATGATTCCAACAACACTGGTCTCAATCAGCACGGCCCGATGTTCGATGTCGATTACCATGATAACACCCAAAAATAAGAGAATTGGGAGTGTTGACCAAAAGTCCAGTCTTGAAAATGGGAAGAATTTTAAGAGTATACACAACACCATACTGACGACCAATACAACAATCGTTCTGAAACCAGTTTTTTGATGGCAATTGGAGCACCGAAAGGAGATTAAATAGTCTCTCGCTGTAAAAAATTTTCCACAGTTCGTGCAAATTGGCCTTGAAAAGCGGCGTGTGATTGGCAGCACATCAGCCAGATAATTAATCAAGATACCGATGACGGCACCAGCGATAACATTGATGATCAGAGCCATATTAACCTCATCGTAAATTTGAAAGCGAATCAATAAGTTGTTTCAAATAGTATAATCCAATACAATGAATGAAGATTCTTCAAACTTGCAAAGTGTACTTGAATCACTTAGAAATCATCCCGATTTTCGGAAAAACGTTGTCTATTGGCAGAGTGTTCCTCCTAAGGAACCGATAACAGTACCAATTCCGACTGATATCCACCCGGAAGTGATTCAAAAATTAAAAGACCTTGGGATTTCCAACCTTTATTCACATCAGGAACAATCGATTTCTTTGCTCAAACTCGGCAGGAATATCGTTCTTTCTACCGGCACAGCAAGTGGTAAAAGTCTTTGTTACCAGGTCCCCTTAATCAATTCGATGATGGCCGATCACCAAACCACAGCCCTGCTGCTGTTCCCAACCAAAGCCTTAACCAATGATCAACTGGATAATATCAACCATTTAATCCCTGCGTCTGCAAAGACTTGGATTAAACCTGCTGTTTATGATGGAGATACCCCTCAAAAAGACCGCAGGATGATTCGCGAGTGCTCAAATATTATTTTTACCAATCCAGATATGCTGAATGTCGGCATCCTGCCCAATCATACGATTTGGGACAAATTTTTTAAGAATTTACGGTTTGTTGTGATTGACGAAATCCATATCTATCGGGGTGTATTTGGATCTCATGTTGCAAACGTAATTCGCAGGCTTCAACGAGTGGCGCGCTTTTATGGTTCAAATCCTCAGTTTATTATGACCTCTGCGACCATTGAAAATCCTAAAGAACTGGGAGAGAATCTAACAGGTCTTCCAATAGAAATCATTGACCAGGATGGCTCGCCAAAGGGGCAACGCGATTTGTTAATCTATAACCCTCCTCTCACAAATGAAGAATTAGGGATACGCGAGGGATTGTTAGTAACCTCTGAGAAATTCATGAGTCTCTTGATGAATAAGCGGGTTCAAACATTGGTCTTTTGTCGTACAAGACGGTTTGTCGAGATCCTGCTGCGAGAAATTCGAAACTTAACGAACGCACCTACGAATCAGGTGCGGGGATATCGAAGTGGTTATTTAAAAGCTGAACGCAGGGAGATCGAGAAAGGATTGAAATCAGGAGAAATTTTGGCCGCAGTGGCAACAAATGCCCTTGAACTGGGTGTGGATATTGGTGGGGTCGATGCTGTGCTTCTTCCCGGGTATCCAGGTACCATTTCGGGGTTAATTCAACGTGCCGGGCGGGCTGGAAGAAAATTTAATCCATCATTAGCAGTGTTTATTGCTTCGATGAATCCTCTTGATCAGTACCTTGCTGTGAATCCTGAATATCTGCTTTCACGAAATCCTGAAAAAGCCTTAATTAATGCTGATAATCCATTGATCCTGCTAGAACATCTTCAATGTGCGGCGGCAGAACTGCCCATTGAGAAAACTGAAAGATTTGGGAATCTAGATCCTCGTCTATTGAGTGAGTATTTAGAGTATCTGGCTGATGTTGGCATTTTGCATAAAAATAAGGATCGGTTTTACTGGGTCTCTGATGATTATCCATCGCAGCATGTTTCATTACGGAGTGCTGCTTCTGAATCCATCCTGTTACAGAGCGAAACTGAAGGCCAACCTCAGGTCATTGGAGAAGTCGATTACAACAGTGGATTATGGATGGTTCACCCAGGGGCAATCTATATCCATAGCGGAGAAACGTATCGAGTTGAAACACTTGATCTGAGTAAGAAAGTCGCAAAACTGGTACCGTGCAATGACGATTATATTACTGAGCCTGTATCATCCGTAGATATCGAAATTCTGAACGAAACCCAATCTGTTGAAGCAAAATTCTATAACTTAACACAGGGAGAGATCTACGTGCGTTCAACAGTCAAAGGTTTCAAGCGGGTTAAGTGGCAGACAAGAGAAGTGATGGATTATTCCGATCTCCAATTACCTGAAACCACACTCAGATCAGTCGGATACTGGATTGTTTTGAAAGACGAATGCGTTGGAAGAATGAGAGAATCTGGTTTCTGGTTAAGTGACAAGAACGATTATGGAGCTGATTGGCCAAAGATCAGAAAAATTGTCAGGCAGAGAGATGGTTACTGCTGTCAGGTTTGCGGTGTTAAAGAGGGACTTGTTGAACATCACGTCCATCATAAAGTCCCCTTTAAACAATTTGAGTCAACGGAAAAAGCCAATGCACTGGGAAATCTGGTGACTCTGTGTCAAAATTGCCATAAAATCGTCGAAAGTCAGATCAGAGTCAGAAGTGCAATCTCTGGCCTAAAATATATATTAGAGAACCTTTCGCCTCTACTGGTCATGTGTGATATTCATGACCTGGGAAGTATGGTTGATCCTGCTGCCAAGTTTGCAGAAAATAAACCGGTCATTCTTTTCTATGACGCTGTTCCCGCCGGCATTGGTTTGTCTGAAGAACTCTTTAAACAGTTTAAACCTCTATTAGCAAAAGCCCGAGACGTGGTTATGAATTGTTCATGCCATGATGGATGTCCATCCTGTGTGGGACCTACTCTCGAAAACGCTGTTGGAGGGAAACAGGAAACCGCTTTTTTGATCGATATGCTGCTCAATGGATAAAAAATGGAGTCATTAGGTGATCGACTAAAATCGCTCGGATTTAAAGCTGCCGCAACCGTTCAACCTCCGCAAAAAAACGGTCTCAAACCACTTGAAGAGATCATATCAGCAGAAGTTATTACCAACTCGCAAGGCTCTTTTCTGGTGCGAAAAGAGTTCTTTCCATATGGTTACCAACATGGCAGTGTGGTATTTACCGAATCATTCTTTTCGGAAAGGATTAATCAAGCAGCTAAAATTCAACAATCAGGGGTTCCGTTGAATTCATTGCTTTTCCTGGATACTGAGACTTCGGGATTGTCTGGTGGCAGCGGCTCATTCGCATTTTTGATCGGCGTTGGGTCATTTTCAGATCTGGGATTTACCCTTCAACAATTTATTATTAGAAATCCAGCTGAAGAAGAGTCGATGCTGCTGCATTTCACAAATATGATATTCCCAGATTCAGTATTCGTTACTTTCAATGGGAAGTCTTTCGATATTCCATTGCTGCAAAACAGATTAATTGTAAACCGCCTTCCTGGCAATGTTCGAAATAATCCCCACATTGATGTTCTTCATCTTTCTCGAAAATTATGGCGAGGTCACCTGCCCTCTTGTTCATTGAAAGAGCTGGAAGCGGAGATACTCAAAACTGAACGCACCGATGAAGAGGTACCCGGTTGGATGATACCAGAGATTTATTTTGAATATTTGCGCACTGGAGATGCAGAGAAATTGAGTAGTGTGGTCTATCACAATGCTCAAGACGTGGTGTCACTCGCCGCGCTTTTCATTCATATATCGAATCTTCTTGAAAAGAATTCGGAACTTGATGAATTTGAAGTGAATGATCTGCTCAGTGTAGGAAAAATTTTTCTTGAATTAAATTCCATCGAAATAGCAAAAAATGTATTTTTAAAGTGCCTCGAACAATCATTACTGGATGATGAGAAAATTGTTGCCAATAATCAGCTGGCTCGAATTTATAAGAATCATCATCAATCTCAACGTGCAGTACAATATTGGATTGAGGCGGCAAACGCTGGAAGTTATGAAGCCTGTATCGAATTGGCAATGTATTACGAACATCAGTTAAAGGATATTTGTTCAGCAATTTTTTGGACCGAAAAAGCAAGAATGATTGTTGAAAAAATAACACCTGGTTGGAGTTTACAAAAAATGCGAGCAGATTTAGAAAAGCGGCAGAAACGGTTAAAATTGAAAGAGAGAGAGCAAAATGTTTAATTTATTCAATCGTCAACGAAGAGAAGAAGTTGTGTATGTCGCGAATGGAATGCTGGAAGCTGAATCCGTGAAGATCTTATTAGAATCTTTTGGGATTTCTGCATATACCAATCAGGAATCTGCTGGAATTGCTTATGGTTTAACGGTTGGACCGCTGGGTGAAGTTGAGGTATGTGTACCTAAAGATAAAATTCTCGAAGCCAAAGCCATTATCGAAGATATGAAGTCAGGTAAACTCGAACTACCCGATGAAGAAGAATGAGTTACTAGTGGGTCTTCTAATACATAACAGGGCGAGTTGTTTTTATAACTCGCCCCATTATTTTGAATATTTTGGCCTTATCTCTGTTGACGCTTTAGAGCAGTATACACCTTCTCAGAAGTAAGCGGAAAATCGTTGAACCAGATGCCAGTCGCGTCATGAACTGCAGCTGTGACCGCTGGAGCAAAAGGAAGATATGGCATTTCACCCATCCCTTTGATCCCCCAGGGTCCTATTTTGTCAGAATATTCCAAAATGACTGTCTCAACTTGATCAGGTATATCTAAAACTGTCGGGATCAAATAGGTGGAAAGTCTGTCTGTTAAAACAAAGCCATCTTTTTGAATGAAATTTTCGGTAATTGCATAACCAGAAGCCTGAACAATAGCTCCTTCCACCTGGCCTTCGATGAGTTGCGGATTAACCGCTCTTCCTACATCATCCGCGCACACCACGCGGGTGATCTTTATCTTGCCTGTTTCAGTATCCACCTCGCATTCCACTGACTGCGCAACGTAACCATAGGCAAAGTTCGGTCGACAATAACCCGTCTCAGGGTCAAACGGAGATGTTTTTGGAGGCCAGTATTGAAATTCGGCAACAGCAGGTCGTTCCTCATTCTTCCATTTCTCAAGAGCCAGCTGAGCCGCACCTTTAATGGCGTTTCCTGCCATAAAAGTCATTCGTGAAGCGCTGACACTGCCCGAGTTTTTCGTAAATGCGGTATCTGAGAGTTTCAATTCAACCATATCGAGAGGCACGCCAACCGCTTCAGCGGCCATCTGTTTAAAAACGGTATGTGCTCCCTGCCCTACTTCTGCACCAGCGTGACGCAGAATCACTTTCTCAATTTCTGCCTCTCCATGTAATTCGATAATTGCCCAGCTATTTTCAGGTGCACCAAAAGAAAATCCAATATTTTTAAACGAACAGGCAAAACCAATGCCGCGCTTGATCGAGGATTCCTGTGGGAGTTCCGGTTTTTTGTAATCTTTATTTGAGCGCCAACCGCTGCGCAAAGCACACTCCTCCACTACCTTATCGATGGAAATTCCCTCCGGGAGTGGAGTTCCGACCGACAATGGCTCACCTTCTTTAAGCAGGTTTTTTAACCGAAATTCAACAGGGTCAATTTTCAATTTTTCTGCCAGTTTGTTGATCTGAGATTCTGCAATAAATGCCCCCTGCGGTCCTCCAAATCCTCTAAAAGCGCCACCGGGAATGTTGTTGGTATAGACCGCTTTTGCATCAATGGAAACATTTGGAATGTTGTATGGGCCAGTGCACATCAGGACTGCATTTCCCAGCACTTTTGGAGATGTGTAAACGTAGGCGCCGCCATCAGCAACAATATCAACCTCTGCTGCTGTGAGAATCCCATCCTTCGTTGCAGCCCACCTGGTTTTGAAATAATAAGCGTGCCGTTTGTGATGGCCGATAATGGATTCTTCTCTAGACCAGACGATCTTGACTGGCCGCAAAATGCCCTTTTCCTTAAGTTTTAATGCGGCTAATCCAAGAATGATCTGCACTGACATATCTTCCCGACCGCCAAAGGCTCCCCCGATAGCGGGATAGATCACTCTCACCTGTTCTTTATCCAGATTCAAGGAATGAGCGATCTGTTCTTGGTCCTCATGGATCCACTGACCGCCAACAATTACGGTAACACGTCCTTCGTCATCAATATATCCAATGCCTGCTTCGGGTTGCAGGTAAGCATGTTCCTGAACGGGGGTTGTGTATTCGCTTTCGATCACCACATCGGCTTCAGAAAATGCCTTTTGGGTATCGCCTTTGCGGACCCGGTATTTCGTAAAAATATTGGAATCTCGCTCAGGATGAACGAGTAGCGCGTCCTCTCGCATGGCTGAAAATGGATCGGAGATGACAGGCAAATCTTCATAATCAACGCTAATCAACTTACGAGCTTGATTGGCAGCTTCCTCGGTTTCTGCGATAACCAAAGCAACCTGGTCTCCAATAAATCTAACTCGATCAGCATACTCCTTATTTGATCCCGGACCACACAGGACGGGTTGATCGGGAACACCAAGACCATATTCGTTATTGGGCACATCAGCGGCTGTTAAGACCATGACAACGCCCGGTGCTGAAGATGCTCTAGAAATATCGATAGAACGTATTATGGCATGAGCTCTATTGGCAAATAGAACCTTCATGTAAAGTTGATTTGGAAATGAAACATCACCAGGATACAAAGCCTGACCTGTAACTTTTGATAAAGCGTCAACCCGACTGATATTTTTGCCTAAATTTGTCATATTGATTACCCTGGTTACCTCAGCGGCCAATTTTCTTAACTTTTTCTGGCGGGATATCGTGGGGCCCATATCTTGAAGGACCAAAAAGGCGATTCAGGACAAAAGTCACCAGCGCCAGCACGGCACCAATCGCTAATACGAGGATTCCCGTATATAAAAGTTTTACAACAATAAAGGAGTCCTTGAATTGAGAAAAGACAAGATCCTGAGGGATCACCAACCATGAAATATCCTGTCGGTTGTTGACCAACGAATTTGAAACAAGATAAGAAAGCAACGGAATAAAGATGACCAAAATGCAGCCTATTCCTCGCCAAATCGGATGTAAGGGAAGTTTTGTTGGCTTAGGCGGAGTTTCAGTGCGGTATATTTTATGTTTTGACATGTCTACCTCTTATCTTCAAGCGCGGCTTTCTCGATTGCCTTCACGATCTTGTAATAACCCGTACAGCGGCACAGGTTGCCTGTGATGGCTTCCTTTATTTCATTTTCGCTTGGGTTAGGCTTCTCCTCCAGTAGTTTAACAGCTGACATGATAAATCCTGGCGTACAATACCCACATTGAACCGCTCCTTCTTCAATAAAGGCTTTTTGAACAGGGTGCAATGTTGAGCCGTCAGAAACGCCCTCGATGGTTTGAATTCTTGCATGGTGTGCTCTCGGAGCTGGAACCAGACAGGACATAACTGCTTTTCCATCCAGATACATGGTACAAGCACCACATTCACCCTCATCACACCCTTCCTTAGACCCGACTAAACCTGCATTTTCGCGTACCAGGTGCAATAGAGTCTTTCGATGAGCCCCGAAAAATGTATAAGATTGTCCATTAATATTGGTTTCAATAGGATGGTTTTCATCGATCAACGTCGATTCGTGGATTTCAACAACATCTTTTGGCCCGCGCCTTCCGTCTAATGTAATTGGATTTTCTGGCATAGAGCGCTGCCCTAGAATACTCTTATGGATATTCTCAAAACATCGTTTGACCAGCAGACTCGACATTTCCTCACGATAGTTTGCAGATGATCGTATGTCAGAAATGGGAGAAATACCATCCATAAGATTTGAAAAATTAATCAATGTAAGGTCAGAAATCTTTTTTCCGACGACTGCTTTCTCGATATTCAGAATCCTGACGATTGTGGGTGCTACAGCTCCCAGGGCAACAGATGCAGATTCAATCACCTCACCATTCAGAGTAACAAGAACCGCAGCATTAACCACCGATATGGCTTGCGCATTACGAAGAGCGAATTTATAGAAGGAAGATTTTGCATTCTTCTGAGTTTTGATAATGATTTCCTTCAATATTTCGTTCTTTTGCAGGAGTGTTTTTCTAACCCCGGTATAAAAATCGGCTACTTTTATTTTCCTTTCACCAACAGGTGAGATTAAAACAAGATCGGCATCGAGTGCAACCAAAGGTGTAATGGTGTCATTTGCCGGCGAGGCGGTTAAAAGATTTCCTGCGATTGTTGCACGATTGCGGATTTGTGGAGAGCCAACCTGATAACAGGCTTCAGCCAGACAGCCAGCATACTGCTGAATGATCGCAGAACTTGCTGCCTGGTTGTGAGTGACCAGAGCTCCTATGTGAATAGAATCATTTTCATAATAAATTTCATCCAAACCGGCAATACGCGAGATGTCTATTAGGGTATTTATCTCGGTGTGCCCACCGCGTTCAATTTCTAATATCAGATCAGTGCCGCCTGCGATGATCTTGGCCTGATCCTTATATTTTGCCAGGAGACTAACTGCTTCTTGTAGGTTGGAGGCGATAAAGTATTGATTCCACATAATCTGCACCCGTCGTTTAACAAATTTTATCGATTATTATTATGAGTGGTATTGGTCAGCATAATGATCTCAGACAAAATGCTGACGGCGATCTCCTGCGGGGTTTCAGCGTGAATATCTAAACCTATTGGCGAACGAACTCGTGATAATTGCTCAGGGTCGACCCCTTTTTCGATCAGCCCTTTTTTTGTTGCTTCCCATCGCCTTCTCGAACCGATAACGCCGATGTAAGGTGCAGTCGTTGCCAGGATAGAAGGAAGTCCTTCAATGTCAATATCAGCGTTCTGAGTGCTGAGGACGAAGCAGGTTCGATGATTCACACTGATTTTCGCCGGGAGATCTGCCATTTTGCAACAGAAATAGGCATCAGCCCCCGGGATCTTATTAGGATCGCAGAAAACTTCCCTCTCATCGCTTAGAATGACTCGGTAGCCCAGCCAATGTGCCAGAGAAACAACTTTTTGCCCAATATGGCCGCCGCCCACAACCACCAGTGTTATTTTGGGTTGAATAGGGTCAATAAATACTTCTACACTCCCGCTCGTGATTTTCTCGTCTGATTCATTATTAACCACATACTCATACGGGATTAATCGAGTGATTCCATCCTCAAGACTCTGGAGAGCATGATGAATGATGACCTGTTCGAGTTCACCACCACCTATCGTACCTGAGATATGTCCGTCTGGAAAAACCAGCATTTTACTACCAGCATGCCGGGGTGTGGATCCACTGGCTGAGACGATACTGCAGAGGGCAACCGGTATGCCATTTCTCTCACACTCGGCGATCTCTTGAATGATTGACATCTAGTCCTCGAGAAGACCCAGAACGACCGGCAAGAGCTGTTTCTTTCTGGAAACCACTCCTTCTGCTAGGAGTGTATTATCTGGCTGCGGAATGTAAGGTAGGTCTTCCAACTCGGCGGGTGGATTTGAGATCAATATCCGGCTCGATCCACGGACGACGTCGGTTACCATTAGCATCGTAAAGGAATAGTTCCTTGATTTTCGAAGGTTATCAAGCGCAACCATTAATGAATCAGCAAGCTTAGATACTTCGTGCAGATCGCTGACTTCCGTCTGGGCTATGGCAAAATCTTTACCACCGGCTGAGTAGACCTTCATATCGCTTGCGACAACTTCTTGTGGTGAGCGGTTGCCCAATCCAGCACTGGCTTTAAGGATGTTTTCGCCGTAAGAACGAATCGTGTCTTTTTCAAGCGGGCTTCCTGGAATAAATGCCCACCGCGCAAGGCGTTCAGCCGCACTTTTATCTCGAAAAGTGGTTGTTGGTGAAGTGAGGATTAAAGTATCTGATAATAGACCTGCCAACATCATCCCCGCAAGGCTCGGCGGGGCGCTTAATCCTGATTCTTCAATTCGCTCAGATACCAGTGTGCTTGTACTGCCAACAATATCAACGGTCATACGAATGGGTAAATGCGTCGATGGATTTCCTAACCTGTGGTGATCAAGAATTTCAACCAATTGAGCTTCTTCTAATGATGCAACTGCCTGGGCTGGTTCATTGTGGTCGACCAAAATGATCTTCAACCGGGGAGGATTCAACAGGTCTCGTTGACGGCATATCCCAACATACCGCCCAAATTCATCAACCACCCAGACCTCATCACCTTCTTCTCGCAAAATGCGATTGATCACATCGCGGATTTTGGTGTTAACGTTGTATTTTGAAACCTCGGTGTCGGCTGCTTCTTTACAAGGCAATTCCAGGATTTTATTCAGGTGAACATCCTGTGATTTAAGATTGGTACCGACCAATTTCCCCATGTAATTAAACAGGCTTCGGCCGGTGATTAAGCCATAAGGTGTTCCATCTTCGTTGATAACGGGTGCGATTCCACCTGTACGGTTAGCCAGTGTCCATGCTACACGCAAAGGTACCCCTGGTGTATTGGTATCAAGCCGTCTGACTACCGAAGAAAATCGAGGAGATGCATCGGTAATCAGTACCGGGGCTTCTAAACCAAGTAACTTCAACACCCAGGAAGTTTGTTGATTGACCGCTCCGGCTCGAGCAGCAATTGTTTCAATCCCATCCCGTTCATGTAGCAGCCACGCGTATCCCATGGCTGCTGCGATGGAATCGGTATCTGGATTAACGTGACCGATTACGTAAGTTGGAGAATTCGTCATATTATTTCATCTCACTGATTTTGTTCAATGCTCTCCAAATGCGTTCCGGTGTTGCTGGATTTTGGTAGAGTTGTGCACCACAGGCATCAGCTATGGCATTTGCAACCGCTGGAGCCACGCCATCCATCGGAATCTCTGCTACTGCTTTGATTCCAAAAGGATGTGAGGGCTCGAAAGACTCGACAAAAATTGTCTCGAGTTGAGGAACCTCATCAGATCTGAAGATGTGATAGTCTTTGAGATCTTTCTCCCTTGCCTCACCTTTGTCGTTGTATTTCATCTCTTCACAAACGGCATATCCCAATGCCTGAATCATACCGCCCTCGATCTGCCCAGAAGCTGTCAGTGGATTCACTACCACGCCAGCATCGACTGCCATAACCAGCTTATCCACTACAAGTTTTCCTGTCTCAATATCGAGGGTGATTTCGGCGAACTGGGCCGCAAAAGGTGGTGGAGAAGCAGGCGACATAAAAGAGCCGATGCCCATAATTTGTTCCTGGTCGCGGTGATGCAGTGTAGAGAGAGCGATTTCTTGCAATGTGACACTTCTTCCATCTTTTGCGTATGCTTTGCTATGTTTCAGGGTGATATCGTCTGGAGTGACCTTTAACTTATCAGTAGAGAGCATTTCAGCTGCCCTGATTTTGATACGTTCTGCGGCCATTTTAGCGGCTTTGGTCACTGCCCCACCCGAGATGTAAGTGGTGCTCGAAGCGTATGCACCTTTGTCAAAAGGTGTAAAGTCGGTGTCTGAAGAATAAACGATGATATCTTCAAGCGGAACACCGAGAATCTCGGCTGCCATTTGGCCAAGCACTGTATCTGAACCTGTACCAAGGTCGGTTGCTCCAATCAGCAAGTTGAAGGAACCGTCATCATTCAGTTTGATACTGGCTCCCCCCATGTCAAGGTATGGAATGGCTGTACCTTGCATGACGAGGGCAATGCCAATCCCCTTTCGCAAGTGAGGCTTTCCTGGAACTTTGTGCCAGGTTGGATTGCCAAACTTTTGATCCCAATTGATCGCCTTGCGACCATGTTCCACGCATTTTTCCAGCTCAATTAAATGCACGGTTTCAGGCCTAGGTTCGCGCCCTTCACTCCACGCTGTACTGAAAGGATGCAATTCACCAGGACGTAAAGCATTTTTTAACCTGAATTCGATTGGATCCAGATGGAGTTTGTTGGCAATGATTTCCATCTGTCGTTCGACTGCCCAGTAGCCCTGAGGAACCCCGTAACCGCGATATGCCCCAGCAGGAGGATGGTTGGTATATACAATATCAGCGTGAAATCGAATATTGGGCGATTTTCGGTATTTTCCGTCACCAACATACAGAGCCATGGCTTTATGGCCTGTATTGCCGGTCACGGTCAACGCATGGCAACCATAAGCGCCGGTATCGGTTAGCGCTTTCATTTCATTGGCAGTAATCGTTCCATCTTTCTTAACACCTGTTTTCATCCATATTTTCATTGGATGCCTTGAGCGGGCTGCGATGAATTCTTCTTCACGCGTGTATTCATAGCGCACAGGTTTGCCTGTGGCTATTGTCAAATGTGCAACGACATCTTCGATCAATACTTCCTGTTTTCCACCAAAACCACCCCCGATTCGTGGTTTGATCACCCGAATGCGCTTAACCGGTAATCCAAGTACGGGGGCGAGTATTCTGCGGGCGTGAAAGGGAACCTGGGTGCTGGTGCGAATGACCATACGATCGTTTTCATCCCAGTAGCTCAATGCCACATGCGGCTCGATATGGCATTGTTGCACCTTTGGTACTTCGAAGACATTTTCGAAGATTTCATCGGCTTCCATGAAACCCTTATCAACATCGCCAATGTCGATGCGGATCGCAGCTGCCAGATTCTTTTTTGGATCAGAGTCTCCAAAATTCACATAATCAGGCTCATCATGCAGGATTGGTGCTCCAGGCTGCATGGCTTTTTCGGAATCAAAAAGTGCTGGGAGTACTTCATATTCAACTTTGATCAATTTCAAAGCCTGTTCAGCAATTTCTTCGGTATCGGCAGCCACGAAAGCTACCC
This sequence comes from Anaerolineaceae bacterium, assembly GCA_034429135.1. Taxonomy (GTDB): domain Bacteria; phylum Chloroflexota; class Anaerolineae; order Anaerolineales; family Anaerolineaceae; genus UBA6107. The sequence goes on along the minus strand of DAOUGR010000039.1, from coordinate 15,178 downwards.
GGTCGCCGACAAACCGTACTTTTTGATCAAGAGAGAACATATCCAGCGGGCCGGGAATGGGGTCTGATTGCCCGGCCGAGGAATATGCCACACGCGGCAGATCTTTATAGGTTAATACAGCTCTGACGCCCGGAAGTTTTTTCGCCTCTTCAACATCAATATTCTTGATCCATCCATGCGCTATCGGGCTGTGAAGTACTTTCGCATAAAGCATTTCGCGCATTTCAAAATCATCAGTGAAGGCAGCCTTTCCTTGAACAAGTTTGAGGGCATCAACTTTTGGATCTTCTTTACCGATGCGTTCAAATGATTTACCCTCAACGTTGGAATAGATTTCTGGTTTATAATGAATTCCTGTAGCACCTGATGCGGCTTCGATGGCCTGTACCGGTTTTAAGTATCCAGTGCACCGGCATAATACCCCTGAAATCGAGTCTCTAATCTGTTCTTCAGAAGGCTGCTTTTCTTGATCGAGCAGTGACTTGGCTGCCAGTATCATCGCTGGAGTGCAGTAACCGCACTGAATGGCGCCAGATTTAACAAATTCCTGTTGTAAATTGGAAATTCCGCGTGTCTTTTTCCATCCCTGTTCTGGATGCTCTCCAATTCCTTCGATCGTTTCAATGGAATGTCCTTCGGCCATCGCTGCCAGAATTGAACAGGAATTAACAGGCTTCCCATCCAACAATATTGTACAGGCTCCACACTCACCAGATTTACAGCCACCAAATTTTGCCCCAAAATAACCATTACTCCTTAGAACCTTTAAGAGGCTGTCACCAGGAGCAATTTCGAAACTTGACTTAATGTGATTGATTTCAAGTTTTATGATCATATCTTTATTATCCAAAGAGACTACTCGAACTCATTCTTGATTCTGCTAACGATCTTCTTACCTGCGGCGATACGATATTCTGCAGAAGCCCATTCGTCTGAAGCTGCAAGGAGGGCATTCTCAATCGCAAGTTCCAGGTTGTCATTGATATTTCCATCCATGACAATTGTTGGAAGGTCGCCGAAACCACCCGCTGTGACGCGAAGGCGGTTCGATGACCATTTGGCAGCGGCTATACAAAGAATTGGAACATCGTATGGACTTCTGCCGATCGATTCGAACCCAAATATTATTTTTTTATCGAAAATAAAATCTGTGATGAGAACACCTTTTTTCCAATAATTCCTTTGCGCAAGGTATTCTCCTAAAGGAATCTCAATGTTCCCTGGCTGCCATACCATGACCGGATTAATCGCCAGTAAAAGAGTTAACAATGCTGATCTTCCACCAGAGGCACAGACCAGACCCGCAAGGGTTACCTGTTCACGTTGATTCCTGGAAGCTTCGATTTTTATCGCTTCTTTAATGCTTTTATATGGATCGAAATATTTCAGCATTGTCTCGAGCGTCGTGGTAGAACCGATCTGTATTGTCGCATCCCCTTCACGGATGATGTTTAGTGAAAGGTTTTGGAGATCAACAACCGATACATCCCGTTTGATGTGCATAAAAGTGGTGCCACCTCCGATTGGGATGTTGTTTGGGGTTTCTAGAAGTTTAAGGGCTTCGTCAAGAGTTTTTGGTCGATAGTAACCCGTGATCATTTCATTACCTTTCAAACGTTCAAAATAATTGTCTTGACAGTTTACTGCTGTGCAAATGTATCGATCAATAACTTTACATCGCCGCCTACAGGGTACAGAATCGGACAAGTGCAACCATTTTTGCAATATTCTGCCACTTTAGCTTTTGCTTCAGAAGGCGTGCCTGATGCAGTGATCCGCATAATGAGTTCTTCGGGAACAAGGTGTTTAGCCTGTGCAATTTGCTCATGTGTTGCCGGCCATCCAAGAATCGACTGAATTTTGGCAACAATATCCTGTGAAACCCCTGATGCTTTCGCGATATGCGGTTGTTGTGCTAAATACTGGGTAAGAAGTTCACGGGTGGTATCAATTGCTTTGTCATGATCTTCATCTACAGAGCATACGATCAATTGCGGTCGATCGATGTCATCCAACGTCTTACCTGCTTTTTTAGCCCCGTTTAATAATAGTTCCATTGCCCTGTGATTGTATTCAGGAGGAACACAATAATTTAGTACCACTCCTTCAGCAATCTCTCCGGTCATTTCCATCATATTATCGCCGGTAGCACCGATATAAATAGGAACATTTCTGGGTTCTTTCCTGCCATGTACCACATCCAATTCGATCCCATTAACATGAACGAATTCACCGTCGAATGTAACCCTTTCCATATTCAAAAGCCGTTTCAACACGGTAATCGTTTCTTTCATTGCAGTTAAGGGTTTCTTGCGGTCGATTCCTACATTACGTGCCAATGGATCCCACCAGGCGCCAATTCCGCAGATGATACGATTCGGTGCAAGATCATCGAGGGTAAGAAACGTTGATGCCAACAGTCCAATGTTACGCGTCCAATTGTTGATCACGCCTGATCCAATCTTAAGCGTGTTAGTGACTGCAGCGTATGCTGCCATAGGAACGATAGCATCACGAACCAGCCGGCTTTCGGCCTGCCATACCGCTTCAAAACCGCGTTTTTCAGCATATTTTACGTATTCAAGTCCGTCACGCAGATCGTGTGCATCTTGAAGATATAATGCCATGCGCTGTGTCATGTTTTGGCTCCTTTTATCCTCTTGTTTCGTTCAAGGTTTTCAATAATTCAAGATCTTCTGGAATATCAAGATCCAATCCTAATGATGGAATGTCGATAACTTCGACTCGGGCGTGAACCTTTTCTGCGAGTTCAAGATGCCGGTTGAAAGAACCGGGTCCGTAGCTAAATTGGATCAACCCCGCAGGATTGATATACAAAGCATTGGTGCCATCCCGCCTGCGGTCAGGAGCAATGATAATTTCGGGTGGTTTACCCGCAAACGAAAGGATAAATTCAATATCTGTTTTTTTCAGCAAAGGAAGGTCAGCTGGAATGACCATGATTTCGTTGGCCAAATAGGTTTTAGCGACTAATGCTGCCCTGCGCAACGCTGTATTCAGTTCAGGACTTCCGTCTTCCAGGACTGTACGGGCACCATAATCCCTGGCAATTGTTAATGCTGCAGGATCTCTACTTACGACGAGAATCGTATCAATGGCATCAACTGAGGAAAGCGTTTTTAAGGAATTGATCAACAGACTTTGATTCAGCGCAGTGCGTTCATCTTGTGATAATACAGATGAAAGTCTTGATTTTCCTCTTCTGAGCGGTTTTACCGGTACGATCGCCCAAAGCGTCATGCCTGATTTCCTTTTGCTAATGTGCTGCCAAAATCGATCACTTGTTTCGCCAATCTGGTTTGCGAGTCAAGATCAGTCATTAATGTATCAGTGACCATTGAAATTATACCCCACTGGTCAATTAGATGAACATCTGTCTCATCAGCAGTGTCTAAAATAAACCCCTGAATAAGTCCACGATAGAATTTTGCAACATTGTAGCTTGATGGGGGCATTCCCAATTCATTGAACATTTTTGCTGCTGGACCTTTCACGGCTTTTCCACCGATAATCGGACTGACTGCGACGATGGTTTTGTCTATCAATAACCTCTGCATACCAGGGATAGATATGATAGGGTAAATGCTGACAAATGGATTAGATGGACAAATTATGACCAGGTCGCAAGATTGCAGCTCATTTACAACTTCATTTGTAATACTGGCATTTAAAATACCATCCAGTTCTATAGAAACTAATTGTGGCTGAAACTTATGCTTTACAAAATATTCTTGAAATGCCAGTTTTCCAAACTCTCTGGTATTGATCATCGTTCTGACAAATGAATCAGTCATTGGCAGTATGGTGTGAGAAATATGAAAGTTGTTGGAAAAATAACGAGTGATCTCAGTAAGTGTATATCCTTCCTCCATCAAACGTGTTCGCTCCATGTGCAAGGCCAGATCTTTATCACCCAGATGAAACCAAGATGGATACCCCCAGGTTTCACGTTCTTCGTTGACTTTCCAGGTGTCATCTTTACGTCCCCATCCGGTGATTGGATTGTTGAGACCGGCTAAGGTATAGGTTATGGTATCGATATCTGGGCAAATATAAAGACCTGAGTAACGAAAATCATCACCGGTATTAACAATGACTGATAAATTGCCAGTAGGTAAAATTTTAGATAGACCATTTACCAGTTTGGCACCACCCACTCCACCTGCTAACGCAACAACTTTCATAAAAATCTTCCTGAAAAAGTTTATCTGAAAAGATCCAATTCTTTTTTTCGGATTAATTCGCTCAGGGAAGATTCTCTTAACGGATATGGGAATCCCCTGACAAGAATACAAGGCAGTGATTCATTAGCCTGTCCCATCAACAAGGATGCGCCTGCTGCTAATTCATCAGCCGCTCCAATCAGCGTAGCTTTCAATTTATAACCAAAAAGGTCACTTTGCCCGCGAAGATCCACTAAACCGGGTAAACCAGAAATGCCAATGGCGGTTCCAACTGTTCCATTGCGCCAGGCGCGACCGTGAGAATCAATGATCAACACGCCTGTCTTGATATGGAATAATTGCTCTAGTTTTTCTCGAATGAGTTTCGCCGAAAAATCAGGGTTCTCCGGTAGTAATAAGACGTAATGTTCAGCATCGAGACCGTCTATTGAATTTGAGTGATCAATCCCTGCATTGGCACATACAAAACCATTTTTATGTTCAACGATGATCAAACCTTTGCGAATTCTCAATATTCGCTTACTTTCTTTTAAAATCAATTCAATCAATCTGGGATCTTTTAGAGTTTTTTTAGCGATTATTTTTGCCTTTCTTCCTGGCGTTACGCTTCGTAGATCCACAAGCCGGCCTTCTGCTTTTGAGACAATTTTCTGGGCAAGCACAAAAAGATCACCATCTTCTACATGTATGTGTTGATCTTGACATTTGGTGTAAATGATTTGTGCCAGATCATCACCAGATTTGATGATCGGAATTTGATTAATCGCAGTAAAAGTTAATTGATGTAAATTATTCAACTTTTCTTTCTCTTGGTACACCTGTAATGATGATTCCGGCTTCTTTACTTCCGTAGGTTCTATTGATGTGAAGGAGTAAGGAAGTTAACCCTTCAACTACCATCGAATTATCTAAAACACCCGCATCCCAACCTGTCATACCTGCGTCTTCAACTAGTTGTAAGACAATTCCTCTTGCTTCTTTTGTGGTACCACATACCAGCACGTCGCAATCAATATCTCCGCCCTTTAACAGCCGCTCATAAGAGATATTTTGAAAAGCACAAACCACTCGAGTATCGGGTCCAAGAATATTTTGAGCTTCTTTACCAGCACTCCCGGCTTCTGGCATTTGCACGGTGGTAACTTTAGGTGGAACTATTGGAACAGTAACGTCAATAAAAATTTTCCCTTTGACGACGTCTTTCAGGTTTTCAAGCATAGACACGTGGGCTGAATAAGGCACCGTCAATGTGACGATTTCGCACCAGTCTGCTGCCTGCAGGTTTTCTAAGCCAACAACAGAAGGCTTCTTTCCTCCGAGCAATTCATTTACTTCGTCAGCCACTAATTGTGCTTTTTCAATTTGGCGTGATCCGATCACGACTTCATGCCCGGCCAATGCCCATCGGTAGGCCAAACCTTTGCCTTCTTTGCCTGTTCCACCAATAATGGCGACTCGATAACTCATCTTGGCCCTCTTTTCCACTAGAATTGTTTAGTGTATCTCTTCCAGACCTCTTTAGAAAGGCGTGCAGCTTCTGTAGAGAACTTTTCTTCATTCAATAATAATTGCCGGTCCTCCATAAGAATCTTTCCGTTTACCATGGTCATGGTCACCATTGAATCCCTGAAACCAAAAAGGATATGCCACGGGAGATTGCCTTCAGTCAATTCTGTGATCGGTTGATAATCGACAAGGATTAAATCTGCTTTTGCCCCTGGTGCGATGACTCCGATGTTTGCCTTGAAAAAATGGGTTGCCATTCTGGCATTGTTATATACGCCCATCTGAATCACTTTATCCCCTGGCATAGATCGAGGATCGCGTTTCCATAACTTATGGGCAAGATAACAGGTTCGCCATTCATCCCACATGGTGAATGAGAATCCATCATTTCCGATACAAACTGGAATCCCAAGGCGCAAGTAACCCTCCACATCACCCATTCCTACCGCGTTATTCATATTTGATCGAGGTTGATGCGTAAGCCAGGTTTTCGTTTCGGAGATGATTTGGGCTTCTTTTTGATCGAGATGGACTCCGTGAACAAATATGGAATGATTTCCTGTGATTCCATATTGATGCAGTCGGTCAACTACACGCAATTGTGACTTTTTTATACTATCATATTCGTCTGATTGGTGTTCAGCCACATGAATATGAAACCCTGCGCCAGGTGGAATGCTCTTGGATGATTTTTCCAGGGTTTGATTAGAAAGAGTTAAACTGGCGTGCAAACCGAAACTGGCAGTTACCAGTGCTCCCGCTGGTTGACCTGCGAATTTTGTGATCATGCGATTGTTTTCAGCAATTCCCTCTTCTGCTTTTTCCAGGCCTCCTCGATCTGTGACCTCGTAACAGATGTTTCCTCGAATGCCTGTATCGAGTAAGGCTTTTTCGATAATATCGAGAGATCCAATAATATATTGAGGCGAGGCATGGTGATCAAAAACAGTGGTTGTTCCGTGTTTGATCGCATCAATCAGGAGGACCATTGCGGAGTAATAAATATCCTCCTTGGTTAGTGATTGATCAAGTGGCCACCAGAGTTGTCTTAAAATGGCAGGGAAATCAGCAGGAGCATCTCCATAAAGTGTCATACCTCTTGAAAAAGCCCCATAAAAATGAGTGTGGGCGCAAATCAATCCTGGCATTAATATTTGGCCATGAGCATCAAGATGGTCTTCGGCAGGGTATTTTTGGATCAGTTCTCGCTCAGGACTGACTTCTGAGATGAGATCATTTGCTACCCGAACCGCCCAACCGGATAAAACTCGATTCGGATTTTCCCAGGTTATGATTCGACAATTGGTAATTAACATTCCCGCTCCCTAGTTCATGTAAAAATATTTTAGCATAAACACTGGCTCATATTTTTGTTGCGGGTATAAAATGATACAATTACCCAAACTAAACAATGGAGAACCTGAGATGATGCAAACAGCAGCTCTTTCTTACTTTGAATCTCATGAACGAGATTTTGTGTCGCAATTAATCGAATTTGTGAAAATTCCTTCCGTATCTACTGATCCCCTCCGCAAAGATGATGTATTACATGCCGCTCAACACCTCGCTCAGAAATTAACTTCAATTGGCATAGAGAACGTTCAAGTAATTCCTACAGCAAAACACCCGATTGTTTATGGTGAGCATTTGCACGCTGGTGCAGAACAGCCAACGATACTCATTTATGGGCACTATGATGTACAGCCGGAAGATCCTGTGGAGTTATGGAATACTCCGGCATTCGAACCCATTATTAAGGATAACAAATTAATTGCCCGTGGTGCTTCAGACATGAAGGGTCAAATATTTGCCAGTATCGCTGCCATTGAATCGATCATGAAAACGGCCCCATTTCCAGTAAATATTAAATTCATACTGGAAGGCGAAGAAGAAATCGGATCAATAAATTTCAAAAAGTTCCTTGAAGATCATAAGAGCTTGTTGAAATCGGATATCGCGCTTAATCCAGATGCAGGAATGATTGATAAAGATACCCCAACCATTGTTTATGGTCTTCGAGGGCTGTCTTACTTTGAAATTCGTGTTTATGGTCCTGAACGCGATTTACACTCGGGAACATATGGTGGTGTGATCCATAATCCGGCACAGGTACTTTGTGATCTAATCAGTAAAATGCATGATGAAAATGGCAGAATTACCCTTCCTGGTTTTTATGATAGAGTAAAACCACTTTCAGACAAAGAGAGAAGTGAACTGGCCCGGCATCATCAAAATGAAGAATATTATTGTGAACAAACGGGTGTAAGTAAATTATGGGGTGAGAAAGGTTATACCCCCGTTGAACTAACCGGTGCCCGGCCTACTCTAGAAGTCAATGGTTTTCTTTCAGGTTTTACGGGTGAAGGCTCGAAGACAATCATTCCTTCCAAGGCAATGGCAAAGATATCGACGAGATTAGTACCAGATCAGAAACCGGAAGAAGTGCGCGATCAACTTGAAGCCTTCCTTAAAGCTAATGCCCCTTCAACAGTGCGTTGGGAATTAGATCTCATCAGTCATGGTTCACCCAGTATTTCAGATATTAATTTGCCTGAAACGAAGGCTATGGTTAAAGCCCTGAAAGAAGTATGGGGTGTTGAACCCATTTACAAACGCGAAGGCGGAAGTATTTCTGTTGTGGCAGACATGCAGGAAGTGCTGGGGATTGATTCTGTGCTGACTGGGTTTGGCCTGCCTGACGATAGAATTCATTCACCAAATGAAAAACTCGATTTGCCCACATGGCATAAAGGTGTTCAATCTCTGATTCATTTCTTCTATAACGCTAAAAGGGATTAACCTTGGAGAATCAAAACGATAAATCATTAAAACTTCCAGCTTATGGTGGACAGGCTTTGATCGAAGGAGTATTGATGCGGGGTTCAAAGTACCTCGCGGCTGCAATGCGTGCTCCCTCTGGAGAGATCATCGTACAGACGGAAAAATTAGGGGGATTGTATACCTCGAAAATGGTGAAAGTACCTTTTTTAAGAGGGTTGGTTATTCTTTGGGATGCACTCGGATTAGGCACCAAATATTTAACAGTTTCAGCAAATCTACAAACTGGCGAAGATGAAAAAATTGAGGGACCAGGTTTATTCATTTCCTTATTCATCTCGTTTGCCATTGCAATTGCGCTCTTTTTCTTAGCTCCTGCCGGTCTGGCAGCCTTACTAGAAAAGTGGTTTAACCTGACAGCATTTATAGGGAACTTGATTGAGGGATTGGTCAGATTGATACTGGTAATTGGGTATATCTGGGCCGTCGGAAAAATGCCAGAAATTAAACGTGTATTTTCATACCACGGTGCTGAGCACAAAACGATCAATGCATTCGAATCATCCGTTGAACTTGCCCCAGATACTGTGAAAGCATTTTCGCTTTATCACCCAAGGTGTGGTACTGGATTTGTTGTCATTCTGGTGATCTTTTCGGTCATCATCTTCTCACTCTTAGGGCCATTATCCATATGGATGAGGTTATTAACCAGATTCATTTTGATTCCGGTCTTGGTCATGGTTGCGTATGAATATATGAAGTTTGCAGCCAACCATATGAGTCACCCCGTTTTCAAGTATCTTTCTTTTATTAATATGAAAACTCAAAAACTGACAACCAACGAACCTACACCAGATATGCTTGAAGTGGCAATTTGCGCATTCAATAAAATGCTGGCTCTGGAACAAAATGGAGAGAATGAAGGATAAGGGGCTATTCTTTCTAATCGGTTTACTGTCTGGAATCCTGATTTCGGGAATTCTAATTTTGACAGTGCATCATATTCAAAAGGCCAGCCGGCTGGCAGCGATGAATTTCACAGACAACAGCGAATTTGTTTACACGCCGGTGAACGAATTTACCCAGTTGGAAGTGAATTCTGAGGAAAATGTAGGTAAAATTGATCTGAATAGTGCCACTCTAGAAGACTTGATGACCTTGCCGAATATTGGAGAGACAAAAGCAAAAGCGATAATTGCTTTTCGAGAAACCTATGGAGATTTCGAAAATATCAACGAATTATTATATATATCCGGAATAGGGCCAGAAATTTATAAAGGATTAGAAGATTTGGTTTACGTTCAAAAAATGGATTGAGGTTGATATGGCTATTCGTGAAGAATTGGAAAAAATGCTTTATGAATCCATGCGTACTAAAGATGAAATCACCAAGAATACTGTCCGCATGGTATTAGCATCCATAAAAATGGCAGAAATTGACGCACAAAAAACGTTAGACGATCAGGGCATTGTGTCTGTCCTGCAAAAGGAAGTAAAGATTCGCAAGGAGACGATTTCTGAACTTAAGGATACTGATCGTCAAGATCTGGTAAAAAAAGCTGAAGACGAATTATTCATTCTAGAAAAACTGCTTCCTGCACAATTGTCTGATGACGACATCAGAAATCTCGCGAAAAAAGTAATCGCTGAAATTTCTGCTTCTTCGCCTGGTGATATGGGCAAAGTGATGAAAAATCTTCTGCCCCTTGTTAAGGGACAGGCTGCTCCTGATCGGGTTAGTTCCATCGTTCGGCAACTACTGTCATAAAGACGTGGCAAATTATTTAAACCGCGCTTTTGAACGAAAAAGCTCCCGAAGAATTTATCGGGGAGCATTGTTTACCATTACGGTAATATTAACCTTTGGTGCCTTGCTCCTCCCGATTGCGCTTCGGCCAAGTGCATTACCCATCGCGGTTGGTGATGTTGCAACAAGGGATATCGTTGCACCCTACAGTGACACCTATGTCAGCGAAGTTTTGACAGAAAAAGCCAGAGAAGAAGCGGTGGCAAATGTTGCCCCTCGTTATTTGCCGTCTGATCCATCCATCAACCGTACTCAACTGGATATTCTTCAAAAGAGCTTGAATTTCATTACATCGGTTAGAAATGACATACTTGCAGACAAAGTTCAGCAGATAAAAGACCTTACTTCGATAACCTTCATCCCATTAACAGAAGATGAAGCCAGTGAAATTTTGCTTTTACAAGATGGACAATGGAACGCGTTACAAGAAGAGTGTAAGAGTGTGCTTGAACAAACGATGCGGAAAACAATCCGCGAGACGCAAATTCTGGATAGCGTAAACAATATTCCAAGTTTAATTAGTTATTCCCTCCCATCCGATCAGGCAAAACTTGTTGAAGCTATAGTGTCACCTTTGATTGTTGCAAACAGCCTGTATTCAGAATCAGAAACCGCAAAAGCAAAGGAAGAAGCAGCCAGTCTTGTTGAAGGGGTAACGAAGACTTACGCTGAAAATCAAGCAATCATTCTCAGGGGCCAAATCATTACAGCTGAACAATGGGAAGCCTTAAATCATTTTGATTTAATTCGGCCAAATCAGAATTTTCAAGAAACTCTGGCTACGATAGCGATTACGCTTACACTCACCGGCTTTATCATTTTGTATTATCGAAGCCGGAAAAATTCCTCTTCTTTTACAGATTTACGAAATCTAACGGTCATTGCATTTGGTTTTTTGATCTTTCTATATGCAGCAAAGGTAATCATCCCTAACCGGACGATTATGCCTTATTTCTTCCCACTCTCTGCGTATGCACTGATTCTCGCAACATTGTTTAATTTTGAGATCAGCCTTGTTTTTTCTCTTGTCCTCAGTATTCTCGTCACACATGGGGTATCAAACTCTGTAGAACTAACCCTCTTTTACATCGTGACAAGTATTTTAAGCGCTCTGGCACTGGGAAAGGGAAAGAAATTCTCTCATTTTCTCTGGGCTGGTGTTGTTGTTGCCATTTCAGGAATATTTGTCATCTCAGCATATCGATTGTTGGATATGACCACCGATTTAATTGGGATATTAACCTTGTTTGGTGCCACCGTGCTGAATGGGTTTGCTTCTGCAAGTCTGGCATTGTTATTACAAACAATTCTTGCCCAATTCTTGGGTTTGCCCACACCAATGCTCTTAATTGAATTATCAAGATCAGATCACCCTTTATTAAAACAAATCCTGCAACAAGCACCAGGTTCCTACCAGCATTCATTGATGGTGGCGAATTTGGCGGAACAAGCTGCTGATGCAATCGGAGCTGATGCTCTATTAGTCAGAGTAGGGGCTATGTACCACGATGCAGGTAAATCAACCAACCCATATTTCTTTATTGAAAATCAAGTTCCAGGAAATATCGACACCCATGACGATATGGATCCTATCATTGCCGCTCAAACGATTATCAAACATGTTCAAGATGGTCTAGACCTCGCTGATAAATACAGACTGCCTCCCCGTTTGAAGGATTTTATTCGTGAACATCATGGCAGCCAAATCACTCGCTATCAATACAATCGCGCAGTTGAACAACAAGGAAAAGATGTTAGCAAGGTAGACCTTGAATTATTCCGTTACCCGGGCCCAAAACCGCAAACAAAGGAAACGGGAATATTGATGCTTGCCGATGGATGCGAAGCGCGTGCAAAATCAGATTTACCGAAAAATGAAGAACAATTACGCACTTTGATTAAGAAAGTATTTGATTATGTAGTTGGTGAAGGGTTGCTAGAAAACACCAATTTATCACTTCGTGACCTTAAGAAAATTCAAGAATCATTCTACAATACACTGTCAACGACTTATCACGCTCGTATCCAATACCCCGAAACAAAAAACACTTCAACGGAAACTTCATCTTCATAGAGGATAAGAAGAGGAAAAGTGATCGAAGTACAGGTTCTTGTGAATGATTGTGATCGCAAAGCAATATCCATGATAAAAACGGCTGCCAAAAAGGCACTGGAAATCGTCAGCAAGGGCAAGAAGTATGCACTTACGATTTCCATTGGCAGCGATGAATTTGTTCATGAACTGAATAAGACTTATCGTAACATTGACCGTCCAACAGATGTGCTTTCTTTTTCTGAGGAGTATATTATTCCTGGTACGTCAACAGTTTATCTGGGGGATATCGCAATTTCGTATCCAACAGCCAGGATTCAGGCGGAGCAAGCTGGACACCCGGTCATAAACGAACTATCCTTACTGGCGATCCATGGTGTTTTGCATTTATTGGGTTTCGACCACCAGGATGAAGACCAAAAAATGCAGATGTGGGCATTGCAGCATCAGATTCTGGAAGAAATTGGAATAAAAATGGCTCACTTTTCTGGAGACGAGCAAATTGAAAAAGAATGACAGCTTTCACGCGTCTCTTGGTAATGCTTTTGCGGGATTATTGTTCATGTTTAAGACACAGAGGAATTTTCGAATTCATCTAGCCGCGACCGTAATTGTGATACTGACAGGAGTTTGGCTTGGATGTTCACTGTTGGATTGGGTTTTAATCGTTTTCGCAATTGGACTGGTCTGGGTTTCGGAGGCATTTAACACAGCACTGGAGTGTTTTTTCGACTTAATAGAACCTCGAGAAAATCGCGTGGTTAAAGCGGGAAAAGATACCGCGGCTGCAGCAGTGTTAATTGCGTCAATACTGAGCGCGATTATCGGAATTTTTGTCTTCGGTCCTCTTTTAGTTCAGAAAATTTCTGGATGGATTTCGGGTTCCTAACGAAACGAACTAGAGGTAATCCTTAAGATTATGTTCAACAGCGTAGGCGGCTGCTTCTGCCCTGTTGCTCACACCCAACTTGGATAATATACTGCTCACATAATTTCTTACTGTTCCCTCGCCCAGGAACAAAGATTTCGCAATCTCTCGATTGGTTCTTCCCTCAGATACAAGTAAAAGGACATGTTTTTCTTGCTGTGAAAGTGAAGCAAATGCCGAAGCTTCTTCTTCTCGTACCGCCCTTCTCACTTCTTGAAAAACCCGCTGTGTAACGGCGGGGTCAAGAAGTGCTTCACCGCGGCCAACAGCCTCAATGGCTGAGATCAGTCCATCAGCACTGATTTGTTTGAGCACATAACCAGAAGCACCAGATCTGATCGCAGAAAAGAGCATTTCATCTTCAGCATAAGAAGTAAGCATAATTACTTTTATTTCTGGGTAATTGGTCGTGATTTCTTCACATGCTTCGATACCTGAAGTGCCTGGAAGGCGGATATCCATCAATACGACATCTGGCAAGAATCTTTCCACCTGTTCCATTGCTTCTTTGGCGTTCGCAGCTTCTGCTATGACCTCGAAGTGCGGGTGTTGTTCTAATAGAGCTTTAAGCCCAAGGCGAACCACTTCATGATCATCAACAATTAGAATGCGTTGCTTTGGCATGCGCCTCTCCTTGTTATTATTGCAATCTATAGATGATTATACCCTGCTTGGTCATTAATCGATGAAAAGTGTCACCGGGCAATGATCAGAGCCCATAATCTGATGATGGATTACTACATCGCGTACACGCGGCATCAATTGATCAGACACCAGAAAATAATCCAAACGCCAGCCGATGTTCCTTGATCTGGCGGCAAAGCGATAAGTCCACCAGGTGTATTCGATTTTATCGGGATAGAGTTCGCGGTAGGCATCTTTAAATCCATTAGCCAGATACCTGTCAATCCACACTCGTTCTTCAGGCAAAAAACCTGAGATCTTACTATTTTCCTTTGGATTAGCAAGATCTATTTCATTATGAGCCGTGTTAAAGTCGCCAGTGATGATGATATTGGCACCACGAGCGTGAAGTTGATTGCAATTTTCCAGTAATTGACGATAAAAATCGAGCTTAAAATCCACTCGATCCATCCCACGCTGCCCGTTCGGAAAGTAAATATTGTAAAGAATTAGATCTCCAATCATGATCCTGATCGTTCGACCTTCACTATCAGCCTCAGGTTTGCCAATTGCCAATTCTGGTTCGCCGGATAAAATTAAACCATCTCGGATATAAGTTGCCACCCCGCTGTATCCTGGACGCTCTGCGGCATTCCATATTACTTGATAACCCTCGAGTTGTTCTTCGCCCGGGTTAAGTTGGTCGATGCGGGCTTTTGTTTCTTGTAAACAAAGAATGTCAGGATCCAGTAAGCGTATACTTTCTTTGAATTCTTTCTTTAGAACCGCGCGATAACCATTGACATTCCAGGTAGTGATCTTCATTGTTTTTCCTTGTGGTAAACTATGTAGGACGAATTTTAAACAATGATAACGTATCCTATGAAAATAGTCAAAATAGTTAACGCCAATTCTCCGACAATTTCATTTTATGCGAAGTATTGCGATTCTTTTCATGAAAAATTGATGGGGCTAATGTTCAAAAAATCTATTGATCCTGGCTTTGGAATCATCATGACAGAATCACGAGAATCACGAATGAATACATCGATTCATATGCTATTCATGAATTTCAATATTACAGTCTTATGGCTTGATAAAAACTATATCATTGTGGATAAAGTTCTTGCGCACAAGTGGAATCTCGCGTATTTTCCGTTAGCGTCTCTGTCAATGGTGTAAATTCATTGTGTGGAATCTTTAAGGTTCAAGGGTGTCAATGAACAGGCGCCAGAGTAAATGGCATGACCTCAGCCATCATCAAGGGTTGCGGCCCA
>DAOUGR010000038.1:0-35573 GCA_034429135.1 Anaerolineaceae bacterium | reverse complement strand
ATACTTTGGTTGAGAAGGTCTATATCCACAAGGATCGGTCTTTAGAGGTTACGATCCGTTTAAATCTCCTCCAGATGATTCGGCAACGACCTAGTGCGGACCAAGTCCCACAGGCCGGAACTTATAGCCGTAAATGATCATGCCTTTCTTTTCCACGTCTTCGCGGATCTTGCGGGTGACCATTTCCACGGGCATGCCGATCTCTACTTTTTCGCTGCCAAGGTCGGTGAGTTGGGCGGTGACCATGGGGCCTTCATCTAGAGCGACGATGGCTACCGTGTAGGGGGTGCTGTGTTCGTAGCCCGCCGGGGCATCACGCATGATCGTATATGAAAACACCTTGCCCTTGCCGCTGAATCCAAAGCGGTTTTTGGCTTCGCCGCCGCATTCTGGGCAGACGTCGCGCGGGGGGAAGATCTTGGCCTCGCAATGCGGGCAAACTTCGCCGACGAGGGCATATCTTTGTTTGTTTAAGCGCCAGTGGCGTGGATTTTCCATTTTTTACTCCGTTCCTTACAGTTATTCAACTTGCAAGCGTAAGTGTAGGGGGTGAAGCCTATCAAAACCTATCAAGTTGGTTCGCAGCAGACGCATAAGTCTTTTCAATCTGCGCGTCACGCCTTTTACACTACCTTGTTTCCACCCGGTCGAACACATGCGCGATGGCAGTGGAGGCGGGGCCGCCGAGGGCCAGGGTGAGCGCGATGCGCGCGTTCTTGACCTGGTTTGGTCCAGCCACTCCACGCAGCTGCTGCACGGCTTCAACGGCCTGGTAGACACCCTTGGCCCCGATGGGGTTGCCGCGTGCTTTGCAGCCACCCATGGTCATGGCTGGCAGTTTCGCTCCTGGAGCCAACAATCCATCACGAGCCATCTGCCAGGCGCTGCCTTTTTCGGCAAAGCCGCAGGCTTCAAGCGTGAGTGCGGCGTAGATCGAGAAGGAGTCATCCAGTTCGAACAGGTCGGTGTAAACGGGCATGATGCCAGCCTGCAGGGCGGCGCTTTCCACTGCGGTTTTAGCGGCGGTAAACGCCAGCGGGTCACGGCGGTCGTGCCAGGCAAGGGTATCGACACTGACGCTGGATCCAAGCAGCCTGACGATCGGGTGGGGAAAGTTTTTGGGCAAGAGTTCGCGCCGGGTGAGGATCAGCGCAGCGGCGCCATCGGCGTAAGCCGCACCGTCATAGATATTCAGTGGGTCGCTGAGCATGGGCGCGCTGGCATAGGTTTCAGCCGTGAGGGGTTTGCGAAAAAGGGCGTTGGGATTGGTGACGGCATTCGTGTGCGCCTGGATTGGGAAGCCTGCCAGTGCATCCCCGGGTAAATTGTATTCGTGCAGGTAACGCTGCATCAGCAGAGCGGCCTCACCCGCGCTGTTGAGCCCGGGGATGGCCTCGTAATCAAAGTCCAACTCCTGCGAAAGCAGGGCATCAGCTTCTTCGCGTGTAACGTCGCTCCATTTTTCGACGCCCAGCACGGCTACAGTATCTGCATACCCGCTTTGGATGGCCAGGTAGGCCACGCGCAGCGCGGCCGCCCCCGAAGCACCTGCGGCTTCGGTGGTGTAAGCTTCGATATGATCCAGGCGGGCATAATCTGTGAACAACGCTCCGAGGTTTGCCTGGTGCGAAAGGGTTGATCCAAGCAGGTTGCCAATATAGAGCGCGTCGGGCTTGAGATCTCCGCTGTCGTGCAGCGCTTTGACCAGCGCCTGAACGCCCATCGAACGCAGGCTGAGCGAATAATGGTCTCCGACCGGGATCTGCCCGATTCCTGCAACAACGACATCCGTCATAAAACCCCTCCTTATCCCATATCGATCTTGCCGCGGAAGCGGGCGTAGGTGGCGTAATCGATCTCGGTGCGGCGGGCGATATACTCCGCCGTGGCAGGTGCCTGGCTGCGGTGTGATGTGATCCTGTCAGTCACGGTAAATGCAAAGGCGTCCGAACCGGCTCCAGAACCATACGAAACCATCAGGATGCGCTCGCCGGGTTTGGCAATATCCAACACAGCTGAAAGCCCCACCAGAGAGGAACCAGCGTAAGTGTTGCCAATGACGGGCACGAGCAGGCCGGGTTTGATCTGTTCCTCGGTGAACCCCAGGTCTTTACCGGCTTTCATCGGAAACTTAGGGTTGGGCTGGTGAAATACGGCATAGGTGAAATCGGAGGCTTTTGCCCCCAGTTCTTCAAGCAGGGTCCTTCCTGCGGATTCAACATGATGGAAATATGCAGGATCGCCGGTGAAGCGTTGGCCGTGCTCGGGGTATTTTTGTTCGGGACGGCGCCAGAAGTCGGGGGTGTCGGAGACGAAGGAATAGGAAGCCTCGATCTCGGCCACAGACTCTTCGGCCGGGCCGATGATGTAAGCGGCGCCTCCGCAGCCGGCGGTGTATTCAAGGGCATCGGCGGGTTTGCCCTGGGCGGTGTCCATGCCGATGGCGAGGGCGTAATTGGCCATACCCGAGCCGACCATGGCAATCGCAGCCACCATGGCTTCACTGCCCGCTTTGCAGGCAAATTCCCAGTCACCAGACTGGATGTTGTTAGAAGCGCCGATGGCTTCGGCAACGACCGTGCCGCTGGGTTTGACGGCGTATGGATGGGATTCGGAACCGACCCAGACCGCACGCAGTTCGCAAGGGTCGATTTCTGCGCGCAGCAGTGCGTTGCGGGCAGCTTCGATTGACATTGTGATCACATCTTCATCCAAACCGGCGACGGCTTTTTCTTTTACCGGCGAACCCTTTTCCGAACCGGTCCAAACCATTGCCACCTGGCTGCCAGGCAGGCGATAACGAGGAATGTAAGCACCATAACCAACGATCCCGGTTTTGCGATTGGTGCGCAGCAGTTTCGTATTGGTGGTTTGCTTGTTTTCCATAAATCCTACTTTCTCCACTGGTTCAGTATTTCTAACGCTCGATCGGAGCGGATCGCATTTTCTTTGACTAATTGTTCTGCCAGGCGGTCAACCTCGGTGCCAACGGCTCCTGCGGCAAGCGCCACCTGACGCGCGTGCAAACTCATGTGGCCGCGCTGGATGCCCTCGGTGGCGAGAGCGCGCAGGGCTGCCAGGTTTTGTGCCAGCCCGACTGAGACGATGATTTCCGCCAGTTCGGATGCCGTTTTAACTTTCATCAGCTTAAGCGCCGCCTGCGCTGCGGGGTGAACACGTGTTGCGCCGCCGATTATCCCCACAGCCATTGGCATTTCTAACGAGCCTTTGAGGTTACCCTGTTCGTCTTTTTCCCAGCGGGTGAGGCTGGTGTATCTTCCGTCTTTTGCGGCGTAAGCGTGGGCACCGGCTTCAACAGCGCGCCAGTCATTGCCAGTGGCGATCAATACGGCATCAATTCCATTCATAATGCCCTTGTTATGCGTGGCAGCGCGGTAGGGGTCTGCAGCGGCAAACGCCCAGGCTTCGATGATGCCATCGCGCACGGTTTCAGGACTGAAGGCGTCGAACCCCAGAGCAGAAAGGGGAATGGTACATTCGGCACGCGCCAGCCGGCGGTCAGCCAGGTTGGATAGGATGCGCAGATGCACCCTGCCGCCGCTAATTTCAGCCACGCGCGGAGCCAGTTTTTCAAGCGCGGTGTTTACGGCGTTTGCGCCCATGGCGTCACGCACATCGTAAATGAGGTGAAGCACAAGGAAAGCGCCAATTGGAGATGAGGTGATTTCACGCACCACCAGATCGCGGGGGCCACCACCGAAGCGCGATAGCACAGGGTCGATCGTGGCGGCCATCTCCAGTAATTCACTGCGGTGGGCAGCAAGGGCGTTTTTAGCAACTTCGAGGTCTGGCAGGTCGAGCAGCTGGAGCTGACCGATCATTTCAGGCGGATCTGCTTTGGCATGGAATCCACCACCGGCCTGGACAAGTTTGGCCATAAAGGATGCCCCGGCGATCACTGAAGGTTCTTCAACCGCCATGGGCACCTGCACTGCCCGCCCGTTGATGAGAAAATTGCGGGCAATTCCCAGCGGCAATGAAAAAACCCCCACCGCGTTCTCAACCATGTGATCGGCCTGTTCTGGTGTTAATCCATCTTTGCCGTTCAGGGCTTCAAGGTCTTCAAACGCGACTCCGCTTTCCTCTGCCAGACGCTGCAGACGCTCGCGGAGGGGAAGTTCGTAAAATTTTAAATCCTTTTTTGACATGCACGCTCCAACATTTTAATCGACGCTTCAATGCTAACGGTCAGTCACTGGCAAAACCTATCAAGATTAATAAAAATATCAAAATTGTCATCTCTTGTTCTAAAAGGCGGATATTCTCTGATAGTAAAATTACGAAATTTTATATAGTAATATTGATTATAGTGATCGTGATTCAACTTAACTGTGAATCATTCTGAAATTATGAAATTTGGAGAGGATCAAAGAATCAGAGAGGAGTAAGAAATGTACATGGTCTTTTGTGTCATCGATGACCCTACCAAATTGGATAAAGTGCTGGCGGCGCTTGAAAAGGGCGGCATTGGCGGAGCGACGATTTTTGAGTCATCAGGGATGCATCGGCATCAGAAGAAGCATTTGCCCTTGCCATATCTTTATGCCCCAATGGATACCAATGAAATGGATAACGTCACGGTCGTGATGATCGTTGAGGATCAAGCCGCGGTCACTCAATGTCAAACCATCGTAGAAGAGGTGCTTGGTGATTTAAACCAGCCGGATACGGGTATTTTTGCGGCATGGAAATTGGATATGACCAAGGGAATTCCCGGTTGCAACACTCAAGGTGATCAGCATGGTATGGGTTAAATTTCTTGTATCGGCTGCTCTTATTGTTATCGCTGCTTATTACCTGGCTAAGTATGGCGATGTTATTGCTGTGCGCACAAAATTAGGGGGTATGTTCATAGGCGTGCTTTTAATGGCAGGAGCGACATCACTGCCTGAGATTCTCACCTCAATCAGCGCTGTGAACCAGCAATCACCCAATATTGCCGCCGGAAACCTGCTGGGAAGCAATTCATTCAACATGTTGTTGTTGGCCACACTGGATCTTATCAATCGCAACCAGCGGTTGCTGAGAAAAGCAGCAAGACGGCATGCTCTCTCAGGAAGCCTGGCTGTCATGCTCATTACCCTGGTTCTGTACTTCCAACTGGCTGATATCAACATCAAGATTGGCTGGGTTGGCTTAGATGCACTGATCATCGTGGCGGTTTATGTGGTTGCAGTGAGGCTCATTTCACATGAAAGCCAACTAATTTCCGTTCCTGAGAATGAGATTCCATCTGACACGCCGAAATTGTGGGTCGGAATCGTGGGGTTCCTGGTCGCTGCGGCAGTGCTCATCGCCATTACCCCCATAATGGTGAATAGCAGCGCGGAGATTGCAGATATCACGGGACTTGGCACGACGTTTATCGGCACAACGCTGGTAGCGATGGTCACATCTTTGCCTGAATTGGTCACCACGATAGCAGCGATCAAGATTGGCGCAAGCGATATGGCAATTGGTAATCTCTTTGGCAGTAATATGTTTAATATGTTTGCGCTGGGATTAACGGATTTCTTCTACACCAAAGGCAGGTTCTTGAGTGTGATTGATCCCACATTTCAATTCATTGGCATGCTGGGCCTGCTTATGACGGTGGTTGCGCTGGTTGGGAATCTGGGAAGGCTAGAAAAGCGGATTGGCTTCATTGAAGCAGACGCGATGGCATTGATCATCCTGTATCTCACTGGCATGTGGATCATTTTCCAAAAGGGAATCGGATAAACGCAACTTGGATATGAAGTACCATCAGGTTAAAAGCGCAGGCCTAGACTTGGAGCATCGATTTGAAATCGATGGAGATTTGTCTTCTGAATTAGAGGAGAAACTTGTGAGGACCATTGATCTCTTCTATGAGATCACCGGCTCCTTATTCCCGGTAAACTCTCAAAAGAGTTATGTGGTTCGGGTGGATCGCAAGAGTGGCAATCAGTTTGCGCATCAAAACCATATCTATTTCAATTCGCTCGGTTTGACTGAATGGACAATCGTTCACGAACTGGGGCACGCGTTAGATGCCAGTTATGGTTGGCGGCTTTCTCAGCGTATGCGCGTTGAGACGGGCAGCGGGTTCCCGATCAAAATTCTGCATAAGGCTTTTCCGAGATGGAAAATTTTCTGGTACCGGGTGGGAAGCCCTCCACCGCCCTGCGGTGTGAATGAAAAATTCAACTCTCTTGAAGATTTTGCTGAAACGGTGACCGCTTTTATCTTCCCGGAGAAGGCAAAAGAGAAAGCCGCAGCCAGAGGGTTTAACTATGAGAAATATGGCTATTCACACTTCCACGAGACCCCGCGCGGCAGGTATTTTCAGAAGCTGCTCGACGAACATAAAAATGAAGCGCTCTCGATGTGAGAGCGCTTCTTCAAATCAAAAAAGAGAATGTTATTCAACCGGCATGGTCTCGCTGCACGCTGGCGCATTGGCGCAGATGTATTCCTTTTTCGTCCTGAACGGGAATACTTTAACCGTGCGTTCCACCATGGGGATGCCGCAAACCGGGCAGTCGGGGATATTGGACATGTTCATGAAGGGCGTCTTGTCAGGCAACTCTGAGTCAAAATTGGTTTCTGAAACCGGTTCAGAGGAAGCTGCGGGCGCGGCATACACAAATTCCAGGGTTGGCTGGTTTGCATTTTTTAGTGGAGCAACCGCTGGAATGGCGGCCGTATTCCCTGCAGTGGTTGCAGCAGCAGCCACAGGCGCGGCAGCAACCTCGCGAAGTTTTTCGCGCGCTTTAATCGGCAGATTGCGGCGATATCGTGTAGATTCGATGATTTTTAGAAACTCCCGCCCGTCGTAGAGGTAAATAGGCTTGCCTTCAGCCCATAACCGCGCCTGGTCGGTAATATAACCGCTGGTAACGATTGCCCCGGCGCTGGCATGCGAAGCCCTCAGCGTTCCATAAAAATCTCGGACGACAGGCTCGCCAACCTTGCCGCGGTATTTTTTACACTGCACGATCCAGATATCTCCACGGCGGGTACGGACGATCAGATCAATGCCGTGATCACCAGACGCGCCGACAACCTCGACCTGGTGTCCCTGGTCGCGGTAAGTATCGGCTACGAGCTGCTCAAATTCTGACGGAGAAAGCGCTTGCATATCTTCAATAGATTTGATGATGAAATGACGGCGGCGTTCTTCAAGCACAATGGCAACAACCAACGGCAGCAGCAACAGGCCAACGATCAGGAATAATCGTGAATTGGTTGGTTCCGGTATCAGCACGAACGTCTCCATTTTGAGAAAATGAAAGAGCGAGCGCAAGACAGCAAAGACTGCCCAACTGATGATGAGCGCCTTGATTGAAGCTCGCAGCATAGTACCGAATCCTTCACGGCGTTTGAAAATACCAATCAGCAGCGCGATGAACATCACCGGCCAAAGACCAACGGCAAACCTTCCGATGGTGGTTAAAAGTTCTAAGAAAGTGTTCATATTCATACCTCCACAGAACATGCAGCAGCAGTTTGTTCTATAGTTGCATGAATAATGCCAGAATCCGCCTTGCAAGGCGGATTCTGAAATCAACAAAACAAAGATGAATTATTCGATTTCGATCGTATCGCCTGGTTTCATCAGGATCACGATCGTGTTGGTCTCTTGTGAGACGCGTGTGACCCACGACGCCGGATCCTGCTGGATGACCGGAAAGGTATTGTAGTGAATCGGAACCACTACTGCCGGCTGCAATAATTTCACGGCACGCAGGGCATCATCAGGCCCCATGGTGTAGTTGTCTCCTATGGGCAGCGCGGCCAGGTCAATGCCTTCCTGGCCGATCAACTGCATATCTCCAAACAACCCGGTATCTCCGGCCAGATAGATTTTCTTGCCATCCAGCGTGGTGAGCAAGAACCCACCGGGGTTGCCGCCGTTGGAGCCATCGGGAAGAGCCGATCCATGCAGGGCGAAGGTCATTTTTAAATAACCGAACGGAAAATGAAAACCACCCCCAAGATGAAGCCCGTGCACTTTTACCTCTTTTCGTGCAAGCCAGTTGCAGATTTCTGCGTTTGAGATGACGGTTGCACCGGTCCTTCTGGCAATATCGACCGTATCACCCAGGTGATCTCCATGTCCGTGTGTTACAAGAATAAAATCCGCTGATAGCGAAGATGGATCCTGACTGGCCTGAGCGTTGCCTTTGAAAAATGGGTCGATAAGCAGGTTAAAGCCAGAAGTGGAAATACCAATTGCGGCATGTCCGTACCAAGTAAAAGTTGTGGTCATAAAAAGCTCCTTGATGGGGTCATTCTGATTTGGGCAGCGAACGGCGGAATTTGGTTAACAGGTCGATGGTTTGTTTCACGTCGGTGTCGCTAAAAGATTTAAATGGGATGTAATAATAACGGTTGGTGGTTTCTTCTGCAATTTGACGAATCTCAATGCCAAAGGGGGTGATCTGTGCAATTTTTTCTTCGCTCAAGATCACCCAACCCTTTTTATTTAATTGAGAGACAGCTGTGAGCGTCTGTTCTGACGTGTTTCCTCGGCGTTTCAGTTTTGTGTTGATCTCTTCCAACGGAAGGCTTTTTTCTACCCAGAGTAAGGTCAACACATCCCACGCGTGGCCGCTGATTTCGTAACTCCTCCAGGCAGCCAGGTGGGCATCGTCACGGAAAGCGGTTAATTCTGTTAAGAACTGTTCGATTCTGACCATCATCGAAGCCCCAGCCTCGGGGCTGTTGCGGCGAGCATGTTGAATACACCAGGTGCCGGGTGGGTCTGGCGCTGCCAGACAGGCATCTGAAAAGTCTTTCAGACGGCTGGCAAGATCCATCATTTCGGTTACTGAAAGCGCCTGGATGCCGCTCATGGCGGCGTATACCGGCTGCATGATTTCTTTGATGGTGCGTAGACCGACTGCGGTTAGTGTGTAACTTTGATCTCCGGCACTTTCTAAAAGGTTTTTAGATTGAAGGCTGTTTAAGAGAAATTCATACCGTTCCAGCGCTGTATAAGCGCCGCGAATTTGAAGTATTTTTGCATTGACCGGCTCAGGGTGGAAAGAGGGCATCGTCAGAAGCAAGAAAAACTCTGGGCCGGATAGACCCGCTGATATGCAGCCATCCTGAAGCGCCGGGGTATACAACGGTTGCAGTGCATGATACGCGCTTTCGATAGCCGGGTAAAGATCCTTGAGACTCATGAAGACACCCCTTTTGAGCAGGTAATTTGAAAGAAGATTTGTTTCAAGTATTATTTCATAAAGTATGGCGGATGACAAGTTGAGAGAAGACGCACCGGTTACCTGGTTTTGGCGGATTCTGATATAAAAAAGATAAATACTCTTTATAATTGAAAATGTGGTGAAATGTGTCGTGCATTGGTCTAAGAGTAGTGTAGAATGAATAAGGGAGAAATCGAAAGGAGCGAATGAACTTACTAATTGATCCGAATGTTGCCTACCTGATCCTCGTCATTGGTTTTATTCTCGGTGTTCTGGCGCTCTTCACGCCGGGTACTGGGTTTCTTGAAGTGGGGGTATTGATTGCCATCGGGTTTGACGGATACGCTGTTTATACATTGCCGATCAATCTCTGGGCCCTCATCCTTTTGGTGGTGGGTGTTGTTCCCTTCCTCCTTGCGTTGCGAAAGTACAAACGCTGGATATTGCTCGTTCCTGCGGTTGCTTCCATTGTGGTTGGATCCGTTTTTCTCTTCCGGGTGGACTCAGGCGCCCCCGCGATTCACCCGGCGCTTGCCACGGTGGTGAGCATCGTTGCGGTGGGGTTGTTATGGATCATCGCGAGAAAGGGCATTGAGGCTCTAAAAATGACCCCCGCACAGGATCTCAGCATCCTGATCGGCAAAACTGGCGAAGCCCGCACTGACATTCTTTATGAGGGGACGATCTATGTTGGTGGAGAAGAATGGACTGCCCGCAGCCAGGAACTCATTCGCAAAGGCGCGCTGGCCCGAGTAACAGGCAGAGAGGGTTTGCTCCTGCTGGTGGAGCCTGTGAAAGATAAGCAATAAAAAATCGTGAATCATCCGAATCAATAACAGGAGGTGTAAAGTTGTTTGGTGAAGGACAGGTACTCGTCTATTGTTTGATCGGCATCGTCGTCATTCTGGTGGTCATTTTTCTGGCAGCCGCCATAAAAATCGTCCCCGAATACCGCCGCGTGGTTGTGTTCCGGCTTGGACGCTGCATTGGCGCCAAAGGTCCAGGGCTGGTACTGCTGATCCCGTTCATTGATCGTCCGGTTACGGTTGATCTCCGCGAGCAGGTGCGCGAGATCCCTGCGCAGACTTCCATCACGCAGGATAACGCGCCGATTTCCATTGATTTTCTGTGGTATTACAAGGTGTTTGATCCTGTGCAATCTGTTTTGCAGGTTCAGAATTTCGAACTCGCAGCACAGGGTATTGCCACAACCACACTGCGTTCGGTGATCGGCGGTATCATGCTTGATGGCGTGCTTTCTGAACGCGAGAAAATTAACACTTCTCTGCGGGCCCGCCTTGACGAAGTAACTGAACGCTGGGGTGTCAAGGTGACCAATGTGGAAATTCGCGAGATCGTTCCTCCACGTGATGTTCAAGAATCGATGAACCGGCAGTTGACTGCAGAACGCACCCGCCGTGCGGTTGTGACGGAATCCACCGGTACACGCGAAGCAGCCATCAACGTGGCACAGGGTGAAAAACAGTCTAACATCCTCAAGGCTGAGGGTGAAAAGCAGGCTGCTATCCTCAAGGCAGAAGGCAGCCGGCAGGCTCAAATTCTGCAGGCTGAGGGTTACCAGCAAGCGCTCAAGGCGATCTTCGAAGCGGCCAAGGAAATCGATCAGAAGACGATGACTCTGCAATACTTCGAAACCCTCAAGAACATGGCGCAGGGTGCATCTACCAAGTACATCTTCCCCATGGAATTCACCAGCCTGCTTGGTGATTTCGTGAAGAAGAGTGAATCGAAGGAAAAGTAAACTGTGTAACCAACGCTTCTCGAAGTGGGTTGGGGTTAGAATCCCAACCCACTTTTCTCAACGACATGGCATCGAAAATTACGTTTAAACTGGAACATGCGACCATTGGCGACCTGCAGCAAATGGGTGAAATGGAAAAAGCCTGCTTTCCACTGGATGCCTGGCCGCTTCTCGAGCAAATCGCAGCATTGATTCTGCCCGGACTTGTACGTATTAAGGCTGTGTGTGAAGGTCGAATGGTGGGTTTTACCGGGGGGGAGGTCAAGCGCACGCAAAGAGTGGGATGGATCACCACACTGGCGGTGCTTCCAGAGTTCAGAAGGCAAGGGATCGCAGAAGCGTTGCTCAGGGCTTGTGAGCAAGAAATGGGTATGCCGTATGTTAAACTTTCGGTCCGCCGTTCGAATATTCAAGCCCAGGCGTTATATTTGAAGTGGGGGTACCGCCAGAAAGACATCTGGGTCGGATATTATGAAGGCGGTGAAGACGCCCTTGTGATGGAGAAGCGACTGCTAGAATTTAATAATGTAGAGTAATTGTAGAGTATCTATTGTTGACAAACACGGGTTAATCGACTACTATAATACAAATGTAGGAGACTTGATCGATATGCGAGTTTTGGCTTCACAATTCGTTAGTACCCGATGAAAGGCACGCTGTAGTTCTGCGTGCCTTTTTGTTTACATATCCTTGAAAAGGAGATACACCTAATGGATTACAGTATGATCGGAAAGATCGAAAAGGCCAAACGATATGCCCAAGAACGCGAGCGCTTCGAGTTCCATTCCTTCAAAGTGACCGTGAAGGGTGACAACAATTCACACGATGTGCATTATGAAAATGGGGTATGGACCTGCGATTGTGAATTCTTCAGTACCCGCGGCCGCTGCGTGCATACCATGTCTCTCGAAACCATCCTCGAAGGAATGACCACTCCCACACCGGTGGCTGTTAATTAGTTCTTACGAACGACCATCACAGCCCCGGTGAACCAAATAACCGGGGCTTTTTATTCACCTGATAACTCAAGGAACGAATTATCCGTAAGAGGTAAACGCAGGTCGTAAAAGGGGTTCAAATTCAGGCAGGTCACAACGTGAGAGTACCACACGCGGGGTCTAGTGCCAGGCGGCGCAGGCCATCACAGCCTCTGCCAGAGCATTGGCGATTGTTCTATCTGGTGTGACATTTTTCTCGAAATAGATCGATTTCACCTCAAAGACACCTTCTTTTCGGTGTGCTTTTGCATCCAACCGACCGATTCATTCATCATGGTGTAGGATGGGCAAAGGAAAAGGCGGAGAGGGTTGCGCATTGTGCACTCTCGCAGCTCCGTTTTTAGCGGAGAGGGTCGCGAACTGTGCACCCTCGCAGACTTGTTTTCAGGCGGAGAGGGTCGCGAAGCACTCCCTACGGGAGTGAGGATTCGAACCCGAATAAAATTGGCAAAGTTAAATGAAAAGGCGGAGAGGGTGGGATTCGAACCCACGATGACCACGAGAGCCATAACGGTTTTCGAGACCGCCCCGTTCAACCACTCCGGCACCTCTCCAGCGAAGGGAATTATACCTGAATTCGGCTAAAACTCCACTGTGTCATTTAAAACCGGGTATTCAAACGGGCCAATCCCATTTTCTTTCAGCTTGGCCATGAAAGCCGTCGCCGCATCTTCTTCACCGTGCACCAGGTAGATCTTCTTTGCGCGTCCATTGACTGCAGCAGCATATTTCAACAAGAAATCCTGACCTGCGTGAGCAGAAAGCCCGCTGATGGTTTGCACTTCGGCGCGCACTTCGAAAAGCTGGCCAAAAATGCGCAATTCTTTGGCTCCTTCTACCAGACGGCGGCCAAGGGTGTCGGGTGCCTGCCAGCCGACGATAAGAATCATATTCCGGGGATTTTCTACATTGTTTTTCAAGTGGTGTAAGATGCGTCCGGTTTCGGCCATGCCTGAAGCAGAAATGATCACCATGGGTTCGTGTTTGTTGTTGAGCGCTTTGGATTCCTCAACCGAGCTGATATAAGTGAGGCCTTCGAAATCAAGGGCAGGATGATGATTTTCACGGATGAACGCATTGGTTTCTGCATCAAAGTATTCTGGGTATTGCCTAAAAATCTGTGAAGCCTCAACTGCCAATGGACTATCAACATAAACAGGGATGGCGGGTATTTCTTTCTCCGAAATAAGACGGTTGAGGAAGAAAACTATTTCCTGCGTGCGACCTACTGCAAAAGCAGGGATGATCACCTTTCCGCCGCGGTTAAAAGTCTTTTTTACTGCGGCTTTGAAACTTTCGAAAGCCTCTTCAACGGTGAGGTGTTCCATATCACCGTAGGTACATTCCATCAGCAGATAATCGACATCTGAAGGTAAGACTGGATTGGTGATGAGAGGAAGATCGCTACGACCGATATCTCCTGAGAACCAAATACTTTTATGTGAGCCATTTTCTTGAATATCCAGTCGGATCGCAGCAGAACCGAGGATGTGGCCGGCGTCAAAGAAACGCACTTCTACACCTGGCACAGGTGAGAAGGGCTCATTGTAATTAACCGGATAGTAATGTTCGACTGCCTTCACGGCATCTGCCACCGTATAGAGCGGTTTTACAGGTGGTTCTCCGCGGCGTGCCCGCTTTTTATTTACATAATCAATATCCGATTCCTGAATGTGACCGGCATCTTGCAGCATGATATTGCCCAGGGTGGCCGTAGGCGGGGTGGCGTAAATTGGGCCGCTAAACCCGTTTTTGACCAGGTTGGGAAGGTTGCCGCTATGATCGATATGCGCGTGAGAAAGGATCACGGCATCAATCGTCTTGGGATCAAATGAAAAATTCTGATTACGCTGGTAAGTATCGGCGCGTCTACCTTGAAACAACCCACAGTCTAACAGAAGTTTGCTGCCATTGACTTCGATCAAATGTTTGGAACCGGTCACTGTGCGTGCTGCACCATCGAAGGTAATTTTCATCATTCCTCCAATCTCGACAATTCATTGAGAATCGATTCGCCGTAATGCCTGAACCGCCAGGGAGTGTTCCACATGATCTTCTGCAAATCCCCTTTGTTTTTGGGATTAAACGCGGCGATTTTTTCCATGATATCTTTCGGAATCACGACATCTGATTCGATCTTTAAATCCTGGGCTTTCAGCTTACGCCACTCTTTTAGTTTTTCCAGGCGCTTCATATATTTTTCGTTGGGCCTTGTATTTGGTTGACGGTTAAGCGGGGGGCTATCTTCACCCTGCTCGATCGCCTTGAGTAAACTGGTGCCGTGCTTTTTAAGAATTCGTTCTGTGGCACCGCGTCGCGCACCCAATTCGTCAAGTGTGTGAGGTGGATTCTGGCAGAGGTCTACGAGAAAAGCATTTGAAAGCACTTTGAAATGCGGCAGGTCCATCTTGCGCGCCTGCTGGTCGCGGTAGGCGCACAGAGATTGAAGAATGGCAGCCTGGCGGCCATTAATGCGGGTCGAGCCGCAAATCTTCCAACAGGATTTACCGTTTGATTCAATGGCGGGCGGTTCAACCTGACAAAGAATGTCAAAATCTTCTTTCGCCAGCTCCCATAACCCCCGCTGTTTTAACTTCTCTTCAAATATGGATTTTAATGCAAAAAGGTAGTGGGTATCCATGCGCGCGTAATCGAGCATTACTCTGGTGAGCGGGCGAGCACCCCAGTTGGCACGCTGAAATCGTTTATCCACTTTGATCCCGAAATAAATATCCAGCAGCGAGCCGAGACCCACCTGCGGTTCTCCGAGGATGCGGGCTGCGATCATGGTATCAAAGAGGTTTGCAAACTTAAAACCATAATCGCGTTTGAGGCATATCAGGTCGTATTCTGCTGCGTGAAAGATTTTTTGTTGCTTTGGGTTGGCAAAGAGGGTAGAGAGTAGCGAAATATCCGATACACTCAACGGGTCGATAATAAAATCCTGTGCAGGCGTGGCGATCTGGATCAGGCAGACCTTCTCCTGGTAAGCAAAAAGGCTGTTGGATTCGGTATCCACTGCGAGCACAGGCTCGTTTTGAATTTTCTCAATAAAATCAGAAAATTGTTCTTGAGTTGAAATCAAGACCGGTTCATTGTCTGGCAGCGAGATCATGCAGAAATTATAACCTTCTTTATCGGGGTTCTATGACCACCTCAGAAACACAATCTCTGAAAAAGAGGGGGTAATCTTTTTTGACCTGGATTCAGAAAATTAACTGAAACAGCCCGGGGTGGGCGGGCTGCTTCAGTGGATCAAAGCGTATTCAATTGTTTTTTAGAAATCGCGCGAGCGATTTTCAGCTACCATGAAGTCGTTCTGTTTCTGGTTGGAAGCACTGGTGTAATTCCGATATGCCTGCCTCTGAAGAGAACTGGCTGCGACAGGTCTTACCGGATGGCTCTGCGGCTGGGTATGAACAGGTGTTGTTGGAGTCTGATGGTTGATGGGAAAGCCTGCGCTGCGTTGTCTTTCGCCCTGGCTGTGATCTGGGCTGCGATGTTCAAGGGCCGAGGTAAGTGAGCCGATGATCAAAACACGGATCACCCACACCATGACCGCAACCAGCACGGGTACGATGGTGGTGAGGGTTTGTGTGTTGGCTACCAGCGAACTGGTCAATGAGTGATTGTTGATGGCGATGGTAACACCCCACCAGGTGAGCGTTGCGTTGAAGGCGGCGGCGATTAGCCATGCGCTGAAGAGATACCATGATTCCTTGCGATCGTCAGATTTGCCTTTCTGGGTGATGAGGCGGGCGATTCCGGCGAAATCCAGGCCGCAAAATGCCAGCGCCATCAGCGTTGCCCATTGAATACCTGCAAACCGCAGATCGCCGAGCAGATCTCTCAATGCGTAAGCAGTTGTGCTGTAATTGAAGGCTTCAAAGGCCACAAGAGCGAGGACAATGATGAGAGTGTAAACGGTATTGGAACGGACGTTCACCCGGCTGAGTGATAAGAAAGGATTGCGGGTTCCTGAGTGGGTAGCGTTCAAGTTCATGACTGTTCCTCCTGAATCGGGTCGCTTCTGATGAGATCGAACAGTCACATTATAGAACAATTATTCTAAATTGTCAATAGATTTAGGAAAATTGTTCTATATTCGTTCTACGCTGGATACTGTCGAAAATCTGGTAATTCAATTTTGGAATCGACGTTGATCACCAGCGGTTGGCCATTTTCAGGGATATGTTTGTAGATGTTGTGAAAAGAGGACTGCTTTACTGTGAGATAAAGAGCAGCCACGGCCAGACCGTGTGACGCGAGCAAAACGCGGCTACCATTATGCCGGTCGTGAATTTCATTGGCCGCTTCGACCATACGCGTGATCACTTCGGCCAGAGATTCAGCCCCCTCGGCGCGGGGCAGGTTAATGAATTCAGGGTCGCGGTTGAAGTCAGGCGCGTATTTTTGTCTGACCTCTTCGATTGTCATCCCCTCCCACACGCCCTGTCTGATTTCACGCAAACGCGGATCAGTAAAAATTGGCGCGCCAACCTGCCGGGCGATGATTTCAGCAGTCTGCCGGGCGCGCTTAAGGTCACTGGTGTAAATGGCATCAAAATGCGTGCCTTTTAGTTTCAGTGCCAGTTCAGATGCCTGTTTGATTCCCGTCTTATTGAGTGGAATATCGCTCTGCCCCTGGTAAATCCCAGCCAGGTTCCAATCTGTTTGTCCATGCCTGACGAGCCACATTTCTGTCATAACGACAGATTATAACCGAAAGCGTCGGCTACTTTCGAACAGGCGCATACCTCTCTTGAAAAGCCTGTGTGACAGATGAGATTTCATCCTGGACCA
The DNA here is from genome assembly GCA_034429135.1 of Anaerolineaceae bacterium. Classification (GTDB taxonomy): domain Bacteria; phylum Chloroflexota; class Anaerolineae; order Anaerolineales; family Anaerolineaceae; genus UBA6107. Next base: position 18,816 of record DAOUGR010000038.1, on the reverse strand, counting down.
GGTGAATGGGATAAAGCTTCTTCTTATGCTTTGGTTCGTGATTCTCGTCAACAATCGCTTTGCAGATCGGACAGGCTTGAAGCATCAGCGCGGATCCGCCTGCCTGAATCTTATTGCGCAGTTCGTTGATCGACCCAATGTAAGATGCCTGTTGCCATCCTTTTTGTGCGCCATCCACCGCAGCTTCCAGCAGGTTGGTGGTTTGTTTTGTCTGAAACATGCTGCTGACCTTCGATTCAAGAAAATACGAGCGATAGATCTGCTTGCGGGCTGCTTTGACTGCATCGCCCTGGATCAGGGCATTTTGCCCTTCTTCATCGAAGATCTTATCCAGACCAATCATGGTCTTTGGATATTTTCCTCCCAGGGATTGCCTTTCATTGGCTGGAAGGATGCGGATCAAATTGATCAGTGATAGCTGCGCAGTGTCGGGATCCAGCTGGTTCCATGGAGTAAAGTAGTTGAGCAGTGCTTTGAACTTCGCTTCTGGCTGCGTGGACTGGAATGCCCGTAAATAATCCATTTTTGCCTGATCGGGATCAAGTGAAAGGTGCCTTTCAGCGCGTTGCAGGTAGAGTTCGTTCTGTGGAAATTTTCTAAACAAAGCCAACAGAAGGACGACCAGAAGCACAAGCAATACAACCGAAAGGCAGATTTGCATGAAGGCGAAATCTGCAGCATCCAGAAAAATGTTCATCATTGTTGAAACCACCAGGACCAAAAAGAAAATGATGATCCAGGCCAGGTTCTTTTTAACCCGCTCTCTGAAGGTGGGTTGGGCGAGCAAGCTGGCAGCACATTTGCTGCATGTGACCGCATCCGGGCGGTTGACAGTCTGACACTTGGGACAGCTGATCATGATACCTCCGTATCTGATTCCGTGTGCAGCAAAGCCTATTTGATTTTGCGGATGGGTGGATCTATTTAGATTATGACATAGGGAGGAAGGAAATACAACAAATGAACTTACAGATCAAATGATTCGGTCAGACTGTCTTGTTTGGGTATGGACACAGATCGTTGACCGGACAGCGCGGGCACTCGGGTTTGCGAGCGTGGCAGATCTCTCGGCCAAGCCGGATGAGGTTGAGGTGGCCGGCATGATAGTCCTCAGGGTTGGCCAATTCTTCCATTAATTGATGCGTTTTTTCCAGATTCATTGACTCTGGCCGTAACCCGAGCCTTCCGCTTACCCGGTAAATATGGGTGTCCACTGGAAAGGCTGGCCGTTTGAGCGAAAACTGCAAAACGATGGCTGCGGTTTTTAATCCCACACCTTTAAAGCGCAACAGCCAGGCGCGGGCTTCATCCACCGGCAGGTCGGCCAGGAAGTCAAGATCCAATCCACCGGTTTCCTCATAGATCTGATTGAGAATGGCCTTGATGCGTGGACCTTTCTGATTGGCCAACCCAGCAACTCGAATGGCTTCGATAATTTCTGCATCGCTTGCCAGACGCACCTGGTTCCAATCGGGAAACCGCGATTTTAACGCATCGAATGCCCTGTCACGGTTGACATCGTTCGTGTTTTGTGAAAGGATTGTGGAAACAAGTTCATCCACCGCGGGCAGCGGGGTGCGCCATGTGGGATTGCCATAGACAGTGACCAGCCTCTGAAGGACGGCTGCCATTTGTTTTTTGTTCGCTGGAGAGGTCTGAATCACAGTCAAATTGTAAAAAATGAAGGTTATTCGCTGGTTTCGAGCGTGGTTCCGAATTGTCTGCGCAGGTACTGCATCAATCCGTAGCGCAGACGCAGGTAATACTGCTGTTCCTTACCTTTGGGGGTCTCGAAATTTTTTAGAATCGTATGAGCTGCTTTTTCAATCTCCTCCTGATTCGAATTTTTTTCATTTAGTTTTTCAATCACTTTGGCGACCTTTTCGAGCGTCTTTTGCTGGTTCTTTACCTCATTCTGGGTGACAACACCACCGCGGCCGCTGACAATGGTGAACCGCTTATATTCAGGTTTTTGAAGATCAGAGAGAATTTGCATCCATGACTCAAGGTCAGCATTGGAAAGAAATGGAGGAGCGGATGGTACGACAGCATCGCCCACAAAGACGATCTGTTCTGCGGGCAGCACCGCCCAAATAGCAGCGTTCGAAGGCCCCGGGTGAGATTCCAGAAGCAGGGTGTGATCATCCCAGTGGATTTCCATGGTGTCGCTGAATGTGATTTCTGGGGCCGACCAGCGGACACTGCCCAGGTTGTTGAATGATTCCCATTCTGCGCCTGTTTCTAAAGTTTGGGGTTTGAAAGCCACCGGGCGGTCTTTAAAAAGCTGCGTCATCCGTTCATGCCCGATGACAGCACACTCAAACTGGCGCGAACCGAGCGTGCGGTCGTAATGCTCATCGAGGTTGATCATGAGTCGTTCAATGCTGTGAGTGAGGGCTACCGTGGATGATCGCCACTGGCGAATGTCATCTGGCAGGAATGGGGCGTCGATGAGGATCAGGCCATGCGGCCAGCTAATCGCGCCAAGGGTTACACCCGGGAAATCTGTTTCAATAAAAACATGAGAGGCGATCTCTTGCATATAAATTCCTTGAATTTAAGATCATTTTTTCAGGGCTGCGGGCAGGGTGAAGATGAACCGCGAACCACCGTCTTTGAGGTTCTCAACCCAAATTTTACCACCGTGAGCCTGTACGGCGAGGCGGCAAAAAGCAAGACCAAGGCCTAACCCGCGGGTAAACCCGTCGCCGCGCAGGCGCACAAATTTCTCAAATATCTGCTCACGCGCCTCATCTGGTATGCCTGGACCACGATCTTCTACCCACAGGGTGATGAGATTGCCATTTAATTTTGCCCCGATCGTAATCTTGGTATGCTGAGGAGCGAATTTAGCTCCGTTTTCGAGCAGATTGATGATGACTCGTCGGATCATGTCTTCATCCACGAGAAGCGGAGGGATCATCGCTGGAATTAATTTTTCAATTTCCAGTTCCTTGTTCTGTACCGTGGGAAGGATGATATCTAGAGCTTCGTTGATCAACTGCTCAACGTCAACCGCTGTTTTTTGCATCACCGGCTGGCCGGCTTCCAGACGGTTGATATCGAGCAACGAATTGACCAGGCGCTGCATACGGTTGGCGGAACGATTGGCGATATCAATCAACTGCTGCAAATGTGTACTCTCCTCAGGGGTGAGGATGCTGTTCATAATTTCAAGGCTGGAGATCACATTGGAAAGGGGCGAGCGCAGGTCGTGGTAGATCATTGCGCTCAGGTCTGCGCGCAGCGTATCGAGGCTTTTTCGTTCGGTAATATCGTGGATGATCCATTGGATATAATCTTTATCCTGAATGGTAATGCACGACGCATACACTTCCACGGGCAGGCTTCCGCTGACCTTGCAATGAAGCCTCGATTCATATTTAACCGTATCATCGCTGTTCTTTTTACTGATCACCTCTTCGATCTTGCTCGGCGGGATTTCGTGGATGGCGGAAATCTTCAGCGAGACGAGCTCCTTACGTGTGTACTCGGTTTCTGATACTGCCTGCCGGTTAGCCTCGATGATTCGACCTTCAGTATCGGTCACCAGGATGGGATCGATGCTGTCTTCAAAGAGATCTTGGTACCGAACGCGGGCGGTTTGAATATCCTTATATAACTGAGCATTGCGGATGGCGATGCCTGACAGATCAGCGATCGCCTGTTGTAATTTAAATTGCTCATTGGTGAAGAAATTAACCTGCGGATGGACAATGGTTAACACCCCCACAAGTTGTTCCTGTGCCATGAGCGGCAGGCATAAGGCGGATTTCGAGACATCTTGCTGGTTCATTTCATCTGGCCTGACGAGCCAGCGCTTGTCTTGATGGGTATCGGCCAGCAGCACGGGCTGTTTGTTGCGCACCACCCAGCCGGCAAGGCCGAATTGGATGATATTGTTCATCTGCTCGGTGGTTGTCGAAATCGGTTTGCCGTCGTAAATAATCGCAGCATCGACAGGTTGGCCGTTTTCATTAAGCACGATCAGGCTGGCGCGTACGGTGCCAAGCTGTTCTGTGGAGAGTTCGAGAACCCGGCTGATGACGGTATGCAGGTCAAGACTGGCCGCCAGTTCACGGCTGATACTATAAAGGATTTCAAGGGCGGTGCGTTCTTCACTCGGGCTCATAGGTCACTTAAATGTATTTCAATCCGCTTCCTGTATTAAATAATACGATTTTCTCCTCTGAATGACACCACCCGATTCTTAACAATTCTTTAAGGGCTGCCAGGGGAGCGGCTCCTTCAGGCGCAGCCCAGATTCCTTCCATTTCTGCCAGTTCTCTTTGAGAAGTGAGAATTTCTTCGTCTGACACACTGATGGCGGTACCGTTGCTCTGGCGCAGGCAGCGCAACACCAGCCGGTCTGCGAATACAGCAGGGACGCGCAAGCCCGAGGCAATCGTAGCCGCATTTTGCCAGAATTCAACCCTCTCGGCGCGGTTTTGAAACGCGCGCACAACAGGAGCGCAGCCGTTGGATTGAACCGTTACCATGCGCGGGCGCCGGGAACCGATCCAACCCATGGCTTCCATTTCGTCAAAGGCCTTCCACATTCCCACCAGACCGGTTCCTCCACCGGTGGGGTAGATGATCACGTCTGGCAGCTCCCACCCCATGCTTTCAGCGATCTCGTAGCCCATGACCTTTTTACCTTCTACGCGGTAAGGTTCCTTAAAGGTGGAGACGTCGAACCAGCCGTTTTCAGCAGCGGCGGCCGCGGCCTTGCGGGCAGCATCGCTGATCAATCCGTCCACAAGGTGCAGATCTGCGCCAGACATTTTCACCTCTGCCTGAATCGGCGCCGGTGTATCGGAAGGCATATAGACGTGCGCAACGCAGCCCGCTCTTCCGGCATAGAACGACAGCGCACCGCCGGCGTTTCCGGCAGTGGGAATGACAAATTCATGGATGCCCAGTTCAACCGCGCGGGAGACGGCTGCGGCCATGCCGCGTGCTTTGAAAGTGCCAGTGGGATTGAGGGCTTCGTCTTTCACGTAAAGATTGGAACAACAAAGGCTGCTGCCGATTTTTTCGAGCCGCAGCAGAGGGGTATCGCCTTCACCCAGGGTGACAATGGCGGATTGATCCTGCACCGGCAGCAGTTCTCTCCAGCGCCACATCCCGCGCGGCCGAGTTGAGATTTCATCCCGCTTGAGGGATTGGGAGAGTGTCAAAAGATCATAGTGCGCCAGGATTGGCGAAGCGCAAGCGTGGCAGTAGGTTTGCGGTTGCGCGGGATCAAAACGAGAACCACACTCGGGGCATATTAAGGTATACGTTTCATGGGTCATGATTACGAGTATAGCATAGGGTTTTGTTCATGTAATTCTATACTGTTGAAACTCATCATTCGGTTTGTATAATGAAATTATCCATAACACTCAAACGTCCTTTGCGCAGGTGATCAGGTTTAATGCTTTCCAATTTTTGCATTAGGGATTTGTGTGGAGGGTGTCATGGCAAGGATATCCAGTATAAACGCCGATGAATTGCAGGCGGCTGCAGGCAGGGCAGAAGCAGCGGGCGACTGGAAGACTGCGGCTGAACTATATGCCAGGTGTGCAACAGAGCGCGCGGAGATGCTGGCTTTGATTAACAGTGTGCAGGAAGGGCTTTCTTCGAAACTTGAGATGCAGGCCATCTATAACCTGGTGGGAGATAAATTGCGCGACACCTTCAACGCGCAGGTGGTGATGATCTCACAGTATGATCCACTCACACGCCGGGTCTATCATCACTATGCCATCGAAAACGGCGAGCATCTCAACATCAACCAGTGGCTGCCAGTTGACAGCTCGAGGGCTACGATTATTCGTACAAAGAAACCCTTTATGATCAATCTGCAAGAGATCCTCAAGGCAGTGGAAGAGGGACGCATGAGGGTGATCCCGGGAACGCAGCTGCCCAAGACCTGGCTGGGGGTGCCTATGTTGGTGGGGAACACTGCCCGCGGAGTGGTAAGCCTGCAAAACCTGGATGAGGAAAATGCCTTTTCGCAGGCAGACATTGATCTGCTGATGACCCTTACCAACAGCATGACCCTGTCGCTTGAAAATGCGCGCCTCTTCAGCCGCAACGAACGCCTGCTCTGGGTTTTAGAATCAGAGATGGAACTGGCCCGTAAAACGCAGAAGAGCATTCTGCCCGCAAGACGACCACGCAAGAATGGTTATGATTTTGGTTCGTTGATCATGCCTGCACGCGCGGTGGGCGGCGACTTTTATGATTTCATCCCTTTTAATGATCACCGGCTGGGGATCGTTATCGGTGACGTGTCTGACAAGGGGCTGCCTGCAGCGCTTTTCATGGCGCTGACCTTCAGCCTGCTGCGCGCGGAATGTGAAAAATCCTCCGATCCGTGCCAGGTATTGCAGCTTGTCAACCGTTACCTGCTGAAAATGAACGCAATGAACATGTTTGTGACTTTGATCTACTGCCTGCTGGACTATAACACTGGTGTGCTCACTTATGCGCGGGCGGGTCATGTTTTGCCGATCGTTCTGGATGGAAAAGGCCGTAAAGTCACTATCCCAATGGACGTAGGGCAACCACTGGGTTTGTTTGAAGATGTGCGCTTCGATCGGCAGCAGGTTCAAATTCCGCCGGGCGGTCTGGCGCTGTTTTATACCGACGGACTAAGTGAGGCCGGTGACGAATCGGGCAGGGAATTTGGTTCGATGCGTATTTTGAAAGTTTTGCAGGAGCAGCGAAATGAGACCGGCAAATTGATCTGCAAACATCTATGGGACGCCGTGCAGGAATACTGCGGAGGGTCGGTTCACAAGGATGATTTTGCCACACTGGTGATCAAGCGGTTGTAAGATTTTCCAAAAAAACACGAAATAGACGAAAAATGCGAAAGGTGCGAAAAGCGTTTTCTAAAATAAATTCGAATTGTTTTAGAGCCAGTGAAGAGGTTAAGAAATCACTGACATAATAGCGAAGGGGGAGGGTATTTGACGATGACGCACTTCGCGGCTTTGCGGGAGATTTAATTACCACAAACCAGAGGTAACACAGGATCGTTATCAGCGTTCAGGTTCAAACCAAAATAAGGCGAGGGGTCTAGGGTGTTCTGGATCTCATACTCATTGGTGTACCCGCCGCTACCATCATCTTTGACGATCGAGAAATGCAGGTGCACGCCCACGGGGTTACCCGCAGTGCCTGAGTAATTGCCCTGGTAGCCGAGCAGCGTTCCGGCCTTGACGAAGACCTCGCTGGTGCCGGGCGGAAAATCGGCGGCGATCAGATCATTGCCGTCTGCATCAGCCATATGTGTGTAGTAAGTCCAGATCTGCGTACCGGGGTGCAGCGGGTCTGAGGGGACGCGGATGATGACCGTGGATTTCCAATCGGCTTCGCGGGTGAGATAACCGTCGTAGGCGGCGTAAATGGGGGTCACACCGGGGTCGGTTCCGGCAAAGATGTCAATGCCCTCGTGAGGGTGGCCGGGTTTAAAAGTGTCATTCCACAGATAACCGATGAAGCCGCTGGTGGGAATAGAGAAGGGTGCATCTCCGCAGCGCTGGCCGGCAGGGGTTGACCACTCCTGGTGGTCTTGCGGGCGGCGGATGAACTGGATGACCATGCGCGTGCGCTGGTTACCGGCAGAAGGATTGTAATAGAGGAAATAAAACGCCAGTGCAGCGGCGGCTGTGAGCAGGGGGAGCAGAACGATGAGGATGAATTTGCGCATGAGGGGTATCCTTTACGCGTGAAACGAAGGTGGAATATGAATGGTCAGGTGTGACATTCAAAAATTGTAATCGATGAATGGCGAGTCGTGTGAAGACACGGTTTTAGATTGTTTAGAAAGCACGTGAACTGACTTGATAGATACGATCTATCCACACTGGTGGCGAAGACCGCTTAGAATAGGATGCCCACAATGAAAAGCGCGCATGGTTACGCCAGCTCACCCAGCATGGACCATGGGCCGGTGCGGATGATCTTTACATCCAAAATCTGACCGCGCAGGTCGGCATCAGACTCCACGAAGACGATCTTGTTGGTGGGCGTGCGTCCCTTCCAGCGTTTCTTTATCTTTTCTTCAAAGAGGATGGGGACCGTTTTATCCAGGTATGAGGCGTGAATCTCACGCACGATGTTTTCCTGCAATTTTTCCAGCGCTCTGAAACGGCGCCATTTTTCTGAAGCAGGCACATCGTCGGGCATGGTGCGCTCTGAAAGGGTGCCGGCGCGTGGGGAGTAACGCGCCAGATGGGCCACGTCGAGCTTAAGTTCGGCCAGCAGGTCGTAGGTGTGTTGGAACTGCTCTTCGGTTTCACCCGGAAAGCCCACGATAATATCGGTGGCGATGGAAACGCCCGGAATACGTTCACGGATCTTCCACACCAGCCTGCGGTACTGGTCAGCGGTGTAACCACGGCGCATGTTCTTTAACACCTGGTCGTCACCAGCCTGGTTGGGGATTTCGATATGCGGCATGACCTTGGGTAGTTCCGCCACGGCACGCAACAGTTCATCTGTCATCCAGTTGGGGTGCGAGGTGAGAAAGCGCAGGCGTTCAATGCCTTCGATCTCGCTTAACTGGCGCAGCAGCCCTTCGAGCCTGGGGTAAGAAGGCTCATCGATGCCATAACGGTCAACGATCTGACCCAGCAGGGTGATCTCTTTCACTCCCTGGGCAGCCAGAGAACGCGCTTCTTTGATGATTTCTTCGGGCGGGCGGCTCTTTTCCACACCGCGGCGGTAAGGGATAATGCAATAAGCGCAGGCGTGTGAGCAGCCGTAAACCACAGGGATCCAGCCAATCACCGGTTGCGCACCCGGGTTGTGCGGCAGCAGCAAGTCGCCATCCATCACGGCGTAGCGCCTGGCAGTCTCGGCCTGTTCTGCCGAATAAGCTTCGCGCTGCAGCAAATATTCAACAAGCGGGGAAGGGTCGGAGGGCGGCGAAAACACATCCACGTATGGAAAGCGTTTGCGCAGGGGGGCGTTGTCTTTCATGCCCACCAGGCAGCCCATAAGGTTGATCACCACCTCAGGGCGCTTGCGTTTAACTGGCAGCAGCGAGGTCAGACGACCATAAGCCTTATCCTCAGCCGACTGGCGCACAACGCAGGTGTTCAAGACGATCACATCAGCGTCTTCAATCACCGGCGAATATTCATAACCGAGGTGCTCCAGGGCGGAGGAAACACGTTCGGAATCTGCCACGTTCATCTGGCAGCCTTCAGTCCATACATGATATTTCATGGGCGTGATTATAACGCGAAACGCGGAGTTTCCATCATTGAGGATGTTCATCCTTTGGTAAAATTACTTCAATTATCAACCCGGGTCGCCATTCGATCATTCAAAAAGGCAGCGAAAAATGAAAAATAAAGTTGGCATTTCGATACTGGTTTTGGTCATTTCAGGATGCGTGCTCTTGAGCGCAGCTTTCATTGTGGGCGGCTTTTTCCTGTTGAAAGCGCAAAAGAATTACATCGCACCCACCGCTGTGATCACCACCGCGGAACCTTCAACGGAATCTGCAACACCCATTGAGGAAGGCACGCTTTCACCTGAGATTATCAAACAGATGGACCAGATCCAGAAAGAAGTGCAGACCAACCGTGGATTGAATCAAAAGGCTGATCTGGATCGCGCGCTGATGACCCCCGAGGAGCTTGAAGAGGTGGTCATTAATGATTTCTTCAAAGACTACACGGATGAGGATGCCCGGGAAGATGGAAAGGTTTTAAGCACCCTTGGGCTGCTTGAGCCGGGGTTTGATTTACATCAATTTTATCTCGATCTCTATTCCGAACAGATCGCGGGTTATTACGATCAGGAAACGAAGGAAATGTATGTGATCGCTGGCGAGACTTTTGGCGGCATGGAACGCATGACGTATGCGCATGAGTTCACCCACGTCTTACAGGATCAAAATTATGATCTGGAAAATGGGATGAAACTCAATGATGAGACCTGCGAAGCAGACACCGAATACTGCGCGGCAGTCACAGCATTGATTGAAGGAGACGCCACCCTTTCTGAGACGCAGTGGTTCATCAAATACAGCACGAAGAAGGATAAGCAGGATCTTCTTACCTTCCAGAATGACTATTCCAGCCCGGTATACGATTCTGCGCCGGCTTTTATGAAACAGGATTTTCTCTTCCCTTATGATCAGGGGTATGCTTTTGTGGAAACGCTTTATAACGCAGGCGGCTGGCAGGCGGTAGATGATGCGTATGCCCGTCCACCCATTTCAACGGAGCAGATCCTTCATCCTGAAAAATACCCCTCAGATACACCGGTGAAGGTAGAAATGCCTGACTTTAAATCCATGCTGGGTGATGGGTGGTCTGAACTGGATAATAACGTGATGGGTGAGTGGTACACCTATCTGATTCTGGCACAGGGTTATTCAGACCGGTTCCAGATGGATGATGAGGCTGCTAAAACTGCCGCTGAAGGATGGGGTGGAGATACTTATCTCTATTACGCTGATGATGATTCTGAAGATTATCTGTTTGTCTGGCGCAGTTCCTGGGAGACACCGCAGGATGCCGATGAGTTCTTCTCACTCTCTGCAGATTACGGAAAAGCCCGCTGGGGCATTCCGAGCCTGGATCAGAATAACCGCATCACCTGGACGTCTGACACAGATGGTCAGATCACGATGCGCAAAGCTGGAAAAGAAGTGCTCTGGCTGATGAGTTCTTCTAAATCCATCAGTGACAGCGCGCTGCAACTCCTGACCGGTTTTAACAACTAACCATGCCGATCGATTTTTCGCGCATCAAAGGGTTGTGTTTTGACGTTGATGGGACGATCAGCGATACTGATGACGTCTGGGTGGAAAACCTGGAAAGATTCTTCCGACCTTTTCGCTTTCTTGCCAGAGATGGGAACTTGAGACCTTTTGCCCGCTGGCTGGTGATGATCACTGAATCACCTATGAATGAAATGTACCGCTGGGCTGATTCGCTCAGCCTTGACGACAATTTTGCCCGTCTCTATGAGCGCCTGTCGAAGCGCAAGCGGAAAACCATTAGACCGTTTATCTTAATGAAAGGAGCCAGGGAATTACTGGAATTCGTGCATCAACGCTATCCACTTTCAGTGGTGAGCGCTCGAGATCAGAATTCAACACGGGAATTTCTTGAGCGGTTTAATCTACACTCGTTCTTTCGCGAAGTGGTGACCTCACAAACCTGCGAGCGCGGAAAACCTTACCCACACCCGGTGATCTATGCCGCGCAGCGTATGAACCTGAATCCTGAAGATTGCCTGATGATTGGTGACACAACGGTTGACGTGCTTGCTGGCAAACGCGCCGGAGCACAAACGGTGGGTTTGTTATGTGGTTTTGGTACGGAAGATGAATTGCGGCGCGCGGGAGCCGACTTAATTCTCAATGATCTACTGGAACTATTAACACTCTTTACTCAAAACGGTTAAGTTAATCTGAAATCTCGAACGAAATCTCGGTTGACTGAACCTGGTTGCCTGCCTGGTCCCAGACCTTGATCAGAGCTTTATGTTTTCCTGATTCTGAGAGCAGCTGGTAAACATACGGTTCAGCGTTCTGGGTAGAAACCCGTTTGCCATCCACCCACCATTCTACTTTATCAATTCCAACCAGATCTTCAACAGAAGCGGCAAGGGTAACACCACCACGCACAGGTTCCACCATTTGCCCTGGCTGCGGGTAGGTGATCCGCGCGGAAGGCGGGGTGTTATCCACGGTTACCTGGGTTATGGCGGTTTTAATGAGGTTGTCAGCGCCCACAACCGTCAGCCGAATGGCGTATAAACCGTTTAACCCAGAGGTATCCCACTCAGCAAGCGTGTCGTTGATCACGGCCTGGCTGCCAGACTCACCGATCTGCAGCCAGCTATCGGGGTTGATTCCAGCGCCAACCTGCAGAGTGTAAGAAACAAAACCTTCACCTGAGGCAGTTCCACGGATCTTGACTTTGCCAGCAACGACTGAAAACAGCCCGGGTTCAGTGATCATCGCATCGGGGTCAGGCTGTGTCAGTTGAATGGAATCGTACCCTTGCGGAGCAAGCGCGATCCCGGCCTGCAGCGCCCATTCACGGGCTTCAGCCGGCACATCCATATACACGCGTTCTTCAACCAGGTCGGGCTGGGTGAAGACTGTGGCGCGCTGGCCTGTTTCACGGTTAACTTTGATGCGTGTGTAAAGGGTATCAGCGATGGTTGGTTCATTGCCGAGCAGGAAAACATCGGTCACAATGCTGGGGCAGTCTGCGGTGGGAAGCATGCCAGATGGACTGCAGACCTGCATGGAAGTGACACCGGCTGGCATCTGCCAGCCTGAGAAGGTTTCTGTGCGCATGACGTAACGCGTGAGCGCGTGCCAGATTCCAGCAGGCATACGGAAATTTAACTGAGAATCGGTTGAGGCTTCTGAATCATCTCCCATCCATACCAATACGAGATGCTGTGATGTGTATCCCACCGTCCAGACCTGGTGGCCATTGGCTGCACTGCCCGTCTTGACCGCAACCGGTGAGCCAATTTCGAGCACATTCGGATACCCCATGCTGGGCCAGCGTGCGCTCTCATCACTTAATATGTGGTTAACCAGGTAAGCCAGCGGCTGGCTGAAGATGGAGCTGGTGGCAGGGGTTGAATTATCCAACAGGGTTCGTCCGGTGGTCGTTTCGGCGCGTAAAACCGTATTGGGGATAATCTCGGATGTTTGAGAGTCAAACATACCGGCGCGCACACCCGAATTGGCAAACGTGCCATAACTGGCAGCGAGCTGGAAAAGGCTGGTTTCAGAGTTGGAAGTGAGCGGGCTGGCATCGTATGGAGCATTTTTTAGCGATGACAATCCGGCAGCAGAGGCTGTCATCCATACGTTAGCAGCTCCCACGTTATTAACCAGTGATGCGAGCGGCGTCAGGTAATCGTTTGCCACTGCGCCGCGAATATTGACCGCGCCATGGTATTCAACATGAGATGCGTCTGAAGTTGTCATGACTGGCGATGCGGCACTGGGAATATCCCAGAGCAAGCTGGCCGGAGAATAACCGCGGGCAAAGGAAGCAGCGGCAATAAAGGGGGTGAGCAGAGACCCGGGTTCGTAGCCGCTATCTGGCAGTGTTTTGCCATCAAGCGTGAGAGGTTCCTGGTAGGCCAACACTTCACCGGTTGCAGGATCCATGATTAAACCCCCAGCCGTAAGGCCTGAAATCGATTCGTTGAGGAAACTCTGTGTTGGCAACAGCAAAGATGCATCACAATCGTTCTGGACCGGGGCAACACCAGAGATGTTGCTGCTTTGCACGCGGATGAGCTGGGTGGCGGTTGTGCACTGGAATTGTTGCTGCAGGTCGGCATCCAGAGTGGTGATCACGTCCACTCCACCGCGCTGAACGCGTCGGCTGCCCAGCGAATTGTTCATCTGGCGTTCAACCTGTTTCACAAATCCGGCGGCAATAGATGAGGGTTGGACGGCTTTTTCGCGCAGGTTCAGGTCTTCTTCCAACGCTGCTTTGTATTCCTTTTCATTTATCACCCCGTTCTTAAGTAATTTCGCGAGAAATTCACGCTGGGCTTTTATCGCAGCATCGGGGGCATCCAGCGGATTCAGGGCGGGGCTTTCTAGCAGTGGGGTCAGTAGAGCAGATTCTGCAAGGGTAAGATCTGAAGCGGATTTTTCGAGATAAAGTTGAGCGGCGCTTTCTACACCGTAAGCGTAATGACCAAACCAGGCGCTGTTTAGATACCATTCGAGCACGCGCGTCCGGCCATATTGTGCCACCACCTGACCTGCCAGCAAGCGCATGCGAAGGCGGCGGATCTGCGAATCAGGCTCACCATCGAGCAAGAGTTCATCCACCAGCCTTTCGGTAATCGTCTGGGGTTCGGGGTTATTCCACTGTCTCAGATCATAGCCCGGAGATTCCCAGAAATCGGGTTCCATCGCTGCGGTGATGGTTCGCAGCATTTGCGGGCTGATATGATTGGTTTCTTCGGGATCTACGTAAAGATACTTGCGTTCAATTCCGGGGTCTTGAAATGTAAAGAGGACAACCTGCCCTGAACGATCGAGCAGGCGGCTGGGGCTGAGCAGCTCTCCATCACTGGCGTTGAGCAGCACCGGCAGCACTTCAACTGAAGGAAGATCAGCTGTAATTTTTGCATAAAGAAAACCGCTTCCGAACAGTGCCAGGGCAATCACGATCGAAATCATTGCGGTCAATGCCACTGCCAGATACTTCAGAATCCGGTTTACCCGGCTGGTATGAGCCTGTCGGGTGAGGTGTCGATTCTTGATCAGTAGAAACAGTTCGGTTTTACGCACGGTATTCTAACGAGTAGGAGTGCGAGTTGGGGTGCGGCTCGACATAAGGGTTGGAGTGAGGGTAACTGCTGATGTCTTGCTGGGCGTAGGCGTAATCGAAGGTGTGACCGTCTCGGTAGGAGTGAGGCTGGGGGTTGGGGTGACCAGCGGCAGGTAGGCTTCTTCAGCCTGTTGACGCAGCCCGTCAGGTAAAATATCTTCAGGAAAGGCCAAAACGGCCTCAAGGTCACGGATTGCTGAGTTCATCTCACCCAGTTCGATCAGCGTGATAGCGCGCCAGTAGAGCGCGGTCGCTTCTTCACGGTCGCCTTTTGCCAACTCCACTGCAACCTTCACATACTCGAAAGCCAATCCGGGGTAGTCTTGTAGAAGCGCAATGCGGATTTGGCCAATATTGGCGTCGAAAGATTTGGGCTGCAAAGCAAGCGCGCGGTCAAAATCTTTTTCAGCCAGGTCAATTTCCTCTTGATGGAGGTAGATATTGCCACGAATGACCAGCGCGTCAACCAGCGTGCTGTTTGATGAAAGCGCGCGGTTAACTGTGGTCAGGGCTTCTTCCATTTCTCCGGCAGCAAAATATGCTTTGGCCAGCATGAGATCTGTCGCTGTATCACCCTGACTGTACGTGAGATAAATATTCAGGGGTTCAAGAGAGTCTTCGTAGCGCTCATTGGCCTGCAGGATCTCGGCCCACATTTTATATACCGGCAAAGAGGATACATCATAGCGATTGGCTTTTTCGATTGCGTCTAAGGCGAGCTTATATTCACCCTGCAGCAGGAATGCCTGAGCACGGATCGTTTCAACGAGCGATGACCGCGGCATGCTGCTGGAAAGCTGGCTGGTCCATTCTAACGCTGTGTCAGCATCTCCATGTGCGAGGCTGGCGTTGGCTAGCTCCAAAATGGCTTCGTGCATCAAAGGGTCAAGTTCTACGGCTTTTTTCAGGTTCTTTTCGGCTGCGTTGGCATCAGGCGGGTTGGCTTGAAGCTGAACCCGGGCCTTGCCTAGATAAGCAGGAGCAAACGCAGGGTCGATTTTAAGCGCGGCATCATACGCAGCGACAGCATTCTTGTATTGCTCCAGAAAGCGGAAGCATTCCCCAATGTAGTACTGAATATCTGGTGAATTTGGTTCAGTGCCGAGCACTTGCTTGAAATATTCCAGCGCTTTTGCCCACTCGCCTTTCTCATACGCTTTCATTGCTGCGCGGTAAGCCTCAGTCAGGTTGTGTGGAGTGGCCACATAGAGCGGGGTGGGGGTAAAGGTTGCTTCGAGCAACGTCCAGAGTGGGGGCGGGCCTTCGAATGTAGCCGAGGGAGTGATCACGGCGGTTTCGGTGGGGGGCGGTGTCAGCGAAAATTTTAATGCTGTGTATGTGGTGGGTCTGGTTTTTGGGCGCAGACCCAGGATAATGCCGGTAATCACCAGAGCCAGGGCGATCACACCCAGGATGGACCAGGCTATCGCCTTGCGGCGGACTTTCGGCGCAGCGGCTGGTTTAATCGCTGCGATCTCAAGACTTGTCTTCCAATCCTGTTTCAAAGATCTGATCCCGGGCGGTGGTTCGGGGTCTGGAATGTCTTCGTCGAGAAGACGAAGACCACGGATTGCAGTCAGGTTACCAGGGTCAAGTTTGAGAACTTCTTTCAGGCAAATGCCACGTTCCTTGCGGGTTTCTACCACAGCGCTCATCAACAACCAGTATTCAGGATTGCTGCGATTGATTTTTAAGAGTTGTGTGAGGAGCTGCCGGGCTTTTGGCAGGTCGTTTTGTGTCAGTGCATCTTTGACTTCCTGATAAAGACGCTCTTCTGGGGTCATGCGTTGAGTTTAGCATATGGCTTCAAGACGGGCAAGCGGTAAATTGGTGATGAACTCAGGTATAATGCAAAATATGAGATACCAGATTGCTGTCATTTTCGCGGCTTTACTCATTTTGGCTTCATGTGCGCAGATGACGCCGAATGGGTCGGATATTTCCACGCAGGCGGTTCAGTTAACACCATATCGAACTGCCACTGCAACCGCCACCATAACGCCCACTCCGCCGGATGCCCCCACCTCCACGCTTGCCCCAACCATCACCCCCACTCCACGGGTGTATACGGTTAAAGCAAATGATACATTGATCGACATCGCCTACCTGAACGGTCTGACCCTTGATGAACTGAAGGCCGCGAACCCTGATGTTAACCCTTACAACCTTGCCATTGGAACGAAACTGCTGATTCCCGCAGCCAAACCTGCGCAGAGCACGCTGGCTGTGCCCAACCCCACGCCGGCACCCATTCCAGTGAGAGCGATCAATTGCACGCCGTCTTTGACAGGCGGGCTTTACTGCTTTGCTCTGATTGAAAATAATCAGGAAAATGACCTGGAGAATCTCACCGCAGAATTCCGGCTTACGGATCCTTCCTCGGGAGAAGTGATTTCCCAATCTGCACAGTTTCCACTCAGCCGTCTGAAAGCGGGTACGGCACTGCCTTTCTATACTTACTTTTCGCCACCGGTCGCCATGAATCCAAACGTCGAATTAAACATCTTGACGGCCGCCGCAGTTGAAAACGGAAAAGGGGATCAAATGTTCTTGAACATAGAAGACAACCAGTTCATCGTTGCACCCGATGGTCTGTCGGCTGTCTTCAATGGTGGAGCTACCCTGGATGGTGAAGGCTGGTCAGCCGGTCAGATTGTTCTCGCTGCCGTGGCTTACAATGCAGCAGGTGATGTGATCGGCGTGCGCCGGGTAGAGGTGAACACCGGGCTTGCAACAGGAGAAGAATATTCCTTTGAAACCACCGTTTACAGCACAGGGGGAAAAATCGCAAACGTAATGGTTTTTGGCGAAGCCTTCCCCTGATCAGGGAAAATTCCAAATCAGGTAGTTACCGGTGGTGCACACCGGTTCAACAGCTGCCGCCTTGAGGCAGACTTTGTAGGTGAGGATCGAGCCGTTCTGGATAGAGTTCATCGCCGGAATGATGACCGAAGCCTTGCCGTCTTCCTGTGTGGCCGAGATATCACTGGTGTAATGGCTTCCATCTGGCAGAAGCAAGTCAAGGGTAGATTCAAAACCAGAGAGTGGTTTCTGATCCTCTTTTTTAAGGACAACAATATCGATGCGCTGCGGGCTGGTGGACGGCAGCCGCTTATATTGCTCTGAAGCCTGCAGCAATATCGTATCGCTGGAAACTACGAGCGGTTTTTCGCCTGAATTGGCTCCCTGCATGTTCTCAAGATATTGCCTTCCGAGTGGGGCCATGCTCACTTGCTGGCCAGCCGCGGCAGATGGCTGGTAATCGAGACAATAATTTTCAAAACATTGCCGGTAAAGACCGGGTTGAACTTCAATTGTTTCAGCGACCGGATCGCCGGAAATCTCCAGCCCGCCGTGTGTGCTGATAAATTCATCAAAGATTAATGGCACGTGATACCCGAGCTCTCCCTGCACCGCATAGAACACCACGCCGTCTTGATTGCCATAAATTTGTGGCCCCGGAGGGGTGGTTAACACCCCCAGAAGGACTGCCAGCGGGCGAAGTTTCACTTCGCCATTTCTTCCGTTGGGGCTGTAAAGGACTGCGTTTGTGTAGATTTGTTCCTGTGCACCATCTGACGCAATATATGGCTGGGTCAACGGAGCGCCGAAGGCTGTTGCCCCACCGATCTTTCCCAACTGTGGAAGGAAGGGCTGGTTATTCCCTGCGCTTTCTGAACTGATGATCAGCGAATCTATGGAAGGGCTGTACTGGCATTCAGCATCGCAGGCCAGAGCGCCATACGCCAGAAGTTTCACCTCACCTGGAGCGTCATTGAAGCTGCGGTAGAGCCCGATATTTTCAAAATACTGCTCGATTCGTTCCTGTGAATAATTGATGTGAACCTGGCTGATGGGATTACCGGCGTATTGTTGACCAGAAAACTGGTCATAGAGGGGAATGAACTCTTCGTAAATGCGATAACCATTGACGACGCGGCTGCCTTCAGCAGGAGCGCTCGTGTCTGGAGATTCCTGGATATTCAGCGAGTGACCAAGTGGATATAACCCAAAACGGCTGCTGCCAGTAAGGACAGGATTTTGACACATCAAAACATTGACCGTATACTGGCATTCGAAGGTTTGAAAGGTAAACAATTTGGAAATTGCGGGGCCAAGGACATTCTCGCCGCCAAGAGAGTTGTAGAATTCGCGAAATTCTGGAGCGACTTCGTAGGTTTTTCCGGCATTGGCTGAATTCTGAGCCCCTGACCCACCGCTGCAGGCGGAGAGCAATAAGCCAATCACCACGAAGGCAGCCAGTCTTATAAAAAGGGTAGAAAATCGGCGATAGTCGTTTGATATCATGGCAGATCGTATTGGCCGGGCATAATTGTTAAAAAAACTTTCTTAATTATGACTTTACTGAAAATACTCGTTTTTAAAAAGCATAACTTACCGGATTAAACGTTACACGACCTAGCCAAGCGTAAAAAATGGCTTTTAGTGAAATAAAAAAGGAAACAGAGGG
>DAOUGR010000037.1:0-12916 GCA_034429135.1 Anaerolineaceae bacterium | reverse complement strand
GGGCCGCAACCCTTGATGATGGCTGAGGTCATGCCATTTACTCTGGCGCCTGTTCATTGACACCCTTGAACCTTAAAGATTCCACACAATGAATTTACACCATTGACAGAGACGCTAACCATTCTAGGCCATTCGGTATGGTATTCGAAGGGTACAGCGCAGTTATGAATATACTGATAAAAGGCAATACCGTGAACGCCATTAATGTAAACAAGAAAAGTCTTCCGACCAACAATTCGCTCTTTGATGGTTTCATTTCGATGTCTCCCGGGTTAACCGCTGAATTGGCAGAATAACGATCAAGACTAAGATCATCAGCATGACTGCCAAGGCAGAAGCCAAACCTACGGATCGTTGTGAAAATCCAAGAATATAAATCTGAATTCCAGGCACCGAAGTAGCATTTCCTGGTCCGCCAGCCGTTGAGACCCAAACTATATCAAAAGCAGAAAGCGCATTGATGACAGTCACGGTGAGACAGACACCGATCTCATGTTTTAAAAGGGGAATGGTAATATTGAAAAACTCGGTAAACCAGTTAGCTCCATCTATTCTTGCAGATTCATAAAGGGCTGGATCAACCTTTGTCATTCCAGTGACCAAGAGAACGGTGCAAAATCCAAGTAATACCCAAACACCAATCACACCAACTGAGGGTAGTGCCCAATTAAAATCTCCGAGCCAGGCACGAGTGATACTACCCAGTCCAATTAATCGAAGTAGTTCGTTGACCAATCCAGGTAAAGCCAGAAGCCATCCCCAAATAATACCAGCGGCAACAAGCGGAATAACCTGAGGGAGAAATATCACTGTTCTAGCGATTGACCCTAATCGACCGGTTGCCATTCGGTTGATCACACTGGCCACCACAAGGCCAAGCCCCACAGGGATAAAACTAAAAAATATAATTAACTTAAACGCGTTGAAGATTGAACCAAATAAATTCGGGAATTGAACGATGGTAAAGTAATTCTTGAGCCCTACCCAGGTCATTGGCCCCACGCCGTTCCAACGGAAAAAAGAATAAAAAACACTTAGAACTAAAGGAACCAAGACGAATAGAGCATACATAAATAAAGCAGGCAACACAAAAGACCAGCTTATGATAGGTTCATGACGGATCTTCCCGCGTGGGAAGATCCGTCGATTTCGAGTTAGGGCCGGTGTGTCATTACTTATTTCAGACATAGTTTTCTCAGGTGATAAAATCGAGTCAAATTTTTCCACACGGCCCATTTCCTTATTGACCAAGTTCTCGCAGGTATTCAGCCTGGACAGCTTTCAGTAAACCAGCGGCATCCTGCTGACCAGCAACCATCTTTTGAAGCTCGGGGGTCCACCCTTGAGCAAAAATCGCACTTGTTGCATTGGCAATGAAGTCCATCGAATTTCCTGCCGCACCAACCACTGGTCCTGCAGCAAGGGTTTCATTGGTAACTGAACCTTCAGCAGCAGCAGGCATCACAGCCCCTAATGGACCTCCAGGGTTAGAACCACCGATGTTTACATTGATTTTACGCGCTTCATCATTCGTGGCAACCCAATTCAAGAAGAAAGCAGCACAATCTGCGTGCTTGGCTTTTGCTGCAATTCCAAAGGTTAATGGAGCAGACATTGCGGCAGGTGCACCACCGGCCTCAAGAGGAGGCATCAAGAAAAACCCTACTTTTCCGGGCAGGGTTGCATCGTAACCTGCATTCTGCCAATCACCATTGAAAGTGAAAACACCTTCTCCAGCGCCAAAGCGAGCAGCTGCATCCGTATACTCGATTGCATTAATGTCAGCCGGGAAGTAACCCGCTTTGATCCATCTTTCGAGATGTTGAGCAGCAAGGAGGTTCGACGGAGTATCAATCGTCGCGCCAGGTTTATTGAAAATCCAGTCGTTGATTGGACCTACCGGACCGTAAGCAGCCATCAGTTGCTGAAGCGGGAACGCAAGCCCCATACCACTTTTCGCGCTTCCCCACATCATGATTGGTTGCAAACCAGCTTCTTTAGCCGCAGCAAGCAGCGCGTCAAATTCTGCCAGGGTCTTGGGTGGCTCAGTCATGCCAATCTGAGCTGCCAATTCTTTGTTGTAGAAGACACCGGTTAGACTGTAATTCAGGCCCATCGCATAGAGAGAACCAGAACCTCTCGTTCCATCTGCTGCGACACGGTTTTGATTGAGCTGTGGCACTGGCCAGTCGTTCCAGCCAAATACTTCTGCATAATTGTCGAGATTCATGAGCAAGCCATCTTTTGCAAAAGTAACCATGGTGGGCAAACGGAGCAAATCAGGTGCATTTTCACCAGATAACAAGAGCGGAGTTGTGGTAATCAGGTTCGCGAATTGGTCCTGTTTGATATCCCAAGTTACATTTGGATATTGCTTTGTAAACTCCTCAGCCAATTTAAAGGGAATATCAAAACCTGTTTCGAAGTAGGCATTAAGCACCACAGGTTCTGTTCCACAATTCGGAACAGCAGCCTCAGCGGGTGCTTCAGTCGTTGAAGCAACAGGGGCTTCGGTTGCAACTTCTGTCGGTGCTTGCGTCGGAGCTGCCGTTGGTTTTGGTGCACACGCAGCGAAAACCATCATCAACAAGACGATTACCCCAAGGATTTTTAAGAAATCTTTTTTCATATTCTCCTCCATTTTTTTAGGTTATTCTGAAACACCTCGAGCGATTTGAACCAATTTCCTGAATTTCACCTCCTCTTACTCACACATATTGATTTACACCACCAAGCATGATATCGATATTATAAACTGTTTACATGAAAACACTTTCATAAACAAGTATAGCACACAACTTTTAATAAACAAGTTAATTAAGCTGTCAACCGTTTGATTAATGTCAATGGGAGCGTAATGTGCTGTACTGGCCGGGTGTTATCTGAAATGTGTGAAAGCAAGATCTCAATCGCAATTCGCCCAGATTCATCAAGGTGTTGTCGCACGGTTGTAAGATCTGCGTATTCAGCCATATCCAGATCGTCAAATCCAATTACGGCGAGTTGTTCAGGGATTTTAACATTGAGCTGGCGCGCAGCTTTTAAAACTCCTAACGCCTGAAGATCAGTTGCTGCAAAGATTGCGGTCGGTGGATTTGGAATGTCGAGCAACTCTTTAGCGACAATTCTGGCCTGTTCCTGATTGTATGGAGCCAAACGAACAAATTCTTTTGGAACCTCTAGATTTGCATTTTTTATTGCCTGACGGAATCCTTTCAACCGCAGGCTCACGGGATGAATGGAATACTCTGGTAAATCTGAATCTCCAAGAAATGCAATTCGTTTATGCCCTTGGTTGATCAGATACTCTGTAGCCATCCTTCCACCCGCAACATCATCGATCTCAACACCATTAAGCAAACGGTGTGGAAATTCAATTAAAACAGTTGGAAGGTTGTGCTCAAGAAGGCGGTTTACATCATTATCCGCAACTGGAAGTGAAACAATGACAAGACCATCGAGGTTCCCGGTAAGCGGTAAAGAAGACAAGTAAGACTGTAAACGGTTGTTTGAATCAACTGTATAAATAATTAAATCAAAATTTTCTTTTGACAGGGCTGCTGCGATACCTCGCAACCGCTGAACAAACGATGGCGCTGTAAAAAAGGGGGTGATGACGCCAATTCGCCCATTAAATCGCAAGGCGCGGGCGCGGGCTTCAGCCTGAGGCACAAAACCTAATTTGTCAATTGCCTCATATATTTTTTGCCGGGTATTGATGTTTACCTTCTCAGGTGAATTGATGACGCGCGAAACCGTAGAGATGCTTACTCCAGCGAGTTCGGCAACATCAAATATTGTGTATGCTTTCTTTCCGTTATTCATATTTCATTCCGTTCAATTATGAAAGCTCTTTCATAATAGCATATAGAATTTTTGACGTCAACAACATTCCCAATTATGGTTTTGATGTATTTTTACATTTATGGAAACGACACTTGAAAGCCCCTGGTGAAAATATGCGCAATTTGATTCATCAGAGAGCGCAGACATTACAACGATTTACCAATAACCTCAGTCCATTTCAAGAAAATTTTCAAACAATTTATTATTCTATTGACGAAATCATGTCACAAATGGAGAAATAACCAATTTGCCCCATAATAATAAAGAAAAGAGCGCCAACTCTTATGGCAATGAGAGAAAATTAAATTCATCCGTATTTGTTATCTTATCTAATTTCAATAATCAGTAAACGTATGCTTTACTGATGAAATTTTTCCAGAAAGAACTCTCGCATATACCCACAACGGCATCTAGCAAGGATTCGACGTACCTAAACCTAACATTCTTTTATTTGCCAGATTCAGGAGCGACTTCAGCAGATACTGTATTCTTGGGTAATTTGAACTTAAACCACACCGGAATGCAGGTGAGCAGGGCCACCACTGCGGTGATGGCAAAGGGCAGCTGTGGTGAAACATTCTTCCAGAGGATGCCGCCGATAAAAGGGGCTGGCAAAGAGATAAGGCCAAGGCTGGTGCTAAACAGGCCAAATGCCGTTCCACGCAGGTGGGCAGGGACTGCTTTGCTGATCAGGGATTGGTATGCCGGAGCGATGAGACCAATTCCGGTTCCAGCAACCGCAAACGCCACGAAATAGACCCAGAGCGGACTGGTAGCGGGTAATACCGCGATCGCACCCAGCGACAGGAAATGCAGCGAAAATCCAATGATGATTCCCAGGCGTTCACCCTTTTTATCTGAAAGCCAGCCGCCCGGGATCATGAACAGCATCGAGAACAACCCAAAAACACCGGTGAGTACGCCAATGGTCTGAATATCAATATGCGCCACCTGCTCCATGAACAGGCTGAGGAAGTTCATGGAGATACCATAAGCAATATCGCGCACTCCATCGGTGATTAAGATCCAGGTGATGATACCTCCGGCAAAGAGCAACCCAAACATCGCACCCAGGTTCTTCTTAAGCCCGGTAAATGTAAAAGCAGTGCGTTCATACGAAACAGTGTCGTGCTTGCCTGAGCGCGCCATTAAAATGCGAATGACCATCGCAGTGACGTAAAGCGCAAGCGATGTTATTAGCATCGTCTTAAAATCGTAACGCTGAACGATCCAGCCGCCGATAGGCGGACCGATAACCGCGACGATGCTGTAAAGTGTTTGAGAAACACCAAACACACGTGCCCGGTTTTCTTCAGAAGATTTTTCAGCAATGAACGCGTCAAAACTGGGTCCAACCAGAGCGCTTGCACCAGATCCCACCATACTGGAAAGCAGCACCCATCCCCATGAGGTAGAGCAGACCAGGATAATCTGCCCGATCGTGCCAAAAATACTGCCAATTGCGATCGCGCGCAGGCGTCCCAGCGAATCTGAAATCCAACCTCCAAGGATCTGCAGGATCAACGGCACGATCTGCGCCAGGGTATAGAAAAGCCCGATTTGAGTAACGGTCGCGCCCAGGTCTTCCAGGTAGAGAGATTGCAGTGGGCCGTACATGTTGCCACCCAGGTTGGCAAGGATCATGGCGATCATAAAAACGATCAAAACGGGACTCAACAGCGGTATTTTTTTGGCAGCGGTATTTGATGTCATAATGAGTATCCGGTATCAGGGTAAGATTGAATTTTAGCAGAGAAATCGCCTTAATAAACGGGGAAATGCACGTGTCAAAGTTAAAAATTTAAAACAAATGTGATTTTGTTACGAAATGATGCAAGAAAATTTATTGAATCACACGACTCTCAATATTGCTATAATCTTTTTGTCAATTGTGTATCCCATTTTTACAACTGGACAGAAATGGAGGAGACGTATGGATAAGTTAAGCAGGAGATCTTTCCTTAAGAAAGCGGCTATCGGAACTGCAGGTATCGCCAGTGCTGGCATACTAGGCTCCTGCAATCCGCAAGTGGCCACTGAAGCGCCGGTCCAACCCGGTGCAACCGCTGCGCCTGGCGCTGCTTGTACACCAGGTTTCTTAATACCTCCAGACCCCATCCCTGACTCTGATATCTCTGAAACCGTGACGGCGGATGTAGTGATCGTTGGCTGTGGTCTGGCTGGCCTTTCAGCCGCGCGTTCCGCTGCTGAAGCCGGGGTCACGGTTGCAGTGATTGAAAAGGCCACAACCTATCAGTATCGCTCTGGTCAATTTGGCACCTACAACAGCAGCGTTCACAAGGCGCACGGTATGGACTTCGACGCCACCGCTGCTGTTGGTGCATTGATGAAAGAAATGGGCTACCGCCCCGACCAGCGGGTGTGGAACCTGTGGCGTGATCACTCTGGAGAGGCATTTGACTGGTATCTGAAACCAGCCGTGGATAAAGGACTGCTGGATTATATTGACTGCTTTGCCACCACCTACGATAAGACCCGCATCACCCTTGTCTCTCTCCACTATCCGTATCCAGAACAATTTGATTCATCCAAAGAATTTAGCCCAGTCTATCCCGAAGCCACGCTTTCCTTCATGCCTGATCAGGGTGCCATTCTAGATATGAGCTACCAGATCTGCGTGGAAAAGGGTGTTGACTTCCACTTTTCCACCTGGGCAAAGCAGCTGATCCGCCCCAACAAAGAAGGGCGCGTGCAGGGCGTCATCGCGCAGGATATTAACGACAAATATATCAAGTTCATTGCCAAGAAGGGTGTCATCATGGCAGCCGGCGATTATGGCAGCAACCCTGAGATGGTTCAATACTACTGCGGCGGACGCACCTACTTTGGTTTCTTCCCCAACGTAGATGCCAGGGGCAACGTAACCAACGTAGGCGAAGGCCAACAAATGGGTATCTGGGTAGGAGCCAAGATCGACGATGGCCCGCATGCTCCTATGACCCACACCCTGGGTGCGGCGTTGGGTTGCGACCCATTCCTGCTGATCAATACCAGTGGAGACCGTTTCTGTAATGAAGATGTTGCCGGTCAACAACTGTCCACACAATTGTTCCGCCAGAAAGACAATTTTGGTTGGTACATTTTTGACGACAAATACCCCGAACAACTCGCATATATGCCGGTTGGCCATGGTTCTGTCAATTACGTCGTGGATGAGAGTGTCAATCCACATCTTGAAAACATCATGTCGATCGGTAAGAGCGGCATTACCAGCCGACAGGAAGTGGACAGCCAGTGCACAAAAGCCAACACACTCGAAGAGTTGCTCGCCGCGATTGAACTCACACCTGAAGCACAACAGCGTGCGCTGGCTACCATTGCCCGTTATAATGAACTTTGCGACAAGGGTATAGATGAAGACTTCAATAAAACCCCCAGTCGTCTTTTCCCGATCAAGACACCCCCATTCTATGCCAGCAAAGTATCAGCGGGCGCCATGCTGGTCTGTATTGGCGGCTTAAAGATCGATCCTGTCAGTATGAAAGTCGTCGATGAAAACATGGTGCCTATCGACGGCCTGTATGCAGCGGGGAATAACATGGGCGGACGTATCATCCAGGACTACCCCGTGACTGTTCCGGGAGTCTCACACGGCACAGCGCTCACTTTTGGTTACCTGGCAGGCAAAGCAGCCGCCGCCGCACCTTCTGCATAAACACAATTTGAGATTGATATTGAGAAAAGAGGTGGATTTATAATCGAATCCACCTCTTTTTATTATTGATTCGTATCCTTCTCGTCAATCATTTGAGTTATGGATCTACGCAATTTTCTCAAATCAAACGGGGGGATTATTCACCAGTATAGATTTCCTCCAGCGACCTGCCAGTGGTTTCGAGTTTTACCCCAGCGACAATGAAGATGGTTAATAATAAAGCGCTTGAGAACATCAGGAAGACGTGGAAGATACTTCCGCCTGCCAGAGTCACACAAGAAACCATCAACGGAGCCGCCACACCGCCCAGTCTGCCGATCCCGGTTGCCCAGCCAGTTGCCGTGCCGCGGATGCGTGTGGGATATAGCTCTGAAGAAAACGGGTAAGCCATTCCCCACGCCATCCCATTAAATACCATCAACAAAAATCCAATGATTAACACCCAGGCATCTTTTTGAGATAACCCAAATAGCAGTGACCCGGCGGTTAACAGTGCC
Source organism: Anaerolineaceae bacterium (assembly GCA_034429135.1). Taxonomy (GTDB): domain Bacteria; phylum Chloroflexota; class Anaerolineae; order Anaerolineales; family Anaerolineaceae; genus UBA6107. Next base: position 4,897 of record DAOUGR010000037.1, on the reverse strand, counting down.
AGTGAGATAAAGAGTAATTTTCTGCGGCTCATGCGGTCGGCAAGGAAGGCGGCGAGCAACGTCCCTGGAATCTGTCCCAGGCTGATCAGAACCGTCATCAAGAAAGAACGCCCTTCTGAAAATTGTGTGCCGGTCAACAGCGTCGGAAGCCAGACAAAAGCGCCCTGATAGAAAAAGTTAAGGGCAATCCAGAGAACCCAGAGCGCGAAGGTAATGCGGGCAAAAGATCGCGACCATATTCCTCCATTTCTCCCAATAACGATATCTACTGGCTGGTAACGCTCTAAATGTATCGCCTGGCTCTCACCGGTTAATTGCCGGTGCACACGCAAAAACTCACCTTCGGCTTCTTTCCACTTCCCCTTTCCCAGCAGAAAACGCAAGGATTCGGGAAGCAACAACCTCACCAGTGGACTGATGATGAGCGCGGTTCCTCCAATCAGCAGCGCAGGCCGCCAGCCCTGGTTCAGCACCAGTGAATATCCTGCCAGTGCAGCAAGCGTTCCGCCCACCCCCCAACAGGCATTCATCGTTACCGACATCGCACCACGGTATTTCGAGGGCGAGAATTCAGCGATCAGCGTGGATGAAACTGGCAGAATGGCGCCCAGCCCCAACCCTGTTAGAAACCGCAGCAGTAGTAGAGATGGAAAATTCCAGGCAAATGATGATGCAATGAAAGCCACTCCCAGAAAGCCCAGGGTCAAGGCTAACATGTTACGCCGCCCAAATTGATCAGAAAGAACGCCAATGATGACAGCCCCCAAGAACATTCCCAGCATACCGATACTGGCCAGCCAACCGATGGCGCTGGCTGATACCTGCCATTCTTCGCGTATAGACGTCGAGAGAAAACCAACAATGGTCACACCGTAGGCCACCAGCATCCAGCAGAAACCGGCAAGAACCATCAGAGTAATATGAAATTTTCCAAAACGGGCATTGTCAAATGTGTCCAGTATCTTGTTCTGGTTCATGTACCAATATCACCTTTTAAAGACGATCTAACACGATTAAAAAAATTCACGAGAAGGGGGATGTTATCCATAATCCTTCAACAATCATTGATCCCTTACACTTCATTACGCTCACCATGTTTCAATGAGGCAGCGTAAGCGTGTTCTGTGCTCCTTTTTAAACCTCACTCAACTCCCAGGTTTCCTGCCATTGCACTTTCCCGCCAGCCGGTACAAGGCTTAAGGGACCAAGACTTTCCAATTCCACAAAGTACGGCCCACTGAAACTTTCTGAATTACAGCCAAAGTCGGCATGCTCCTCACCATAGCAAACGTCAAAAGACTTTCGAAACAGAATCCCATCAATCTGGTAACTGATCCAGCCACAGGGATTAAACATGCCAATCTTGATTGGATCACCCGGCTGGGCATCTATTTGAATAAAATCATCTGACAACTTCAAACGCCTGTCATGAATTTTCGTGTAAGGCCACAAAACCAGCGGACGATCGGGGAGCAAGCCGGTTTTCGCAGCATTTTCAGCTCGGATGGGAAGTGTAACCTGACCTCCCAGTCGGAACATCGTGATCGCCCAGGGGGCCAGTTTCACGTCCCACAGCCCTTCATTTGCCAGTGTGTGCAAGAGATGAACCCGCGGCCTGATTGGATCAACACGAATCTCGATGGATTTTCGAATTGCGCTGCCTTCCTCCAACTTGCCCTCGAGCAAAACCCCATCAGGAATAAGCGAACTGGTGCAGCCGTCATTATCGGGCACATAGGTGCGCGGCATGTGTTCTGGTGAATGCCAGAGACGGTGTCCGCCCATGAAAAAATATTCACCCCAGGGGGTATCCCTCCTTTGGTCAGGAACCTGCGCCAGAAGGTTTGAGCACCCCCGGTATCGTAGACCCACAATGCGCGGCCCGGCAGATTCGAGGTACTCCACTTCTAGAAAATCGTTGGATATGAAGCGAGTAGGCTTGCCGTAAAAGTCTCCCATTTCTACCTTTCAGTTCCAAAGAATCCATATCACTCAAAAAAGTATTTACCCCTGCTTCAATTAAAGAGTTCGGTGAAACCATTTGATTATATACGAATCTCGATCATCCTTTTTACCAGCCATTGCCTAAAACCCATACTGACCCGGAGATCGGCCTGCCCATCGATGACCTGATACAAGCCTTCATGCCTGATCGTCACCATTGCATCAATACTCGCCAGACACCCGGAGGTTTCATCCTGATCATACAGATGAATAGAATAGTTGTAGGCAGCAGGCAGCTCGATCATTTCCTGGCGTTCCAACATTCTCAAATCGATGCTGAAAGCATCGCCTGGTGCATGAAAATTGAGTAACGCTTATCTGACTCGTAGAATGATTGAAAATCAGGTGCCGCCAAAAGACGAGTTAAAATCCCGCCTCCATTGTTGCAGCAGTCCCCTTTCGGGTTTAACGACCAGCAGCCCGGCGTTAAAGTATGCCCGCATTTGAACCGACTGAACCATCGGCTGCATCGGTAAAATGCGATCGGACTTTACCTGACAATTTTCATAGATGAATCTCCAAAAATCATCGGGCGATGCATCAAATCGAGAGCCAATTAACAAATGATGCACCGGGCGGTAACCTGGAATCTTTCCTTCAGGCAGAAGCATATCTGCTTACATTTATTAAAAGTGTATTCGCATCCATCCAGACAAGGCAGATACATCCGTTGTCGGCAGCGGTTTCGAGAGCTTCCAGCCCCGTCAATTCATCTAAAAAAGAGGTCACAGGTCTTCTGCGTGCCCTTGAAAGGAACAAATCGCACATCGAGATCGTGCAATCTTGTTCTTCCGTTTTCAGCCAAATCTGCACCATTTCCGGTTATAGCTACCCAGAACGAGTGGCGCAAATACTTGCCTCCAAAGGCACGAATGCTTTCAGCCAACATTAAGGCATTTATCTCAGACTCTCTTTTGGGAAAGACCACCGAATAAAAGGGTAAATCGGAGTTCATCATCCCTCTATCGAAGATGATTTAGACTTAAACCATCTGATTTCACAACGAAAACCCGCAATTTTTCTCACAACCTGACAGTTGCACATGCTAGAATAAATAAAGAAAATGAGGATGGTATGAAAAAGATCATCATTGCCCCTGATTCATTCAAAGGTTCATTAAGTTCAATCGAAATTTGCAAGATCGTGAAAGATGCCGCGCTGAAGATCTTCCCTGATCTGCAGGTGATCGAAATGCCCATGGCCGATGGAGGAGAGGGGTTCGTTGATGCCATGTTGTACCCCGGGCGGGGAAAGAAATTCACAGTCGTGGTCAAAGATCCTTTATGGCGAGACGTTCAAGCCACCTACGGGATCCTCGATGATCACACAGCCGTCATCGAGATGGCCGCCGCTTCAGGACTGCCCCTGTTGAAGGATTACGAGAGAAAGGTTCTGAAAACCACCACCTTTGGCACAGGGCAATTGATTCTGGATGCACTCAGGCGTGGCTGCAGGAAATTCATTCTGGGTGTAGGAGGCAGTGCCACCAACGACGGTGGGGCAGGCGCTGCCGCCGCCCTTGGGATCCGCTACCTTGATGCCAACCGACAGGTTATAACCTGTGGAGAGGATCTTGTTGCGCTGGCTAAGATCGACCCGTCTGAAATGGCTCAAGGCCTGAATGAATCGATCTTCACGATTGCCTGCGACGTGAACAATCCGTTGTACGGTCCGAATGGAGCAGCCCGCATCTATGGCCCTCAAAAAGGAGCTTCACCGGCTGACATCGAGGTGCTGGATAAAGGATTAAAAAATCTGGCTAATGTGATCCTGCGGGATTGCAACATTGACTTGCAGCAAATTCCAGGAACCGGAGCTGCTGGGGGTATCACAGTGCCATTCATTTCGCATGTCAACGCACAGTTGAAAAGCGGAGTGGATATCGTCTTGGACTCTGGCGGATTCGATCAAAATATCCATGATTGTGACCTGGTGATCACCGGTGAGGGCTGCACCGATCAACAAAGCAGTATGGGAAAGGCACTATCAGGCATCGCCAGGCGCGCCAAATATTATGGCGTGCCAGTAGTGGCACTCTCGGGGTCACTCAAAGCAGGATACGATGTGCTGTACGAAGAGGGCATCACAGCCTTCTTTTCCACGTGCCGCGAAACCAGCTCTCTCGAAGATGCACTGACCAACGCCAGACCGAACCTGTTGCACACGGCAGAAGATGTGTTCAGACTCTTGAAAACCGGCATTTGTTGAAAGACCACAGTTCATGCGAGAGGGGGTGATTATATCCACCGTATCCTCTTTGTTATTTCAGACGTCTGGCTATGGCTTGTTTTAATTCCCAATTATCAATCGATTCATAATCCAACACATCCAGAACACCGGGATACTCTAGGGCAGGTTTCACCACATCATCAGGCAATGTAGAAATAATTTCAGCGAAGCTGCGGTGAGTTTCACGGTTGATCTCCGCCAGCAGCAGCCGCGATTGCTGCTGTGATTCGCGCCGGTGCGGCGGGAACCCTCCGCCTTTCTCAACGCTGAATAATTTTTCAAAGAGAAATTTCAGGTTGATTTCCCCTGCCCATCCATAGCCCTGATTAAGCGCCAGCGAAATGCAGTTTCCGGCGTTAATCTGGTTAAACAACCAGGCATCCAGCGGAGTCATCAGATGGCCGCAGAACACTCCGGGATATTGCATGACTGAATTCAGAAATCCCTGTCCTGTTCCACATCCTCCCACTACAAAATCCACGCGGCCGGCGTTCAATAACAATGCGCCCAAAAAACCGGTATGAATGTAGGTCAGTTCCGGCTTTTCGATAATGTCTCAAATTGTGGTGTAAAAAGCAATTGACAAAAGAGTCATCGTGTGGTTTCTTGAAGGTCTCATACACCAATTCAAGAAAGGGAACACACGATGACCACAGCAACTATA
>DAOUGR010000036.1:0-31906 GCA_034429135.1 Anaerolineaceae bacterium | reverse complement strand
GGCTGTTGGTTAGAGCGCCTGAACTTGACAAATGAACATGGGCGCGTAGCTTCGAAGACCCTGTAAGGGCTGTTGGTTAGAGCGCCTGAACTTGACAAATGAACATGGGCGCGTAGCTCAGTTGGTTAGAGCGCACGGTTCACATCCGTGAGGTCCGTAGGTTCGAGCCCTATCGCGCCCACCTCTTCATAAGCCACCCATGCGGGTGGCTTTTCACATCCATGCCCTTTCGGGGTGCTGCGCAAAGGTCCTATCCCGGGGAAAAGCACCCGGGATCTTCGAGGTTCGAGCCCTATCGCGCCCACCTCTTCATAAGCCACCCATGCGGGTGGCTTTTCACTTCCGTTCCCTTATAGAGTGCTGCGCAAAAGTACCATCCCTGGAAAAGCGCACGGGATCTTCGAGGTTCGAGCCTTAGACGGTCAGAAAAATCTCAGCCAGTTTCTTCTGGATAGATCCATATTGATTGCGTTTCTCTAAAATCTAAAGCGTGATATTTGTCATTTGCGTTTTCAAATCTTTGCTATATAATATATATGCATAAACATATATATACATTTCTTTGTTTATTAAGTGGAGTATAAGTATGGCAGACAGTTTGCGTGAAGAAGTAATCCGTTTGCATGCACAGGTTTGCAGCGGGCTGGCGGACTCGAATCGTATCTTGATTATCTATAGCCTGGCAGAAGGTCCGCGCAATGTAACTGAGATTTCCTCAGCTGTTGAACTTCCACAGCCAACTGTCTCACGCCACCTCAAGATCCTTCGCGAGCGCGGTATCGTGCGCGCAGAGCGTGAAGGTCAAACCATCAACTACCATCTCAGCGACACACGCATCATCCAGGCACTGGATTTGTTGCGTGCCACGCTTGCAGATCAATTGCGCGAGCAGGTGCTTCTGGCACGCCGGGCAAATGAAAATATCAAACTTTAAGTAAACACTGGAGAACAAAAGTATGAAAACTTTTCTTATTCTGGGTGCTGGTACTGGCGGAACCATGATGGCAAACAAACTCGCCAAGCGGCTTGATCCAAAAGAATGGAAGATTATTCTGGTGGATCGTGATGTAACTCATTACTATCAGCCCGGGTTCCTTTTTTTACCCTTCGGTTATTACAAACCAGAAGACATTTTTAAATCAAAAGGCAAATTCGTCCCCTCCGGTGTTGAGTTTGTTGTCTCAGATATCGAGTTAATTGACCCAGAAGCAAGCAAGGTCACACTGCTCAAGGATAAACGCGTGATCTGTTATGACCAGCTGCTTATTGCCACCGGAACCGACATTCATCCTGAAGAGATTGAGGGAATGATGGATGCAGGCTGGCGAAAGAACATTTTTGATTTCTACACCTTCGAAGGTGCAATGGCGCTTAATGGCTTCCTTAAGAATTTCAATGGCGGCCGTGTGGTCTTGAATATTGCTGAGATGCCCATCAAATGCCCGGTTGCTCCACTCGAGTTTATGTACCTCGCTGATTATTACTTCACCCAACGCGGCATACGAAACAAGGTTGAACTGGTGTATACCACACCACTTTCAGGTGCGTTCACCAAACCCACAGCCTCGAAAATGCTTGGTGATGTGATGGAAAAGAAACACATCCACACCGAGGCTGATTTCAATATCATGGAAGTGGATTCCGGGAAGAATCTTCTCAAATCATACGATGGACGCGAAATCGAATATGATCTGCTGGTCACTGTACCAACCAACATGGGGTCTGACGTGATCAAGCGTTCAGGTATGGGCGATGTTTTAAACTACGTTCCCACCAATAAACAAACGTTGCGCTCTGAGAAATATGAAAATGTTTGGGTGGTTGGAGATGCCTCAAATATCCCCGCCTCGAAAGCCGGATCAGTGGTGCACTACGCCGCTGAAACACTAATCGAGAATATCTTATCTGCCATTGAAGGCAAACCGCTCACAGCTGCCTTTGACGGGCACTCTACCTGCCACATTGTTTCGGGATTCCAGAAGAGTCTACTGATTGATTTCAGCTACGAGGTTGAACCATTACCAGGCCTTTATCCCTTCCCGGTAGTGGGGCCATTCCCGCTGCTCAAGGAGAGCTGGTTTAACTATCTTGGTAAATTGTCGTTCAAATGGATCTATTGGAATATCATGCTGCGCGGCATCCCCTTCCCCCTGCCGCCCAGTTATTCCATTGCAGGAAAGAAACGAATCGAATTAGCTTAATGATGAAAAAATTTTGAAACACCTAATTCAGGAGGTATCAAATATGGCAGTAAAAACAATTGCAGGAAAAGAAGTTCAGGTCAATGAAGAAGGTTATATGACCAATCCAGCCGAATGGACCAAGGAGATCGCAGTTGAGATCGCCAAGGAAGAAGGGATCGCTGAACTAACACCGGAACATTGGAAGATCATCGAATTTTGTCGTGAGGCTGCGTCATCCAGTGGTGCTGTGCCCACCTTAAGGGCCATCACTTCTGGCTCAGGCGTCAGCACCAAAGACTTGTTTGCGCTCTTCCCCAAGGGTCCCGCAAAGAAAGTTGCCAGAATCGCCGGCCTTGGAAAGCCAGAGGGCTGCGTTTAACTCATCCATCACCAGGCGCATGCCTGGAATCAAACTCTAAAGGACATGAATATGGCTGACGAACCAAGAAAAATTGCGTTTATTTGCTCCAAGGGGAACCTCGATATGGCATACCCGGCGCTGGTAATGGGTTGGGCTGCCCTTGGCAATGGCATCGATGTGACCATCTTCTTCACGTTCTGGGGGATGGATATGATCAACAAAGCTCGCGTCGATCATCTCGAAATTCCACCGGTTGCCAACGCCAGTATGAAAATGAACATGATGGGTATCCCCGGTTATATTGGGATTCCACAGATTCTCGGCATCATCCCTGGTATGACACCCTTTGCCTCCTGGTTAATGAAAAAGAAGATGAAAGGCTTAAACATCCCCACTGTACGAGAATATTTGGAAATGCTGGTGGATGGTGGAGCGAAATTGTACGCCTGCAAGATGTCTGTCGATATGTTCGGACTCAAAAAAGAAGATTTTATTGACGGCGTGATTGATATCGTCACCGCCAGCGATTTCATGGATATGACCGAAGGTTCACAGATCATCTTTATTTAAGATTACCTCAGATAGATTCATGATTGAAGAACAGGGCTGCCCTTTCGCAGTTGGGCCAGCCCTGTTCTTACGTCACACAACAAGCCCGCATGATTCTCACAGAATGGAAAAGAATGATGATTTTTGGCCAAAAAAGAGGTTATGATAAATACCCGATTAATGATTATCATTATCCTGCTTTTAACAGGAATTACAGCAATTAAGCAAGACCGCAATACGAAAGGCAAACAAATATCAAAAATGAAAGAAAACGATGCTTTACCGATCCATTCAGGATCTGGAATGGATATCCAGGAAAGTAAAAAACATCGCGGACGTGGTTGTATTACCGTCCTTACTCTGATTGTCATCTTCTTTCTTTTCTTTACACCACAGCGCACCACAGTGCTCCTGCTCGGTCTTGACCGTCCGCCTGAAGAAAACAGTTATCTGTCACGGTCAGACACCATGATCCTCGCAACCATGCCCCCTTTCTTGCCGCAGATGAGCCTTCTCTCAATCCCGCGCGACCTCTGGGTGAATATCCCCCTCTATGGTGAGAGCCGTATCAACGCTGCTCATTACTTTGGCGAGCTTTATAACCCGGGCACAGGCATGGAGTCGGCAGCTGGAACCATTGAGGCGAACTTTGGAATCGACGTTCCATATGTTATTCGTATAAAGTTTGACGGCTTCGAGCGCATCGTAAACGCAATGGGCGGGGTAACGATCTACCTGCCAGAAGCAATGTCAGGATTAGAAGCGGGAAGAAATCATCTTGATGCCAAGCAAGCGCTGGCGTTTGTTCGTGACCGTAAGGGCAGTGATGATTTCTGGCGTCAGAAACGAGGGCAGATGTTCCTCTCAGCAGCCATGAAGAACATGCTTAACCCTGTCAAATGGGTGCGCATTCCCGCGATAATTGTTGCCGTATTACAATCTGTTGACAGTAATGTGCCGTTATGGGTCTGGCCGCGCCTGATCTACGGAGCAGCATTCTCAGCGGTCAAGGGTTTTGATTTCAATACGCTCTCCTGGGATTGGGTGACAAGCTGGGTGACAGAAGATGGCGCCCATGTATTACTTCCAAAATGGGAATACATCAATCCCTTCGTCAAATCCATATTTAGCAACTAAAACTACCAAAAACCGCTGGATCTTTCCAGCGGTTTTAGTTATGCACGCCTCTTAATCCAAGAGACACACCCTAAAGCTACCAGCAGTAACAACAAACCTCCTCCGTCAAAGAAAATGAAGCGGGCCACGCTGTCGCGAATCAGCGGGTGTTCTCCTCGTAATAATGCCAACAACAGACTCTCTCCAACCACTCCGATCGCCTGCATGGTCACCGCCTCAATCAACGAGATAAAGTATCTGACTGGGTTCAGCAACGCTACAATATAGGGAACATTCCACATCAGGAACAATAATCCCATCCCCTGGATCACCGCTGCGCCCGATTCTCCTTGTAATTCGAATCCTGGCGCATAAATTTCTGGGCGCAGCATAAATTGAAATGCTGCCAGGAGGTTGCTGAAAGTCACCGCACCAATTAAAGCCCGAGCAAGCCAGGTTAAGCGTATAGATTTTGAGCGCTGCATGAGAAAATTATAGACTTATTTCACAAAAAGCAAACAGGATTGGAAGGAAGATATCAGCGCCTCTTTGAACAGTAGAGATCACATCCATTTGAAGCGATCCCACAACTGGTCACCAACCTGTGAAAGGGTAAAGCACCAATTTCATCTTTCCGTGTTTGAATTTGAAGTTTTTTATTTTTTGAACAACAAAAAGGCAAATCCAACTCCCAATAATCCGTATACGATAATGTTAACCCAGAGGAAATTTCCGCTGATGCCTGCTACCAAATCCCAGATCGACACGATTAGACCAGTCACACATAACGCAAGCATCCCCAGTGCGCCTCCTCTTACCATTCCCTCGCGCGTCTCCACCTTACGCACTGCCAGGAGCAAAATGCCAATTCCTGTAAGTGCTGATCCAAAATATCTCGACATGAACTCGGCCAGGATATCTGGCCTGACACCATACAACGCCAGTGTCTGAACAGGAATCACCAGAAAAGCCAGTCCAAAGAATAAAGCAACGATACCCGCGATCAGCACGAATTCATTACGCTTCATCATATCCTCCTGATTAATTCTTCATAAAACAGGCAGGTGAACAAAGGGCATTATTCGGCGGTCAAAATGCATTCCCTTACGCCCCGAGAAGGTGGGATCTCACATGACTACAAAATGATCATTATTTATGAGTGAGAAAGAAAAACGGTGAAACAACAGAGCAAACGGTATTTTGATTATAATGATTCACCTTTCGTAATTCAACACGCTGCCATACACCATATACGGGGGATGATTGATCGTGTATCCGCATATCTTCGGTAAATTGCGTGTATATCTGTGGATAAATTCATTTCGGAGCTTGAAATTTGGAAAATAATCGCTAAAATAGAATTAACTGGTATGACCTCTTACCAATCCTTGATCTACAGCGAGTGATCATGAACGACTGGACTTCACCCCTCAAACCCGCAGATTTAACAGAACGTCGCCTAATCGAAGCCATACTGGATGGCACCTTCCCGGTGAATTCGCTCCTACCCCCTGAACGTGATCTGGCCGCGATGCTTGGCGTCACACGCCCTACCCTGCGCGAAGCGTTACAGCGCCTTTCACGCGACGGCTGGATTGAAATTCATCATGGTAAATCCACACGAGTGCGTGATTATATGCGCGAGGGCAACCTTCTAATCTTGGGTACAATCACTCGTTATCAAAAAAACCTCCCCGCTGATTTCGTCCCTAATCTGCTTCACATTCGCCTGTTAATCGCCCCAGAATATACTCGCCTGGCAACGCAGCATTCCCCTTCCGAAGTGATCCGCCTGCTCGAATCCATGCAGGGAACACCCGACACGGCTGAGGATTTCACTCGCGTCGATCTTGAATTACATTACCGTTTGACCATCCTATCGAAAAATCCAATATTCACTCTGATTCTCAACGGATTTGGCGATTTGTACCGTTCCATGGGGCTTATATATTTTTCCTTGAGCCAGAACCGAGATCACTCACGGTCATTTTATAAGAAACTCCTCTCTGCAGTCCTTTCGAACGATGCCTTCCTGGCTGAACAGGTCACGCGTCAGGTTATGCGCGATAGCATCCAGCTATGGAACCAGGCATCATCAACAAGTTAACGACTCTCTTCAGCTCTCTCAATTATCCCTGTGGCTTTTAATCGCGTGTACTATCACCGAGCACTTGAAAAACATGAACCAAAAATGAATGACTACAACAGGAGGTTGCATATGTGGAAATCAGGTTGGCGTCAGGCGGCATGGCAGACTTTAAACAAAGAATGGGATTTAATCATCATAGGAGGGGGAATCACTGGCGCAGGAATCTTCCGCCGTGCAATTGAAGAAGGTTATCAAGCGCTCCTGGTCGAAGCTGCAGATTTTGCCAGTGGCACATCCAGCCGGTCTTCCAAACTCATTCATGGTGGTTTTCGTTACTTGCGCAACAAGCAATTCGATGTCACCCGAGAATCGGTCCGTGAACGCGAATGGCTCTTGAGAGAAGCCAAGAATCTGGTCACACCGCTGGGTTTTCTCATGCCCTGCCCTGATGACCGAAAGATCGCCTCACAATTTGCACTGGGTGTTGTGATCTATGACCTTTTAGCACCTAAATGGCAGCATTACCATCTTTCCAGAGAACGCATCTTAGAAATATGCCCTAAATTGGAGGCTGAACATCTGCGAAATGGCTTCCTCTATTATGACGCAGCCATGGATGATGCCAGGGTTGTTTTACGGGTCATTCGCGAGTCAGTGGCTGCAGGCGGTACCGCCCTCAACTACGCCAGGGTAGACTCACTGTTACGTCCCTCCAGTGGAAGGGTATGTGGCGTTCTCCTCAGTGATCAATCTTCTGAATCGCTGGGATCAATGGAAGTCAAAGCCAAAGTCGTGATCAACGCCACAGGTCCTTGGAGCGATGATCTGCGCGGTCAGATTGGGGCTCCGGCTCGATTGCGCAAGCTGCGTGGTTCGCACCTTGTGTTTTCCCGATCTCGATTGGAACTGCCCTATGCAGTCACCCTGCTGCATCCGCGTGACAGGCGCGCCATGTTTGCCATTCCCTGGGAAGGCGTCACGCTCATCGGCACCACTGACCTTGATCACCGTTATGACCTGCAATTGGGTGAACCCTTCACCACGCAAGAAGAGATTGACTACATACTTGAAGCAGCCGCTGCTACATTTCCCAAAGCAGAACTCTCCCGCTCAGACGTTCTCTCTACTTTCTCCGGCTTACGACCTGTGATTAATACCGGGCAGGCAGATCCCTCAAAGGAATCGCGCGCTCATGTGGTTTGGCAGGAAGAAGGGTTGATCAGTATCACCGGAGGAAAATTCACGACCTTTCGCATTATGGCCGAACAAGCGCTCCGCACAGCCCTGCCGTATCTTCCGCACCAGGTAGACCTCTCCATTCGAAAAAGATATTTTGCTCCCCTGCCTAATATTGAACCTCAAATTGACCTGTCTCTGGCTGACCTAAACTACCTCCTTGGAAGGTATGGGACTGAAATCACCGACCTGTTGAATTGCGCAGTTGCTGACGAAAATCAACATATTGACGCTCTGCCCAACCTCTGGTCAGAATTGCGTTGGGCAGCCCAAACTGGCGGAGTTGACCACCTTGATGATCTGCTGCTCAGACGTGTACGTGTGGGAATGCTCCTGCCAAATGGTGCAACTGGCGTGATGCCGCGGATCCGCAGCATCGTCCAGAATGAACTTGGCTGGGACGATACGCGCTGGAGCCAGGAAGAAGCAAGGTATCAGAGAATCTATGAAAATTCGTACAGCCCATCACCAAAGGGTTTTTAATATTCATAGGAGGGAATCATGACCAAGAAGACAAAATTTCGCCCAAACTGGTACGAAGGCCATCTGCCCGATCGTTCATATCGTTCTCTTTTCAAATGGGGTGATCCATCCGCATTTAAACATCCCAACAGCGCGCTGGTTAAATTGATGATGCAAACCTTCAACCTCAAAGAAGAGGATTTACGCACACCGGTAGGTTATGGCCTTGAGCCTGTGGAAATCGATATGCCGATCAAACTCGATTCGAGCCATATCGATTGGCTTATACAACTGTGTGGTAAAGAAAACGTTTTTACCGATACCTATACCCGCATCAGTCGTTCTTACGGGGGAGGAACAATTGATACACTGCGCCTACGAAAACACATCATTCAAAACATTCCTGATGTTGTTGTCGCGCCGCGTTCCGATTCAGAAATCCAGAGAATGATTGATTACTGCGTAAAACATCGTATTCCGCTCTACATTTACGGGGCAGGCTCTTCGGTTACCCGAGGCATCGAAGCTGTGAGAGGTGGCATTGCTTTGGATATGAGCCGTCACATGAATAAAATGATTTCTTTCAACGAAATCGATCAAACCATCACCGTTGAAGCTGGTATGACAGGCCCACAACTGGAAGAACTGCTCAATCACGCCCCTGAACGTCTTGGTGCAAAACGCCGCTATACCTGTGGCCATTTTCCACAATCTTTTGAATTTTCCAGTGTCGGCGGCTGGGTCGTTACGCGTGGAGCCGGACAGAATTCCACCTATTATGGAAAAATTGAGGATATCGTCATTGCTCAGGAATACGCCACGCCACGCGGCAGGTTCAAAACTTGCGCGCATCCGCGAAGTGCCAATGGCCCTGATTTTGATCAGATTATGATGGGCAGCGAGGGTACTTTTGGCGTTCTCACCGCAGTCACGCTGCGCATCTTCCGCTGGCAGCCTGAAAATCGCTGCCGCTTTAGTTACATGTTCAAGAACTGGGACGATGCACGTGAAGCCTGCCGCGAGATCATGCAGGCCGAATTCGGTTATCCATCTGTTTTCAGATTATCTGATCCCGAAGAAACCGATGTGGCGATGAAACTATATCACATTGAAGGTACTCCCGCTGATACTGTTCTAAAAGCCCTCGGCTTCAAACCCATGCAAAAATGCCTGCTGCTCGGACACACCGAGGGTGAACGTGGGTTTTCGCGCAATGTCAATCGACAGATCAGGCGCATCTGCCACAAATATGGAGCCTTCAATATCAGTTTTGCGCCGGTGGTTCAGAATTGGGAAAAAGGCCGCTTCCGTGACCCCTACATGCGCGAAGACATGCAAGATTTCGGAATCTTGATCGACACGCTTGAGTGTGCGGTAACCTGGTCGCAGATGGATCAGGTTCACAAAACTGTCAGAGGATTCATCAAGAGTCGTCCGGGAACTATTTGCATGACCCATCTCTCGCATGCATACCCCCAGGGTGGCAATTTGTATTTCATCTTTATTGCAAAAATCAATACAATTAAAGAATATTTAGACTTGCAATATGGAATCCTGGATGCCATTCAAAAGAGTGGTGCTGCCATGAGTCACCATCACGGAGTCGGTAAACAGACCGCTCCCTGGCTTGAAGGTCAGATCGGCACCCCTCAGATGAACGTCATCCGGGCTTTGAAAGAGCATTTTGACCCACAATTCATCATGAATCCTGGCGGCACACTGGGATTGGACATGAGCGTGGAGCAAAAAGAAATGCGCTGGAGTAAAGACCTGGAGGAATAAGATGTCTCGTGAGAACTTGCTGGCAATCGATGCCGGTACCCAATCTGTCCGTGCTCTGCTCTTCGATTTGCGTGGAAATCTGATCGCAAAATCGCAAATTCCCATCGTACCTTATTATTCTGTGAACCCTGGTTGGGCGGAACAAGACGCAGAGGTGTTCTGGAAAGCTGTATGTGATGCCTGCCAGCAGCTCTGGACACGTCCAGGAGTAGATAAGGCAACTATCGCCGGGGTCTCTATTACCAGCCAGCGCTCCACATTGATCAACCTCGATAAAAACGGTCAGCCCTTGCGCCCCGCCATCCACTGGCTCGATCAACGCCGCACTGCCGGATTGAAACCCATTGGAGGTATCTGGGGATTGCTCTTTAGGCTTGCAGGTATGACCGAAACAGTTGCCTACCTTCAGGCCGAAGCCGAATCCAACTGGCTGCAGCGCAACCAGCCAGAAATCTGGGCGAAAACCTATAAATTCATGCTGCTATCCGGTTACTTAACCTACCGCATGAGTGGGCGCTTTGCCGACTCGGTTGGCTGCCTGGTTTCTTATTTACCGTTTGACTACAAGAAACAGGATTGGGCAGGTAAGAATGATTGGAAGTGGCAGGCCGTTCCAGTGGCCAAAGAGATGCTTCCAGACCTTGTCAAGCCCACCGGCCAGATAGGAGTGATCACCGCTGAAGCTGCACAGGCCACCGGCATCCCTGAAGGCTTGCCATTAATAGCCGCCGCGGCTGACAAAGCCTGTGAAGTTATCGGTTCAGGTGCGCTCGATCCATCAATCGCCTGCCTTTCTTACGGCACCACCGCCACCATCAATACCACCCTCCGAAAATATGTAGAGGTCATCCCCTTGATTCCACCGTATCCTTCGGCCGTTCCGGGTGCGTATTCGCTCGAAATTCAGATTTACCGCGGTTACTGGATGGTATCCTGGTTCAAGCGCGAATTCGGAATGAATGAAGAGCGCCTTTCAAAAGAGCGAGGGGTTGCCACTGAAGATTTATTTGACGATCTGGTCAATGCAGTTCCACCTGGCTCACTGGGTCTTACGCTGCAACCCTACTGGTCTCCCGGTCTTAAGGTTCCAGGTCCTGAAGCCAAGGGGGCGGTCATCGGGTTTGGAGACGTGCATACCCGTGCCCATCTCTACCGTTCCATCCTTGAGGGGTTGGCTTATGCCCTGCGAGAAGGCATGGAACGCACCGTCAAACGCACTCATATTCCCATAACCGAATTGAGGGTTTCAGGCGGTGGCAGCCAGAGTAAGGCAGCCTTGCAGCTCACTGCCGATATTTTTGGGTTACCGGCAGTCACTCCGCATGTCTACGAAACCAGTGGTTTAGGCGCAGCCATGGATCTCGCTGTAGGATTAAAACTCCACCCGGATTTTGATACTGCAGTCAGAGAAATGACACATAAAGGCCAGACATACGAACCGATCAATGAAAATCACCGTATATACGACGAACTCTACCAGCGCGTCTACTGCCGTATGTATGATCGCTTGAAACCACTATACGACGAAATTCGCGATATTACAGGTTACCCGCCAAAGAATTGACCTGTCGTTTTCAAATTTACCCGCTGCCAGATAATTGAAAGTCAGCGGGCTTTTTTATGAATCTTAAAAAATTAAGATCCATATTAATTAATTGATGAATAATGAATATTAGCGTTTAATTATTGGCAGGAATGCATTGAGGGTATCCTACTGAAAACGGTTGAGAAAAAACAAACTGGAGTAAACCATGATCAAAATTAAAGACAACTGGTTCGTCGATGAAGAAAACCGCGTGGCCTTGCTGCGCGGGGTCAATCTCGGAGGCAGTTCAAAAGTTCCAACCCGTCCAGATGGCTCATCTTACAGACTGGAAGGATTTTTTAATCACCGTGACATCTCGTTTGTTGGCCGACCGTTTCCACTGGAAGAGGCCGATGAACATTACACCCGCCTGCGCGAGTGGGGGTTTAATTGTCTCAGGTTTCTGTTCACCTGGGAAGCAGTAGAACATGCCGGGCCAGGAATTTACGATGAAGAATACCTCGACTATTTATATCAAGTGGTTAAGAAAGCGGGAGATTACGGATTCACCGTGTTTATGGATCCCCATCAAGACGTATGGTCGCGTTTTTCAGGCGGCGATGGAGCCCCCGGTTGGACGTTAGAATGTGCGGGGTTTGATATTCAGAAATTTAAGGTCACGGGCGCAGCCATCGTGCATCAGACACATGGTGATCCCTTTCCAAAAATGATCTGGTCTACCAACGCCTGCAAGCTGGCAGCAGCAACCATGTTTACGCTGTTCTTCGCGGGTAATGATTACGCGCCAAAAACGCGGGTGGAAGGCATTCCCATCCAGGAGTATTTACAGAGCCACTTCTTTGGCAGCGTCCGCAAGGTGGCTGAGAAATTAAAGGGGCTCGATTGTGTCATCGGTTATGACACTTATAACGAACCTCAGCATGGCTATATCGGGCTAACAGATCTTCGCAAACGGTATGGCGACCTTGAAATGGGCATTTTTCCCACTCCCTGGCAATCCATTCAGCTCGGATCTGGATTTCCACAAAAAGTTGAAGTCTTAAGACGCGGGGTTTTCGGTGCTGTGCTCGAAGGTCATGTCACCCTGAATAATGAACAGGAATCCGTCTGGCTTCCGGGAAGAACCTGTGTATGGCGCGAAAATGGCGTTTGGGATATCGATCGAAATGGGAAGCCAGTATTATTAAAACCTGATTATTTCCATCAAGTTAAGGGCCGCCCGGCCAGTTTTGTTCAAGACCATCTGCTCGCTTATATCCGAAAATATATCGACGTGATCCACTCGGTGGATCGTGATGCTATGATTTTTCTGGAAAGTGAAACAGAGAGAGCCGCACCTGTGTTTCATGAAGCCACTCAACATAATGTTGTCTATGCTCCCCATTGGTACGATGGTGTTACCCTGATTTTTAAACGTTTCATCCCCTGGCTGGGAGCCAATCTTTTTACCCAGCAGCCTGTTTTCGGAACGCGCAATGTGAACAGCTCCTATGTGAAACAATTGGCAGACGTAAAAGTCCAGGCAGCCCAGAACCTTGGGAATGTTCCGATATTGTTTGGTGAATTTGGCATCCCGTTTGATCTGGATAATAAAAAATCGTTCAAAACCGGTGATTTCTCTGATCAGGTGAAAGCGATGGATCGTAGTATGCAGGCCATGGATGCCAACCTTCTCAATTACACACTCTGGAATTACACCTCCGACAACACCAACAAACGTGGCGATAGGTGGAATGACGAAGATCTTTCCATTTTTTGCCGTGACCAGCAAACTCACCCAGAAGATATCAATTCAGGCGGCAGAGCCCTTGAAGCAGTCATCAGGCCATACCCCATCAAAACTTCTGGTATACCGCTTTCGCTAAAATTTGACTACCGGTCTGGTTATTTTAAATACACATTTGAGTGCAATCCTTCGCTCACCGTACCAACGATCATCTTTATCCCGAAAATACAGTATCCCAATGGGATCGAACCGAAAGTGACGGGTGGAAAAACTCGCTTTGATCAAGAACAACAGATCCTTGAATACTGGCCGTTAGAACCAGGAGTGCATAACGTCATCATTGAACATCGGTGATGCATATTATTTGGGGAATTGAAGAGCGAAAGTCATTCGTTGAGCTATAAATCATTCATATTCAGGTGCCATACTTTATAATAGAGTGTGGCACCTGAAACATGGCAACCACGATCTTGACTGTTGTAAATACAAATCGACAGTCTAATAATTATGTTTTTCCTGAAAATTTTAATATGAAGAACAGAGTGATCCACCTCAGAAACACTGAAATCCAAACACCAGTCTTTTTGCCGGATGCCACTTATGGCGTTGTTCGGTCGGTAGATGCACAAGACCTCGAAAACTGCGGTGTAAGCGCTTTGGTCATGAATACGTTTCACCTGATGCAGCGGCCTGGCTCTTCCACCATCCAATCGCTTGGCGGTCTGCATCGCATGACGGGATGGAACAGGCCGATCGTAACTGATTCCGGTGGTTTCCAGGCTTACTCACTCATTCGGCAAAATCCAAAATTCGGGCAGATTCACGAAAAAGGTATCACTTTTGTTCCTGAAGGTGGCAGCCGTAAGTACCAGCTCACACCTGAAAAAACCATTCAACTTCAAATCGGGTACGGTTCAGATGTTGTAATCTGCCTGGATGACTGCACGCACGTTGATGAAGGTTATGAAGCTCAACGCGCTTCAGTCGAACGCACCATTGCCTGGGCAAAGAAGAGCAAACAGGAATACAACAAATTGATCAACCAGAAAGGACTGGCAGAACAGGATCGCCCGTTGATTATGGCTGTGGTTCAAGGCGGAGGGTTCAAAGATTTGCGCAAACGCTGTGCTGATGCGCTGCTCGAAATTGGTTTTGATGGTTTTGGTTTTGGTGGATGGCCTCTCGACAAAAACAATCAATTGCTTGTCGATATCATTGCCTACACCCGCGAGGTCATTCCTGATCAGTTTCCAATGCATGCCCTGGGGATCGGGCATCCTGAAAACGTGCTCGCCAGTTTCAACCTGGGTTACGATATTTTTGACAGCGCCATGCCAACCCGTGATGCGCGGCATGGACGCCTGTATTGTTTTACTCATCCAGAAAGCGCGGCTGATTGCGGTCTTGATGGAGATTGGTTTACCTATTTTTACGTGGATAATGAACGGAATATCCGTTCTGACCGTCCGGTAAGTGAATTCTGTGACTGCCCCTGCTGCAGGCGTTATTCCGCCGGCTACCTGCATCATCTTTTTAAACAGGGTGATACGCTCTTCATGCGCCTGGCAACTCTCCACAATCTGCGCTTTATGGTCTTATTGACTGATCGTATTAACAGAAAGTACCAGCATGCCTGAACCAGAATTCGATCTTGATGAGTTTGTGCGGCAGGTTCAAAGTTCTGATAAGTACCGCCGCATTGCTCCTGAAGTGATCCGCTCCCTGCTTCTGAAAGAGATGCAAAAGGGCAAAAATGGTAAAGAGATTATAAAATCTACGCGCAATAAATTGCACCAGATCGGTTCTGCATACCAGGAAAAACCCATTTCCTACAATGCTTTGCTTGAAGAACTTCAGTCTCTCCCTTCTGAACTCGAAGACCCGGTTGTGAAGTCATACATCCTTGAAGCGCTCGGCTCTCATGCTTCCACCCGTGAACGCCTGCCTATCCTGCCCCGCTTCTTCAAAGAAACCCTGCAAGAGATTTCTTCACTGCATTCGATTCTCGATGTTGCATGTGGATTGAACCCCATGGCAATCCCCTGGATGCCGCTTCCAACCAGGTTTACCTACACCGCCTGTGATATTTACGAAGATATGACTGGCTTTTTGAACGACTTCTTTACCCATTTCAACATCGATGGCAAAGCGCAAACCTGCGATTTGACCCAAAACCTGCCGTCAGGATCGTATGATCTCGCTCTGGTACTGAAAACCATCCCATGTCTGGAACAGGTCGATAAAGAAGCCGGTTACCGGCTGCTTAACCAGCTTAACGCTGCAACCTTGCTGATTTCTTTCCCGGCCAGAAGCCTTGGAGGGAAATCAAAAGGAATGGTGCAAAATTATGAAAGACATTTTCTCGATTTAACCGCAGGTCAATCGTGGAAGATCACCCGCTTCGAATTCCCTGGTGAGCTCGCGTTCCTTGTGCAGAAATAGAGAGTTTTCATTGAGCAAGAAACCTTCTGTTTTCACCCCCGAAAAAATCAACGCCCTGGTTAACAAAATATCAGGGTCGCGAAAATACCACCATCTCGCGATTCCACCTGAAACCATTCGTGATCTGATACAACAGGCAGAATCCCGCGGAATCCCGGCTGCTGATATCGAGAAGGTTGTTCGCGAGAAATTGCATAATATTGTTGCGCCATATCTGGGTGATCCAGATTATGAAAAACTGAAACTCGATCTGGCTGTTTTACCTGATCACCCCCAATCACCCATTCTGAAAGACTGGTGTCTTTCGATATTGAGAGAACATGCGTCCACGCGTGAACGGATCCCAATTCTTGATGAATTTTACTCGCGCATCTTCGAGTTTACCGGAAAACCACGTTCTATCCTTGACCTTGCCTGCGGTCTAAATCCTTTTTCTCTTCCATGGATGAATCTGGCTAGCGACGATACCTACCACACATTTGATCTTCACCAGCCGCGCATAGATCTGATTGCTTCCTTCCTCGCGCACATCCACCAACAGGGCAGCGCGACTCACACAGATATCCTCGTGCACCCCCCAAGGCAAAATGCTGACGTGGCTTTTTTCTTCAAGGAAGCTCACCGTTTTGATCAGCGCCAGCCTGGCATCAACCGCACCTTTTTCCAGTCAGTTCCGGCCAGATTTCTACTCGTATCTTTGCCCACGTCCAGCCTGACCGGCCGCCGTTCCATGCTTGACCAGGATCGCAGATTGATCGATCAATCGGTTTCTGGTCTACCATGGGAAGTTCACGAAATCCTTTTTGAAAACGAAATCGTCTTTTGCATCAAGAAGGGATTATGAAACGTAAAGCCAAAAAGCAGATTTCACCAATTGAGTCTCCGGTTGACGCCAGAACGGCGATCGAAAGCTACCGCCAGCTGCTTACCCCGGCGGAATATGAACTGTTAACCAGAGAAATCGACCAACCCCTTCTGCCTGCCATTCGTTTCAACCCGCTTAAGACCGACGCCCATTTTAAAGATTTTCTCCAAACCAAATATGGCTGGGTTCTGGAACCGCTACCTTTCTGCTCCAACGGGTACCGGGCGATCACGAGCAGCGGTCCTGAGGTCAGCAGTGTTCTCGAGCACAAATTGGGCATGTTTTACATCCAGGAAGCAGCCTCGATGCTGCCAGTGGAGCTTTTTGACATTGATGACGATGAGGAGAATTTGTGTCTTGACCTGGCTGCCTCACCGGGAGGGAAGACAACCCATCTGATTTCAAAATTATCTGACCGCGGTCTGGTGATCGCGAATGATTCCAGCCAGGGACGTATTCCGGCATTGCGCATCGTCCTTCAACATTGGGGGGCTGTGGCCTGTGCGGTAACCCGCTTTCCAGGCGAAAGTTATGGAAGTTGGTACCCCGAAGTGTTTGACAGGGTCTTGCTCGATGCCCCCTGCAGCATGCAAGGATTACGGATCGCAGATTCACATGTTCTGCGGCCGGTAACCAGTAAAGAAAGCGCGCAGCTATCTGCCCGGCAGTCTGCACTGCTCACCAGCGCACTGCAAGCTGTGAAGGTGGGTGGAGAAGTTGTTTATTCCACCTGTACCCTGCTTCCGGTTGAAGATGAGGGTGTTGTCGATAGGGTCTTAAATCGTTTTAGGTCCTCAATCAAATTATTAGATGCTCAAAAGACCCTCCCTGAACCGGCTCCTGGTCTTATCAGAACGGATGAAATTGAGTACTCACCGGAATTGGTCAAAACCATCCGCCTCTGGCCTCACCGCTATCACACAGCTGGATTTTTTGCCTGCATCCTTCAAAAAACCGCGCCGCTAGATCTGCCGGTAAACAAACCACCATCACATGATATGGAAGCTGCGGGCTTTGTGGAAATGACACGAACACAGGAAACCGCTTTTTCCAGTCAATTTACTGATACTTATGGGTATGATTTACAGGAATATCTCTCACATGAACGCCGCGTCTTAATTCGACGGGATCAAAAAATCTATATCTTCCCCTCTCTACTGTTAGAAAGGTTCCGTGATCTTCCTGTGCAATCCGCGGGATTGCTGCTCGGTGAGGAAACCCCAGACGGTTTTCAGCCTTCGCAAGAATGGATCAGCCGCTTTGGCGCCAGGTGCCAGCGTGGAACACGAACCCTCGATGATCATGAGGTCAGCAAATGGCTCAGCGGTGAAAACTTAGAGGCCGTTCTTCCTGTTGATAAGGCAAAATATGTGATTGTATTAAATCAGGATGGTCAAGCTTTAGGTTGCGGTAAAGCCTTCGGCAAAGGGATCAAGAATCTTCTACCCCGCTGGATGCTCTAATTTCTTTCACCTTCATACATCACAAGAGCTGCGGCCACCACGGCTGCCGTTTCCATGCGTAAGATCCGTTTTCCCAGTGTGACTGGTTTGAACCCGGCCCTGGCCGCTTGTTTTACTTCGTCAATCGAAAATCCTCCCTCCGGACCGATCATTACGGCAATCTTTTCAGGTCTGGTTTTGCTCAGCAATTCGTGAATATCGGTCTTGTGTTCGTCTTCCCAGGGAATCAGGCAAAGAGAATAGGCAGCGGGGATGGTTTTCAGGGTGTCGTGAAATGCGGCGGGTTCGAGGAGGTCGGGGATGACTCCACGCCCGCTCTGCTCAGCGGCCTCCTTAATGATCGTGCGCCATCGCGGGTATTTGGAAAGGACATCCGCTGGATGTTGTACCAGCGAGCGGCCAGTAATCACCGGGATGAACGCTGCCGCCCCCACTTCGGTGCACTTCTGCAGCATCCATTCAAACTTTTCACGTTGTGTCAAACCGAGGATCATTAAAAGGCGTGTGTGCGGTTCGTTTGGACATTGGCTGCGTTGAAGAATTCGCCCGGTGCACCCCAGATCGTCCACATGCGTCAACTCTGTTAACAGCTCATCGCCAGAATTATCAAGAACCACAACCCTCTCACCACATTTCAAGCGCAGTACACGGGCAATTTGCCTGGAAGTAACAGGAGAAAAACGGACTTCCTCAAATTGAATTTCATCCAGAGTGACAAAAAAACGATGCATTCCAACTCCGATTTTCAGCTTTCCTCGATTATACTAGGGTCATTGAATAAAAAAAGAACCAGGAATTGGTATGTCTGAACTTCAAAACCGCACATACAAGTATTTCGATTTGGTCATGGCGCTTTTCGTGACCGTTCTGATTGTCAGTAATATTGCCTCCTCTGCCAAGATCATCGATTGGGGAGTGTCGATCGCAAACATTCCCCTCGCCTTTGACGCCGGCACTATCCTATTCCCCATCAGTTATATCTTTGGCGACGTACTGACCGAGGTATATGGGTTTAAGCGTTCGCGCCGTGTGATCTGGACGGGCTTTGCATGCCTTTCGCTGACCTCTATCGTCCTCTGGCTGGTGCACATCATGCCTGGTGAAGCCACCTGGCAAACCCAGACGGGTCAGGCGGCATTTGATGCCGTCCTTGGCGGGGTATTTTCAGGCGGAATCGTGGCTGCCAGCCTGATCGCTTATCTGGCTGGCGAATTTATGAATTCGGTGGTGCTGGCGAAAATGAAGGTCGCCACCAATGGTAAATGGTTATGGATGCGTACCATTGGCAGTACCCTTGTGGGTGAAGCCGTGGATTCTGTCATTTTTATTGGCATTGCCTCACTGGCTGGCGTATTCCCCTGGAGCCTGTTTTGGACGCTCACCATTACCAATTACATCTTCAAGTGCTCGATCGAAATCATGATGACCCCCATAACCTATTGGGTGGTTCGCACCTTAAAGCGCTCGGAAAATGAAGACTATTTTGACCGGGACACGAAATTCAACGTTCTACCGGTCAAGTAAATCGAGTGGATGATTCAGATATTCCTGCGATGACCACACAATACTCACCCCTGAGAGGTTCCTTCTGAAGTTCCATCATGACTTCAGAGATTGTTCCCCGGTAAACCATCTCGAATTTCTTGGTCAGGTCATTGGCCACTGCACACTTACGGTCACCAAAGACTTCCATTACATCTTTCAGAAAATCGATCAGCCGATATGGACTTTCATAAAAAATCAGGGTGTGCGGTGAAACCAAATCGATCTCCAGCCATCGCTTTCTGGCACCGCTCTTGCGTGGCGGAAAACCGCGAAAAGTAAAACTGTGCACTGGCAACCCAGAAAGCACCAGAGCCATGATCAACGCAGTCGGCCCAGGCACCGCTGAAATCGGGATATTTTTTTCGAGCGCACTGCGAACCAGAATAAACCCGGGGTCTGAAATCGATGGTGTGCCCGCGTCGGTAACCAGAGCAACCGTTTTTCCAAGTTCGAGAATTTCCATTACTTTTGGAAGTGCTCTTTTTTCGTTATCTTCGCGGAAAGAGATCTGTGGTTTCTTAATTCCAAAATGAGTGAGCAAAAAACCTGTTTTTCGGGTATCTTCACTCACCACAACATCAGCTTCTTCGAGTGCAGTCAGAGCACGCTGAGAAATATCACCCAAATTACCAATAGGGGTCGAAACCAGAATTAACATCCGTGCAGTCCTCTTTATGGCAGTATATCATGATTGACAGATCGGCGAGACAGTAAATGTAGAAATCTTGTAATAATTAAAACATCTTGTTATAATAATATTACTGTAACATATATATTTAATTACTGTAATTTCACCAAAGCCATAACAATCACAACAATCCGATCGTTTCGCAAAGAAACCTTCTTCGCTGAATTCCTGGAGTTGACATGTCAGTAGATACCAAGCTTTCTCTTGAGAACTATTCCACCCTGTCATCTGTTGGCATTGATCTGGATGAGATTCATCCCATCGAACGCAAACGCATTCTGGTTGTCGATGACGAACCCGAGAATGTTACCCTTTTGAAACGCATTTTTATGAACGAAGGTTACAACGTTTCCGGTGCCTCCAACGGTAAAGATGCCTTAAACAAGTTAATTAATATCACCCCCTCGCTTGTCGTGTTAGACCTCATCATGCCCGGAATGACTGGTGAAGAGACCTTCGATGCCATTCGTAAGATTATGAACGTGCCGGTAGTGGTGCTATCGGCGATTAACCAGAAGGAAGAAATCATTCACCTGCTGCAAAAAGGTGTTGATGATTATGTTACGAAACCTTTCGATGATGCAGAACTCGTTGCCAGAGTGAACGCCGTGTTACGACGCTCTGAACGTTCAGCGACGATTAACGCGCTTTCATTCCCTTCGCTTGATTTAATCATTGACCTTGAATCCTATGAGGTCACTTATCATGGCAACCGCATTCAGTTGACCGGCAAGATGTTTGAAGTTCTGGCTTTATTGGCAAAAAACGCCCCGCGCGTGGTTAATTACCAGGATTTGACATATAAAATTTGGGGAGAAAATACTCCTGCAGTGCGCAACAGGTTAAAGTACCTCATTTATCTCTTGCGGCAGGAATTTTTCAAAATCGATCCGCAGCACGATATTATCGAAAACATTGACCGCCTGGGGTATAAACTATCAATTGGCTCAATGTAAATCATTCCGCTTGATTATTGTTTTATTCGTTGTTACAATACTATAAGATTACTATACATATACTTTTATGTATATGCAGTCTCCTTCATTCCATTTGTTGCATCACTTCAATTTTTCACCGAAAATTCATGGTCCATAAATAAGGCAGGGTTATATGGCTAATGGTGATCTCAAAAGTGAATTGACTGGCGTTGACCTGGATCAGGTTCAAACCAAAGACCGACCGCGCGTGCTGGTGATTGACGACGAGCCAGACACAGTCGTGCTCCTTAAACACATCTTCCAAAGGGAGGGGTTTGACGTTTCAGGTGCTTTCAGCGGCAAGGAGGCATTGTCGAAACTCTCTGAAGTTAATCCATCGCTGATCTTGCTGGATGTCATGATGCCTGAAATGGATGGATGGGAAACATTCGAAGAACTTCACCGACTGGCCGACATCCCTGTCATTGTAATCTCGGCGTTGGGCCAAACTGAAAATGTCGTCAAAGCTCTACAGATGGGCGTGGATGATTACGTTACCAAACCCTTCAACAATGCAGAGGTAATCGCTCGGTCACGCGCTGTATTGCGTCGTGCTGGTGTGCATAAGGAAGTGAAGCGCATGGTCTTCCCGGATGTTGAACTGGTCGTGGATCTGGAAACTCAAGAGATCTACTACAAAGGCAAGCGCATCCAATTAACCGGAAAAATGTACGAAGTCTTGTTAATGCTAGCCAGAGGTGCACCTCGGGTGGTAACTTATAATGACTTAACCATGCAAATTTGGGGTGAAACCAGCCTGCCAGTTCGCAACCGCTTGAAATATCTGGTCTACCTGCTGCGGCAAGAAATGGAAAAGGTGGACAGTGAACATCCGATCATCAAGAATGTGGATCGTCTTGGTTATAAATTAATGACAGAGTTATAAATTTTTAATTCCGCATTGATTTGACAGGGAGTAATCCTCCCTGTTTTTTTTTTATTCTGCCTGTCAATCGACGGTATAATACGGCGAGGAGATGACATGACTGAATCACCTACCCGCAACCGCATCGACCCCAAAGTGATCGATTCCAGGCCTAAACGCCGCCCCGATTGGATCAAGGTACGCGCTCCATCAGGTGAGACCTATGACCAGTTACAATCATTAATGCGCCGAAAAGAGCTGCATACGGTGTGTGAAGAGGCGGGCTGCCCAAATATGGGAGAGTGCTGGGGAAGCGGAACTGCCACCTTTCTCATGCTCGGTGATGTTTGCACCCGTTCATGCCGGTTCTGTGATATCAAGCATGGGCGTCCTGAAGCCCTGGATTGGCTCGAACCCGAAAGAGTGGCACAGGCAGTCAAAGCCATGGAACTTAAACACGCTGTGATCACATCCGTGAACCGTGACGAACGCCGCGATGGTGGTGCTCCGATCTTTGCAGCCGTCATCCGCCGCATTCACCAGCTTCACATCGGATGCTCTGTCGAAGTCTTGATCCCAGATTTCAAAGGCAGCCTTGAAGCGCTGAAGATCGTTATGGATGCCCGCCCTGAAATTCTCAACCACAATATAGAAACCGTTCCATCCCTTTTCAAACGTGTCCAGCCACAGGATCATTATGAGTGGTCAGAGTCAATATTGCGCAACGCCAAAATGCTTGATTCCGAGGTGCTTACCAAATCTGGCATCATGGTTGGTCTGGGTGAAACGATGGACGAGATCAAAGCCGTAATGCGCGACCTGAAAAGCTGGGGGGTGGACATTCTTACCATCGGCCAGTACCTTCAGCCCAGCCGTCAACATCTTCCCATTGAACGTTATTACACACTCGATGAGTTCGCTGCATTAAAACGTTACGGAGAAGAAATCGGCTTTCGCTGGGTGGAGAGCGCTCCCCTGGTGCGCTCCTCGTACCACGCTGCCGAACAGGTCCGCGTGTTGAGCCGCATCCACCAGGCATAAAATCCACTTCACCATCATCACACGATCCGCTCGCAACTGACTCGATAATTCAGAGCGCCTGTATAGAAAAAATTCCGGGTCTCGTGATTTACGAGCCCGGTTATCATCATTCATAATTTATAACGACTTTTACGCCTAGGCGAGTGGCAATTGTTATAACTTCAATGCAGCATTGATTGCCAGATCAAACATCAGCCGCCTGTCAGCATTGCGTTTATGCCACCTGCGCCCATCCCAGCCATCGGGATGAACCAGATCACCACCATAAACAATCTGCCCAAGCTTGATCTCACGGAATTGTGCCACAGCAAAGAAAGCTGCCGCTTCCATTTCAACCACCAGACAACCTTCTTCGATTCTATCTTTTCGCTTCCCCTTGGTCTCTCGGTATATCGCATCCGTTGTCCACGACTTCCCCAGTTGATAATCAATCCCCATTTCACGGCAGGCATCTTCAAGTGCCCGAACGGCGTCAGCATCAGGTTTTACCTCACGCGAGGGTGGCAGGTAATGGTATGAGGTTCCCTCATCACGGATCGCTGAAGTTAATATGAATGGGTACCCTGGCGCCTTCGAACGGTCGAGCACACCAGCCCCACCGCAGGCAATGAACCTGGTTACACCATTGGCGATCAGTTCCTCCAGAAATGCAGCAGCCAGTGGAGCACCAACTCCGGGATGTACCACCGTCACTCCATCTGTACCGTTCCCATATATATAGACAGGATTTTTACCGATCTCAGAACTCAAGTGCCCGATTACTTTTAACTTTCCTTCGTCGCACAGGTCTTTAATAACATCCTGAAAAAAACACAAAACGCCACGCGCCGGAACGAGCGTCTCTGCTCCAATCGAATATGGATCAGGCATGAGAATGGCACTGCGATCTTCATCAAATTCAGTAATTGGGTGTCGGGTTTTTGACATTCTTACTCCAAAGTTTGAATTCCAAATTTATTCTCAAATTCCTTCATGGCATCACGCCCAATCCACCTGCCTGATGCGGCCGGATGTTCAAGCAATTTACGGGCCAGGGCAACTGCCTGCCCGCGCAGCGCCGGACGCATCTTCCCGATGTTGCGCAGCGCCCAGTTGACAGCTTTTTTAACGAAATTACGCGGATCACCCGCATACTGCTCAATCAAGGGGAAGAATTTTTCAACAACCGCGTCTGAGTACTGTTTGCCATGCCAGGCGATGGCAGCAATCGTTGCAAACGCCGCCCTCCGCACGAATTCTTCCTCACACTGCGCCCACTGAGGAATGAGTTCCAGGATCCCATCAGCATATATAAACAAGTTGTCTGTCGCCTGGTCGCAAATATCCCATGAATCAAAGTCCGCTGTCCAGTTCAACATCTGCTCGCGAGTAACTTTTGCCGGTTCATCCACCATAGTCGCCAGCAGACGTGCATCATGCACCCCAGAAGCCCACAACTGCTGTGCCAGTTCATGATCTCTGATACCGCGTGCCAGTTTACGCAGATCATAAATTGAAATGCCAAGCATCTTTTCCCCGCGGATGCCAAAACGCTGTTGACCTTCCACGTTGACCGGGTTCGCAAGGTCTTGCAACTTTTGCATGAGCCCTTCATAGGTTGGTTTTGGGTTCATATCCAATCCATTCGATATCTAGATTCCCGGCAAAGCGGTTCGCCATCGTTTCCAGTGCCTGAAGGTTGTCGTCCACTAAGATAAACCTGCGCCCTAACTCCAGGCATGCCGCACCTGTGGTACCGCTGCCTGCAAAAAAATCTAACACGGTCTCACCCGGGTTTGATGACGCTGTAATAATGCGGCGGATAATGCCCAGCGGTTTTTGCGTTGGGTAGCCGGTCTTTTCCTTGCCATTGGTGGCCACAATGGTATGCCACCAGGTATCGGTTGGCAGTTTGCCCTTTGCGGCCTTTTCTGGTCCTACCAACCCCGGTGCCATATAAGGGATACGCTCGATCTCATCATAGTTGAAAGTGTAATGCCGCGGGTCTTTCGCATACCACAGGATATTGTCATGCTTGGGCGGCCATTTTTGACGCGTGCGTGCTCCGTAATCGTATGCCCAGATGATTTCGTTCAAGAAGCTCTCTCGTCCAAAAATTTGATCCAACAGAATCTTGCAGTAGTGCACCTCGCGGTAATCAATGTGAAAATACAGGCTTCCGTGTTTAGTTAAAACTCGATAAGCTTCAACCAGGCGCGGTTCTAGAAACGCCATAAAGTCATCAAACAGATCTCCGTACGCCTTTGAGCCAATCTTCACCGTCTCATAGCGGTTCCCCGCGAAGCCGGTGCGGTCTCCCCTTTCTGATCGTTCGGTTTTTACCTGGGTCCGTCTCTGTGTTTTACCCGTATTGAATGGGGGATCGATATAGATTAAATCCACAGATTCAGAAGGTAATCCCTTGAGAACCGATAAATTGTCAGAGTAGTAGATCTGATGAGACATTCCATTGCTCTATAAATTAAAATTTATCCACTTGATTATAGCAAAGGGTTACAACCTTTTTTGACCATTCCATCATTGATATTCTGGCCATTCTCGTTTGACCCGCCTGCGCAGGGGTGTATTAATCTGGTGAGGAGCGTTATGAAAATATTCCAGTGCATGTTTCTGCACATTTTTTTGCAGACTTTGCAGGTAGGTTATCGCGCCCTCTACCGAAAATGCAGTGTCTCGTTTTAAGCTGAAATTTGACAGCAGCGCCGTCCAAACAACACCATCTACATCATGTCGATCACACCAGCCGCTGAGAATATTCGTGATATTCACTTGTTCAGTATATTTCTCAATTGAACTCCTTTTGTCCTGTGATTGTAATAGCCAATCCATTTTTCTGTGGTTCCTTCACGAGTTCGTAGATCTCTCATTACACCTATTATGGAAGTCCGTGGATTATAAGCATACAGGCTCAGACAGTCTGCACCATTCAACTCATCAATCACCAGTGTAAGCCGTCCATCTTTTGATATGCGCGAAAACTCCAACGGGAGTTCAGGCCCATCAGTTTTCCAGGGTTCAACGAATGGCATCTCTCGTGGATCCCAGATCAAGGATCCCTATCCCAGAATCACGATCTTCAAATGCTCACCTCTCTATTCTTTGTAAATCAGAATATGACCGAAAATTAGTCTCGAAGCCCTCAAAAATTTTAACGAAATCAGGCCGGGATTACAAAAGGGTTATTGCTAAATTGATTGAAACTATCTAGTCTGCGTGTTATGCTTAAAATGCACTCCGAAAAGGCAAAACCGGTGAAAGCCGGTGGCGCAAAGTCAAGGGTCTACGGTGCTGAAAGACGCACCACGATAGCCTGACTACCGATAATAGCGATACATGCGAAAGTGTGTAAAGCAAGCCAATGTATCTAAAGTTAGTTCGTGAATTAACCATGAAACACTGGCGACCGAACAGGCAAAACCGGTGAAAACCGGCGACGCAAAGCTATGGGTCTAAAGCTGATTTTTCGAATAGAAAGGTAACAGCCAGGATTGCCAGGCAGCCGAAGAGTGCCCTTCACTTTCTCTCAACCGCTTCAAGCGGTTTTTTTTGGGACTTATTCCCCGATGATTTTGATCAACACCCGTTTTGCACGACGCCCGTCGAATTCCCCGTAGAAAATTTGCTCCCAGGTGCCAAAATCCAACCGACCGTTGGTAACAGCCACCACCACCTCTCGCCCCATCACCTGGCGCTTGATGTGCGCATCGGCGTTATCTTCGCCGGTATCATTATGGCGGTACTGGCTCACTGGATCGTGCGGGGCGATCTTTTCCAGCCATGCTTCGTAATCACGATGTAATCCGTTCTCGTCATCATTGATAAAAACAGAAGCCGTGATATGCATCGGGTTGACCAGCACCAGCCCCTCCTGAATACCACTTTCACGAAGAGCAGCCTGTACCTGTGAGGTAATATTCACAAATCCTCGCCTTGAAGGCACATTCATCACCAATTCCTTGCGAAAACTTTTCATTTCCAATCTTCCTCCACCGCTGATTTTAGCCTGAATGATAAATTTTCGCACCTCAACGAACGAATGTCTCTCAAATAA
This sequence comes from Anaerolineaceae bacterium, assembly GCA_034429135.1. Lineage (GTDB taxonomy): Bacteria > Chloroflexota > Anaerolineae > Anaerolineales > Anaerolineaceae > UBA6107. Next base: position 4,919 of record DAOUGR010000036.1, on the reverse strand, counting down.
AAAAAAGCGGAGCGCTTGAAGCTCTCCGCTTGACGATCATCAGATTTTCGCACTAGTAAGCCGGGTTTTCCCAGTATTTCATCTCGTCGAACTTTACCGTGTAGTCGTCTGTAGTGACCGATCTCACGAACACACCAAAGAATCCCGCGCTGAATGATGAATTGGTGGCTTCTCCCTGCAACACACCGTTGACATAAACCTTCATGTTCTTGCCCACCACCAAGACGCCCAGGCGATTGGTCTGGTTGGCCCCGGTCTTGAGATCGGGTGATTGCTTCCAGTTGATCAAACTCTCCGCTGCGCCATCAGGTGGCACCTCACCATCCCACTTCCAGACTCGCAGGTAACCATCGCAGGTGACTTCGTAGAGGTACCCCTGGTTGGGCTCCTTAAACACCGGCACCCGGTAAATAATGCCATACGAGTCCTTACCTTCGCAATTGCCAGAATTAGCGGTTAATTCAATATATGTATTCGTTTGTTGTGTGATGAGCGGCAGTCGCCATCCCGCCAGAGAAGTCAATCCGGTCATCTGCATAAAACCATCAGCAAACGTCACTTTGAGGAATTTATCGGAATCCGTCGGCCACGCCCATTTTTGGAAGCTATCCATGGGATCAAAACCGGTTGGCTCACCTAGCCTGTTGATCGGATCCCCGGCCGGCAGCGTAGCGGTTGGAGCCGTTGTTCCCGTCGGTTCAGGTGTAACAGTGACTTCAACTTCGCTGGTAACTACAGGCTCGGTTGTCACCTCCGGTGTTTCTTCCACTGGTGGTTCTGTGGTGACCACCACTGGCGTTGTTGTAGGCGGAATCACTGTCGGAAGTCCTACAGTTGGTGTTGCCGGAAAGAGGATCTCTTCGGTGGGGGTGGTCATCGTGGCAAGTAATTCTGCCACGCGGGTAGCCATTTCTGCATCACTGAGGGTCTGACTGCCTGAATCCTGTTGCAGCAGGCTACATCCACCCAAAAGCACACTGAGAATGAGCAATACCGGAATAATCTTTTTCATGTTCTCTCCTTCAACATCAGGCTTTGAACGAGGCTTCAGCCTGCTTTGTATCCGATCTTACGCAGGAAGTCTGTGCGCCATTTCACATCTGCTTCGCCTTCAATTCCTCGAGGTTTTTCGCCATCCACGACACCCATGATGCCCCGCCCTCTACCGGTATCGCACACGATTACCTCCACAGGGTTGGCTGTGGCACAGAAAATGTTGCACACCTCAGATAAATTTTTTACTGCGTTGAGCACGTTTATTGGGAAAAATCCTTCTCCAAGGAAGAGAATAAAACTATGACCAGCACCAATGCGCATGGCATTCTTCTTCGCCAGTTCAATCATTGCAGTGTCTGTTCCACTGCATCTTACCAGGCAGGCTCCTGAAGCTTCACAAAACGCCAGGCCGAATTGGATACCAGGCACACTGCTCACCAGAATCTCATGCAGATCCTCAACGGTTTTGATGAAATGCGACTGCCCAAGAATGAAGTTGATCTCTTCCGGTTTTTCAATCAAAACACTTTCAAACTCCATATCCTGCCTCCAACAATTTTTTCCTTCATTTTACACTACACCACGCCGCATGACACAACTCAATCATGCGCATATCCCATATAATTGCAAGTTTTATACCATTACTGAACAGAGTCGCACAGATAAGATGGGGTAAAATAGAGAGACATTGAAAGGAAACCACCCTTGTTTGAGATCACTTTTCTCGGCACCTCAGCCTCAGCTCCATCGCCTAAACGCAACCTGCCCGCTTACCTGGTTCAACACGATGAATTCCGCTTCCTTATTGACTGCGGTGAGGGCACCCAACGTCAAATCCTCCAATCTGGCATCGGATTCAAACGCCTCAATCGCATCTTCATCACCCACGGGCATCTCGACCACATCCTTGGCCTTGGTGGTTTGCTCTCCACCTTTATGCGCTGGGAAAGCATTGACAACCTGGAGATCTACGGCGGGGCCAGCGCTCTGGAACGTGTCAGTGATCTGATTTACGGTGTGGTGTTGCGTGGGGCAAAACCTGCCATGCCCGTCTCGCTGATCGAGATTCAACCCGGTGTCATTTTTGATGCCTCCGATTTCACAGTGACTGCATTCCCGGTTAACCACCGTGGGACCGATTGTTATGGCTTTCTCTTTGAAGAGAAAGGCCGTAGACCATTTCTGGCTGAGAAGGCCGATGAGCTCGGAATTCCCGCCGGACCGATGCGCGGCAGACTGGTTAAAGGTGAATCGATCACTCTCGAGAACGGGCGCATCATTACCCCCGAAATGCTTTTAGGGGATTTTCGTCCTGGCACTCGCCTGGCTGCCATCGGTGACCTGGGTGAAACATCCAGTCTGGTGGATCTGTTACAAGGTGTAGATGGGATCGTAATGGAAGCCACTTACCTTGACGAAGATAAAGACATGGCCCGGCAGTTCGCGCACCTCACTGCCCGCCAGGCCGCAGAATTTGCCAAACAGGTCGGTGCCGGAAAACTGATGCTCACCCATCTCAGCCGCCGTTATCGCGACAAAGACATCCTTAACGAAGCTCAGGCAATATTCGAAAATACATCCGTAGCCCGCGACTTTGATACCTTCACCATCAAGCGTGAATAATCAGCATAAAGCGAAAAACACGAACTATCTAAAAAGATTTTCTGAAAAGCACTCCTTCGTTCTTTTTTCTCTTTCCCGTATTTCGTTTTTGTCTTTTCCCTCCTGACCTGTCAGGGTGAACAATGCATTTTAAACATGATGAAGCAATCCTATCAGCTATGATTCCGTAAATTCAGTCATATAGAATCACTTTTGCACACTCTTCACTTTTTTTCGTGTGTTTTATGTTTTACTTTCCCGCCTCATTCTTCCGTTTTCCGTGGTTCGCGTTTTTTTCCTCTTTCCTTTACCTCCCCGATCATTTCTACCCGCTGTCTATCCAGCCACTTTTTAAATGGGATGAACAGCAGCACGAGCACAATGAAAACCAGCGAGATCGTCGGCTCCCGGTCGAGTGTGACATGCAGCGCAAGTTGACTCATGGCAAACACTGCCGATAAATCGGAATTGTGGAATAAAAGGTAAAGGAACGCATAGATTACAAACCCGATCAGTGCTGGAATGGGAAACAAAGCCAGAAATACCCCGCTGGTGGTGGCAAACCCTTGCCCGCCTTTGAATTTTGCAAACACAGGGAAATCATGCCCAAGGATAACTGCCGCTCCCGCCAGCAGCTGCCATTCCAGTGGTAAACGCAACAAGATGGCCAACAGGACTGCCCCCACTCCCTTGAGGATATCCACAGTTGCTACCAGCGCTCCGGCATAAAAACCAAACTGACGCTTGGTATTGCGCGCTCCCATGTTACCATCTCCCAGCGTTCGGATGTCTACATGGTGGCGCAGGCGTGAATAAATCAGCGCAGTTGGGAAAGAACCGATGATGTACGCAGCCAGAACAATTCCAACTCGGAATATGGCGTTCATGACTTAGCCTCCATATTTATTAAACACCATTTCACTTTTATTTGTATCAGAATTTTTGATCAGTAAAGAATACAAAATTGAAGCATCAACGATTACTGCAAAATGCGTGTTAAGGATTCTCTGATGCTTTTCAACCGTTTGTATCCTGGTCTATTTGCATATACAACGTGCATCTTGCTTTGTAAAGCAAATTTCACAACATATTGCGAAAAGTTTTCACAAAAGCTTCTTTTCACTCGCCCTTTTCTCTTCTTACCAGGTAATTTACCTTATTAAATATGACCAATTTCCCATCCCAGCTGTGACTGTGGACGTTTGACAGCCTGCACATATAATGATAAACTTTCACTAATCAAATAGCCCCTAACGGCACTTCTATCCAGAGAGGCGGAGGGACCGGCCCGATGATGCCTCGGCAACCAGTCGATAATGACATGGTGCCAATTCCGACAGAGGATCTGGAAGATAGAGGGCAGCCGAAAGCGACCTTGCCCCTCGAGTTTACCGGTACGGGGCGATTCTTTTTAAAGAGGAGATTCTTCAATGGCAGCAAGTTCTTTTATGGACAACCCCAGCTTTAAATTTACATCCGAGTCGGTGACCGAAGGGCACCCCGATAAACTCTGCGATCAGGTCAGCGATGCCGTACTTGATGCCTGCCTGGAGCAGGATCCCCGTTCGCGGGTGGCGTGCGAAACCGCTGCCAAGACGGGTTATGTGATGCTTTTGGGTGAAATCACCACCCGGGCATTCGTCAACTTTGATGAACTTGTCCGGCGTGTGGTCAACGACATTGGCTATGATAGTTCGGAAAAAGGATTCGATGGAAACACCTGCGGTGTGCTTTCTGCAATTTCCTCCCAGTCGCCGGATATTGCTCTTGGCGTGGACAAATCCTATGAGATCAAGGGTGGTGAACTCACGGAAAAAGAACTCAATGAGATTGGCGCTGGCGATCAGGGGATGATGTTTGGCTATGCCTGCGATGAGACCCCCACGCTGATGCCAATGCCCATCTATTTAGCCCACCGGCTCACTCAACGGCTGGCTGAGGTGCGCAAGGCGGGAATCCTGCCCTGGCTGCGTCCGGATGGCAAAAGCCAGGTGACCGTGGAGTATGCCTACGGCAAACCCGTGCGCGTGGATACCGTGCTCGTCAGCACCCAGCATTCAGACAAAGTCTCCCATGCCGAAATTAGTGAAGGGGTGATTGAACAGGTTATTCAACCCTCGATCCCGCCGGAATTATTGGATGGAGCACCGAAAATCTTTGTCAATCCCACCGGAAGGTTCGTCATTGGCGGTCCAATGGGGGATGCTGGTGTTACTGGTCGCAAAATCATTGTGGACACATACGGGGGTATGGGGCGTCATGGAGGCGGGGCTTTTCCGGTAAAGATCCTACCAAGGTGGATCGATCTGCAGCATACGCGG
>DAOUGR010000035.1:0-61209 GCA_034429135.1 Anaerolineaceae bacterium | reverse complement strand
ACTGACCGATGGTGTTCCAGTTGTCGTGCCAACGGCATTGCTGGGTAGCTAAGTCAGGCAGAGATAACCGCTGAATGCATCTAAGTGGGAAACTCGCCACAAGATTAGATCCCTGTTTTCCCGTAAGGGAGTAAGATCACAGGTAGACTACCTGTTTGATAGGCAGAATGTGTAAGCGCAGTAATGCGTTGAGCTAATCTGTACTAATGATCGAGGGCTTCTTCATATGGTGCGGGGAACTCGGCACTCTTTGTGAGGACTACATACTATTCATCATTTGGTAATCTTAACATGTGAATTAAGTCTCTTGGTGATTTGAGCGACAGTGGTACACCCGGTCACATCCCGAACCCGGTCGTTAAGGCTGTCAGCGCCGATGGTACTTGGGGGGCGACCCCCTGGGAGAGTAGGTCGTTGCCAAGAGACTTTTTTCTTTTTAATCAGCAAAGCCATGTTTTTTTACATGGTTTTTTGTTTTATTCTCAGTTTCCAGGTGTTCTAAATACTATCCCTGCTGGTTATTTACGCTGTCAGCGTCGCTGGTATCTACGAGGGGGCGACCCCCTGGGAGAGAACAGGTCGTTGCCAAGAGAGTTTATTCTTTTTAATCCCCCAATGATCAATTATAAACATTTGCCCCTGATATTCATCAGGGTGTTTTGGTTTAACAATACTCATCTGCGCTCTTTGAAAATCAACAGAGGCTCATATCATAATCATCATGAACCTTTACATCGGGAAGTTTTAAAGTACCTCGAGATAACCTTTCGATTAGCGTTATTAGCGCCACCATCCTTCTCATCGGGATCGCATCATTGATGCTCATTATGGTGCGGTCTACCAGTATAACGTTACCCTGCCATTGAACTTCCAATTCAGTAAAGAGTGTCAACTGGTCGATTGATCAATCGATCGCCGCTCTTTTTGAAGGTCTTTAGCCATGTTTTACCTTCAATGTGCACACAAAGGATTGGGCGAATTTATGCAGCCATCAGACAATCCTGGCCAGGTATCATACAGGATATTGCGCTGGGGGATGGACATGGCCGGGATTCCTTACTTCGGAGTGATCGATGGACTGTTGTTCGATGCAGGCAATTCGAGGATAGCCCCGGGTGAGATCAACCAAATTTACGATATGTGTGAAGAGAAGCCGGTCAATTTATTGATTACGCTGTATTCTACGGTGGTAAATGTTGTTAATAATTATTGTTTAATGAAGAAAGAACAATCATAACTCAATAAAAAGAGACTGGTTCATAAAACCAGCCTCTTTTTATATGTACACCTGAGTGAGATTACAGCGTTCTACGCTCTCGGTCGTAGTTCTGGCCGAGGAATGCAGGAACACGCGACTTTCCAAAGGTGAAGATCATGATAATGATCGTGCCGATGTAAGGGAGCATGTTGAGGAACTGGAAGGGGACCACCGAACCGCCAACCTGCATACGATAAGAGAGCACTTCGATGCCGGCGAAGAAAATGGAGCCGAGCAAGATGATCAACGGGCTCCAACCGCCGAAGAAGGTAAGGGCGATCACGATCCAGCCGCGACCTTTGGTCATAAGTTCGGTGAAGGTACCGGTGTAAACCATGGGCAGATAAGCACCCGCCAGACCGATCAGCATACCACCAATGATTGTGGTGAGATAGCGATAGCGATTGACGCTGATGCCGAGGCTGTCGGCGGCTTTTGGATTCTCACCCACTGAACGCAGGCGAAGGCCGAGATTGGTTTTAAACAAGAGGTACCAGAGCAAAATGGAGAGTAAAACCGAAATGTAAACCAGAACATTCTGATTGAAGAGGATGGGGCCGAGAACCGGAATTTTGCTCAATAAAGGAACAGGAATGTTCTTCAGGGTAGGGATCAATGGCGGGGTCAGGGTGATGCCGAGCACGAGTTTTGGCAGCAACGTAGAAAGGCCAGTTCCCACAAAGAACAACGCAAGGCCAACAACGAACTGATCCATTTTTAATGTTGTGGTGAAGTATGCCAGGATCAAGCCAAACAATCCACCGACGAGCATGGCGGCAATTGCTCCAACGAAGACGCTCCCGCTGGTGTAACCAACGAGAAAGCCCACTGAAGCGCCGGTAAGCATGATCCCTTCCTGAGCCACATTGAAGACGCCTGTGCGTCCGCCGAGCATGGTGCCCTGTCCGGCGAGGACGAATGGAACCATGGAAAGGAAGGTTAGTTTAAGAAATTCAACTAAAAAAGTCTCAATGCCTGTCATTTTTGTCTCCTCTTGATGAGATCAGAAAGCAGGATAAAGATAACGATCAAGGCTTCCACAATGAGCACAACTTGAGACGGGATCATCATGGTACGCTGCATCGCGCTTGCACCCACTTCAAGAACAGCAATGAAAAAGGCGACAAAAGGAACCGCCTGATTCTTGCCTCGAGAGATCAGACCGATGATCAAACCCAGGGTAGCGAAGTTCGAGTGAATCCCTTCGATCAACCGGTGCTGAACACCTGAAACTTCCATAGCGCCAGCCAGACCGGCCGCAGCCGCACCGATAACCATTGAAAGGAGGAACATCTTGCGTGTATCGATGCCGTGAACTTTGGCGGCACGCGGATTCGCTCCAGTGGCGACCAATTCATATCCGCTGGTGGTTTTGTTGGTATAGAAATAGATGCCAATGGCAACGAGAATCATCAGGATAACGCCAATGCTCAACGGAGGATTCTTGATGAGCATGGGAAGGTAACCATTCTGACCGATGGCGATGGTGGTTGGTGCTCCAGCGCTGGGGTCACGCCAGGGGCCTGTGGCAACGTAGTCGACCAGTTGGAATGAGATGAAGTTCAAAAGGACGGTGGAGAGGATTTCGTTGATATTGAACTGATAAAGGAGCCAGGCTGAAATGAGGCCCCAGAGAGCGCCGGTGATGATACCCGCGATGATCACAAGCGGGATCAGAAGAGCCGGGGGTAAATCTGCGAGCAGAATACCAACCGTGGTGGCTCCGATGGCTCCAGCCAGGAACTGGCCTTCTGCACCAATGTTGTATTTACCGGAAGACAGAGGAACCGTGAAGGCGAGAGCGGTCAGAGTGAGGGGAACCCATTTCATTAAGGTCTGAATGAACCCATTGGGGGTACGGAATGAGGTGGTGATGAGGGTTTTGTACGCCTCAAATGGATTGTATTGAATGGCTGCGATGAAAATGCCGGCCGCGATGAAAGCGCCGACGACCGCAATAATGTAAGGTAAGGATTTTTTAATTTGTGTCATGGTAGTAGTCTCTCACTTCCATTTATTTACTTTCCTGATCGTAACCACTCATCATGCGGCCGATCGCGTACTTATCAAATTTCTCTCTCGGAAGGATACCCACGATCTTACCCCGGTACATGACAGCGATTCTGTTGGAAATGAGCAGCAGTTCATCCAGGTCTTCTGAGAGGAGCAAGGTGGCCATTCCCGTTTCGGCGTGCTCAAAAATATTCTTGTAGACAAAATCCATTGAGGGGATGTCAAGACCGCGAGTGGGGTTGTGTGCGACCATTAACTTGGATGACTGTGAAAAAGCACGGGCGATCATTACACGCTGGATGTTTCCTCCTGAGAGGTTGCCTCCGGCATCATCAGGGCCTGTGGTTTTGATGGTGAACTTCTTGATCATTTCTCGAGAGGCTGCATTGACGTTCTTCCAGTTCACGATGCCTTTATTGCTGTAAGGTGGAAGGTTGTGATACCCCAGAATGAGGTTGTAAGCAACGCTTGCCTTATGTAAGAAACCATCCGCCAGGCGGTCTTCTGGAATATATACAAACCCACGAGAAATGTTTTCTTTTGTAGAAGAGTGAGTAATATCTTCGTTCAGGAATTTAATGGTGCCGCTCGTGGCCGTTTGAATGCCCATGACGACTTCAGCAAGATCACGCTGACCATTGCCGGCAACCCCTGCAACTCCAAGGATCTCACCGGCTCCGATTTCAAATGAAATATCGCTCAAGACATTGATCTTATCTGCATTGACTAAACTGACATTTTCAAGCTGCAAGACAGTTTCTTTCTTGGTAGTGACGACTCTTTTGGAACTTTCTGAAAAGATGACGCTTTTTTGAAGATCCATGCCTTCGCCGACCATTGCCCTGACGAGCATTTCATCAGTGGCATCCTTGCGGGTGAGGCTGACGACGTTCTTGCCTTCGCGCAGCACGCTGATGCGGTCGCAGATGTGAAGCACTTCGCGCAGTTTGTGGGTAATGAAAACGATGCTGAGACCCTCTTTGACCATGATCTTAAGGGTTTCGAACAGCGCATCAACTTCTTGCGGGATAAGGTTGGTGGTTGGTTCGTCAAGGATCAGAATGTTTACACCACGATAAAGGGCTTTAAGGATTTCAACTTTTTGGCGAACACCCAACGGAAGGGTTTCTATGTAAGCATCCAGGTCGATTTCCAATCCAAACCGCTTACAAAGTTCTTCAATTGCTGCTTTCTCTTTCTTGCGGTCAGCTGTCCATGGGCGCGACACCGATGTTCCGAGGATGATATTATCGAGTACTGTGTAGTTATTAATTTGAAGAAAATGCTGATGAACCATCCCGATGCCGTGTGCAATGGCATCTTTTGGCGAAGGGATCGTGATCGGTTTTCCATTCAAGATGATCGAGCCCGAATCCATCTTGTATAAACCATACAAGACATTCATCAACGTTGTCTTCCCGGCGCCATTGCCCCCCAGAAGGCCCAAGATTTCATTGCTTTTTAATTCGAATTCAACATTGTCGAGTGCTTTTACTTTGTCGAATGTCTTGTTTACCTCGTGCATTTGAAGAATTGTGGTTTGTTCCATAATTCGTCCTGTGTGTTGGATTCTTAAGACTTCCGAGGTATAGACCGAAAAGCTGCTCAGTTATACCCCGGAAGTCTACTCTTACTTACTTATTATTCAATTGGTAATGTTATTACTTTACTTCGGTGGAATCTTCGACGACTGTAATGGTTCCATCCATAACTTTGTTGATGACTTCCTGAGCCTTGGCTGCAACCGTTTCGTCAACGTTCAGGAGCGGAGTCTGAATGGAGACACCCGTATCGAAACCGAGAGCGTAATAACCACCGGTCTCACCAGCCTGAATCTTTGTCACGATGTCGGTCAGGGGTTTGGTGAAGTCATAGAGCATGGAGGTGATGTAGTTATCCTGGTAGTTGGCGCCCTTGTCAGTGTATTTTGCGGTAACAAGGATCTTCTTGTCGGGGGCTGCGGCCTTGGCGGCTTCGAAGACACCCAAGACACCCAGGTTCACGGAGGCCATGATGACATCCACGCCGTCGGCGATCATTGCATCAGCGGCCTGGCGGGCTTTGGTGGGATCATTGAAATCGCCAGTGTAGTTGATGACGAGCTGGACGTTTGAGCCCATATCAGCGAGTGCCTGCTGGATTGCATGTACTTCCTGATAGGAGAAGGCGAGGGTTGAACCACCGAGGTAACCGATCTTTCCGGTCTTAGAAGCAAGGGCTGCGATGGTGCCGATAGCGTAGTAACCGGTCTGGAAGTTGCGGTCGATGAACCAGAGGTTCGCAGGGGGTTCTGCAACATTTGCATCACCTTCGGCGATGAAGACAACATCGGGGAAGAGTTTAGCAAGCTCTACGGTCTGGGTAATGAACTGTCCACCATGGGTCCAGATGATGTTATAGCCAGCGTCGACGTATTCGCGCATGACACGATCAACATCAGCGACTGCAACACTTTCGGAATAGGCGGTTTCGATACCCATTGTTTCCTGGACTGCGGTCATCGCGTTATAAGCCAGGGTGTTGTAATCTGCGTCAGTAATGACACCAGGGAAGACAACAGCCAGTTTGTATTCTTTGGCTGGGGCTTCGGTCGCGGCAGCAGGAGCTTCTGTTGCAGCAACTTCGGTCTCGGCGGCAGGTGCTTCGGTCGCGGTGGCGCAAGCGGCCAGGAGCATGCTCAAGACGAGAATTACAGAAACCAAAACAAGCACTTTCTTTTTCATCTTTTTACACTCCTATAAAAATGTTTGGGCAATAAGCCCAACGGCGCATTTTACTACAAACTAATATTATCTTCAAAAGTACAGGTTTTCAATTATGGAATTAGTCGTTATTTCTTATGACAAACGCGAGGTAAATTTGACATTTGACAGTATGGACAGACACCAGTTATAATATGTTGCGTGGTAATACCGTATGTGCCGTGATCATTAGATATCGAAGAGGTGACAACCCAACATATTTTGGATCGCCCCAGGTGACTTCTGAAAGGATCAAATAACGGCTGCGCGGTATACCGCAGTCGTTTTGTTTTATGATTCCCTGGCGAAGGGAGGTGAGGACCAATGGCTTCAGTAGTTTTACGACCGAATGAATCGCAGGATTCATTGCTGAAACGCTTTCGCAAAAAGGTTGTGAAGAGTGGTGTTTTAAGCACCATTCGCCGCAAGCGCTGGTTTGTATCCAAAAGCGAACTTCGCCGCGTTGAAAAGAAAAAGGCCATCCGACGCATCAAGCGCCGCCAGTACACCAAGGTGGGCGAATAGTACGATAGATGGGAGATCAGCCTGACGGCTGGATTGGAGGAATTATGGCCAAGGAAGAGGATAAGATTCAAGTAGAAGGCGAGATCATCGAAGCGCTGCCGGGAACCCAGTTCCGTGTGCGGCTTGAAAACGGCCATGAAGTACTCGCTTATTTATCCGGACGGATGCGCCGCTACTACATCCGCATTCTGCTGGGAGATCATGTGAAAGTTGAAATGAGCCCATATGATCTTTCCCGTGGAAGGATCGTCTATCGCCAGAAGAAAAACGAACCAATGATGGACGAACCTACAAGATAATCAATTATTTCTAGAAATAATTAACCAAAACACCCGAATACCAGTTGGTTTCGGGTGTTTTATTATCCGATTTAGCCTTTATTCAACAGCTACGCGGTCGGTCACCTGGGTGGTGACATTGAAGACCGGCGGGTTGTCAAATTGCTGTTTTACCTTGCACTGTTCGGCTGAACGGATCAGGGCGCCATAATACTTTTCGGGAAATTCAGGAGGAACTTGAATTTCGAGATCAACTGCGCCCACCAGGCCGTTCATGGGATTGGTGCGTATACGTTCAATAATTTGAATGCCTTCCACGGGAAGGTTACGCGACCGGCAAAAACCCAGAACGTAGATTCCGGCACAGGTTCCAAGAGAGGAAAGAAAAACCGCAAAAGGTGTGGGGGCAAGCCCTTCACCGCCACCCGCAGGCGGCTGATCGGTAGCCACTGTGTACGGTCCAAAATGAGCGTCAACCCTCGCTCCACCCGGAAAATCAATCAGCATTTCCATATTTCATCACTCCATTTCGTAAGTACTCATTTGATGCGAAATGACGATTAAAAGTTACATTCCTCTCCTTCACCTTTCATTGGTGATTTATATCAAGCGAATCGTGATGTTTACCACTGTAATTTATTTTTCGCCTGTATTATGATGTTTCATAATGACGACAACTAACGATCTTGTTCAAATGAATGCTTTGAGAGATATCTCTGACCAGCAGTTGATGGAATTGCGCGCGATTTTGCAGAAATCTCAATACGCCGCAGGTGAAGTGATCATTCAACAAAACCAGCGTGCCACAGACCTATACATTTTGATAAGCGGCGAGGTTGAGATTACTCACCGGCCATATGATGGGCCAGCAATTACGGTGGCAAAGGTCAAAGCAGGGGGTGTTTTTGGTTGGTCAGCGATCCTCGGCAGAGAAAAATATTCCTCCACGGTTACCGCGCTGGAAGATTGCGTGGTATATCATGTTCGTGGATTCAAATTGCAGCATTTTTGTGAGGAACATCACGAAACAGGCGTGGTATTATTGGAAAAGATGGCATTATCGGTTGCTCAACAGCCAGCACAAATCCATAACCAGATCATGAAGATTCTACAGTCAGCTATGGATTACCGGGATGATGATTCACATGAGGTGAGTTAATGAGCGAAGCCGGTTCTTATTCCGAAATCGAGCAATTGCGCGGTTTGATCGAACAATTAAATTCCTACATTACCACCTATCACGGGGGAGAGGTGGAATTTGTCTCATTTGACGGTAAGGTCGTCAAGGTCAGGCTGGGAGGCGCGTGTATCGGATGCCCCCTGTCACCCGTGACATTGAAAGGCTGGGTGGAGGGAACGGTCAGGCAGTTCTTTCCTGAAATCGAGAAGGTCGAAGCTGTAAATTGAGCGCTGGTCTATGAACCAGCGTTTTTTTATCAGTATAATTGGTCATGCATCCTGTACGGCAGACATCCTTCTTGAGTGATTCATGAATCCTTTTTCAATCATCATTGGCATTGGTGCTTCTGTTGGTTTATGGCGGGTATATGATCAATTAGCCCCGGCGCAACGAATCCGCGGGTTATGGAGCGCCATCTGGGTGTTATGCGGAAGCCTGCTGGGAGCACGCCTGGGATATGTTTTATTCCATTTGCATTACTACTTACTGTACCCTGGCGAGATACTACGGTTTTGGACGGGGGGGTTAAACGCTTTTGGTGGGTTGGCGGGGGCGGTCATTTTTGCAATGATCGCCGCGCCAGTTCTGCGTTCGGGCATATTCCAAACGCTTGATCTGATGACTGTCATGCTGCTTCCGGTAGCAGTGGCCGGCTGGCTTGGCTGCTGGGCGGTCGGCGCGGCCTACGGGCAAGCCCTCGAGCCCGGAACCTGGTGGGGGATGCTGATGCTCGATGAAACAGGCGTGACCAGCCTGCGCGTTCCGCTGCAGCCGCTGGCTGCGGCCAGTCTGATCCTGTTCATGTTCTTGGCCGACCGATTCACCCGCCATTCAGTTCACGGGATGGCTTTCGTTGTTAATGGTCTGGTTTTCTCGCTGCATGCGCTCTTATTTACCCTCATGCGTGCCGATCCGATGCAAACCCTGTGGGGCTTGCGACTGGATACGGTACTTTTTGGCTTTTCTTTGATCAATTTGGTCATTCTTCTAATTTTCCTTCTGCGGCAGAAGTCAAAAACAGATAAAATGAAAAAGTACGATCTTCAACAAGAGGTAGATCTATGAAGCTATCCGTAGCCATGGCACAGATCAATACTGTTTTGGGTGACGTCGAGCGTAACCTTGAGAAACATCTGGTGATGATCGAAGAGGCGCGTCAGAAAGGCGCTGATCTGGTCACGTTCCCCGAACTGTCGCTGACCGGATATGTGCTGCAAGATCTGGCCACGACCGTTGCCTGCCGGCCTGCAGCCAGCAATCCAATTTTCAAACCGCTTCTCGATGCCAGTCGTAACATTGACGTCATCGTCAGTTTTGTTGAAGAAGATAACCGCAGCCGGTTTTATATTGCTTCAGCATACCTTGCAGAAGGCAAAATTCTGCACGTGCACCGCAAGGTTTATCTGCCAACTTATGGCTTTTTCGACGAAGGAAGGTTCTTTGCCCGTGGCGATGCCATCCGTGCATTTAACACACGTTTTGGCCGCGTGGGGATGCTGATCTGCGAAGACTTCTGGCATGCCTCCTCCCCCTATTTACTCTGGCTGGATGGCGCTGATCTGTTTTTCTTTGCATCAGCCTCCCCTGGCAGAGGATTGCCCTCTGAAAACCGTAACGGTGTTCCCGGCAGGTTAGATTCAGCCCGCTGGGTGGATGACATCAACCGCGCTTATGCCGGGATGTTCACTTCGTTCGTTATTCATACAAACCGGGTTGGTTTTGAAGACGGGATCAATTTCTGGGGAGGGTCCTCCATTTTTACCCCGGATGGGGAACCGCTGATCAACGGACCAGAGCGCGTTGAAGCCCTGGTGCAGGCTGAATTAGATCTGGGGCAGCTCCACCGCACGCGATCGCGGCTGCCCTTGCTGCGTGACGAGCAGGCAAGCCTGGTTGAACGAGAATTGAATCGCATCATCAATAAAGATAAGATTTAATAACTGTAGAAAACCTTACCAAATCCTTTTCAGGAGGGAACCATGCCTGATCTATCAATCGACACCAGTCTGGCGCGTGAAATCCTCACCGGTTTCATCAAGACGGAGGTAACGCGCGCGGGTTTTCAACGAGTAGTTCTTGGTCTCTCTGGAGGTCTGGACTCGGCACTGGCCTGCTACCTTGCGGCTGAAGCATTAGGCCCGCAAAATGTTCTCGCCATTCGCATGCCATATAAGACTTCATCCCCTGAATCACTGGAGCATGCGCAACTGGTTATCGATGCCCTGGGGGTCACATCTCTCACCATCCCGATTACAGAAATGGTCGATCCATTGATCGAGCGGTTTCCGAATATGGAAAACCGGCGCAAGGGCAATATCATGGCCCGCCAACGCATGATTATTCTCTTTGATCAATCTGAAGCGTTCAAGGGGCTGGTGTTAGGAACTGGAAATAAGACCGAAATTTTGCTGGGTTATTCCACGCTTTACGGTGATTCAGCCTGTGCGTTGAATCCGATCGGCGATCTATACAAAACGCAGGTCAGGCAGCTGGCACGCGATATGGGCATACCGCAAGTCTTAATCGACAAAGCCCCGTCGGCTGATCTCTGGCTGGGTCAAACGGATGAGGGAGAACTTGGTTTCACTTACGAAGAAGTTGATCAATTACTTTATCTGCTCATCGAACAACGATACACCCCCGAAGAATGTGTGGAAAATGGGTTTGCTGAAGATTTTGTGCGTAAGGTGCTCACGAGGGTGAAGCAAAACCAATTCAAACGGGTCATGCCGCCGATCGCCAAGTTAAGCAATCGAACTGTGGGGTATGATTTTCTATATTTGAGAGACTGGGGAACATAATTTATTCATGAAAAAATACCGGAGATGCTCCGGTATTTTTTTATTCAACGAGTGATTCCCCTAGAACAGCCCATTGCTGCATGTAATCTTCCAATTCGGCTTGCAGGCGGGTGTATTCTCCCCCCAGTTTTTGAACTTTGCCCGGATCTGCGGGCACAGCATCCAGCTGGATCTCGATCTCTTTGATGCGCGCTTCAATGGATGCGATTTCTGATTCGAGCTCTTGCAGCCTGCGCTGTAACTTTTGCTGCTCTCCCTTGCTCAGTCCTTTTCTTTCTTTTCCCGCAGTGGAGAGGCTGACTTTCTGTTCAACTGGTTGAGATATTGAACCCTGTTGCGCAGTCTGACGAAAAGCGCGGTATTCGCTATAACTGCCTTTGAACACGATCAACTTATGCATTGAAGGAACCACTTCCCAGACCTGTGTGGCCAGGGCGTCGATCAGGTAGCGATCGTGAGAAACGAGCAGTATCGTTCCTTGAAAATCAGCCAGGATGGATTGCAGGATTTCCTGTGAGGGTAAATCCAGGTGGTTGGTTGGTTCATCGAGCAACAGCAGGTTGGCGCCTTGCAGGGCCAGGCACGCCAGCGCAAGCCTTCCCCGTTCACCACCAGAGAGGAGGGAAACCTGCTTGAAGACGTCATCACCGGTAAAGAGGAATTTGGCGAGATAATCTCTGACCTCGGCTGGCAGCCATTTGGGATTGACAGCCTGGATCTCCTGCATCAGGGTCCATTCGGGGTGTAGCCCTTCATGCGCCTGGGCAAAATAACCAATCTGCAGGCTGGATCCAAGGAGGGTCTCGCCGGCATAGGGCGGGATCTGCTCGAGGATGGTTTTAAGGAAAGTGGTTTTTCCCGCACCGTTGGGCCCAATGATGGCAGCGCATTCACCGCGCACGAGGGTGAGATCGTCAACTGAAAATAACGGTTTTCCTTCGTCTGCGTAGCCAACGCTCAAAGAACGCGTGCGCAGCACCAGGTCACCACTCCGACCGCTGGAAGCGAGTTGGATGTGCATGGCGCGCCTCTTCATGGGCGGTGTGAGGCGGGCTTCATCCAGCATGCGCTCGAGACGCTTGCGCCTGCCCTGTGCCTGGCGGGTATTTTGACCGGCAATGTTACGCCGGATGTACTCTTCTTCCTTCTCGATGAATTCTTGCTGGGCCTGGTATTCCATTAAGCGATGCTGATAGCGTTGTTCACGCTGCTGCATGTATGCGCTGTAATTACCATGGTATTCTTCCAGCGCCGGGGTCATTTCAAGGATCGTCGTGGCGACCTGGTCGAGAAAATAGCGGTCGTGCGACACAATCAACACCGATCCAGGCCAGTCTTTCAAGTATGCCTCCAGCCATTCCACTGCTGAGATATCGAGATGATTGGTTGGCTCGTCAAGCAACAGCAGACCGGGTTGTGAAAGTAGCAGTTTAGCGAGCATGATGCGCGTGCGCTGCCCGCCTGACAGGTGAGAAACGGGGCGTTTTTCATCGGTCCGGCTGAATCCCAGACCCGATAGCGTCATTCGGATGCGCGTTTCATAGTCATACCCACCTTCATGCTCAAAACGAGCCTGAAGCTGGCCGTATTGTTCAATCAACGCGGTAGAATCAGGGTTCGAGGAAAGCGATTCCTCAAGCGCATGTAATTCGTGCTGGCGTTGGACTAAAGAATCAAATACCGTCAGGCATTCTGCCCAAACCGTGCGGTCTGAGTTGAGTTGGGCTTCTTGAGGGAGGTATCCGATCTGCAGCCCGCGCGCACGCTGGATCGTTCCTGAAGAAGGTTCTTCTTCGCCGATTAAAATGCGCAGCAGGGTGGTTTTGCCGACCCCGTTAGGACCTACCAGCCCGATACGCGCTTTGTGGGGGATGCTGAAGGATAGTTCTGGAAAGATATCCAGGGCTCCGTAGGATTTTGAGATATTGGTAGCGGTCAACAATGGCATGCAATCGTTCCGAAATAATGATACCCGAAGTATACCATAGGGATTATTTCAAGAAAAAACCCCGGCAATGTTACCGGGGTGCTGTGATCAAAAAGATGGCTTACTGGACGATCTGCCAGAGATAAAGCTGGTTGTCTGCTCCAGCGGTAGCAATGGAATTTTGGTCAGGTGAAAAAGCGGTAACTCTCACGACATCCGAATGACCAGAAAAGGTCGCCAAAAGGGTAGCGGATGCAACATCCCATATCTGCAGGTCATTGCCGGATGTGGCAGCCAGAAGGCGGCCATCGGGTGAAAAACTGACTGAAGCGCTGTAGCTGCTAATTCCGTTACCCATTTCGAAGGAAGCAATCTGGCTGCCTGATGCTGTATCCCATAACTTAATCGAGGTGGCATACGAGCTGGCCAGAGTTGACCCGTTTGGCGTCAGGGCGTAATCGTTGACAAAGTCTTCATGCGAAAAAGATGGCCCCATGTTCCCGCTTTCCACGTCTTGTAACTGGATGGTTGCCCGCGCGTGCCACACCAGCCACTGCGCGGCTTCAGTAAACCCGGCATTGAAAACCGGGGCCGCGGTTTCAAAACCGGTAAGGGTTTTTAATTCCTCGTGGGTGACGAAATCGAAGAGTACCACTTCCCACGCGTCCATTTTGGTGACGGCCACATAACGCAGGTCGGGTGAAAATGTGATTCCTCCAATCAGGTAACCCGGGGTTAAGCTGAAAATTTCTGCATTACCTGCACCCATATCAATCAGTTTGAAAGAACTCATATCCTGGCTGATCACCGCCACGGTTCGACCATCAGCCGCAACAGATGCGATGCGGTCACTGGATGAAGAATAAACAGCCAGCGGTGAAAGGTTAGCTGCATCGAGGATCGTTACGTTGTAAACCTGATTCCCGTTGGCGTCGCTGTTTTGCGAGATCACGGATAGTGATTTACTGTCATTGGCCCAGATCACCCCTTGAACGTTGCTGACCGCGGTTTTATTGACGAGCGTCAGGTTCTGGATGTTGGTGCTCGTGATCTGGATTAAAGGCTTGACCTCCACCACTTCGGTTGGTGAAGGAAGGGGAACCGTGTCGATCACGGGGGCTGCGGTTGCTGCAGGTTCGGTCGGCGGGGGGGTGATCTCGGGTAGATCGCACGCCGATAATGTCAGTATCAGAAAGGCAGTGATCAACCATGCCAGAAATTTTGTTTTCATAATTGCCCTTTCTCTTCCAATCAGTTTGCTTTTAGCGATTATACTTCCAGCCTTATGGCAAAAGTTCATCGATTTTATCTTCACCCCATTCAACAGCGCTTTCTTTAGCCTGATCAAACCATTGGTCAAGCATGTCGTTTAGAGACGCTTTTTGATTGTTAAGCCAATGGATGGTGGCGTTTTTTAAATCGGTCTTCCACAGTTCCACCTGGTCGGTGATGGCCAGTTTTGTGCTCTGGATCAAATCGCTGGATTTACCGGTGAAAATCACCGGACGTTCGTTCAACATCACCACAATCTCACTTGAAGGGTTGGCGGGGATGGTGAGAGCGGTCTCGGTGGATACGAAATCTGCATCTGAGGAATAGGCTGTGAAGGAGGCAATGTCTTGAGCCTGAAGGATGACTGGATACGCGGTATCTCCATCCTGGCTGCGCCAGGCAATGGCTGTGATCTTGCCTCCGTGCCTGAAACGGTATTCAAAAACACTGCCAGCTGACCCCTGCACCTGACCTAAAGGTTTGGCATCGTTGAGGTTCTGCTGCAGATTTGTCAAAGCGTTCCTTGCACTGGGGTTGCTGGAGATGTCGGTATTCCAGATGATGGTTGATATGGAATTCTGTGCCATCAATGCCGTCGATGCCCGTACCAGTAGATCAGCCTCGAGCTGACCGGCTGAAATTTGCCTTCCTGACATCAGGGATTGCAGGTCAGAAGAGCTCCATCCCAGGCCGGTAATGATGACCTGTTTGCCGCCCAACTGACGCGCCAGTTCCTGCACCGCCTGGATCTCGGCGGACATGGAATTGGGTGTGGTCATTAAAACTGAAGAGCAGGCCGAAGTATCCATTCCGGCGGCCTGGGTTTCTGGTGCTGCTGCTCCATGGACGGGCTGGTAGGGAATCACATCGGCGCGCTTCCAGGCTTTGGCTGCGTTCATCTCAAGTATAAAGGTAAGCGGGTTCATCGCGCAGCTGCCGGAGGCCATTCCGGTCAAACTGCCCATCCAAACCTGATCATTAGGATCGGTGGATTTAATGATCTTACTGGCAGATTGGAGCATATCGGCATAAAAATCGGTATTAGGAGCGTATCTCTCATCTGGCGAAAGGGGGGTGAGGAAGGGAGCCAATCCATGAACGCTGTTAACTTCGCTGCCAATTTGCCAGATGTCGACCGATTCACCAAAGTGATCGACGGCTGCCTGAACAAATTTTTCCCAGCGCTCGCCAAAGGTTTTCATATCCACTGGCTGCCCAGAAGTGGCAAGATATACCGGACCGCCGGTGAGCACTGCTACAACCTTTAGACCGCGCGCGTTGGCTGATGAGACCATCAGGTCGAGAGGTGTGACAGCTGACCAGTTGTATATCTCGGCGGAGGTTTCGATCTCGCTCCAGTTGAAGTCCTGAATGATATATTCAGCACCGGTGGATTGCACCAGAGTCAGAATTGAATCCACATTATCCAGCGTCAAAGCTGGCAGGGCATTCATATCGATCCCAAACCCATCTACACGAGTAGACTCTGTAGGTTTGACTGACGAGAAAAGGGTTAAACCCAAAAGAGCTGCGAGACCAACGGGTAGAAAATGACGGATAAAAAAAGGAAACAACCTCATACAGAAACCTCCTGCAGGGAGGGTTGCAAGAAAAGAGCCATGATTTTCTCATGGACGCAGGGCAAAATGGGGCAGGGTCAGTTTTGAGATTCTGCGCTGGATTGGGTTTTCTTTATGCGGTGCCACTGGATCAATGCCCAAACAGAAAGACTGAGGGCAATCAAAACAAGGAAAACGCCCAGCAGAACGGTATTCTGCAATCCGGTGACCTGTGCATTGACCGGGGCAGTGGTGATATCGTCAATTAAGGCGATGTTGGCAGTGGCTTTCACCCGCGTTTCCCAGAACGCTCCTAACAGGGCAATGCCGGTGGTTTGGCCGATGGTGCGTGTTAGGCTGAGCAAACTGGATGCGACACCCAGGTTTTCACGTGAGGCGGCGCCCATAATGGCGCTGTTATTGGGTGATTGGAACATACCCACACCCATCCCCACTGGAATGAAGCGCAAGATGTAACCAATGGTGGTGGTGTCAGCGCTAAGAGAGGTAAGGCTGATGTAGCCAATTAAGAGCAGGATCAGACCCATTGTGGTGATCTGGCGTGAACCTATGCGGTCTGAAAGGCTGCCTGCAAAGGGTGCGATCACAGCCACGGTGACAGGAGTAATTGCCATCAGCAGACCTGTTATGCTCGTGCTGTAGCGGAGTATGTTTTGTAGATACAGCGGCATGATTAAAGTGATCCCAGCACTAACGATAAATGTAAAGAAGCCGGTGATCAAATTGATCGTGAACATACGGTTGGTGAACATCTTCAGGTCAATCATGGGGTAAGCTGTGTGCGATTCAACCCGAATGAAAAGCGCCATGGCAGCCAAGAAAACCCCAAACAAGATGAGAACAATTGCGTTGTTGAAACCATTGTGCTGGCCATAAGTGAGAGCGATTAAGAAAGAGACCAGGCTGATGAACAGGATTCCCGCGCCTTTGAAATCAAATTTCTGTCTGACTGCGAGGGCGCTCTCGGGAACAAAGCGTGAAACCATGATAACGCCAGCCACACCGATGGGCAGATTGACAAAGAACAACCAGTGCCAGGTAAGCGATTCAAGGATCAGCCCCCCGATCGTTGGCCCGGTGATGATTCCCACTGAAACCAGCGTCCCGAAAATTCCAAGGGCTTTCCCACGTTCATTGGCTGGAAAAGCCTCGGTCACCAGCGCGGTACCGAGGGCCATGAGCATCGAACCGCCGATCGCCTGCAAGATGCGAAAGCCGATCAACCAGTAGATATTGGGTGAAATACCGCAAAGACCTGAACCGACCGTGAAAATCGCCAGGCCGGCAAGGTATAACTTCTTCTTGCCAATCATGTCTCCAAGTCTGCCGATGGAGAGCATGAAGGTGCACAGGGTAAGCATGTATGCCAGAACCACCCATTCGACAACTGCCAGCGGTTGATTGAGTTCTTTAACGAGGGTGTTCAGCCCGATGTTGACGATGGTACCATCGATGGTTGCCAGAAAGACTCCCATTCCGACGGAAAACAGTATGATCCATTTCTTTCGATAATCCACCATGGTGAATGATGCTCCGATATTGCGCGCAGCTTTTGTGAGAAAAGATTATATCATCAGCCAAATTATTCCATCTGCTTGACAGGATGGGTGGATTCATCCAGAATGAAGACACAGCAAACCTGGAGAAACGAAAATGGACTTAATTGAGAAATTTGATGTGCTTATCCTCATTGCCCGCCCGGCTGCTGGCAAGAGCGAAGTGATCGATTACCTGAAACGTACTCCGCTTGAAGAACGGCTGCGGCGGTTTCACATTGGGAAGATTGAGGAAATTGATGATTTTCCGATGTTGTGGACCTGGTTCGAGGAGGATGCGTTGCTGGAGCGGATGGGGTATCCGCGCCTGCACACGGATAAAGATGGATATTTCTTGCATAACCATTTTTGGAATTTATTGATTGAGCGTATTGGGCTGGAATATCAGAAAAAGCGGCGCGATGTGCCCGCTCTGGATGTAGAGTATACAACCCTCGTTGAATTTTCACGCGGGAAAGAACACGGAGGATATCAATCAGCCTTCCAGCACCTGCTGCCAGAAATGGTGGAACGCGCGGCGGTGTTGTACCTGGACGTGAGCTGGGAAGAGTCGCTGCGCAAGAATCGCAAGCGTTTCAACCCCGACAAACCAGACAGCATTCTTGAGCACGCTCTACCTGATGAGAAGCTGGAAAGGCTGTACCGCGAGGTGGACTGGGATGAGGTCAGCGGCGGTGATCCTGCTTACTTGACTATTCGAGGATACCAAGTGCCCTACGCTGTCTTCGATAATTCTGATGACGTTACGACTGAGCGGGGTGAAGCGTTAGGCAAACGCCTGGAAATGGTAACGCAGGTGTTGTGGGAAAGATATAAAAAACGAAGTTGATCTTGTGAATTTTAAGGGACGATCACTCTCACTGAACGCGGCAGTACCGTCACATGGATCGGCGTCTGGCCCACCAGCTCACCATCTGCCTGCACCGGGATGGGTGGATTGGTGCGGATCGTAATTGATTTGACGGCGGAGATCTGGCGGTACTTTGGAGCGCGTTTCTGATGTTTGATAAACACTTGCCAGAAAAGGGAGGGTAAATCGAGAATGGTGCGTGCCCTGAAAATCAGCAGGTCGACTTTGCCGTCATCCGGTTTGATTTTAAGCACGTTTTCAATCGCGTTGAAACCGACCATGCCATAATTGGCGACAAAAATCTCGGTAGCGCGTCCGCGATACTGGACACCATCGGCTTCAATCACGTACCGCCTGAGTTGTAACCCAAAAATCTGTTTAAAAATGTTGGTGAAATACGCCCAATTGCCGAATTTTCGTTTTTCTTTGCGGCTCGTACTCTGGATCATCGTGGAGCTGAAGCCAATCCCAATATTCATAGCGTGGATGGTGTTACCCACTTCCATCAGATCGAGCTTCTTGATGTGATGGTTGGTGAGCATGAGGTTAATCGCCCGCAGGGGCATAAAGGGAATCTGCAGGACTCTGGCGATCGCATTCCAGGTGCCGGTTGGGATGATGCCCAGTGGCACCTGCGAGTGGACCATTCCCGCCGCCACAGCCGCGATCGTTCCGTCACCGCCCGCCGCAACCACGAGATCAACGCCTTTGGCAATCTCATTGGCAACAATTTCTTCCGTGTTTTCTTTTTCTTCTGTGAAATGGAAGTGCGAATTCCACCCGGCGGAATGGAAACGATTTTCGATAATTCGTTTCAACAATTGAGCGTTCACCCGGCCGGCAACCGGGTTAATGACGATAAATGCAGTTGAGTTAATTTTTTTGGAGGTTGGTAATGGAGTTCTGTGAAGGGGTAGCATATTCATAATTATAAGAGAATTGTGCCCAATGTGCATGGGTGAAGAATCGTTTAAGATTCAATTAATCGAGACAGGTAACGTTAACTGATTGACGGAAATTGGAAGCAGATATAGAATAATAAAAATTCAATATTTGCTTTTTGGTGCCAAGATTTCACGGCTTAAAGGCGAAACCGGTGCATAATCCGGTGCTGTCGCGCAACTGTGATTCAGAAAAATTCTGATCAGCCAGGTCGCCCGCCAAAAAGTGTGTTACCACACTCTCGCAGAAAGGAGGTGGGCACCGGCCTTCAGGCCCGCGAAACCCCAATCTGATGCGATCGGGGTTTTTCATTTTTTGAATCGCATCAAAACATCTTTCACAGGATAGGATTATGAAGTCTTTCATTTTAAAAATTAGTTCCCTGATACTCTTGGGGATAATGCTGAGCAGCTGCGCCTCTCCAGCTGGAGAAGCGGCACCATCTGAAATCTCACTGGTCGACGGACTGGAGCGCACGGTTTCGATGGAACAACCGGCTTTGCGCATCGTTTCGCTTTCACCATCCACAACAGAAATTCTTTACGCCATCGGTGCCGGAGACCAGGTGGTTGGCCGCGATAGTTTTTCAAATTATCCAGCAGAAGCTCTGGAGGTACAGGATGTTGGCGGATCGATGG
Source organism: Anaerolineaceae bacterium (assembly GCA_034429135.1). Classification (GTDB taxonomy): domain Bacteria; phylum Chloroflexota; class Anaerolineae; order Anaerolineales; family Anaerolineaceae; genus UBA6107. The sequence goes on along the minus strand of DAOUGR010000035.1, from coordinate 41,648 downwards.
GCAGCTATTCCTACGAAATGATCGCCAGTCTGCAGCCTGACCTGGTAATCGCCAGTGAGATCAATACCCCCGAGCAGGTTAAATCGCTTGAAGATCTAAATCTGACGGTTTACTATCTTTCAAATCCCAAAAACCTGAATGAAATTGATGATCTGCTGGAAGTGGTGGGTACCTTAACCGGCCATGAAAAAGAAGCAAGCGAGCTGGCCGCTTCTCTCAATAAGAGGATCGATGCTGTGCTTGCGACGGTTGCCAAGGCAGCGTCGAAGCCTCTGGTCTTTTACGAACTCGACGCAACCGACCCCGCCAAACCCTGGACGCCCGGGCCTGGAAGTTATATGGATGAACTGATTCAAGCAGCAGGCGGCCGAAATGTCGGCTCTGTGCTGCAGTCTGCATGGGCTGAAATCAGCATCGAGGAATTAATGGTCCAGAACCCAGATATCATCCTGCTGGGCGACTCGAATTACGGGGTCACTGTTGAACAGGTTGCTGCCCGCACCGGATGGGAAAACCTCAATGCGGTAAAAAACGGAAGCATTTACGCATTCAACGATGATCTGGTCAGCCGCCCCGGCCCGCGCATGGTTGAGGGTCTTGAAGAACTGGCGAAAATATTTCATCCAGAGTTATATCAATGAGTAAAAAGAACAACCTGCAGCCCTACGTGGTCACCTCGCTGATCCTTTTGATAGCGGGTGTGCTCAGTATTGCGGTTGGCAGTGTGTTCATCTCCCCGCGTACGGTGATCGATGTGATCTTTTCCGCAATACGCGGGGAGGTTTCAACCCTGGACCCCAATGGTGTTTATCTGCAAATCATCACCGATCTACGCATTCCGCATGCTGTCCTTCTCATCCTGGCAGGAGCGGCTCTGGCGGCCAGCGGTAGCGCTTACCAGGGATTATTCCGCAACCCTTTGGCGGATCCATATTTGATCGGCGTCTCATCGGGTGCAGGGTTAGGCGCGGTAGCCGCCATGATGGTGCGCTGGCCGTATACCCCCCTGGGGTTAATGGTGATCCCAGCGGCGGCCTTTGCCGGAGGCATCATCACAGTGCTCATTGTGGCACAGCTTGCGCGGGTTGGAAAAACCGTTCCCACCACGAACCTGATTCTGGCTGGTGTTGCGGCGAGCGCATTCGCTTCAGCCCTAACATCAGCACTGATGATCAATTCCACAGGTGAATTGAGGCGCGCGCTGGTGTGGATGATGGGCGGATCGACTCAGACGGGATGGGGACCGGTGTGGGGGATTTTACCTTACATGGTTGTGGGTCTCTCAGGCCTGGTGATCATCGGGCACCCGTTGAATGTTCTGCAATTTGGCGATGAACAGGCTCAACAGCTGGGGATCAGGGTTCAGCGTGTGCGCTGGTATACGATTGGTCTGGCCACCCTCAGCACCGCAGCCGCGGTGGCCTATACGGGGATTATCGGTTTCTTGGGTCTGGTGGTGCCGCATATTGTGCGCCTGATCTGGGGAGGCGATTACCGCAGACTGATTCCGGTTTCAATGCTCGGCGGCGCAGGACTGCTGCTCATCATGGATGTGATCGCCCGATCGGTCATTGCTCCACAGGAAGTTCCTGTCGGGATTGTGACGGCCCTGCTTGGCGGACCTTTCTTCCTGTGGGTGTTGAAACGCTCGAAATCTCAGAATTACTGGTGATGAGATGCTTGATGTGAAAGAAATCACTGCCGGTTACGGCCAAAAACATGTTCTGAAAGAATTGAGTTTCAGCATTTCTGAAGGAACAGTGCTGGCGCTGATTGGACCCAATGGTTCTGGAAAAACCACGTTTATCCGCGCGGCGAGTGGAATCATCCCGCTGTTGAAGGGCAGCATACGAGTTGACGGCCAGGACTTGCACAAAATGAACAGCCAGGAAATTGCGCGAAGGATCGCGGTTGTGCCGCAGGCACGCAGCATTCCCCCGGCGTTTACCGTTGAAGAAGTGGTCGCTCTGGGCCGCACACCCTACCTGAACTGGCTGGGAAAACTCTCAGACCGCGACCAGGCGATTGTTGACCAGGTTCTCGAACAGACTGATCTGGCGGTGATGCGAGATCGGAATGTTGCTGAACTCTCTGGCGGAGAGCAGCAGCGTCTGTTTCTGGCGCGCGCTCTGGCACAGGAAGCGCCTCTGCTCTTGCTCGATGAACCAACCACTCATCTCGACCTGCAGTACCAGGTGAATCTGATGCAGCGTGTTTACCGGTTGGCGCATCCTTCCAAATTGGAGCAGGCAGCTGGCATGAAAGCCCGGACGGTGGTGGTGACCATTCACGACCTGAATCTGCTCTCGCGTTACACTGACCTGGTGGGATTGCTGGTGGATGGCCGGCTGGTTGAGATGGGCACGCCTGATGAAGTGCTGCGCCCCGATCTGCTTAGCCACACGTATCATCTCCCTTTGGATGTGATCAAGGATGCGTCAGGATATTCGCTGGTTACGCCTGCTGACGACCCGACTGCGCTATAATCATTTTAAAGAATAAAGATAAACCGGTTGGATCATGAAAATTAAGGTTAATTTACTGGCTGCATATCGATTGATTGCCGACACCAAGGAAATGATTCTGGAAGTGCCGGAAGGTGAAACGGTCAACGGCGTGGTGGCCAGAGTGGTTAAGTTGTTCCCAAAGCTGCGGCAGCACTGGATGGATGACCGCGGCGAGTTGTATGTTCACCTTCATATCTATATCAATAAGGACGACGTCAATACCCTGCCGCTGAAACTGGATACCCCCGTGAAAGAGAATGATGAGATCGATTTTATCCCCCCTGTGGTCGGGGGATGAACTCAAAAGTATGTGCAGACAATAAATAGAGCGATGGAATTTGGTTTCCTTCGCTCTATTTGATTCCTTTAGCAAACCGTTTTAATTAATTCTAGAAATAATTATTCCATCGTATTAATAAATTCATCCGAGCCGCAATAGATCTGCGTGCCGTCATCCAGTATCCACCAGCCATCCGGGTCAATGTAAGATTTATATTGACTCCAGGCGGCGGAGTTTTTCTGTAGCAAACGGTAGGCGCGATCCTGACCAATGCGGTAGCCCTGCCACTGACGATCAGTTGCATTGCGAAAAGTCATCTCGCGGCAGGCCAGGGACTTTCCCATCATATCTTTAATCGATGCGGGGAGGGCGGGATCAAGGTAGCGGTCGACCAGCACGGGAACAGCATCCACCGTGAGGTTGTTCAGGTACACCATATCCAGCTCCTCACCTCTCAATGCGCGGTCGATATTGCGGGCGGCGATAAAACCGTCAACATTGATCAGTGCCAGGGTAGCGCCAAACCCAACTACCATTACCAGCAGCGCCAGAGCGAAGTGTCCGCGCCTGCGGGCAAGCTCAAGAACAATGGTCACCAGGATCAAACCTGCCAACCAGAAGATGAAAATGTGTGTATAGGTGCGCAACTGCGAAAAGCCGTAGGCGTCTTCATAGAGCATCAGGCGTAGCAGGGAGGATGCCAGGATCGCCAGCACATTTGCCATCAAGATTACGGCCAGAACACTGAAACCGGCACGCGAAAATTTTGTTTCGCGTCTGGAAACAGCGCTTAACCCCAGGTACAAACCCAGGCTTAACACAGCCACCGCCACCAGTTCCCCAAATCCGCGCCGGGCGTACTCCGAATAGGTGTAGCCGGTTTCGGAGATGTTTGCTGTTCCGCCGAACAGATAGCGCACCTGGATGATCATGAAAGCGATGAAAAGCAGATCAACCGCGCCCAGGATGATGCCGGTTTCGGTCCAACCCAGGAAGGGCTTGAGCCAGGGTTTGTTTGGATCGGGTTTTTGCTGAAAACCCGAAGGATACAAAGCGTGCAGGTAAACACCCACCAGAAAAGCGCTGATGACCAGGATGTAGAACAGGCGGAAGAGGTACTCGGGCAGGCGGTCGAGATTGAGAATGCGCTTTAACCAGTCGCCGAACACCGGGTCTGCCGAAGAAAGCAGCAAACCCAGCACCGCCACGATGGGAACGGCGATTAAAACACCGCGCAGAATGGGGAACCCTCTGCGCTTCCAGAACCCCGGCCGCTGTGGTTCATCGACCGGTGGAGGCGTTTGTGAATGGCTGCTCAACCTGACCGCGCCGGCGAACCCGTTGCCAATTACCTTTGCAAATTCAATGAAGTATTCGCGCAGGCGGAACCACGGCCAGTAACCGTTGAGAAAGGTAGCCGCGAGCAGGATCATCCCGCCAAAAACAAGGAAAAAACTCAGCACACGGGTGAACGGCTCAGAACGCCAGGCCAGTACAGCCGCAAAACCGGCCGTGAGCAAAGTCACCAAAAGGCTAAGCAATGAAGGGCGTTTACCTTCACGCCAGGCGAGCAGGTATCCCGCGCCAAGCAGGACGACCGTCCAGATAAGAAATGAAACCCCCATGGGTTTGTTCCAAAACAAGAAATCGAATAGCAGAGCTGCGATAATGGCAGCCAGCCAGAACCATTTTTGATTTTTGGGCATTTTTTCCTCTATTAATTGAGCACCGTTGCGAGCACCATGGCCAGCACCACGACGATGCCGATGAACGCCATGACGATCTGCTTTAAGCGAATTTTCTTTTGCTGGGCGGAAATCCGCGGTTTTTTCGCGCCACTGATATGATTTTGTTGCCTTGCCATGCCTTACCTCACGTGACAAAAAAAAGTTTAGGTTTGAGAACCTATCAGAACCTATCAATGCCCTTCTGAATTCTATCATTATTGGCTGGTACGATTCGCGCAAAGATGCAAAGACTGAAAAGCGATCTTTTCGTGGAGAAGCCTGTTGTTTAACCGAATCAACCCCCGTGGAAGGGGGTTTCAGCCCGTTTGTGATCGTGATGTGAGGTTACCTGGATTATTCGCCTGCAGGAACAGAAGGTTACTTGGCTGCGGTGGTTTTGGCTTTGGATTCAGTTTTGCCTTTGGCTTCGCCTTCGGCTTTGTGTTCATCGGTCTTGATGTTCGAACTGTAGACGCCACCACCGGAAGGTGAGCGGTGATCGGTGGCATAAAAACCCGAGCCCTTGAACACGATCCCTACCGGGGTATAGATTTTTCTCAGGCTCTTTTTTCCGCATTCAGGGCACTTGGTAAGCACCGGGTCGGAAAACTTTTGAGTCTGATCAAACTGGATTCCACAATTTTCGCACCGATATGTATATACCGGCATTCTTGCACCTCGATCTGCCATTAAAGTTTGACGCAAATCATTATAGTACCATCAGGGGTGAGGGTCAAGAATTGGAATATTAATCTTTTATCAGAAAATGTGACTGATCAGTACGCGCAGACCGATGCCGATGAGCAAGAGACCACCCAGCAGTTCCATGCGCTTTCCGAAACGCGATCCCAGCCGGGTTCCCAGCAGGCTGCCAACGATCGAAAGCAAAAATGACACCGCTCCGATGGACAGGGCAGAGGTGAGGATGGATCCATCCACAAATGCCAGACTCAGGCCTACGGCCAGGGCATCGATGCTGGTGGCGATCGAAAGAATGACCAGCGACTTGCCACGGGTTGGATCCTCAACTTCCTCGCAGTCATCCTGGTCAAAACTTTCCTTGACCATACGACCGCCTACCCAGAGCAGAAGCACAAACGCGATCCAATGATCGAAGTTCGAAATGAGATTAACAATGCGGCTGCCCGCAAACCAGCCGAGGAAGGTCATACCTCCCTGGAAAAGGCCAAAATGAAAAGCCAATCTGAGGATAGAGCGCGGGGTCTTTTTTACCGAGGTTGTGCAAATCCCGAGGGAGACGGCAAAGCAATCCATTGCCAGCCCCAGGGCGATTAAGATAATTTCATAAATTCCCATGTATTGCTCGCAAAAATAGAATCGAGGAATTATACCTGACGCTGACGTAAAGAATGACCTCATTTTTAAACTTGCTTCGTTTTCTTGAATCCGTTATAATTCAAACAAATGTTCGATATTCAGGGGAAACCATGCCTGTAAACTATCTCGAATTACAACCGCAGATCACGGCCATGGGTGCCGAGACAAACCTGCGCCAGGCGGAATTGGAAGCCAGGCTCAAACAATGCCGCAGCCTGCTCGATCAACATAATGATGACTTGATTGGGCTGCAGCGAATGGTAGAAGAAGCCGTAGCGCAAAAGAAAATCCTGCGCTGCGCCGCGCCGGTGAATGAACCGCTGAAAACCCATGTTCCCTGTCATCTGCCAGCCTCACCCTGCACCATCCTGGCTGCAGACGGCTCGCAGATCATCCCCAGCGCACACGAAAGCGTGCTCTTCGGTCTGATCAATGTGGGTGTGTTTCGTATTCAGCCCGGCAGTGGCAACGTTCCTTCTGAGATCACCAACTCCACCCTGTTATATGGAGACGATCTCTACGTCAACGATCAGCCCCCATCAGAGGATTTGATCGGACTGCTGCGCGACGTGCGCGAGCGCCAGCTACTGGCGCAACTGGCCCAGCAGGAACCATGGCCGGTGATTGCGCTCACAGACGGGCAGCTTGAACTTTACCATCAGCCTCGTAACCAAGAGTCATATAAAGACAAATTCAAAGATTATTTGAAAGCTCTTGATGACCTGGCGGTGAGCGAGGTTATTACCGCCGGATATGTCAGCCGCCCGCGCGCCGACCTGGTGGTCAACATGCTTTCGCTGCTGGCAGGCGCGGAACCCGCAGCCACAGAAGCGCGTCCATTTGCCGGGATCAGCGATATTACCCTGCTGGGAAGCATCTTGCAGCCGGGTGAACGTTCGGCGATCTTCCGCCTGCAATCCAGTTCAAGCGCGGAATATAGCGGTAAGAAAGCGCTGCATTTCTTCTATCTCAATGTGGGTACTGCATCCATGCCAGCATACGCCAGGGTGGAAATGCCCCTGTGGGTGGTAGAAGAACCTGAATCAGTGAATTTGCTTCATTCCGTGCTCGTGGAACAGGCGCGTCAGGCGGGCAGTGTTCCATACCCTTACCCGCTGATTCGCGCGCATGAGATCGCTGTGGTGCGCATGGATGAACGCCAACAGCTGACGGCCATGATCGAACGCGAACTTTTAAAGCGCGGCGTCGATGTTAAAAGACAATCTGAAAAACAATTCCATAAAGGACACAGAGCAAGAACCAGGAGGTCGCGATGAATCCTATTCCCATCGGTCGTTTACTGCGAGCCAACACCACCGGCTGCGCTCTCGGGTGTAAAGTAACCCAGGGCAGCACCCCCTCCTTTGGAGATATGGTGATCATTCCGCTGACTAACCAGAACAAGATCTATGGTCTGGTGTACGACATTCATATCGATGACGATGGCCTGGTCAATCAGCTGGCAGCAGCGGATATCTCACGCGAAATCATTGAAGACAACCGGCGCAACCGCAATGTTCCGGTTGAGATGAGCGTGGCGTTCATTGGCTGGGAAGATCCGCAGGGAAGGGTGCATCATACGCGTGTACCCTACCCCCCGTTAACGCTGGATGAGATCTTCCAATGCGATGACGAAGAAGTGCGAAAGTTCACCCAGAACGGAAGCTTTGGCTACCTGCGAGCGGTGCTGCGCAACCCTGAGCTGCCCGTTGTCGACCTGGTGACCGCTCACCTGAGGCAAATTCTGGCTGCCCGCAGCGGCATCGATGCCGGGCAGGCACTCGAAGCCTCTCTGGTCGAAGTGATCGCCATGCTGAAGGATGATTACCCGCAGATGATGGACGTGCTGAGCGCGGTTTCAGAGATTCTGTAAAGAAAGCGAGTCTGCCATGACCCTCAACGATAAAAAACCTATTCTCCAGGCTGACGATCCACAGAACACCCCTATCGGTTATGTGATAGGCGGCGGATTGAAAGCCAACCTCTTCGTGCGCCTCACGCGACCCGCGCATGAAGTTCAGGAAGGCGGATTTGTGGTGCTGGAAAGCGGCAACTGGCAGTTCTACGGGCTGGTCACCGATCTGCAGCTTGGCGCAGTCGATCCACGCTACGCAGAGATCCAGAACAGAGAACGTCTCTCGGCGCAGGTTTCTCAATTACTGGCCAGTCAGACGCTCTATACCAATCTCGAAGTGCTGCCGGCTTTGATGCTGGAACGCGGGCCAGAACCTGGAACAGAAGAATACGAGAAATGGCGGGCAGCGCTCACCGAAGAACCGCGGCCGCTGCCGATCAAGACCGTGCCAACGCACCACGCGGTGGCGCGTCTGGCTTCAGCCGGTGATGTGGCTGAGATCTTCGGTGTTCCCGGTGAGGGAGCCAACTTTGAAATCGGGCGCACCCGCGAACAGGATCACCCGGTTTGCATTGACCTTGAAAAATTCGTGCAGCGCAGTTCGGGCATCTTCGGTGCCACCGGTTCGGGCAAGTCCTTCCTCACGCGCATCATTCTGGCAGGGCTGATCAAGCATAATACCGCATCGGTGTTAGTGTTCGATATGCACAACGAGTATGGCTTTGACGATACCGCTTCTGATACTGGAATGCCCGTTGTTGGCCTGCGTACCAAATTCCCGGGTCGTGTGATCGTAGCCGGTCTTGGCCGCGGTGCTCATATTCGACAGCACAACCCCGATTTCCACCTGGAATTCAACGAGTCGGATATTCAGCCAGAAGACATTGAAATGCTGACCCGCGAATTGAACCTGCGCGAGACGACCCCCACGACCCTTGAGGCGCTGGTGCAAACGTTTGGACCCGAGAGATGGTTCCACGAATTCAAGCACATGGTTAACGGGGCGGTAATTGAAAACGATGAGGGCAAGAAGGTTCCCGCTCCCGAAAGTGTGGCTTACTGGGCGAACCAGGCGGGGGTCAACCCGATGGCGGCTGAAGGGCTGCACAGCAAGATGTCGCGTGTTTTCAATCTGCCGTATATTGTTGAAGATGATCCCAACCAGAAAATATCGGTCAATTCGCTCAGGCATATTATCGAAGCCCTAAAATCTGGCAAGCACGTGGTGCTTTCCTTCGGTGACTACGAGAGAGATCTGGATTACCTGCTGGTATCGAACCTGCTCACGCGCAAGATTCGCGAAGCCTGGGAGGAGATGACCAACCAGTACCGCGGCAAAGATGGGGCTGAACCGCGCCCGCTGGTGATCGCGGTGGAAGAAGCCCACAAGCTGCTCAACCGCGAGATGGCTTCGCAGACTTCGTTCAGCACCATCGCGCGTGAGATGCGCAAGTATTATGTGACGCTGTTGATCATCGACCAACGCCCTTCACAGATCTATGATGAGGTTATGTCGCAGCTCGGCACGCGTGTTTCAGGCTGGCTGGGGGATGAGAACGATATCGCGGCGGTGCTCTCGGGGCTGGCCGGGCGCGATGCCCTGCGCGGTATGCTCGCGCGACTGCAGCCTAAAGAAGAGGTGCTGCTGCTGGGATGGGGGGTGCCCATGCCCATCCTTGTTAAATCCAGGCGCTATGACCAGGCTTTCTGGGATAGTCTTCTGGGTAAAGAATCCAGGCGCGACGCAGCTCAGAGTTTGAAGGAGTTGGGGTTTTAAAGAAAAAAGCGGAAGAATCGAAAAGGACGATATAACCGAAAAAAAACCAGTGTAGAAAAAAATGAAATAAGTAATAAGAATTGATAATAAATGGAAACGAAAAAATGCGGGGTACCAAATGATTCGAAGTATGAATCAAATTAAGGGAAAGATCATGTGGGAGAATCACCACAAAAGATCCTCTATAAGGATGAAAGTTATCTTATACAGGGAGCATTATTTGAAGTCTATAAAGAAATCGGTTTCGGGTTTGTCGAATCTGTGTACCAGTTATGCCTCGAAAAGGAATTGAAAGACCGTGGTATACCCTTTCGATCGCAACTTGAACTAACCATTAGCTATAAAAAAAAAGAAGATCTTGGCCTGGTGTTTCGGCCTGATTTTCTTCTCTATGACAAAATAATCATGGAGATAAAAGCGACAAAGAAAATTGCAGACGAGCATCGAATATAGATATTTAACTATCTCAAAGCCTCTCACTTAAAGTTGCGATTGCTGGTTAACTTTAGTCACCAACCCAGGGCGACCAACGAGAGAATTATTCTGCCTGATAAATTGTGAAGAATCCATCGAGGAAAGCCCACACCAGTCAAAAGTGCCATATGATTGTTTTCGTGTATGTGAGATTTTTATTTAAAAATTATTGAACTGTTCGCGTTTTTTCGTTCTTTTAGCTTTTTTCGTTTTATTTTTCTTTTTCAATTCGCGATATTCTTTTTCAATCTTTTCGGGGTATTTAGAGGTTAATTACTTTAGCCAGATGAGCCATAGGATCAATGTGGTGGCCAGGCCGGTTAAGACACCGGCTACGACCTCGAGAGGGGTGTGGCCAATGACTTCCTTCAGTTTCTTTTGATCAATGCTGGGGCTTTTAATGTATTCGTCGATCATGCGGTTGATGATCACGGCGTGGTAACCCGCTTCACGGCGCACACCTGCTGCGTCGTAAATCACGATCATAGAAATGGCCACGGCAATGGCAAACGCGGGGTGATCAAAGCCGCTGAATAGGCCGATCGCCAGGGTTGTGGCGGTCATGGTCGAGGCGTGCGAGCTTGGCATGCCGCCAGTGCCGAAGGCTTGTTTTAGATTGATCTTATGATGCACCAGGTAATATGTGGGAATCTTCAACAGAGAAGCAGCCAGCCAACCGGCAAAGCAGCAAATCAATTCAGGATAGGCAGCGAACACACCCATTGTTTAATCACCCGTTTCAACCGTGCCGGAATTGGGATTTAATTGCCGGATACGCAGGTCAGCCTGCTCCAGCAGGGCAGAGCAATATTTGACCAGCAACTGACCGCGTTCATAGAGCTGCACCGTTTCATCCAACGGTTTCTGTGTGGATTCGAGGGTTTCCACAATCTGTTCCAGCTCACTGAACGCCTGTTCATAAGTCAGGTCAGCCAGTTTTGATTCACTTTTGTTCATCGGATCCTCCTTCAGAAGGAAGTTCATCAGTATGAGAAAGTACACGCGAAAGGATCATGCCGTCTGCCACACGGATATCCAGGACGTCGTCGACCTGCACCTGATTCACGCTGCGCACGATCGCGCCTGTCTGATCGGTGACGATGGCGTATCCGCGCTGGATCACGGCATAAGGGTTCAGGCTGGCAAGATGGCGGCTTGCGCTGCGCATATCAGATTGCATCATTTGCAGGCGGTGCTCTACCGCCTGATCCAATCGACTTGTCAGTTCATCCAGTTTCTGACGGTCACTGCGCAGGCGCCAGGCGGGAGAAAGCATCTCCAGCCGTGATGACCGATCGTTCAATTTTCTGCGCAGGACAACCGCAGTCTGCAGGAGAACAAAACCGAGTCTCTCTGACAGCGATCGGATGCCCTCAAGCAGCTCTGAAGCATTCGGAGTTGCAATTTCTGCTGCGGCGGTGGGGGTAGGCGCGCGCACATCCGCGGCGAAGTCAGAGAGGGTGAAATCGGTCTCATGCCCGATGCCGGTGATGACAGGCACATGAGAAGCCGCGATCGCCCTAACCACGCGCTCGTCGTTGAAAGCCCATAGATCTTCCATAGAACCACCGCCGCGAGCCACCAGGATCAGGTCAATACCGGGTTCAGCATTCAGTGCCGCGAGCGAGCGAACGATCTGCGGAGGGGCTTCATCACCCTGCACCGCACAGGGCGCAAGGATGACTTCGGCCAGCGGATAGCGCCTGCGAAGGGTCTTCAAAATGTCTTGCAGCGCGGCACCAGTGGCTGAAGTGACAACTCCAAGTTTTGCAGGGAGTTCTGTCAGCGGGCGCTTACGCTCTGAATCAAACAAGCCTTCAGCTTCAAGGCGGGCTTTGAGGCGCAGGAATTCCTGGTAAAGCGTGCCTTCTCCGGTCAACCGCACCGCATCCACGTAGAGCTGGTATTGACCGTCGCGCTCGTAGATGCCAATGCCTCCATGCGCTTCGATCTCCATTCCGCTCTGCAGGGTCAATGGCAGGCGCACAGCGGTGGTCTTCCAGATCACGCATTTCAGCGCAGAATACGGGTCTTTGAGGGTGAAGTAGATATGCCCTGAAACCGGCTTTGAGAGGTTGGAGATCTCTCCCTGTACCCAGACATCGCGCAGGATTTCATCGCTCTCCAAAAGTTCGCGCAAATAATGCGTGATTTCGCTAACCGAGAGAGAAGGGGGTGGAAATAACGTTGGCTGCAGCATATTCAAAGGATAGCACAAATTAACAAATCGTTCATTCAACCAGATATGTTCTTTCGAATTTTCAGGTTACGAGTAGAATTAGTATATCAACAATGAGGTGATGGAATGGATAATCTATGGTCTCCCTGGCGGATGAAATACATCTCGGATGCCGAGAACCCTGGCAGTTGCGTGTTTTGCACGGCCCCCAAAAAGAATGATGACGAAGATATGCTGATCGTCCACCGTGGGAAGGCAGCCTTTGTCATTTTAAACCGATTTCCTTATACCACCGGGCATCTGATGATCGTTCCGTATGCCCACGTTTCGAGTATAGAACTGCTTTCTGCGGATGAGCGCGCCGAGATGATCGAACTGGTCAATACCGCTCTGGGAGTGTTACGCTCTACCTATAAACCCAATGGTTTTAATGTAGGAATCAACATGGGGTCAGCGGGCGGGGCAGGCATCGCTGAACACGCCCATATTCATGTTGTGCCGCGCTGGGCTGGTGACACCAATTTCATGTCTACCGTGGGCGAGACGAGGGTCATTCCTGAAGATTTATGTCAGACATTCAAAAGGATTTCTGAGGCCTGGAAGGAATAGCTCTCGCAAAGGCGCCAAGAACGCAAAGAAGACATCAATCTGTTTCTCTCGCAAAGGCGCCAAGGACGCAAAGAAAATATCAATCAGTTTCTCTCGCAAAGGCGCCAAGAACGCAAAGAAAACATCAATCTGTTTCTCTCGCAAAGGCGCCAAGAACGCAAAGAAAACATCAATCTGTTTCTCTCGCAAAGGTGCCAAGGACGCAAAGAAAACATCAATCTGTTTCTCTCGCAAAGGTGCCAAGGACGCAAAGAAAACATCAATCTGTTTCTCTCGCAAAGGCGCCAAGAACGCAAAGAAAACATCAATCTGTTTCTCTCGCAAAGGTGCCACGAACCGAAGAAAACCTTAGGACTGTTTTCGCGCAAAGGCGCAAGACCGCACAGAAAACCTTGATCTGTATCTCGCCATGAAGTAATTGTTCAAGAGAATCATCACGTAGTCATCACTGAGGGGGGAAAATGACCGAAAATGAAATCGCGAAAATCGTCGTTGATTCGGCTTATAGAATTCATAGCAAACTTGGCCCAGGTCTGTTGGAATCAGCTTACCAGGCCATCCTGGCCTACGAATTGCGAACCCGTGGATTGAATATCGAGACAGAAGTGATGATGCCTGTTATTTATGATCAGCTGTCATTGGACGTAGGATATCGAGCAGATATCATCGTTGAAAACAAGGTGATCATTGAACTTAAATCGGTTGAGAAGGTCATTGATCTCCACAAGAAGCAGTTATTGACCTATCTTCGGGTTTCGAACATGCGCCTGGGGCTGTTGATTAATTTTGGTACTCCCTTGATCAAAGAGGGAATTACCAGAATTGTGAATGGTTTACAGGAATAACTCCATATCAAAAAACATCCCCAACCGTTTTAGACGATTGGGGATGTTTCATTTTTCAGTTGTTTACGGCCTTTGCGAAGGACAGAGATAGAAATATTCCTTTATGATCTTTTCGTGAGGTTATTTTAATAATTCTTCCAATACTTGCCTTGCCAGGCTGGCATCGGCTTTGCCGCGCATCTTCTTCATCACGCCGCCCACAAACCAGCCAATCAACGTCACTTTACCGGCTTTGTAAGAGGCCACCTCATTTGGACTTTCTGCCAGCACCTCTTCGCACACGGCACGGATGGCGCTGTCATCGCTCACCAACCCCAGCCCTTCGTCAGCCACGATCTGATCGGGTGACTTGCCGCTGTCTTGCACTTTTTGCAGTAGCGACTTACCGGTGTTGATGTTGATCGTACCCTTATCCACCAGTTTGAGGATTTCTGCCAATGCTGCTGAAGTCAGTTTCATTTCTTCCGGGTTCAATCCCTGGTCATTGATCATCCGCAGCACGTCGTTCATCAGCCAGTTGGAAACCTTCTTAGGATCGCCCCCGTATGCACGCACGGTGTTCTCGAAATAATCTGAGAGTTTGCGCTCAGAAGTGAGAATATCCGCATCGTACTCGGGCAGCTTGTATTGCTCGATAAAGCGCGCGCGGCACGCCAGCGGCAGCTCTGGAAAGTTCGACAGGATTTGATTTTTCCATTCCTCGCTCATACGAATCGGCAACAGATCAGGCTCGCGGAAGTAGCGGTAATCGGCCTCTGTTTCTTTGGAGCGCATCTTCTTAAGTGTTCCACTGTCCTCATCCCATTCGAGCGTCCAGGCTTCAATGCGGTTACCCGCTTCAACCTCGCGGATCTGGCGGTCAATTTCCTTGGCGATGGCGTCGCGCACGGCATCGATGGAATTAACGTTCTTAATCTCGGTTTTGGGGTTGAATTTTGTCTCACCCCTGACGCGGATTGAGACGTTGGCATCACAGCGCAGGTGGGCTTTCTCCATATCGGCTTCGGATATGCCCAACCAGCGCAGGAGCTGGCGCAGGCGCATCAAGTATTGAGCTGCTTCGTCGGCTGTGCGCAGGTCTGGCCCGGTGACCATCTCCACCAGCGGTACACCGCAGCGGTTAAAATCGATGAAGCGGCGGTTTCCGGCGGTTTTGGTCTTGCCGGCGTCTTCTTCGATGTGTAATTTCCAGATGGATACACGGCGGGTGTAGGCTTTCTTGTCGGGTGATGCAGAGGCAGGAACAGGCAAATCGAGGTAACCGCCTTTTGCCAGCGATTGATCGAATTGCGAGATCTGGTAACCCTTGGGCAAATCAGGGTAAAAGTAATTCTTGCGGTCAAAATACGACAATGGACGAATTTCAGCATTCATGGCATGGGCTAACAACACAGCCTTTTCCACCACAGCTTTGTTGAGCACGGGTAAAACTCCCGGAAGACCGCAGCAGACCGGGCAAATATTGGTGTTGGGGGGGTCGAACCAGGAATCAGCCTTACAAGAACAAAACACCTTGGTGGTGGTGTTGAGTTGAATGTGTGTTTCCAGTCCAATGATTGCTTCGTATTCCGTCATCTTCTCTCCAGGTAACAGGGCGAGGTGCAGACCTCGCCCGGGTTCATCATGATCAAGGTCTTGCAAAATCGATGGTGTAATATCCCTCGTACTTGCTGCCAGATGTACAGTAGTAACCTACCCCGGCATATGTGTAGGCAGCGTTCAAAATGTTTTCACGGTGACCGGAACTGGCCATCCAGGCAGCCACAGCAGCGCTGGCAGAGTTCTGTGAGCCGGTAGCGGCGTAGATGTTTTCAGCGGCTGCCGAATAAGAAAAACCGGCAGACTTCATGCGGTCAAACGCGCTTGAGCCGTTTGAACCCGTATGACTGAAAAAGTTGTTGGTGGCCATATCCTGGCTGTGGCTGCGGGCAGCGGAGGATAACGCGCTGGAGACGGTGAGAGCCTGTAAACCGGCATTGGTGCGCTGGTAGTTTACATAGGCTAAAACCGAAGACTCGATCCCGGCATCAAATCCGCCGCAGGTGCCTGATCCACTCGATCCGCTCAATACTACCGAAGCGCTGGTTGGTTTTGGTGTACTGGTTGGCGGCGGGGTATAAGTGGCGGTAGGCGTGGCCGTCTCGGTGGCTGTGGGGGTGGCGGTAAAAGTTGCTGTTGCAGTAGGGGTGAAGGTGGCCGTGGCTGTGTTGGTAGCAGTGGGGGTCGATGAAGCGATCAATTCCCGTACCGCCCGGGTGAATTGACACCCGGCGATCACCGGAATGATCATAACCACTAATACGATTGCTAAGAATAACTTTTTCTTCATTGACTCTTCCAAAAAAATAGGATTATTAACCTTGCAGCACTTGCGGTTTCACCTGCCGCCAGGGTTCTGTTTCTGTTGCTTTTTCAAATGCCCTGCCGATACGGAACAGGGTGGATTCGGTAAAATCTGCGCCCAGCAACTGGATGCCAATGGGCAGACCTGAGGCGTCAAAACCTGCCGGGAGGGAAATTCCAGGAATGCCGGCATGATTGGCAGGAACTGTGAGCTGGTCGGCGTACTGCATTAATACCGAGTCGCCATATACAGCCGCCATCTCGAACGCTGTGGTGGGGGTGGTGGGGGTGAGCAGCGCATCCAGGCGGTATTTGCCCCTGGGATCATAAACGGCTTCAAAATCCCTGCGGATCAGGGTGCGCACGCGCAGCGCGCGCCGGTAATATTGCTCGCTGTATTGAGCGGCGCTGACATACATTCCCATTAAGATCCTGAGTTTTGGCTGCAATCCAAATCCCTCGTTGCGGGTGAACCTGTACATCTTATTCAGGTCGTTGAACGACTGCTGCGTGCGCAGACCGTATTTCACACCATCATACCGATGCAAGTTTGAGGCCGCTTCTACACGGCTGATGACAAAGTAAGCCGGGATGCCAAAGCGGGTATTGGGCATGGGCACATCTTCGATGATCTCCGCGCCCATGGCTGCGAGTTTTTCTGCAGCGCTGCGCACCGCATTTTCGATCTCGGCCGGCAGCGGCTGGCTTAACAGATCGCCGGTCTTCGGGTCTGGATAAGTGATGCGGAAATAATCGGGTGAAAGGCCGATACGCATTCCCTTTACACCGTCTTCGATCGTCGATAGATAATCAGGCATAGCCAGGGGTGAAGCTGTGGCATCATGTGAATCTGCTCCACCGATCACCTGCAACATGGCTGCGGCATCAGAAACTGTGCGCGCCACTGGGCCGGGGCAATCCAGTGAAGAAGCAAAAGCAATCAATCCATAGCGTGAAACGCGGCCGTATGTGGGTTTCACCCCTACCACACCGCAAAAGGCAGCGGGTTGGCGGATGGAACCGGCTGTATCGGTGCCGAGTGAAAGTGGTACTTCGCCTGCTCCAACGCTGGCCGCGCTGCCGCCGGATGAACCGCCGGGAACGCGGTCGGTTTTCCACGGGTTGCGCGGGCTGGGTTGAAATGCCGAAGATTCGTTAGAGGAGCCGTAAGTAAATTCGTCGAGATTGACCTTGCCGACCATCACTGCACCCGCCTGAAGCATGCGCTCGACAGGTGTGGCAGTGTAAGGAGCCTTGAAATTGGCAAGGATCTTCGAAGCCGCGGTGGAATAGGTATCTTTAACGCAGAAGATGTCTTTTACCGAAAACGGCACACCTGCCAGTGGACCGGGGTCTTCGCCGGCACTGATCTTGCGGTCGACTTCCTGTGCCTGAGCGAGCGCAATTTCATCCGTGCGGGTGATGAATGCGTGCACCTTCTGTTTATCTTCTTCGGTTAATTCAGTGGTGTGATCCAAAGATCCAGGACGACCGTCCACTTTTGAGATGCGGTCAAGAGAGGATTGAAGGATTTCAACCGCGGAGACTTCTTTCTTCCGCAGCATTTTGGTCAGTTCTAATGCGGTGAGGTCACATAGTTCCATAACGCCTACTTCAATTCAGTGTGAGGGATGTCAGGCACAACGATATAGCCATCTTCAATTTGTGGAGCCTGATCAAGAAGGGCTTTCACATCAGGATACTTGATCCATTCATCTTCACGGGGTTTTGCGCTGCCAGACTCTTCATAAGGCACCCCGTGCAGGCTGATGGGAATATCTTCATCCAGCGGGATTGCCTCCAGTTCGCGAATGGCTTTCAGCTGGTTATTCAATTGCCGGCGCAAATACTCAGCCTGGTCAGGATCCAGCTGCAAGGCAGCCAATCCAACCAAATGTTCAAATACTTCCTGCGTGATCTGTTCACTCATGAGAAATACTCTCTTAAGAAAAGAATAAATTACTTAACACCGAAATCGATCGGTGCTTTGATCTGCTTTATGGCAATATCACCGGGGTCATCGTTGGGATTGGCGTGCTGGAAGGAAGTAAGGTTGGCTCCATTTTCGGGGTTGGAGTCCAGGTGGGCGGTAAAGAGACAAGAGTCGCGGTCGGTGAAGGTACCATGATGGTTGGGGGCAGCGTAGGCAGCGGAAACGGATTGATCGGCGAATCAGGATTAATAAAGATGACCAGGAAAACCACCAGCAAGATGACGGTTGCCGCAATCACTACGAGTGTTAGAATGTCCCAAACGGATAACTTCATGAACGTTCCTCCCCTGATTTTGACCTCAGCGGATACTATCTTGTCAGTATAACCAACTTTATCCCCCTGTCAAGTTTATTGACTTGTCAAAAAAGACAGGATCAGACATGCTATAATCCGCAAAAGGGATGATTGATGAAAACAAAAACCCCATTCCTGCTGCATTTACTGGCGATCTTCTTCCTGCTGGCATCGCTTGCCTGTCTTTTTGGCGTCATTCAGACGATTACATCCTGGAACTGGTTGCTTGCGGTTGATTACTATCCACATCCGGCTTACAACATATTTGAAAATGCATTCCTCTTCCTGGCGTTCCTGGCATCTGCGGTAATCCTCTGGGCGCGGTTGCCCTGGGCGCCGGTGTTCTGTCAGGCGGTTACCCTTTTAGCGGGAGCCTGGTATTGGTTTGACCGGATTGTGATTACCGCGATCAGGATGCCCTTCAGGGAGCAAATCTTTCCGATTCTTGTTACATTACTGGTTTTGTTTCTGCTGCTATTTTCACTGTATCTCATTCAACCGTATATGAAGGCACTCCCTTCAATACGACCCGTAGGAGATGAAGATGAAAACCCCTCCAGTTGAAAAAGAAGTGAAGTTCTATATCAATGACCTCAAGGGTTTTGAACATCGCCTGTTATGCCTGGGCGCAAAGCTTGAGAAGCCGCGTTCACATGAACTCAATTATCGTTTCGACACCAGCGATCTACGCCTCACACGTTCCCACCAGGTGTTGCGTCTGCGTCAGGATGATCAGATCATCCTCACTTATAAAGGTCCATCGAAACCGGATGCGGAACTGCGCATCCGCACGGAGATTGAACTCGTTGTCAACAGTTTTGACCAGGCTGTGTTGTTTCTCGAAGCCCTTGGATACACCCTTGCCGTACAGTATGAAAAATGGCGCACCGTTTACCGGCTGAATGATCTCGAGATCACGCTGGATGAAATGCCTTATGGAAGGTTCAGCGAGATTGAAGGTGATGATGAAGGCGCGATCCGCAAGACGGCAGCCAGCCTGGCGCTGGACTGGGAAAGCCGGATCAATGAGAGTTACCTGGCATTGTTTGACCGGTTGAAGAAAAAACTTAACCTGCCGGTAGAAAACCTGACCTTTGCCGAGTTAAAGGATTATGGAATCACTGCCGGTGACCTGGGTGTCAGGCCGGCAGACGTGCCGTATTTTTTGTGAGAGAAAGCTTTTTGGGGTCAAACATCCCTCCAATTCTTAAGAGAAAACCTGTGATTTAAGAGGTTGATCAGCCCCGTTATTTTAGTCGCATTGCTCTGATTCTTAAAAATGACCGGGTATATTTATCTCTTAAAGTAACAGGCAAATCCCACATGCTATAATAATTTCTAGATTAACTGTAGAGACGGAACAGCGATGTCATTTGCCCACCTGCATGTCCACACCGAATATTCACTGCTTGATGGTTTCAGCAATATCAAGAAATTGGTCAAGCGGGTAAAAGAACTAGGAATGACATCGTGCGCCATTACTGATCACGGCACGATGTTTGGGGTGATCGATTTTTTTACCGCAGCAACAGAAGAAGGAATAAAGCCGATCATAGGCCTGGAGACCTATATTTCACCACGCCGAATGACCGACCGCGACGCACAAAAAGACAAGCATGCCTTCCACCAGCTGCTGATAGCAGAAAATGAAACGGGTTATAAGAACCTGCTGAAAATCGCCAGTGCCAGCCAGCTGGAGGGATACTACTACCTTCCGCGTGTAGACCATGACTTTCTGGCTGCGCATAGCGAAGGTTTGATCGCCAGCACCTCCTGCATGTCAGGCGAAGTTCCGCGCACGATCCTCAACGAGGGTGTTGAGGCCGGGAAAAAATTGCTCGAATGGTACATCGACATCTTTGGGGTTGACCATTTCTTCATTGAATTGCAAAGCCATAACATCCGTGAATTACCCGGGTTGAACCGCACGTTGATCGAACTGGGTAAGCGATACAACCTGAAATTCATTGCCACCAACGATGTACACTACATCAATCCCAGTGACGCCCGCCTGCAAGACATCATGCTCGCGATTCAGACTGGTTCGCTGCTTTCCGATCCCAAACGCATGAGGATGGCGGGAGAAACGTATTATTTGCGCTCTCCTGAAGAGATGGAGCGTCTTTTTCCAGATCTTCCTTCAGCCCTGAGCAATACTCTTGAGATCGCAGAGCGCTGTAACCTCAACTTGATCAAAGAAGGTTACCACCTGCCAAAATTCTCGGTGCCTGAGGGATACACTGCAAAAACTTACCTGCGGCAGCTTTGCGAAGAAGGATTGGCGGAAAAGTATGGAGCACGTGCCAATGATCCTGAGGTTCGTAACAGGCTCGAATATGAACTGGGAATCATTGACGAAATGGAATTCAACGCGTATTTTCTCATCGTTTGGGATCTGTGTCGGTTTGCCGTGCGTAATAACATCTGGTACAACACGCGCGGGTCAGGTGCCGGCTCGATCGTGGCATATTCGTTAAATATTACCCTCATCGATCCATTGAAACACAAACTGCTTTTCGAACGGTTTCTGAATCCCAACCGCAGAAACATGCCTGATATTGATCTGGATTTTCAGGATGACAAGCGCGCGATGGTGATGGAATACTGCGCCACCCAGTATGGAGCTGATAAGGTCGCGCAGATTATCACCTTTGGCACGATGGGTGCACGCGGTGCGATCCGCGATGTCGGCCGGGTGATGGATATTCCGCTGTCGGAGGTTGATCGCATCTCCAAGACGGTGCCGTTGATGATCCCGGATGAAACCGTTACCGTGGCCACAGCGCTGGAAAAATGCCCCGAGTTTAAGGCCGTCTACGAAGAAGGCGGATATGTTAAGGAATTGATCGATACCGCCGGACAGATGGAAGGGGTGGTGCGAAGCGTCGGAACCCACGCCGCAGGCGTGGTGATCACCGATGTGCCGATGACGGAATATATCCCCTTACACCGCCCAACCAACAATTCGGATGATTCTCCGATTAAAACGGTTACTCAATGTGAAATGAAGATCATTGAGAAATTGGGCCTGCTTAAGGTTGATTTTCTCGGACTTTCCACGCTCACGGTGATGCAGCGCGCGTGCGATTTAATCGCTCAACGCCATAACATCCATCTCAATTTGCATAACATCCCCCTGGATGATGCCGAAACATTCGAATACCTCGGTAAGGGGCACACAGCGGGTATCTTCCAGCTGGAAGGCACCGGCATGACCCGCTGGCTGCTGGAGATGAAGCCGCAGAATCTCTCCAATATCATCGCCATGGTCGCGCTTTTCCGCCCGGGGCCGATGAAATTGATCCCTGATTACATCCGGCGCATGCACGGCGAAGAGAAGGTGACCTATCATCACCCTCTGCTTGAAAAGACCTTCAACGAAACCTACGGGATCCCGATCTATCAAGAACAGATCATGCTGGCGGTAATGGATCTGGCGGGGTACAAGCCAGGTGAGGCCGATGAACTGCGCAAAGCGATCTCCAAGAAGAAAAAAGAAGACATTGCCAAACATCGAAAAAAGTTTATCGAAGGCGCGGTGGCGAACGGCATCGCCGAAGAAACTGCCGTCACCATTTTTAATGAATGGGAAGACTTCGCCAGGTACGGGTTCAACAAGAGCCACGCCGCAGATTACGGCGTGATTTCGGTTGAAACAGCCTATCTGAAATGTCATTTTGGTGTCGAATTCATGACAGCGCTGCTTTCGGTTTCTAAAAACGAAACCGATAAGGTAGCGCTCTATGTAGCCGATGCCCGCACGATGGGCATTGACGTTCTGCCGCCTGATGTGAATCGCAGCGGGTGGGATTTCACCATTGAAGATTTCGCGGATGGCAAATCTGCCATACGCTTTGGGATGGGCGCGGTCAAGAATGTCGGGCAGGCTCCTGTCGATATGATCCTGGCGGCGCGAAAGGATGGGCCTTTTAAGGATCTCAATGATTTTGTGCGCAGGGTCGATTTGCACAAGGTGGGCAGGCGCAGCCTGGAATGCCTGATTAAAGTTGGGGCTCTCGATGCCTTCGGTCCGCGCAAAGCCCTGCTCGATGCCATCGACAGCATGATCTCGATCAGTAACAGTCATTTCAGAGCCGCTGAATGCGGGCAGTTGAGCATTTTTGGCACCGTCGCAGGTGTAGAGGAAGAGATCTACCTGCCCATGGGCACTACGCTCGATCGTAAACAGCAGCTTGAATGGGAAAAGGAACTCATCGGGCTTTATGTTTCTGATCATCCGATCACTCCGTACCTTTCGCTGATCCGCGAACGCGTAACGCATTTTTCGAAAGACCTTCCAGAAGCAACGAACAAACAGAAAGTGGTGGTTGCTGGATTGGTTTCTCGCATACGCACGTTAATGACCAAAACCGGAAACCAGATGGCCTTTGCCACAATCGAGGATATTCAGGGATTAATCGAACTGGTCATTTTTCCAAAAGCATGGGAAAAGATGGGCGCGCTGGTGCAGATGGATTCTGTGATTCTGGTGGAGGGGAAAGTCGATCTTGATAAAGCCGATCCTAAAGTTCTGGTAGACACGATCAAACCCCTGCGAGAGTCTGAAATAAAGCCCTCAGATTTGAGTGATACCAATAGCGGATCCGCTGAACCCCCGTTTGATCCGCCTGATGATGAATTGCGATCAGCCGGGATGGGATCAGGAGATCCGTGGCAGGGAGATATCGACACCAGTTTCTATGCCCAGCAGGAAGACCATTATGAGGAACCTCCTCCCACAGATGAAGAAGCTGAATGGCGATATGCTCCACCATCGCAGGCTGCGACCAGTGTGGTAAAAGAGCCATTGCCCGGGCAAGCAGTGACTTCTGTGAAGGGAAATGATGATATCGAAGAAAAATTCATAGATATCGTCAATGGCGATGATTCACAACCGCTTGAACCAGCGGCAAAGGAAGACCATTTTGTCAAACCTCCCGCGATCAGCCCTCCGCGACCGGCGAACGTGCGTTCATCTGAAAAAAATCAGGTGCATATGGTTACCATCACCCTCAAATCCAGCGGAGCACGTGAACGGGATGTTCGGCGGATGAAGCGAGTGCATGGTCTTTTAAATTCATACCCCGGCCGCGATCGTTTTTGCTTCTTGATCTATGAACGCGGTTTTAAACATTTGCTGGATTTTCCAAACGACACCACCAACGCCACTCATGAGCTGTTGAGCCAGCTTTCAGAACTGGTTGGCCGGGATA
This sequence comes from Anaerolineaceae bacterium, assembly GCA_034429135.1. Taxonomy (GTDB): domain Bacteria; phylum Chloroflexota; class Anaerolineae; order Anaerolineales; family Anaerolineaceae; genus UBA6107. The sequence continues at coordinate 18,213 of DAOUGR010000035.1, read as the reverse complement.
ATATTCAAGTGGAAAACATTTAACGATAAGGCAACGATGATGAGTGACTCAATCAAAATAAAAACCATTGGCATAATGACCTCTGGCGGTGATGCGCCGGGGATGAACCCTTTCATTCGTGCCGTTGTGCGCAGAGCCTCGGCTGACAATATCCGCGTACTGGGGGTCGAAGGCGGATACGAGGGATTGATCCATGGCCGGTTTAAAGAAATGGGCATTAGGGAGGTGGGCGGCATCTTGCAGCGCGGTGGAACCATCCTGCAAACCGCGCGCAGTCAGGAATTCAAAGAGGCCGCCGGGCAGCGCGAGGCAGTACGCCAGATCAACAATGCTGGAATGGATGCCCTGGTGGTTGCCGGCGGTGATGGATCGTTGGCGGGCGCGCAGAAGCTGGTGCAGAAGGGCATTCCTGTGGTTGGGGTGCCTGCCAGTATCGATAACGACATCTACGGCACCGACATGTGCATCGGGGTGGATACGGCATTGAACACAATCGTGGATGCCATCGACAAATTGCGCGACACGGCTTCATCTCACAACCGCGCCTTTCTGGTGGAAACGATGGGACGCGAATCTGGTTATCTTGCGGTTCAGGCGGGTATTGTCACCGGCGCAGAACTGGTACTCATTCCGGAATTCAGAACGCCGCCCAAGGAAGTGGCGGTGGCGATTGAAGAGGCCTACCGGCGTGGAAAGACGCATGCCATCGTGGTGGTGGCCGAAGGATACAAACCCCACACGGCGGAGCTGGGGGCGATGATTGACGCCATGGATATTGGCTTTACGACACGCGTCACCATTCTGGGGCATGTGCAGCGCGGAGGAAAACCCACAGCCTTCGACCGTTTGTTAGCCACGCGGTTTGGAGTAAAGGCCGTTGAATTTCTGCTCGAAGGAAAGTCGAATGTCATGACAGGACTGGTTGGGCGAGAAATCCAGCCCATCCCCATTGAAGAGGTGATCAGTAACAAGAAAGTGTTATCAAAAGACTATATCGATATGGCGCGGATTCTGGCTCGTTGAGGTTCTGAACGCATAAAAAAATCCATCCATCTTTATCTGATGAACAGAAAATCCCCGGGTATCCATCGTCATCCGGGGATTTTTCTTTTCCATCATCTCGATAAGCCCACAGGGTGAAGGTCCAGCAGATTGTCATGAGCCCTGAGGCAATGTTTTTTGGCAAAGGTAAAACTCAAAGATCGTTTATCAATTTACGATTTTCTTTCCGACTGTTGCCAGGTAGATCACGAACTGTTCTTCACCGTCAAGGCCTAGGGTTTGATTCAGCAATTCATCATCGAAAGCTGCAATAGGGCAGATACCGCCCCCGATCTGTTCGGCGCCCAGCGCAAGGTTCTGGCAAACATGCCCGGCATCGAGATGCAGGTAGCGGTAACCGCGTTCTGCGTAACGCCAGAACATACGCTCCACCACAGCCACCCAGATGAATGCCGCGGCGCAGTTGGTCAATTGAGATTGATCAAGGCAAGCGTGGGCAAGTTTTTCGGCGATTTCGGCATTATGAGATAAACTGATGAGACCGTGTTCGATGGCAGCGTAGCGGTAGAGACCAGGCTCCAATCTGGTCACGCGGTTGATCAATAAATAAGTCTCGAACGCGTGCCGGGCGCCGGCAGAGGGCACGGTGCGCGCTGTTGAAGGGCGCGAGGACACATGTTTGACACCCTGCGATACCCACAGTAAATAAGCTGTCTCTTGAAGGGTCAAAGGAGTTTTCGCATAAGCCCGGATGGTACGCCTGGCTTCAATGGCCGTGCGCAGGTCGATGGTTGGAAGGTGAATTTCTTCTGGTTTTGGTAAATCGATCATGTGCGCGCCTTCAGGAATTGGAAGTTCCAGAGGGGGTTGTGAAATGATGCCACCGTTTTGAGGTGACGTGCTGACGTTGGCATAACGCGTTTTAATCATAAATTCGTTGCCTGAGTTGTTCTTCATGTCCGCACCTCCGTTATATTAATTATTTATACTGCCTTTTTAACAAAACGACGCTTTAAGGTCTCAAAAATCAAACTCACTTCAGGTACACGCAGCAGAATGACGAGCACCCCGTAGACACCAATTCCCACAGCCATTCCGCCCAGAGCGGTTATCCAAACGGATGCTGCGCGTGTGATCACCAGCCAGCCCCATAAAGCCAACGCCATAACGCCGCCTGCCAGACAGGCCTTTCCGAACCCATCCAGAATCTTCTTGCCTTCGAGGCCTGATAACCGCCTGCGCATAAAATAGAGCAGCGCACACATCTCTAAAAAAGTGGCCAGCGAGTTAGCAAGAGCCAGGCCGCCATGCGGCATCCATCCCAACTGTTCAAAAAGCGATGTAAACCAAAAACTCAAGCCCACATTTAGGCTCATCGCAGCGACACCCACGAAAACGGGTGTTTTTGTGTCGTGCAGAGCGTAAAAGGCGCGCGACACAATTTCAACCACTGAGTGCCCAACCAGACCGGCAGCGTACCAGAGAAGCGCCCATGCCACCATTTTCGTAGATTCAGTATCAAAAGCACCGCGTTGATAAATGATGGTCACCAGCGGCGTGCGCAGCAAGATCAGCCCCAGCGAGGCGGGCACAGCCAGCAGCAGCAATCCGCGCAATAACGCCGCCAGTGATCCGCGCATGTCTTCCAGTTTTCCTTTTGCTGCTTGAGTGGAGAAACTTGGCAGCGCGGCGATGGCGATTGCCTGGGCGACGGCTGCTTCTGGAATCATCATTAAAGAAAACCCCACCGCGATGGCGGTAACGCTTCCCAGAGGCATGAGCGATGCCAGACGGGTGTTGATTAAAAAGTTCAATTGAACGAATGCCACACCCAGCACGCGTGGGCCCATCAGACGCGCCACCTCGCGCACATCGGGCAGGCGCAGCCCAAGGGTGAGGGTGTATTTACGTTCTGGCAGTTTTAATAACGCGGGGAGCTGGATGAGGCCGTGCATCAACGCACCCGCCACCACACCTACAGCCAGGCCGTAAACCCCCATGAAGGGTGAGAGCAGCAGCACGCCAAGGATCTTACCAATGGAGTACATCATTGGCGCCAGGGCAGGCCAGAGGAAGCTGCGGTGCGAGTTGAGTATGCCCATGATCAAGCCGCTGATGCCGAAGATGATCGGTGCCACGAGTTGAATACGCACCAGGTCGACCGTCAGATTGAACTTCACCGGATCGGTGAAGCCCGGGGCGAGGATATGGCGCACCACCCAGGGGGCAAAGAGGGCAATCACCACCCCTAAAACGATGAAGATTAACGTGATCAGGTTGGCGATCGCAGATGCCAGCAGCCAGGCTTTCTTGTGCTCACCGCGAGTGAGCAATGTGGTAAAGGTGGGAATGAACGCTGAGGCCAGCGCTCCACCCGCGATTAACTGGTAGAGAATATCAGGCAAACGGTTGGAGGCGTTGAAAGCTTCATTTTCGATCCCCGTTCCGAATGCGTTGGTAATGATCATAGAAGAGAGAAGGCTGAAAATTTGCCCCAGGATGATGGCGATCATCACCGTTCCGGCAGCCCGGGCAATCTGGCGGTTTTCTGTATTGCTTCCTGGCGTGGTAGATTCCATACCAAGGATTATATCCAATTCTCTCCCGCCGGTGAGAAGAGGAAATGGCGCGACCTTTCATGTCTACCTGATTATTATCATCACCACTTGTTTTGATAAGCGTTGAATAAACCTTCCTTGACGGTTATACTATTACCATAATCGAAAACTTGATGATGAAAGGATATCCTTATGGAACCAAAGGAAGAAATGAAATCAGGGGAAACCCCTGCTGTTGACCAACCCGCAGTTGAATCTGTTAAAGCAGAGGTAAAACCAGCGCCTGCCAAGAAGAGTTTCTGGAGTAAGCTGTTGCCGTGGGTGATTGTGGCTGTTGTCTTTTATCTGGGCGGCCTTGCCACCATCTTTTTTGCGGTTTACCAGCCCGCAAAGAATGCTGCGGCTGCCGCGGCGGCGGATGCTGACAAGCAGATCACAGAGTTAACCGATAAGGTTGCTCAGGCTGAGATCGATATTTCCACTGTACGGACTGAACTGGACACCGTGAAAGCAGATCTCACCGCAGCCCAGACCACCATCGCTGATCAAACAACGCAGCTGGCGAAAATTAAACAGATGGAGATTGTCTATAAATTCCTGGTGGATGTGAACGGAGCGCGCGCAGCGCTTGAAAAGCTAGACACCAATACCGCTCTACAATCGATCAACTTCGCCAAGGCTGACCTGACGGAATTACAGGCAACCGAGATCGATGCCGCTTCACTCAGCGGGTTTGGCGAACTACTTGATACAGCCACCAGCAAAATTTCTGAGCCCGATCTGCTGACTTCACGCAGCGCGCTTGATACCCTCTACTCCAACCTGCTCAATCTGGTAAACAATCTTAAATAACTTCTAAGAGATCAAAAAAACCGCGGGTCTGAAAAATTCAGGCCCGCGGCTTTATTATTGACCTCAGAGGTGATCAGGCTGACTGCATTGAATTCATCACTTTATGCAGCACTTCGGCATGGCTGACGTTCATATCAATTGGAAACGTCCCGACAATAAGGCTTTGCATTGATTTTGGTAAAAAGGTGCGAAAATGAGCAACATTGTCGTCTGTTCCACCAATCATCAGGCGGCGTACCCGTTTACTTTCAAAGAATTTGGATGAGGCATCTGCAATCTCTCGCAGATTTTTATCGATGGTTTCTTGAACGACACGCGACCCTGCCAGCGCTCCTCCGCGCAGGCCAAAGGTTGAAGAAGAACCACCTGATTTGAATTGCTTTACCTTATCTCCGAGGATTCCCTTTTGTTCCACCATCTCACCCAGGTGGAAGTGAAACAGCCGGGCGCTTTGTTTATCCACTAAAATTACTCCCAGGTTGCTATAGTCTTCAAGCAGATCTTCCAGGGGTTCTACAACGGGTTTTGATGCGATCTGGATAAAATCTTTTACCGGTACTGCCAGGGGAATGGCTTGAAAAAAACCGGCCGGGGCACAAGAGAAAACAGCCACTGAGCGCCCAGACCAGTCATAGGTATAGTTAAAAAATTTTTCTATCGCTTTCACATCTTGTTCGAGGTAAATATCTTTTAGCATGTTTCGCAGACGGAGCCGGTGAGTCTCTGCGTTTCCCCGGTTGGGTTCCGTATTCAAATACAGACTGACAACCGGATCGCTGGCATTAAAATCCTTGATCTTCCTCAGACCTGTCTCTGTGAACATAGACACCTCCTCTAAATTGAAAATGTGCTAAATTACCAATTCATTAACGACCGCCAAGGGTTAATGGCACCTCCTTCTGTTCGCCGTTGCGAATGATGGTCAGGATGATTTCATCGCCCGGAGATTTGTACTTGAAGATGTAACTGATCAAATCACCGTAGAGGTTAACGGGATGACCGTCAACACCGATGATGATATCGCCGCCGCTGTAAAGCCCCTGGATACTCGTGGGTTTGGTGCCGGCTCTGAGACCTGCCTGATCAGCAGGTCCACCGGGGGTCACACTGGTGATGTAAGCCCCAGTGGTCTGGTTTTCGGCAACCGCTCTCCACATGGCCAGGGTCATGTCATCTGAACTGCTCGAAATTCCCAGGTATGGATACTGGAAGGTGCCATACTGGATCAAATAAGGAACAACTCGTTTTACAATATTGATGGAAACCGCAAAACCAATGCCGCTGTTGATCGATTCGCCTTCGAGAGAAGTGCCTGAAATGCGGATGGAGCGGTTGACACCTACCACTTCTCCATTCATATTCAACAGGGGGCCGCCTGAATTGCCGGGGTTGATGGCTGCGTCGATCTGAATCAGATCACCTGAGGCGTATGCTGTCTGGTCGGCGGCGGTGCGGATGGAATCCTGTACACGGCCTTTGGCGCTGACAATACCAAAGGTCATGGTGCTGTTCAACCTGAAGGGGTTGCCAATGGCCACGACCATTTGACCCACTTTTAATGCATCGGAGTCTCCAAGGGGTAGAGGCACAAGTTGGCTTGGGTCCACATCCACTTCGATCACTGCGATATCTGAATCCAGGTCAGTGCCGATTACCGTGCCATCCACCTTGCGTCCGCTTGGAAAGTCAACTTCCACCGTTTTGGCGCCTTCCACAACGTGATAATTGGTGATGATATGGCCTTCTTTGTCGTAAACAAACCCTGATCCTGAACTTTCACCCTCCGAGGTGGAGGTGACAATTGCCACAACACCCGGGTTAGACCGTTCATAGATATTGGTCAAAAGGAGATCAATATTGCTGAGATCTTCACCCTGCAGCACCGCGCTTGAGACTGGAGTGGGGACGATGAGAGGGGCGAGTGTTGCTGTGGGTGTGACCCGGTTCAAAAGGTCAAGGTTGGATGAAATTGAACAGGCAGCCAATACCAGCACAAATGTCACGGCGATAATTACAGTAATTCCCTTTTTCATTTGAAAAATCCTTTTCCATTACCGGTATTTTCTCAATTCCTCAAACAGCTGCCGCTGTTTCTCACTTAATTTGCGAGGTAATTCCACTTTGACCTGTACGTAAAGATCGCCATAAGTTTGAGGATTTTTTAGATTGGGCATTCCTTTGCCGCTCAAGCGGAATTTTTGACCGGGTTGGGTTCCGGCAGGGATGGTCAGACTGACATCACCTGAAAGGGTGTTCACGGTCACTGATCCTCCGAGGACGGCAGTCAACAGGTCAATTTTAACTTCCGATGTGAGATCCGATCCGTTCACTGTGAACTTTGGGTGAGGGAGGACTTCAAGAATCAGATAGAGATCGGCTTTTTGACCATAACCGGTTGAGGGGCCAGCACCTGCCACGCGAACTTTGGTGCCCGTTTTTGCGCCAGCCGGGATCTTCACCTCGATACGCCGGTTATCAATTTGGAAGATTCGCTGGGTTCCGTGATAGGCCTCTTCGAGCGTGATTTGCACTTTCTGTTCGATGTTCGCCGGACGAGCCGCAGTCTGACGGTATGCCTGCCTGCTGTTGACGGGCATTCCACCGAAAATTGCGCTGAAGAAATCTGAAAAGCCGCCGAAAATGTCTCCGAAGTCGCCCGTATTAACCTGCTGACCTCTGACGCCCTGTCCGCTCATCCACTCACTCCAGTTGAAACCACCCGGGGCACCACCCCGAGCCTGCCATTGAGAGTAACTGGCACCCAGCTGATCATATCTTTCGCGTTTTTGGGGATCGCTAAGGACTTCGTAGGCTTCGTTGATCTCTTTGAATTTTTCTTCCGCTTGCTTGTTATCCTTGTTTTTATCAGGATGGTATTTCATGGCAAGTTTGCGGAATGCTTTTTTGATTTCATCCGATGTTGCACTGCGTTCGACGCCGAGAACTTTGTAATAATCCTTATATTCCATGCTTTTAATTAAACTTTATGAAAGATAAAAGTCAATAGATTATGAACACACTCTTATACAATTAATATATCATTCTAATATTCGGATTGGGTGCCATTTAATTGATTGAGAAATTCGCCTACCACTTGAATCGCTTCAGCATCATTCGTGTACTCTTTTACGATTAAATTCGGGCTGGTGTTGCCGGTGATGATCTTCGACACTTTTTTTCCACGCTTGTAACAACACAAGACCGGTTTTTGCAGTGAAAGGGCATAAGCCACTTCGTACCCAACACCGTGTGAAGGAGAAGATACCTCGGCCACGACCGCGTCGCACTTTCGCAGCCAGTTCATATCCCGGTTGAACACTTCAACAGGATCGATGACCTTTTCCTCTTCCACCACATCTGGGGAGGATAGGTGCGCTGTGGGGACCTCGTGACCGGATTTGAGCATTTCTCTGACGATAACCTGATAAGTTTCTTCTTCAGATCTGCCTCCGGTGATCGAGCATGAAAAATAAATATTCATCTTTCCTCCTGTAAAAAGTGGCACATTCATTGCAACGAAGATCAGACACAGTGCTTGCTTGACGAGCAAATTTCGTTATGCTACTATTTTTAAGATCAAGGTTATAGTATCATAGATAGAAATTTGCAACGGGGTAAACGCTGATTTGCAGTTGACTAAGGAGAAAAAATATGAGCAAAAAGCTTTTGGTAATTTTGGTCATTGTACTTGTTGCCAGCCTGGGACTTGTGGCCTGTGAACGGCCGGCCTCAGTAGCACCGGTTGCCACCGCCACCAATGTCGGAGAAATTCCCTTCCCGGTGGCCACACAACCGCAAATCATGCAGGATATTCTCAGCCAGACTCAAACCGCCATCGCTCTGACTCCGCAGGCTGGTGGTGGAGTTTTGCCGACCAGCACGCCTGCTTTCACCTTTACCACCCCCCAGGCGACCGCGGCAACCGAAGTTTTCACGCCCACGGCGACCAAAATCGTGTACCCGACAGCCACGCCAGGAAAACCTGCGACCTATGTCATTCAGGCTGGTGAGTTCCCATATTGCATCGCCCGGCGCTTCAATGTCGATCCGTCAGCCCTGTTGAGCGCCAGTGGATTGAATATTAATTCTCGCCCGGCAATTGGATACACTCTCACCATCCCGCAAAGCGGTTCTTTCCCGGGTGAACGGGCTCTTAAAACACACCCAACCACCTACACGGTAGCCGCCGGGGATACGATTGGCGAAATTGCCTGTTATTTTGGAGATGTCAACCCCTATGACATCTACGCTGTCAATGGACTCGAACAGGGATCCGCGTTGAAGGTTGGTCAGGTTCTCCAGATCCCCTGATCTACTCGTGATTTCCAACTATACTGGCGGGAGTTATTCCCGCCAGTATAATTTAATGAACGAGAGAAAGAGGGCTTGATGATTAAAGACGAGAAAGAAGTATTCAAAACCAGACTCTTTACAGTCAAACGGGTGGTCCTTTCAATGCCCGATGGAAAATCACGCAATTACGACCTGGTCGATATTCAGAATGCGGTGACGATTTTGCCGATTGACGAAGATGGCCGGGTTTACTTTGTAAAACAATTCCGGATTGGTTCGAGATCGGAACTTCTGGAATTACCGGCAGGAAAGATTGAATTGGACGAAGATCCGCAGATCACTGCTGAACGCGAATTGCGTGAAGAGACCGGTATGGCGGCGAAGAGTATGGTTCACCTTGGCAACTTCTATATGTCACCAGGGTACGCCACTGAATACATGTATAGTTTTCTTGCGCGCGGACTTTACCATTCTCCCCTTGCACCTGATTTAGACGAATTCCTGAACATCGTGAAGATTCCACTGCCAGAAGTACGCCGTATGGTGGGTGAACAGATCATTGAAGACAGCAAAACGCTCGCTGTTCTGGCGCTGGCGGAAAAATATCTTCGCTGATTCAGATTGCCGAATAAAAAAACATTCACTCTCAAATATCAGATATACACAGTCCAAATTCCTCCGGTTTTGGATTATAATTCCGCTGAAGGCCTTGACTTATAAAGGTGTTTTTTTACCTTTTTACTAAACTTATTTGGAGTGAAAATGAAAAGAGAATTGATCACCATCGATGCAAACGAGGCGGTGGCTAATATTGCCTACCGACTCGCGGAAGTGGTTGCCATTTACCCGATCACTCCCTCCTCAAGCATGGGTGAATACGCCGATGCCTGGGCAGCGGCCGGGGTGCGCAACCTGTGGGGGACTGTGCCATCTGTCGTGGAGATGCAATCAGAAGGCGGCGCGGCCGGGGCCGTGCATGGCGCGCTGCAAACCGGATCACTAACCACCACTTTTACAGCCTCTCAGGGTTTGCTGCTCATGATTCCCAACATGTACAAAATCGCCGGTGAATTAACGCCGACGGTTTTTCATGTTGCTGCGCGCACCATTGCCACTCACGCTCTTTCCATCTATGGCGACCATTCGGACGTGATGGCCACCCGGCAGACAGGTTTCGCGCTCCTTGCTTCTGATTCGGTGCAGACCGCGCAAGATCAGGCGTTGATTGCGAACGCAGCCACGCTGCGGGCACGGGTACCGTTCCTGCATTTCTTTGATGGTTTTCGCACATCTGCAGAGGTCAACAAGATCGAACGTCTCTGTGAAGATGACTTGCGCGCCATGATTGATGAGGATCGCATTGCCGAGATCCGCAGCCGCGCCCTTTCACCCGAGCATCCATTTATTCGCGGAACGGCGCAGAATCCTGATGTCTATTTTCAGGCGCGTGAGACCTGCAACACTTTTTATCTGAAGACCCCCGCGATTGTTCAAGAAACCATGGATCAATTCGCGAAGTTGACCGGCAGAAGCTATCACCTCTTTGATTACGTGGGCGCCCCTGATGCAACTGAAGTGATCGTCATCATGGGTTCTGGCGCTGAAACCACGCAGGAAACCGTCAAATTCCTTAACAGCCAGGGCAAAAAAGTCGGCGTGGTGAACGTTCGGCTTTATCGTCCTTTCTCTGTCGAGCATTTTATCGCTGCCCTTCCGGCCACGGTGAAAACAATTGCCGTCTTAGACCGAACCAAAGAACCGGGCGCGATTGGCGAACCCCTGTATCAGGATGTGGTTACCGCTGTAAATGAATCGCTTGCCGCTGGCAAAGCGCCATTCAAGACCACACCGCGCATGATCGGCGGCCGCTACGGGCTTTCTTCAAAGGAATTCACCCCGGCCATGGTTAAGGGTATTTTCGATGAGATGGTCAAGGACGAACCCAAGAATCATTTCACCATCGGAATCACTGATGATGTCACTCACACCAGCCTGACTTACGACCGCAAATTCTCAATCGCTGATCCGAAAACCGTGCGCTGCGTATTCTTTGGGCTTGGATCTGATGGAACCGTGGGCGCCAACAAAAACTCCATCAAGATCATCGGCGAAGACACTCCGAATGATGCTCAGGGATTCTTCTACTATGATTCCAAGAAGTCTGGCTCGGTCACCATTTCTCACCTTCGTTTTGGGCCGAACCCGATTCGGGCTCCGTATCTGATCGAATACGAAGACGCCCAATTTGTGGCCTGCCACCAGTTCTCATTCCTGGAATGGCTTGACATGCTCAAATACGCTGCGCCGGGCGCGGTTTTTCTGCTCAACAGCGTGTATGACAAAGATGAAGTGTGGAATAAACTTCCCCGCGAAGTTCAACAGGATATCATTGATAAGAAGTTAAAATTCTACATGATCAACGCCAACGAGGTTGCTGCGAAGACCGGCATGGGCGGGCGCGTCAACACGATCATGCAGACCGCATTCTTTGCCATCAGTGGTGTTTTGCCCCGTGAACAGGCGATCGCTGAGATCAAGAAATCCATTAAGAAGACTTACAGTAAACGCGGTGAAGCGGTTGTTCAACAAAACTACGACGCCGTGGATCAAACGCTGGCAAACCTGTTCGAGATCAAGGTTCCAGCAACTGCGACCAGCAAGATTCATCGGCGGCCTCCTGTTCCTGCTGAAGCCCCCGAATTTGTGAGAGAAGTGCTTGGCCCGATTATTGCTTTCCATGGTGAGGATTTGCCGGTAAGCGCCTTCCCCGTGGACGGAACCTTCCCATCGGGGACCACACGCTGGGAAAAACGCAACCTTGCCCTCGAGATCCCGGTCTGGGAGCCTGATTTATGTATTCAATGTGCCAAATGCGCCACGGTTTGCCCGCATGCCGTGATCCGCGAAAAAGTATATGACCCCGCGTATTTGAAGGATGCTCCTGAAACCTTTAAATCAATTGATGCCAAGTTCAAAGAACTGCCGAATATGAAATTTACAATCCAGGTAGCTCCTGAAGACTGCACTGGCTGCGGTCTGTGCGTTGAGGCATGTCCATCACGCGATAAGACCAATCCGATGCGCAAGGCGATCAATATGAAACCGCAGCTTCCTCTGCGCGAGAGCGAAAGCAAGAATTGGAACTTCTTCGTTAACCTCCCGGCTCCTGACCCCGACCTGTTCCTTCCGACCACGATTAAGAATTCACAACTGATCGAACCTCTCTTCGAGTTCTCAGGGGCATGTGCAGGCTGCGGTGAAACGCCATATATTAAATTGGTGTCTCAACTCTTCGGCGACCGACTGGTGGTTGCCAACGCCACCGGTTGTTCCTCGATTTATGGCGGCAACCTGCCGACCACGCCCTGGGCTTATAACAAAGACGGCCGCGGCCCTGCCTGGGCGAACTCACTCTTTGAAGATAATGCCGAATTTGGCCTGGGAATGCGGTTGACACTGGACAAACAAAATGAATTTGCCAGAGAGATGCTCTCTCAGATGGGCAGCGAACTGGGTGATGTGCTTGTTGAAGAGATTCTCAACGCTGATCAGTCTACCCCGGCAGGAATCCGACAGCAGCGCAAGCGCGTGGAAGCGTTGAAAGAAAAACTCGCTTCAAGCAAACACGCCAGCGCAAAAATGCTGCTGGGTGTGGCTGATTCTCTGGTAAAAAAGAGCGTCTGGATTATTGGCGGTGATGGCTGGGCATACGATATCGGATACGGTGGGCTGGATCACGTGCTTTCCTCTGGACGCAACGTAAACGTGCTTGTGCTGGATACAGAAGTGTATTCCAATACCGGCGGTCAATCCTCCAAAGCCACACCTCTGGCAGCGGTTGCCAAGTTTGCTGCCAAAGGCAAGGGATTGGGCAAGAAAGACCTTGGTTTAATGGCGATGTCGTATCGTTATGTATATGTGGCCAACATCGCGCTGGGAGCGAATGATACCCAGGCTCTTAAAGCGCTGCTTGAAGCCGACGCTTACGATGGTCCTTCTCTGGTCATCGCTTACAGTCACTGCATTGCGCACGGTATCGACATGGTGAAGGGGCTTGAACAGCAGAAGCTGGTGACCCAGACCGGCCTGTGGCCGCTTTACCGCTTCAATCCGGCTCTGGTTGACGAAGGTAAGAACCCGCTGCAGCTCGACAGCCGCGAACCCACCGTTGCGGTTAAGGATTATGCTTATAATGAAACCCGCTACCGCATGCTTGTACAGAATGATGAAGCCCGTGCAGAGAAACTGATGAACGAAGCCGCCGAGCTTGCTCAGCGCAAGTGGGAGTATTACAAGCAAATGGCTGCGATGGTGTACACCAAACCGGAAGAACCGAAAGAGTAAAAGAAAGTAACAGACGATACAAGAGATACGTCCCTGAGAGAACACCCGGTACCTGAGTAACAGATGCCGGGTGTTTGCATTCAGCAGCTGAAGCGTTTAATTTTCTGCGATCTGAAAAAATGCGAGATTCGTTCTGAAAATCGATGATAGGGGGGTGTCAGATAATATTTTCTCGCCTGCGTACGGGGGTGGTCAGGGTGCCATCCCAGCCAAAACGCGAGAGATCAACCCGACCTTCGAGGTCAAAGATAATGCCTTCATCTTCGAGCAGCTGGCGCTGCACGCTGCTGCCCATGCCGAAGCCGTGAGGACTGATGTGGCCTTGAGAATTGATCACGCGCTGCCAGGGAACATCTACCATTTCATCATCGTGCCTGGTTGTTGCCAGCGCCGATAGCGCAAAACCAACCATCTGGGCTGAACACCTGCCGGCGATTCGCGCAATTTGCCCATAAGAAGCCACCTTGCCAGACGGAATCTGCCGCACAATGGCGTATATGAGATCATACAGACGGGGCTCTTCTTCCATGTTTCCACCTTTTCAATGCAATGATTATACAACTCAGGGGCACGATGAGCATTTAGGGTTCATGGTAGAATCATGTTCATGAAAAGATGGAAATTTTGGTTAGGGGTACTCATTAGCGTCGTTTTCCTGTACTTTGCTCTTAAAGGGCTGAATCTGGGAGATTTCTGGCAGGCGGTAAAAAACGCCAATTACTGGTGGATTTTGCCGGGGGTCGCGGTGTATTTTATCGGCGTGTGGGCCAGGGCCTGGCGCTGGCATTACCTGCTGCGACCGATCAAGAAAATTCCCACCCGCACCATGTTCCCCGTCACCTGTATTGGGTACATGGGGAATAACATTTACCCGGCGCGGGCGGGAGAAGTGCTGCGCGCGGTGGTGCTAAAAAGGCGCGAGCAGGTTCCCATTTCTGCATCACTGGCAACCATCATCGTCGAGCGTATTTTTGACGGCGTGGTCATGCTGGGGTTCGTGTTCGTTAACCTGCCTGAGCTGGCCAAGGTCGCGTCTTTTGAATCTGGCTTCGTGGGTAACATCCAGGATCTCGCGCTGATTGGAACCGCAATTTTTCTAGGGGTTTTGCTCATCTTCCTTCTGGCGGCAATGTTCCCAAAAGTTACTGCGCGCATCGGGCAGTGGTTCATTGACCGCATCATTCCCCATCGTTTGAGAGAGAAAACCTCTGGCATTATGTTAAAGTTTCTGGATGGATTGGCGTCGCTGCGCTCACCGGTCAATGTCTTAATGGTTTTCCTGACGTCTGTCATCATCTGGCTGCTCGAAACCTGCAAATACTGGTTTGTGATGCATGCCTTTTCATTCTCGGTCAGTTTCTTTGCGCTGATGTTGATGAATGGAATTGTCAACCTGGCCACAACCATTCCCAGCGCACCGGGATATATCGGCACGTTCGATGCACCGGGCATCGCGGTGCTCACCGCGTATGGTGTGGAACAATCCGCGGCTGTGGGCTACACACTTGTCTTGCATGTGGCCTTGTGGCTGCCGATCACACTCTTGGGTGCGTATTTCATGGCCCGTGAGGGCATCAAATGGGACGATTCTCTGCGAAAAGAGACGCAGGATCATGAAAGTAAACAAGAATCATCGACGCCTCCTGGCGCCGTGGAGGAGAACGAATGAATATTGCTGTCATCGGAGCAGGTTTTGGGGGGCTATCAGCGGCTTATGATCTGGTAAAAGCAGGACATCAGGTAACAGTTTTCGAAGCGTCTGCCACTCCGGGAGGACTCGCCTCGGGTTTTCGGGAACCTGGATGGAAATGGTCGGTGGAGAAGTTTTATCACCATTGGTTCACGTCTGATAAGCACATGTTTGGGTTGATCGGTGAACTGGGGCTGGAACAGAAAGTGAGAGTGCGTTCACCCAAGACGGTCATGTATTTTAAAGACAGGTTTTACCCGTTTGATTCCATTCCTTCCGCCATCCTATACCCCGGCTTGGGCTATGGCATTAATAAGATCCGCTTTGGGCTGGTTGGAGTCTATCTGCGGTTGACGAAGAACTGGCCGCCGATGGAGAAGGTGACGGTTGCTGAATGGATGCGTAAATGGGCAGGCAGCAAGGTGTACACCGAGATGTGGGAACCGATGGTGATTGGAAAATTCAGCGAACAGTATGCTTCACAGGTGAATATGGCGTGGATGTGGGCGCGGCTGCATGCCCGCACCACTAAACTGGTGACTTACGAAGGTGGGTTCCAGGCATTTGCTGATGACTTTACCGCCATACTTACCCAGATGGGGGTTAAGTTTGCTTTCGAGACCGCAGTGGAGGGTATTCAGCAGAATGCCACCTCAGGGGCGCTGACGCTGAAATCTGTTCGTGGTGAGGAGGAATTTGACAAAGTGCTCGTCACCCTCTCGCCAAAACAGTTATCAAAAATGGCACCCCAGCTCGAAGGTGATTATCTGAAGGGTTTGCTGGAATTAAAAAACCTGGGCGCGGTGGTGATGATCCTCTCACTTAAACACCAGCTTTCACGCGAGGGGTATTACTGGTATAACCTGCCGAAGGCAGCCGGATTCCCGTTTTTAGCGCT
Source organism: Anaerolineaceae bacterium (assembly GCA_034429135.1). Classification (GTDB taxonomy): domain Bacteria; phylum Chloroflexota; class Anaerolineae; order Anaerolineales; family Anaerolineaceae; genus UBA6107. The sequence goes on along the minus strand of DAOUGR010000035.1, from coordinate 2,576 downwards.
GGTTGAACACACCAACTTCTTGCCGTCTGAATATTTTAATGGCGAACATATCATTTATTGTGGCGATTACCTTGTTGAGGGTCACGAGTACTTCAGTCTTTCGAAAGAAGAACTTGTGGAGCGTTTCATACCCAGTTTCAAACGCATCAATCCCGATTTTCAGCCAGACTGGATCAATAAAATCTGGCTTTGGAAAACGAATTATGCACAGCCCGTCCCGCTGGTGAACCATTCGCGCAACATTCCTGCCATTGAGACGCCCATCAAGGGATTGTATTTTGCCAGCATGTCTCAGGTCTATCCATGGGACCGGGGAACGAATTTTGCCGTTGAGATTGCGCGCCGGGCTGCCAGATTGATGCTGGAACAGTAACCCAAACGGTTTAGAAACCTGGTTGATCTGTATTACTTGTTAGGTTTATGTAATAAGTGTTAAAAATTATTCATACCATTTTGCGTATCTGAAATGGTTGTCAGTTTAGAAAAACATGGTAATGAAACCTTTATAAAACGACCCCAAGTATGGTAGTTTAGGATGAATTACCCGTCTTAACCCAATATGTAGGGGTATTTTTATGTGATTAACCGTATCTCTTGGGATAAAAATAATCAGAACTTGAGTGATTCGGTGTTGAACTCTCCACTTTTTTTTAAGAAACGAAATCTTAAAGATTATCAAATTTTTAACGTATCGTAGGGTTTTCGGCTTGTTCCCCCCCCTCGTTTCTGTTAGAATGTTTTTACGTGTTCGACGAAGCTTTACTTGCAGCTTCGAATAGGCCAGAAACTCACCCACAATAGATACATCCGATTACCCACCTTATTTCAGGGTGGTTGATATTCTATTGCCATGCCGCGACGCGAATACTTCTCAGGAGGACATTGATGATAGCTGAACAAGCCTGGCAGGCTGCCATTGGTCAACTGCAAATGGAAATGTCAAAAGCGTCCTTTGAAACGTGGGTGAGGCCAGCTGAATTTCTCAAATATGAAGGGGGAGTTTTTGTCGTCGGTGTTCCAAATGCTTACGCCTGTGACTGGCTGAAATCGAGGTTAAGTGGAACGGTCAGCAAGATTCTCACCGGGTTAATGCAATCGCCGCAGCAGGTGGAATTCGTGATCTGGCATAAAGATTATGAAAACCAGGCGAATGTTGAAGAACCAGCCTCAGCGCCTCTGCCGTTGATCTCAGAACCACAAACTTCCCATCCGGTTGTTAACAGCCGCTACAACTTTGATAACTTTGTGGTTGGAGCCTCAAACCGCCTGGCACATGCCGCCTGCATGGCGGTGGCAGAGAACCCCGCGCAGGCTTATAACCCGCTCTTCTTATATGGCGGGGTAGGATTAGGCAAGACTCATCTACTGCATGCCATCGGAAATTATGCCTGCAGTCATGGCCAGCAGGTTTTATATGTCTCATCAGAAGAATTTACCAACGATCTGATCAATGCTATCCGTACCCACAGCACACAGGCTTTCCGCGACCGCTACCGGCGGATTGATGTTTTACTCGTGGATGACATTCAATTCATCGCTGGCAAGGAATCTACACAGGAAGAATTTTTCCACACGTTCAATACCCTCCATGGCCAGGATAAACAGATTGTCATTTCGTCAGACCGGCCGCCCAAAGCAATGAATACGCTCGAAGAACGCCTGCGATCGCGCTTCGAATGGGGATTGACCGCGGATATTCAACCGCCTGACCTTGAAACGCGCATCGCTATCCTGCGTTCGAAAGCTGAACGCACCCGCCGGACGGTAAAACCGGTTATTCTGGAAATGATTGCGCGCCAATTCCAGTCAAATATTCGCGAGCTGGAAGGAGCGCTTACCCGAGTGATCGCTTACGCCGATTTACGCGGCACACCTTTGACTGAAGAACTGGTCAATATTGCGCTTACAGATCTGGTTCCGCAGCGTAATGCTTTTGAACCATCGCACGTAGTGGATGTGGTGGCCTCGGCATTTGGCATCAGCCCTGAAAAACTCATGGGCCGCGACCGCACGCGAGAAGCCGCACTGCCGCGCCAGGTGGTGATGTACCTGCTGCGTCAGGAAGCCAACGTTTCATTACCACAGATCGGTGAAGCCCTCGGAGGACGCGATCACACCACAGTGATTTATGCCTGTGAAAAGGTTGCCGATATGATCGAACGCGATGACCGCCTGCGAAGGCAGGTTTTGAAGATTCGCGAGCAGCTCTACGGGCAGCGCTCGAACTAATCTGACCCGCTCAAACAAGCCTTTTTAATATCAACCATAACCCCATTTTTGTGGTAATAATGGGGTATAATTGATTCATTATTAAAATTGATCATTATCATCACTTCAGGTTAGGATTTGCTGAAATACCGATTTGTTATTGCTTACCATATACTCTCTGAGAGATCGGGGTGTATTGTTCACAATCATAAAGAAAGATTCAATGGATCCCTGGCCTTGTAAGTTTGATAATGTCTCAAATTGTGGTGTAAAAAGCAATTGACAAAAGAGTCATCGTGTGGTTTCTTGAAGGTCTCATACACCAATTCAAGAAAGGGAACACACGATGACCACAGCAACTATAGCAT
>DAOUGR010000034.1:0-109790 GCA_034429135.1 Anaerolineaceae bacterium | reverse complement strand
ATGCTATAGTTGCTGTGGTCATCGTGTGTTCCCTTTCTTGAATTGGTGTATGAGACCTTCAAGAAACCACACGATGACTCTTTTGTCAATTGCTTTTTACACCACAATTTGAGACATTATCGTAAGAGATCCCGCGAGCAAATTCCCTGTGATTTCATCCCCTCAATCTGATTAATATAACTCTACAGGCGAAATTTCCTCAACCTTGCGAGTCATATCATTGATCCATCTTCTGGAATAATAGCGCCACAGGCCGATACTGGCTTTTACGATTTCTTCAGTAAAGGTTAACGCATAGACATACCAGATCGGAAGGTGAAAGAGAAATGCCCCAAGCGCTGTGGCAGGAACTCCCACAAACCAGATCACCATTCCATCCAACACCAGAGAGAACCTGGTGTCTCCACCTGCTCGAAGGATACCAATGATAATGACATGATTTGTGGCTTTAATCCAGATGCCTAGAGCCAGAACAACGAGAATTGCACGCGCTTCGGCAATGACGTTCGGTGAGACTTTATACAGTTGAAAAATATTCCCTGCAAATAGATAAACCAATAGCCCCATCACCACTGCGCTGCCGGCCTGTAGAGCCAGTGACCTTCCACCATAAGTGAAGGCTTTTTCCCTTTCTTTTTTTCCGATCAGGTTACCAACCATGATCGAGGTGGCGGTTCCCACCCCCTGAAACAGAACAAATGCAATTTGCTCAATTGTCGCTACCATATTCATAGCCGCGACTGCATCTGTGCCCACATGACCATAGATTGCATTGTAGGCAGTGATTCCAAATGACCAGAGCGTTTCGTTGCCGATCACAGGTAGTACTGGCTTTAATACTGTTGCCACAAATTTTGGATCCCAATCAAGTAACTCTCTCAGTTCCACCCGCACGGGGTTCAATTGGTCACGGTAGGTGAAGAACAACATAGCGCCGCACTCAAGAATTCTGGCAACCAGGGCCGCAATCGCAAACCCATCGATTCCGAGCGCCGGAAGACCGATTGCCTTCAAACCAAAGATTAATGGAAATGCCAGGACAATTTCGATCCCCAATGCGGTCGTGCTGACAAATAATGGCAAGCGTACGTTTCCCGTTGATCTGGAAGCCGTACTGAACACCATTGTCGTGGCATAAAAGATATACGTCCAGCAGATGATCTGGAGGAAACGTCCTCCGCGTTCGATGACTTCTGGATCATTGGAATAAATGTGAAGCACCGTCTCTGGAAAGAAAAATGCTATTACGGTAAAAAATACCGCAACCAACAGAGCCAGCTTCACCATCAGGGATACCACGCGGTGGATGTTATGAACATCTTTCTTCCCCCAAAGTTGAGCAATGAAGATTGCACATCCACTGACAGTTCCAAATACCATTAGGTTTACCAGAAAAAAAACCTGGTTGGCTAGGCTGACAGAAGCAACAGCAGTTTCTCCCAGTTGACCGATGAATAGTGTGGCTATTAAGGTAAGTGAGGCAGAAACTAAGTTTTGTGAAGCAATGGGTAAGGCCAACCGAAAAAGAACCCGGTAGTATTCCGGATCTTTGAAGAATTGGGAGGCTTTTCGCAGTAAGTTCATGGTCGTTCTTTCCGAAGCGCGGTAAACAAGCAATTATACCCGACCTCACGCGTCATCCTTAATTATCCGTTCTCTTCCCCAGATTGCTCAAAAAAACAAAGACAGGAGTGATGATGCGATTAACGGTTTTATCAACATTCATCTTTTGATTTCTTTCACAGAATACTCATCGCTGACCAGTGTTGAAATTAGGAGAGTCATTAAGGACACCGTACCCCCTGTGGGTATTCGAACCTCTGATGGCAACAAAAAACCTGCTTTCCGCGGGAGTTTTGTAGGCTGGGGGCAAAGGACACCGTACCCCTGTGGGTATTCGAACCTCTGATGGTAACAAAAAACCCGCTTTCCGCGGGAGTTTTGTAGGCTGGGGGCAAAGGATTCGAACCTCTACTAACTGATCCAGAGTCAGTCGTCCTGCCGTTAGACGAGCCCCCAACAGCGCAAGAATTTTACCACCACCCCATACGCCTGTCTAGGTTCAATACACATTTCTCGATAAATTAGGTGTCAAATCTATGGTAAAATATTGCATCTGGTAGGCAGAAAAAACTGCTACCTTTCCGCCTTCGACCTCGCCAACGGCATCGTTCGAGGGCAATCCCGTGGAAAGGAGGTTCCAAAATGCGCACATACGAGGTAATGCTCATCATCCATCCTGACCTTGATGAAACTGCGACGAATGAAGCGGTAGAAAAAGTCAAGAATTGGATTACATCCGCTGGTGGCACCATCGCCAAAGTGGATATATGGGGTAAACGCCGCATGGCATACATCATCCGCAAACAACGCGATGGTCAATATGTATTAATCACTGCAGCTTTTCCCCCAGCGTTTGCTGCTGAACTCGAGCGGAATTTACGGTTCCATGAACCTGTGATCCGCTTCATGATCACTGCTGTTGAAGAATAAGTAACAAAGTAATTGGTTCATCGAAGGAGACTCTCTATGAGCCGTGATTTGAATAAAGTAATGATCATTGGGCACCTGGGCCGCGATCCTGAAATGCGGTTCACACCGTCTGGCCGGCCTGTTACAACTTTCAACGTCGCCACCAACCGTTCCTGGAACACCGGTGATGGAGAACGACACACCGAAACCGAATGGTTCAACGTTGTCGCCTGGGGAAATTTGGCAGAGATCTGTAAACAATATCTCACCAAAGGTCAACAGGTATACGTTGAAGGCCGGCTTCAAACACGGCGCTGGGAGGATTCGGAAGGGGTAAAGCACGCTAACGTAGAAATCGTTGCATCAGAAATGATGCTGCTAGGCGACAAACGAGAGGCTGGACAAAACGCTTCCGATCTTCAAGAACCAGATTTTCAAACGGATGAAGAATATCCGTTCTAATGGAGTAAATTTAAAATGGCTGACGAAATTACAAATGATAGCGAACGATTTTCCGGTTCTCGCAAATTTGTTGCGCGTCCGAAAATCTGTCAGTTTTGTGCAGATAAAAATATCAAGATCGACTACAAACAATCTGATATGTTACGCCGCTTCGTAACTGAAGACGGAAAAATCCGCCCAAGACGCCAAACTGGAACCTGTGCGCGCCATCAGCGTGTCCTTGCGACCGCTATTAAACGCGCACGTCATATTGCCCTGCTCCCCTTTACCGGCGAGCGTTGGACAGAAGCAATCCGCTAATTCAAGCGATTTGCTTTATCGGGCATGGAGGATATCCTCCATGCCCTAAAGAATTATTGAGGTAAAAATGGCAAAGGATAACAACGAAACGACTCCAAAGCCCATAACAAAGAAACATGAAGCAAGGATTGCCAAAGAAAAACGGCAAAACAAAATTTTGCTGACCATCGTCATCGCTGTCCTTGCACTGGTTGTGCTCGTCGTAACTTACGGCATTCTGGATAACTCTGTCTTAAAATATAGCAAACCAGTGGCAAAGGTTAACGATACAACCATCACCGTTCGTCAATTCCAAAAACGCGTGCAATACGAACGTTTGTCGCAGGTGGAATATTTCACCACATACGCTTCCTCAGCATATGCATATTTCTTCCAATCCTATTTGATTGAAATGCAGAATTCGCTTGATGATTATCTGCAATTCGGTAGTGATATGCTTGATACGATGATCAATGAGGCGGTGCTGGCTGAAAAAGCCAAAGAGCTGGGTATTACTGTAACTGAAGAAGATATTGACAAGGAAATTGAAAGAGGGTTTGGTTATTTCCCCAATGGCACCCCTACAGCAGAACCAACCATTGAATATCGCCCAACCTCCACTTTTTCACCTACTCAGCTTGCTCTTGTTACACTGACACCTACACCGACGTTAGTCCCGACCGCAACGTTGGTTCCGCCAACTCCTACGGTTGATCTGACGGCTGTCGCGACTACCGCCGAAACCACTGAAAGTTCAACCGCCGAAGAAGCAGCAACAGCGACAGCGACCCTTGTTCCACCCACAGCCACCCCAGAAGCGACTGCCACAAGCACCCCCGCTGCAACAGAAATTCCTGCTACAGCCACGCCGTATACAAAAGCTGGTTTCGAATCACTTTACCAATCCATGATCAAAAATATCAGCGACAATTTTGAATATACAGATGCTGATTTTCGTGATTATGTCAGAAGTCTTTTAATGAACCAAAAGATGTATGACTATATCAACAAAGATGTCTCACGTGATCAAGAAATGGTCTGGGCAAGGCACATTTTGGTTGGTACAGAAGAAGAAGCCCTGGCTGTCCGTGAAAAATTGCTTGAGACTGGTGATTGGACAACCGTGGCTGCTGAATCCTCAATTGATTCCGGTACCTCCTCCAAAGGTGGTGATCTGGGATGGTTTACCAGAAATCAAATGGTTGAGGCATTTGAAAATGTGGCTTTCAGCCTTGAAATTGGAGAAATTAGCGAACCTGTTCAGACTGATTATGGATATCACATCATCCAGGTTCTTGGACATGAAGTTCGCCAGTTGACCGACGATGAATTTGACACCTTCAAGAGCAATAATTACAGCAAATACATCGAAGAAGCGAAAGCTGAAATGAAAATCAAGAAATACGACCGGTGGGCTTCTGTTGTTCCCAGCACACCTGCGATTCCTGATGAATACCGTATCGATACCACAACCACCGCTGAGTAATTGACTTGTGGAAAAAAATAAGAACCTTGGTGATTTTTCACCAAGGTTCTTTTCATTATTATTTCAATTATCTGGCCATATCTTCACTGACTTCGTCAAGCCGCATGCTGATCACCTGGCTGGCTGAATCACGTCCCATGGTGACTCCATAAATCACATCAGCAGCCTGCACAGTATTACGATTGTGAGTGATCACGATAAACTGGGTTTCTTTGCTGAGTTCTTTGAGCAACTCGGTAAAGCGCCCCACATTGGCTTCATCCAACGCGGCATCGACCTCATCTAAAACACAAAACGGTGTTGGAGAAACTTTAAGCAAAGAAAAGATCAATGCCACCGCAGTTAATGATCGTTCACCACCAGAAAGCAAAGATAACCCCTGCTCACGCCTGCCCGGAAGTTTGGCTTCGATATCGATTCCAGTCTCGGTTGGGTTTTCACTATCAGTCATGACCAGTTTTGCTGTTCCCCCACCGAACAACCTTGAAAACATGACTTTGAACTCTGCTGCCACAGCGTTGAATGTCGTCCGGAATTGCTTATGCATCAGTTCATCGAGTTCAGCAATGATTTGGCGCAGGTCAGCATCGGCTTTTTGAAGATCATTCAATTGAGATGTCAGATATTCGTGGCGTTCCTTTACTTCAAGGTATTCCTTTTGTGCATCAGGGTTTATCGCACCCATCCTCCTCAATAAGGCACGTTGACGGTTGATTGAATCTTCAAGGCCTTTGGGGATTTCCGTTAGAGTAACAAGCTGATTGACCCCTTCCAAAGGCAGTGGTGTGGGACCGGTGATATCCTCTGAATAATCCAATGCCACCAGCCCAAAATCATCTTCGATTTTTCGACGCAGGTTGTCCAGTGCCTCACGGCTGCGAGATAACTCAAGCTGAGCCTGTGAAAAGACCCGATCTGCATTGGCTTCAAATTGCTGCGTGAGCGAATATTCATGCTGCAATTTGGAGTAGTCACTCTCTAAAGTATCAAGTTCTTTTTCAGCCGGCGCGATCTTTTCCTGCGCAACAGCAATCTGTTGGTTGATTTGTTCTTCTTCTTTCTTAGATTGATCCTTTTCCTGCTCAACCTCAAGAATGAGTTTTTTCAACTCCTCAATACGATTTTTTAATTGAGCAACCAGATTTCGATTTTGAATGACAGTTTGCTCATACTCACTGTATCTTCGTTCCGATTCTTTTACCGCCCGTTCGTTCACGGCCAGAGTTGTATTCCAGTGCACCACCTGCGCTTGAAGTTCATCGATAGGTACCGCGCGCAATTTTTCGTTAGCATCTCTGATATTTGTATTGATCACACCGATCAATTGGGCACCCTTTTCAACCTCCTGCTGGGTTGCGGCAATTTCCTCCTGGGCTTGATCAAGCTGCTTCTGCAAGGTTTCAATCTGCCCATTTTGCCATTCCAGCTTCTGCATAAGTTGTGCAAGATTCCGAGATGCACCTTCACTGGCAGAACGAACCCCGTTGAGTGCTACTTGTTGTTCCTTCAGACTCGTATCAAGCTGTTTTCTCTTCTCCTGGTGCTTTTTTAACTGGCCGTTCAGTGCTTCAAGCTCTTCAACCAATCTTACTTTCTTCTGCTGCAGTGCAGTGGTTGACTCTTCCAAATCTTTCTTCTGTCTTGGCCTGCTGATGATGCCCGATCGCCTTTCTTTGCCGGCAATGATCACCCCATTGGCATTGAAAACTTCACCCTTCAAAGTGACAATTTTCGCCCAAGAAGGAAGTTCCCTGATCAAATTCCTGGCAGTGGAACGATCGTTTACCACCAGTACCCCCCCTAATAGGAAGTGAACCAGTTCTTTATTGTTGTTGATTCCTTTTACCAGGTCAGAAGCAATCCCGATTACATCTGAATTTTTAATATGATGAAGAATTTCTGACTGTCTGGTTCTTGTGGAAGGGATAAGAATCGCCCTTCCTGCATTATCTGCTTCAAGGAATTGCAAAATTGATTCTGCGTCCGATTCATCACCATAAAGCACGGCGTCAAGCTGCTCGCCTAAAACAGAACTGATTGCCACTTCATACTCAGCGGGCACTTCCAATAATTGGCTGATCGATTGCATCTGTCCTTTCAACCGCCCATTTCGTGCCGCGGTCAACAGACTCTTTGCCCCTTCCCCCATTCCTGAAAAAGCGCGTTCTGCCTGTTCCAGAACTTCCAATTGAGCCTGATTCCTGGCAAGTTCAGCATCCAGTTTTCCAATCTCTGAATTAACCTGCTTGATTTTTTCTTCGCTTTCAGTGATATTCTTGACCGTCGAAGCGACTTCCGCTTCGATTTCAGCCACTTTTTCTTCCGCCTGTTTTCTGGATATATTCAGATGTTCCAGGCCTTTTTGCGCATCGAGAATATCTGCTTTTACCTTTTCAATCCCTTCGATCAGGTTTACGCGGCTTGAATTTTGCGTTTCAATCCGGCCCTGCAATTCTCGTAAGTGTGCTTTTAATTGCACCTGTCTGGTTTCAGTTTCAACAAGTTTTCTACGCTCTTGATGTAGTATATTTTCCAAACGGGCGCGTTCTTCCTGCCGGGTTGAAAACGCCTGTTGAATGCTTCGAAGCTGCTCCTGGCTTTCTTCCATCTCAGCAACGAGTAATTCCTTATCGTTCAGCAGCGTTTCTAGTTTTTCTGCAATAAGAGTTGCCTGTTCCTCGCTGCGCGCCAATTCTGCAGTTAATTGTGTCTCTTGATCCTTATATGAACGCAAACGTTCTTCCAGAACCGCAATATTGCGGCTCAATTTTTCACGTTGAGTATGCAGCCCTGCAGACTCAACATGCCACTGGTTCAATAAGCCCCGCAACTCCTGCAGACGCACTCGGGCAATATCCACCTGCTTTTCAATTTCAGCACGTTTATTGCGTGCGGCGTTGACCTTCTCTTCTTGATTTTTCAAAATTTCTTTGTTGCGTAAAAGTTCCTTTTGTGTATTCTGCCAGTGAAAACCATACCAATCCTTCAGTAAAATCTGCAGGTCAGCCTTTACGCGATCATACTCCTCCACCCGTTTTGCCTGTCTTTCGAGACTGCGCAACCTCGGTTCCAGCTCGCTCAGAATATCTGTGACCCTTTCCAGGTTTCTGCGGGTGCTATCGAGCCTTGAAAGAGATTCTTCACGTCTTGAGCGAAACAGTCCAATTCCTGCTGCTTCCTCAAAAAAACGGCGGCGTTCTTCAGGCCGAAGTGATAAAGCTGCATCAACCAGACCCTGACCAATGATGGTGTATGTGCGTTCAGCCAGACCGGATTGTGCCAGCAGCTCAGAGATATCCTTTAACCTAACCCGTTGTTTGTTCAGTAAATATTCGTTGCTGCCATCGCGATAAGCCCGCCGGGCAATTGCCACTTCTGAGTAGTCGATGGGTAGCCAGTTGTCTTCGTTATCAAATGTGATCGTTGCTGAAGCCATACCCGCCCGCGGCCGTTGATCGGAACCAAGAAAGATCATATCCTCGGTCTTTTTTCCGCGCAGCAAACTATAAGATTGTTCACCTAAAACCCAACGCAACGCATCGGCAATGTTGGATTTTCCTGATCCATTCGGTCCCACAATAGCAGTAATGTTCCCTGGAAACTCGAAAAGAACTTTTCCAGCAAAGGTTTTATAACCATGTAACTCAAGCGATTTTAGGCGTGGTTTCATTGACTCTCTTTGCGTTAATCAGATATGTGCAGTTTTTTAAGTGCCTGAGCTGCCGCCATTTTTGTGGCAGCCTGTTTACTGGAACCTGTTCCATTCCCACAGATATTCCCATTAATGTAAACATCCACCTCAAATGATTTCGAATGATCTGGTCCTGAGATGCTTCGGGTGGTATACAATGGCGCCTGGTAACCCTGACCCTGAGCCCACTCCTGCAACTTACTCTTTGGGTCTTCATCTTTGTGGTTCAATAAGATATCTTCTGAAGCCCTGATCAGAAATGGCTCGATGAATTTTCGCACACCTTCAATATCCATATCGAGATAAATTGCACCAATCACTGCCTCAAAGGTATCACATAACAATCCCGCACGGGCAAATCCCTTCGACTGAATCTCCCCCTTTCCTAAACGCATGGCGTTGCCAAGCCCCAATTCGCGTGCAAATTCAGCCAGCTGTTCTGTGTGGACCAATGCAGAACGCATCCGCGTCAGATCCCCTTCAGGCATTTCTGGGAAGCGATTATAAAGCCAGGCACCCACCACAAAATCCAATACTGCATCCCCCAGAAATTCCAGGCGTTCATTGTCTTCCAATGCTTCAGGATGTTCATTAAGGTAAGAACGATGGGTCAGAGCCCTGCTCAGCAGCAATAGATCACTCATCTCCGGAATAATTCGTGCTGCCAGTTCTTCAGGAGTTTCGATTTCTTTATCCTGTCTGGAATTATTCAAAGATCACATCTCCTTGGAATAAGGAGAGCGCCAGCCTCTCTTTTCAGAGAAGTTCGCGTTCACATTATTCATTTATAGTATTGTGTTAGTTTTATAACCTGTTCCGGTTATGATCGAAACGATTGTTCCATCAATACTTATTTTATCATTGAGGAGCGGAGTTATCGAGAGGGAAGATGTGGGTTCACAGTAAATTCCCTGTTGTGCCAGCATCTGGTAAGCATGCCCAATCTCATGCTCACTCGCAGAAGTCAACATTCCCATGCCTGAATATACGCGGTCTAATATCGCCATTGCGTGAGCCGGGTTAGCCACACTTGCTCCTTCAGCCAGTGTCTTCGAAACGGTGGTCTCATGGCACTCTCGTTCTCCGCTGCGGAAAGCAGATACCATCGGAGCGCAGTTTTGCGCCTGCACACCAATAAAATAGGGCATCCGGTCAATTTCACCTGCCCGCAGAAGCGATTCAAAACCTAACATAATCCCGAGAAACAAACCTCCATGCCCCACTGGTGCTATAACGACTCCTGGAGCATCGTGCAAAGAATCCACAAGTTCGTAAGCAATGGTTGCATATCCAGCAAGCCCAAATGGCATATATGCATGGCTGGCATAAACACTTCCTCCCTCTACCGCAGTCAAAACAGCACGCGCAGCCTCAGATCGCGGGCCTGGAATTCGAACCAGATTTGCGCCATACATTTCGATTTGCCTTCGTTTAGGCCCCGACGTGGATTCTGGAGCATAGATGGTTCCAGAAAGACCGGTTTTAGCGGCGTATGCCGCAAAAGAGGCTCCAGCGTTTCCCGATGAATCTTCCACGGCGTCTCGAACTCCGCGCGAAAGTAAAAAGCTGAGTAAAACTGCGGTTCCGCGATCCTTAAATGAACCAGTTGGGTTTTGACTTTCCATTTTGAAGTAGACATCTTGCCCATTTATTGTTGATTTGAATAACGGAGTATCCCCTTCACCGAGGGTGACCACTGGCGAATCTTCTTTCAACCCCAGCATCGAAGCATACTTCCACATACCACGCATCCTGTGATTGACCATTGAGGACTGGAACTGTGGCAATTCTACATAATCGAACAATCCGCCACACGAACAGCGATGAGGTGTGCAATCTTCAGGGTACGGACGTTGACACCTGGAACATCTGATCAGTGCTTTCATTCCTGATTCCTTCTTCGTATTGATTTCTTGTGTCTATTATATCTGAGCACTTATTTGATGAATCATTCGATGCTGCCATACTATCTGCTATAATAACGATCGTGGATTTTCAAATCGCTGGGCACCAAACAGACGGATATAAAATCGACACAGAGGTCTATTCAGGGCCTCTGGATCTTTTGCTGCAGTTAATCGAGAAAGCAGAACTCGACATCACCCGTCTTGCCCTGGCACAGGTTACAGATCAATATCTGGAATACATGCATCGCCTCGAAGTACAAGACGCCGCCGAGGTATCCGCGTTTCTGGTGATCGCTGCCAAACTGGTTCAGATCAAATCGGCAGCATTACTGCCCAGACCAGTCAATCCTGATCTCCAGGTCGAAGAAGATCCCGGAGAAACACTGGCCAGACAATTAATCATTTATAAACGCTTTAAAGAGCTTTCAAAGTTCCTCGAGAATCGTGAAGCGGAAGGTCTCCATACTTACTTGCGTTTGGATACCACTGCAAACCTGCAAATTCCTTCACGCCTGGATATCAGCGAGTTAACCCTTGACGCCCTGGTGCAGGCTGCAAGAGAAATTTTCAGTAATCCCAATAACCTTCCGCCGTTAAGCGAGGTGGTTTCAATTGCGCGCTTCACGATCCGTCAAAAAATATCCACCATTCTGGATACGCTAAAACGAACAGGGAAACTGACTTTTCGTAGTCTCCTATCAGCAAAAGGTGACCGTGTTGAAATCGTAGTCACCTTTCTGGCAATGCTTGAATTGGTCAAGCGGCATATGGTTGGTGCATCCCAAACAGCTTTGTTTGGTGAAATCGAACTTCAACCTGAGGGAGAAATCACAACCCTCGAGGATGAAGAGCTGGAATTCATCGATTAATCTGTTCCCTCCTGGTCACCATACAAATGATAAGGCAGCCGGTTCCCGACCCAGACCGCCATCAGGCTGATATTGTCATCAGATTCCTGCAGATCTGGAGATAACGTTTTCAGTGCCTCGATCAATGCCTCAAATGTATCGGCTTTTGGCCAATCGAGTTGGAACCCTGGCAGATGGCTGTGATCTTCATCCACCGGCGGGATTACCCAATTCCTTGAAGTTAAAAGATCAGCCATTTTAGCCTTAAGGTCAGCATGGAGATTGCTCCAAGCCTCCATCACTGCAGCGGCAAATTCTGGTGATCGCTCAAAAAGCGTCGTGCTGTTCTTCACTTTCATACGAACAGGAGCAAGATTGCTGTTGCGAAATCCCGGGATTTGTACTCCTTTTGAAATCATGCGGCCAATGCGCTGATGTAATTCAGTTGAATTTCGTCCCTGATCCATTAAAACTTCCTGAAGTATGGTCAATCGGTAATCATCGCGCATGAATTCATTTACTGCATGGAATGGCAAATATTCTTTCTCGATCTTTTTCTCCATAATCTTGTCTTCCTTATCCAATAATTTTGATGTTTAATTCTTAATAATTGGCTGAGTTACCTGACGGCTGATTTCATCTAACATTCCCATTTCGCTTTCCTCAAGCTGCCAGCCGCGCGCCCCAAGGTTTTGCGCCATTTGATCGATATTTTTCGCCCCGGGAATCGGTAGCGCGCCCTTGCGCATGATCCAATTCAAGGCCACCTGACCTGCTGTTTTTCCGTCATGTTCATTACCAATGCGGATCATCGTTCGCAGCAGCGGTTGAATTTTTTCCAGTCGTGAACGATCATACTGAATGGCGCGCCCACCCCTTGGGGGATTTTGCGCGGAATATTTCCCGGTGAGAACGCCTGATGCCAGAGGACTGTATGAGATTAACTTGATCCCCTGTTCACGGCAATAATCCATAATCCCATTATGTTCAACGTTGCGATTTAACAAGTGATATTCCAGTTGCACGGAGGTTAACGCCAATCCTCTTTTTCGAAGCACCTCATGCGCAGAGATGATTTGTCCAAGATTATAATTAGATACTCCAACAGCAATGACCAGACCTTCCTCAACCAGGTCAGCCATGCGATTCATCCATTCAGTCACCGGAACTGGTTTTAATGGCCAATGCATCTGATAAAGATCAATTTTTGATAAACCTAACCGTTTCAGGCTGGCAGTCAGCGCTTTCTTAAGCGAACGAGCAGAAATTCGCCATGGGAAAGGCATCATTTTTGTTGCGATCTTCAATGGTGCTTTGGTTGTCTTAATTAATTTACCCAGCAATAGCTCACTTTTCCCCTGACCATATACTTCAGCAGTATCAAAAAAAGTAATTCCGCTGGCGATGCTTTCATTGAAAGCTTCCTGTATTTCAAATTCGCCGTATGCATCACCATATCCCCAATACAGGCGGTCTCCCCAAGCCCAGGTGCCTACACCCATATCAATATCTGCAAAAAAATCATTGCCTGTGATTTGTGATGAGAGCGTCATATCCGTTTCCTGTCCAATTTTCAAATTATTATACTCAACAATCCGTTGTGCAAATCACGAGCCGGATGTTACGATATAATACAATTAAGTAAGAAATCGATACCATTTTACGGGAGGTAACATGGTTGAGCATTTGGAATTTACAGCAAATTATAATGATCTATCCACTGAACAGGGTTTTCAATTTGAATTCGTTTGCGGCCGCTGTAACTCGGGCTTTCGAACAAAGTTCAAACCATCATTAACCGGAAAAGTCAGTGGCGCGCTAGACGCTGCCAGCAGTATCTTTGGTGGAATCTTTGGTGCCGCTGCCAACATCGGCGACCGTGTGCATTCAGCTACCTGGGAAAAAGCCCATGATGATGCATTTGTAGAAGCTGCTCAAGAAATTAGACCTCACTTCATCCAATGCCCCCGTTGTCAAACCTGGGTTTGCCGCGAAAAATGCTGGAATACCAAAAAAGGCTTATGCAAAGAGTGTGCTCCCGATCTTGGTGTCGAGATGGCTGCCGCACAGGCTTCGAAATCAGTGGAAGAAATCTGGGCTCACGCCGCGATGGCAGAAGAGGACAAAAAACTAGGCACAGAATACTGGCGCGAAGGGATTACCGGCACCTGCCCCAATTGTGAAAAACCTCTTGCTGCGAACGCAAAATTCTGTCCAGAATGTGGATACTCACTGAAACCCAAAGATAAATGCCCTAAATGTGGTGCTAAATTGCTTCCTAACGCAAAATTTTGCGCGGAATGCGGTGAAAAAATCTAGTAAATATTGAATGATTACCGATCAGGTTCAACTTGCGGTTGGGCCTGATCTGTCTCTTAAATAACGGAAAGATCACATGGCAGAAGATGTAACACCGATCAGGCAGCAATACCTGGATATAAAAAAACAATATCCCGATACGATCGTCTTCTTCCGGCTTGGAGATTTTTACGAGACCTTTGATGAAGATGCTCATATCACTTCACGTGAACTGGATATTGTCCTTACTTCACGCGGAGTATCCAAAGGCAAACGTATTCCAATGGCTGGAATTCCCTATCACGCTGTTGAGAACTACCTTTCTCGCCTGATTGAAAAGGGATATCACGTTGCCATCTGCGAGCAGGTGGGTGATCAGCCAGCCAGAGGGCTATTTCCACGGGAAGTGGTTAGAGTTGTTACACCAGGCACGCTAATCGAACCGGGTTTGATCAAATCCAATGAGAATAATTTTCTCGCCGCTATTGCAATAGAGGATGCAAAATTCAGCGTCGCATATGCCGATATCTCAACCGGAGAATTCGCCGTCACCGAAATCGAATCCCTGGACCCGTTCAGCGATTTGCGTTCCGAACTGGTACGGCTCAATCCCGTTGAAATCTTGGTTCCAGAATCATTGAAATTCAACGGATTGCTATCAGGGCATATTACGCACCTTCCTGATTGGAGGTTCGAGACCGGCCGTTGCCGTGAAATCCTGCTGCGAAAAATGGAAGTGTCCACCCTGGATGGTTATGGTCTGGAAGGCCTGCCACTGGCTATCCAGACTGCGGGTGCTTTGGTTCAATATCTGGAACAGACTCAACCTGCAGCAATATCGTTGCTTAAAAGCATCTACACCTACAACACCTCCGAGTTCATGATGTTGGATGCCTCAACGCGGCGGAACCTCGAATTGACCGAAACTATCCGCCGTGGCGAAAAAGAAGGGTCTTTACTTTCGATTCTTGACCAGACGATCACCCCAATGGGACAGCGCTGCATGCGAAACTGGGTCAGCAAACCTTTATTGAATACATTAAAAATCAGGCAGCGCCAGGCGATCGTTGAAACCTTTTTTGTCAATGCACTTGAGCGTGCGGATTTTCGCGAACACCTTCATCACATCGGTGATCTTGAAAGACTATCCACCCGTGTCGCCAATAACTCAGCCCAACCTCGTGATCTGGTAGGAATTCGTGCCATCCTTCAAAAATTACCTGAAATCAGAAAAATCCTAAACAGCGAATCGCTCCATCTTGAAGATTTTCTACAAAACCTGCCCCTCTGCGAAGATGTCTATCTGTTGCTGGAAAACGCTATTGATGAAGATCCTCCTGCCACATTGCAAAATACGGGCGTGATCAAACGCGGTTATTCTGAAGAACTGGACCACATAATTGAAATGTCGCGCCACGCGCGTGAATGGATCTCCAATCTCGAAAACGTGGAGCGCACACGAACAGGCATCAAGAATCTTAAGGTTGGCTACAATAAAGTCTTTGGTTATTATCTAGAGGTAACCCACAGTAACACCCACCAGGTGCCCCCCGAATACATCAGGAAACAGACGCTGGTCAACGCTGAACGGTATATTACACCAGAAATGAAGGAATACGAATCACTGGTGCTCAATGCCGAAGAACGAATCAAAGAGATCGAAATGCGTTTATTTAAGGAAATATGCGCCACAATCCAACCCCATGTTCCAGACCTTGTGAAAGCTTCACGAACAATAGGTGAATTGGATGTGTACGCCAGCCTGGCAGAGGTGGCAGCCATACATGGCTATGTCAAACCCGAATTGATAGAAGAGCCAATGATCGAAGTGGTCGACGGACGTCATCCTGTAGTCGAAACCACCCTGAAAAATGACCGGTTTGTTCCCAATGACACCATTCTCGAAAATGGTGAGATTATCCGCATCATCACCGGACCAAATATGAGCGGTAAATCGACTTTCCTGCGCCAAATTGCCTTGATCGTTCTCATGGCTCAGATTGGATCTTATGTTCCCGCTTCCAGCGCGAAGATTGGTATTGTTGATCGCATTTTTACCCGAATTGGCGCACAGGATGAAATTCATGCCGGGCAGTCAACTTTTATGGTTGAAATGATCGAAGCTGCCAACATCTTAAACCATGCCACACCCCGCAGTTTATTGATCCTTGACGAAATAGGCCGCGGAACCTCCACTTACGATGGTTTGTCGATTGCCTGGTCTGTGATCGAATATATTCACAATCATCCCAAATTGCGCGCTCGTACTTTCTTCGCGACTCATTTTCACGAATTGACACAATTAAGCGAATTATTACCGGGTGTACGCAATTACAACGTCGCGGTTACTGAAAATGGTACCCAGGTCATCTTCCTGCACAAAATTGTACCCGGTGGCGCAGATCGCTCTTACGGTATCCACGTTGCCCAGCTTGCGGGTATACCACGCCCGGTGATTTCGCGCGCCAGCGAAATTCTTCAACAACTTGAGTCAAGCTCGGGGTCGGCTATCAATATTGAACCAGCACATTCGCAGCAAATGGTGCTCTTCCCAGAGACAAATCCCTTACTGGAAGAGTTAAAGAAACTCGACTTGAATTCACTACCCCCCATTCAAGCGTTGAATATCCTCTATGAATGGCAGCGCAGGTTTATCAACCCGAAGGATGACAAATAATTCGTAAACCATTCACCAGAACCCCCAGCCGGGGGTTCTGAATTTACGGGCATGGTTATGACTTGGTCATCAGAATGCATCCCGACCATGGATCAAGATCGAATTGGATCGTAGAATCAATCGATGGATGTTCTTCCAGGGTAATCATGTCTCGATAAATTCCCTGTTTTCGAACATGAATGATAGGGTGTTTGACAGTTGGAGAAGGATTTATTACCACAATACATTCCTGATCTTCATACTGTCTGGACCAGGTAATCCATCCGTCACCTATGCGAGGTGTATTAATCTTGATTTCACCACGACGCAGCGCCACATTGTTTTTTCGGATTCGAATGAGATTCTTGATCCACGAACGCAGCCCGCTGTTCCATTTACTTTCATTCCACGGAAAAGCCTTACGGCAATCGGGATCTTTCCCTCCCGAAAGGCCTACTTCGTCACCATAATAAATTGCTGGAGAACCTGGTTGTGTCATCAGGATCAAATATGCCAGTTTTGCTTTCTGGATGTTCCCTTCTGTCACGGTCAGCAGTCTTTCAGTGTCGTGGCTCCCAAGCAAATTGTACATTGCGTTGCGGTTCTCGCTTGCATATTGCTGGTGATGTTGATTCAGGTGACTTGCAAAATATTCTGGTGTGATCTTTCCATTCAACAAGTCGAGGATTAAAACTCGAAGCGGATAATTCATTAAGCCATCGAAATGACGATCATCCACCCACCTTTTATTGCCGTCCCAAATCTCTCCAACGAGATAAGCATCGGTATTAATCCGCTTTACAGCGTCGCGAAAATCAGCCCAAAATGAATCGTCATCAATCTCGTTAGGAACATCAAGCCGCCATCCATCTATTCCCTGCTCAGTCCAGTAGCGGGCGACTGACAGAACATACTGCCTTACGAGAGGATTTCCAATATTGAGCTTAGGAAGGCTTTTGAATTTCCACCACGCCAGATAAGAGGTAGCATCACCTGGTGAATAAGCGTCCACAGGAAAGCGCTTGACGTAAAACCAATCCTTGTATGGTGAGGCTGATTGGTTCTCTAGTAAATCGCTGAAAGCAAAAAATCCGCGCCCGCAGTGATTGAACACACCGTCGAGGATGAGACGCATACGATTGCGGTGCACCACATCCAAAAGGGTGTGAAACACAGAGAGCGTTCCTAATTTGTGATCGATTTGAAAATAGTCCGTGGTGTTGTATCGATGATTGGAGGGTGAGAGAAAGATCGGATTGAGATACAGAGCGTCTACTCCGAGATCGAGTAAATAATACAACCGCTCGATAATGCCCTGCAGATCGCCCCCCTGGAACCCGTTGGTTGTGGGTATAGATTCCCAGGGCTCCACATTGGGAGGATCATTGGTCTTATCACCGTTCTCAAACCGATCGGGAAATATCTGGTAGAAAACGCTGTCTTGAACCCAATCTGGAACGGTCATGTGGCTGCCTCAAGAAGAATTTATTTTTCAATCACCAATTACGAGCTTATCCAATTGCGCGCACCTCGTACAAAATCTCGACCGTCCATCCATTTTTTACCTGCTGGCTGCAATTCAAGCAAAACCAAATCACCTTCGGCGGTGCCAACGCATGGATATCCTCCACAAATGGCGCGTTTTCCTGGGCGAGTCGATCCTTGCCGATCTGCCTTTGCCTTACGAACTTTTAGGATCTGACCGTCCCAATCCATAAAAGCCCCTGGCCAATCAAAATAAGCGCGAACTTTCCGCTCCAGAATTTCCGCAGGATTATGAAAATCAAGCAATCCGTCTTCTTTTTTAATCAAAGAGGCATAAGTCGCGCCATCCTCTGACTGATTAACTGGTTTAATCGTTCCATCCAGGTAACCTGGTAAGGTTTCAGTTAAGAGTTTCCCGCCAATTTCAGCGAGCTTTTCTGAGAGTGATACTGCTGTTTCATCAGAATCGATGGATACACTTCTCTTGGCCAGTTCAGGTCCAGTGTCGATACCGGCATCCATTTTCATGATCGTTACCCCGCTGACCGTATCACCGTTGAGGATTGCAGCCTGGATTGGTGAAGCGCCCCTCCAGCGCGGTAGCAAGGAGGCATGCACATTGATACAACCATATTTTGGCAAATCAAGCACATTTTGCCGCAGGATCTGTCCATACGCGGCCACAACGATCAGGTCTGGTTGTAGATCCTCCAGTTGGGCAAAAGAATCAGGCAGCCTGAGTCTTTCGGGTTGCAATACAGGTATCCCAAGTTGTCTGGCAAGAATTTTTACCGGCGGAGGGGTTAATGTTTTTCCCCTGCCTGCCGGCTTATCTGGTTGTGTAACCACACCGCATAATGGATACTTTTCTGCCAGATCTTTAAGGATCTTAACTGAAAAATCAGATGAACCCATGAAAACAATTCTTATCGACATAGATCAAATTTTAACATAAACATCCCCCCTCAAAGGAAATATTAATCTGCCAAATTTCCCAATGAGAATTGTGATTAATAAATTACAATATTGATGACGCTAAATTGAATAGTGAATTCTCTTAACCTAATTGGAACATCGTCTTACAGGAGACAAATCTGATGATGGATCAACCCAAAAAGATCATCATGTATGGAACAAGCTGGTGTGGTGATACGCGCAGAGCCCGAAGATTTTTCGACGAAGAAAAGATCGATTACGAATGGGTCGATATCGATCAGGATGATTCGGCTGCTGATTTTGTAAAAAGTGTCGCAAATGGCTACCGCAGCGTTCCAACCATTGTATTTCCAGACGGAACAATATTGGTTGAACCAAGCACAAGCCAATTACGTGAAAAGCTTTCAAAATGATCTTCTTTGAGAAGATCGTTTTATTTCTGAATCTTTCGGTAGATCCAGTAGCACAGTAACCCTGCAAGTAACCCGACAAGGATTGCAGCCAATCCAAAATGTCTCTTACTCTGCTCAAGAAGCACTGTTGGCGTCCGTGATAATTTAAGTTTAAGCGAATCAACGAACACAGGGTCAGGTGTTACTGGTCTTAATACCTTTGAAAGTTTGTCTTCCAAACCCCAGAGGTTATTGATATTGATTTGGTCAATTCCGTCTGCCATATTTACGTCCCCTCATCTTATTCACTTTTCCATAACATGATACTTTTCATTTTTTTCCAGCTCTTCACGTAAAGCGATTAACGAGCGGTGATAAAGACTCTTAATTGCACCTTCTGTTCTGCGCATAATGACTGCAATCTCGGCATTCGAAAGATCCTCAAGATATTTGAGCAAAATCAGTTGCTGCCTGTCAGGTGAAAGGTTGCGGATGGCTTTTAGAAGCATTTCCTTCTCTTGATTCCTTTCAACCATTTTTTCTGGCAGATCTCCGTGATGTGGAAGATCGATCTGATCTTCTAATGACACTTCTTTGCGTCTGAAATTATCTCGGTGCCAGTTGGCAATCAGGTTGTGTGCAATGCGGTACAACCATGCAGAAAAGGGAACTCCTTTCTCTTCGTAGCTGCCAATATGGCCAAATGCCCTGTGAAAGACCCTCGCAGTCAGATCTTCTGCATCCTGTTCAGAACCAATCCGGTAGTAAATGTAGTTGTATATCCGTTTCACATTCTGTTCATAAAGATAACTAAATGCCTCAGAATTACCATCACTGGCAAGTTTGACGGCATTATCATCATTAATCTCAGCACACACCGAAACCGGTTTCTTTTTCACCTATATAACCCTTATCATCCTCTTTGGTTACAGGATCTTTTTCATTTTAATGCAATTGCAGCTTTCACTGCAGCGTAAGCGTCCAGAATCCCATATCCTGAACCGTAATGAGCATTTCCGCATTTTGGTTCAACCCCGTTGAATGGCTGGGCAGTCTCGATCAACAACCTCTTCGTGGTATCAATATCACCAATCAATGCAGGGTTCGCAGACCACATCAAAGCCACTACCCCGCTAACGTGAGGAGCAGAAAATGAAGTGCCGCTGGCAAATGTGTAAGTTCCACCAAGATCCGCAATCAATATCTGCTCTCCGGGAGCCAACAGATCCGGTTTCAGGCGGTTACTTCCATCCACGGTAACCGGTCCCAGGCTGGAGAATCCAGATATTTGCCCTACTTTATCTACCGAACCAGCCGTAAAAACCTCTTCGTAAATGGCTGGCGGGTCAGTGATCGTTGAACATCCATAGTATCCCGAATTGCCTGCCGATGTAGACATGAAAATTCCAGCGGTTTTCAACACTTCCATGGCAGGTTCGAAGACCCCAGAATCGCAACCTTCAACCCTGGGGCAACCCCACGAATTGTTCACGATCATAGCACCCAGCGAGACGTCACCATCACGAAATGCACTTCCACCTTGAGGGTATGGAGCAAACATGAATTGCATGCAGTCAAGATAACGGGCTGGATTGCCAAGGTTTCTTGCCAGGTTAACACACCCAATCCATTCCGCATCTTTGGCTATTCCACGGGTACTGCCTACTTCTATGCTCAGGGTACCAGTTCCATGTCCACCGTAATCTACCGGAGAATACGACCCGTACCAGGGATCAAGCCAGTTGTAATCGTTGGATCCAGCTTCACCGCGATAAGATTCTTGAAGTTCAGGATGAGATCCTTCAACACCAGAATCAGTTTGCCCAATGACAATCCCTTTGCCAGTCACTCCCAGCTCCTCCCACACCTGCAGAACATGAATCATTTCAAGATTCCAGAGTGTACCCTCAGGAGGAAGTGTTACATCTCCACTCGTGGTAGGGAGCTCTTTGGGTAAGGGGCGAAGTTGTGGACTTTCCAATACACGGTCAACCCCGGGCTGTTTTTCCAGCCATTCTCTTAATAGAAATCCCCCGTTTACTTCCATCCCATTTACCAAATAATAAGGCGTATATCCAATTTTCCAGCGATCCAGTTTTTGACGTAAATTGGATTGGGTCGCTTTGGCGGTTTCAGTCAATTCGTGATAAAGTGCGGTTTTCCGATCAAGTAAGGGATTGAGATTGGCAAACTCAGATGGATCAACTTGTTCCGAAAAAATCACAAATAATTTGTCCCCGTAAAAACCGGGCTGGCCGAAAAAAACATAGACCAAGGCAAATCCAATGATACTGATGCCCGTTAAGATGAGATCTCTCTTTTCCTGCAACCTCATTTTTGGGATCTGTTTGAAGAATAGAACAATCACCAGTGTAATAGCCATTAAATAAATAAATGAATACAATCCGGCCTGTTCAGCCCACTGAGTAACCTCACCTGGAATCCCTGTGATGATTTGAGATAATTCATCCGTATCAAAGAACATTAATGGAAGAGCAACAGTAAACCCCGAAATGATTCCTGCAGCTACCTTACCGTGATCATGAAAATTCTTTCCCGCAGCCGCGAAGGCAACAATCAACCAACCGGAAGCCGGCACGGTAAGCGCTAATAGAGTCTCTGATCCATTTTGTCCCAATCCTGCCACAATGATTAGAAGAAACACTGCGATTGCAAAACCATCAAATAAGAATTCCCCGATCTTTACATCACCTTCCAACGCCTGTGTTTTATCGAGGTAAAACGGGTATATGCTGGAAATGACAAATAAACTAACACATCCTGCAAGAACCAAAACCAGAAATGTATCCAGTGGAGATCCCAGTGCGCCCCATAGAAGCCATGGAATTGAGAACGCCAGACCGGCCAGGACAGCCGTTCCGAGCAATCCTGATTTTTCTTTCTTTTCAATAATTTTGGCTGAAGGCTTGCGGACCAAAAAGAGGATTACGGTCATGAGCAGAAGAGCAACTGAGAAAAGAATATTCGACTGGTTTTGAGCGGTAAGATATAAGAACTTTGCTGGAATTGAAAGAACAACAAAGCCTCCCGCGATCATCCATAATCGAATCATTAACTTAATGCGCGGCGCCTTAACCATGAAGTAAATCGGAACCAGCGGAAGATACAACAAAACGGCATAAATAACCTGAATTCCCCAGCGGAAATCGATTACGCCCGCATCGCTTTCAAACATCGCCTGTTCGACTGACCAGCGAACATAAAGGGTCAACGCAGAAAAGCCTGCCACCCACAATGAAATAAAAACAATGAGAAGAATGATTCCACAGCCTGCTCCTTTTGAAAGGTGCACTGAATCGCTCTTTCCCTGTTCAGGTAAATTGCTGTCCATTCATTACCTCGGTCGATATTGTAATTGTGAAAAATTGAAAATTAAGATAGACTAATTCTTTGAGTACAAAAATTATAAAGTACAACTGGTAAACCTGAAAGACACTCTACCATGGCGAGGAGTATATGATGCAGCAGCGATTTTTTGAAATTCAAACCAAAGATGGATTGAAGCTTCACGCAGTAGAATGGAAACCGGAAGTTGAACCCAAAGCAGCCATCCTGCTAATTCATGGAATTGGCGAACATACCGGGCGCTATCAGCATGTTGCCCAAACCCTGACAGATGCAGGTTTTTCAATCACAGGTTTTGATTTACGCGGTCATGGGCAATCAGAGGGAATCCGCGGACATTCTCCATCATATGATGCGTTCATGGAAGATATCAATACTGGGCTCAAAATTGTTCGAGAAACACAACCAGAAAAACCGGTTTTCCTCTATGGGCATAGTCTGGGAGGCAACTTAACGCTCTATTATTCTGTCACCCAGAAATCTCTGCCTTCGGGTGCCATTGTCACTTCTCCTGCGCTCGGAGTAACCGTCCCCATTCCACCCGTCAAGATTTTCCTGGGAAAAATTATGTACTCCTTGTTTCCTACATTCCAGATGAAAAATGGATTGGACCCGAATGACCTTGCCAGAGACACAAAAGTCGGTGAAGCATACACTGCTGACCCGTTGGTACATCCATACACCACAGCCCGCCTGGGTTTAGATTTGCTTAACAGTGGCAATTACATCATCGAGCATGCAGCCAATATTCAAATGCCGATTCTTCTGATGCAAGGTACTTCAGATAAACTGGTCAGCCCGGAATTAACCAAAAAATTCGCTGATCATGCTCCAGCAAAATTTGTAACCTATAAAGAATGGCAGGGCTATTACCACGAATTACATAATGAACCTGAGAAAGCCGACGTCCTCAAGGTCATGATAGACTGGCTAAATTCTCATATATAAACTGGGTTCATGTATTTTCGAAATTGCCGATTTCGCAATTGTCCTTGACCCTTTGCGAACATCAGGCTAAAATAATCATGTCTGCGCTGTATCGAAACTGAACCAGATTTAGCAAACAAACTTAATTTGGGCCGGTTGTTGAGAAACGAATGACTGACACCTTTCAGAAAAACACCACCAACAGATGTTGCTTTGCATTTCATCTGAAGGTGGTTTTTTATTTATTAATACCGGCTCATAATTCAATCGAGGAGAAATTTCAATGACCGATCATCTTGTTCGTGGGTCTCTTTCAGATTTAGATCCGGAAGTGGCTCGACTGATCCAATTCGAAACAGAACGGCAATTCAGGAAATTAATACTCATCCCGTCTGAAAGCACAGCGCCTGCTGCGGTGAGAGAATCGCTTTCTTCTGTCTTCCAGAATCTCTATGCCGAAGGATATCCGGATGAAGATACCCGCTGGATGACAGAACCAGAAATCTTAGATTATTCCAACCGGCTTTCTTATTACCGCCGTTATGCTGACCCGCGGTATTATAAGGGCGTTGAGTATGCAGACGTGGTGGAATCCCTCGCCCGCCGCCGCTGCGCCGAAGTGTTTGCTACTGAGAAAGTTAGCGCTGATCAGATTTACGTCAATGTTCAAGCCTTGTCAGGTGCGCCGGCCAACAATGCGGTGTACCACGCGTTGATCGAACCAGGCGACGTCATCTTGGGGATGAATCTCTTGCATGGTGGTCACCTCACGCATGGATCCTCGGTTAACCGTTCAGGCAAATTATACAAAGTCTCACACTACAACGTCGATCCTCAAACTGAAAAGATCGACTATGACAAATTAGAAGCACTGGCAAAAGAAGTTCAGCCAAAAGTAATCATCTGTGGTTACTCATCCTACCCGTGGATTCCGGATTGGGCGCGGTTTAGAGCCATCGCGGATGCCGTTGGTGCTTACCTTCTGGCAGACGTCTCGCATATCGCTGGCTTGATTGCCGGAAAAGCGATTCCCTCACCGGTCGGATATGCGCATGTGATTACCTTCACCACCCACAAGACGCTTTGCGGTCCGCGTGGTGCGTGCATTCTCACCACTGATAGTAGCCTGGCGAAGAAAATCGATAAAGCTGTCTTCCCTGGCGAGCAGGGTGGCCCTCATGTGCATGTATTCGCAGCTCTGGCGACTACTTTCAAAATTGCGAAGACGAAGGAATTTCAAAAGCTTCAGGAACAGATCATCAAAAATTGCGCTGCCCTCACCCATAGGCTTCAGGAACGCGGATTACGCATCTCCTTCTCTGGATCAGATTCTCACCTTGGAAACATCGATTGCAAGACCATTGTTGGTCCCGACGGAACCACGTTATCGGGTGACATCGCTGCCAGAATCCTGGATATCGCCGGAATCGTGCTTAACCGCAATACCATCCCTGGTGATAAGACCGCATTGAACGCGTCAGGTATTCGTTATGGCACACCGTGGATGACCCAGCGAGGGTTAAAAGAAAGCGATATGGTTAAGGTGGCGGATATTATTGCTGATATATTGCACGCGATTACACCGTATACCGTCGAAACACGAAAAGGCCCTGCACAGCGCGCAAAAGTGGATTTCAAAGTCTTGGAAAATGCCAAACTTAAGGTGCGTGCGATCTGTGAAAAAGCAGGTGCCAATCTCACCTATCAAAAAAGTGGATACCCGCATTTTTACTATATCGATGATGTGCCATCGACAAAATCTGAGATCGCTGCCCTCGATCTGAAAGGCGAGCATATTCGTTATTTTGTCAATTATTGCTTCAGTTCAGACGCAGAAGCGCTGAAGCCCGGTCAATCCCAGCCCACTTCGCTCAAAACGCCAATCAGGGTCGTAGAGGGAACTTTGGCCTGCAACAAAAAAGATTCTTATCGATTTACCATAAAATCAGCTGATTTTGGTTTGGCAGCTACATTCCTCCGAGCTTTGTCTGATGGATATATTGCATTTGACGATGACCTGCCCCGCCGCATTCCAGGACCCATCATCATCGAAGAATCCTCAACGACAGACCCGATTTCAACCGGCGATGCGATATGCGAGACAAAGCCATATTTCATCGGCAAGAAGAATGGCAACGGTCAATCTTTACCCATGTTTGTCTGGAACGAACCAGAATCGCCCGAGTTGAAACGTACATCACTCTATGAAACGCATAAGAAACTTGGTGCCAAGATCATCCCCTTTGCAGGATGGGAAATGCCAGTCTGGTATACCTCGGTTGTTGAAGAACACCTGGCATGCCGTAAAGTGGCTGGTTTATTCGACGTTTCTCACATGGGTGTTTTCCAGGCTGAAGGGCCTTTCGCCTCTGTCTTCCTCGATTGTGTTTGTGGTAATGATATTGGTGCGCTTGCAGTTGGCGAATCCTGTTACACGCACTTCCTCGATCCAGATGCCAACGTGATTGATGATACGCTGGTTTACCACCGCGGACCAGATCAATATCTTGTTGTGGTCAATGCCTCCAATGATGACAAAGACTGGGCCTGGCTAAATGCTGTTCGAACTGGCAAGGTCATGGTGGATACAGCTCAGCCCTGGGTGAAGGCTTTTGGCAGTGGTGTTAAACTTCGCAATTTGCGTGATCCCAAAGAGGGTGATGATATGCGCGTGGATATTGCGCTCCAAGGCCCCAAATCTCGTGATATCCTGCTCGCGCTGGGATGCGATGCTGCCACTCAAAAGAAGGTAAAAGCCTTAAAACGCACTGAACTTTGTGAAGCGGTGATTGGTGGGTTTGATTTAATCGTATCCCGAACCGGTTATACCGGTGAGAAAATGGCCTTCGAACTGTTCGTTCATCCTCAGAAGGCACCCGAACTATGGGAAGCCATCACGAAAGTTGGCGAGCCAATGGGAATGAAACCTTGTGGACTCGGCGCGAGGGATTCGCTGCGTACCGAAGCGGGACTTCCCCTCTACGGCCACGAAATGGGCGGTGAGATGAACCTGGGCGTTGCAGAGGCTGGTTTTGGTTCTTATGTCAAAACCTACAAACCCTGGTTTATTGGAAGAGACGCTTTCATTAAGAAGGAATCTCAACGGAATACAGTGGTCGTTAGATTCCGATTCCCAGAGAAAGGTGTGCGCATGGCCCATAACGGTGACCCTGTGCTAGACAGTAAAGGAAAGGTAATCGGTGTCGTCACCAGCTGTGCCATAGATACAGACGGCCTGTTGACAGGTCAGGCTTCTCTTGATTTGAAATCAGCAGTAGAAGGAACGCCAATCTTTGTATATCAAGGTTCACCCAAACAAGCAGGCAAAGCTCCCGCAGAACTGGCTGCTGGCGACCGGGTAACCTTGCCAACTCCCGCAGTTGTATTAAGTCGTTTTCCGAAGTTGTAGAGTGAATTTGCAAGATAAAAATCTTAACAAAAAGGAAAAATAAATGCAAACTCCCTGGGACTATCGCTACGCGCAACGCACGCAAAGAATGAAGGCTTCCGCTATTCGTGAACTGCTTAAGGTCACGGAACAACCAGATATGATTTCATTTGGTGGAGGTTTTCCAGCAGCAGAAGTATTCCCTGTAGAAGAATTCAAAAGGGCTTGCAACTATGTGCTGGAACACAAAGGCGCTGATGCACTTCAATACGGCGGTACAGATGGTTATGTTCCCCTGCGAGAAATGATTTCGCGGCACACAAACCGGATCGGGATCAACGTTGATATCGATAACATCCTGATCACCTCAGGTTCACAACAGGCACTCGATCTTTTAGGAAAGATTTTCATCAACCGCGGTGACCGCATTCTGGTCGAATCCCCCACCTACCTGGGTGCCTTACAGGCATGGAATGCGTATGGAGCCGAATATATCAGTGTTCCGACTGATGAATGGGGTATGTGTACTGACCAACTCGAAGAAGCCTTGCGCATCGGCCCAAAATTCATTTATGTTCTACCAAATTTCCAAAATCCAACCGGAACGACGCTTCCAGTTGAAAGGCGACAGAAATTAATTGAATTGGCCGACCGCTACGGCGTTCCCATTATTGAAGATGATCCATACGGACAGCTTCGATATGAAGGCGATCATCTTCCAGCAGTTGAATTGCTCGATTCTCAGATGCGTGCTCATAATGGTTCCTATACCGGGAATGTGATCTATCTGAGCACATTTTCCAAGATCCTTGCACCTGGTTTACGCCTGGCCTGGGTCATCGCGCCCAAAGAGGTCATCCGCAAACTCTCGCTGGCCAAACAGGGCACCGATCTGCATACCTCCACCTTCAACCAGATCGTTGCTCATGAAGTGGGTCAGCACGGGTTTATTGACGAACATGTTAAGGAAATTCGCAGGGTCTACTCAGAAAGACGAAACGCCATGCTCGACGCTCTCGAGGAACACATGCCTGAAGGTGTAAAATGGACTCATCCACAGGGTGGACTTTTCCTGTGGGTCGAACTGCCTGAAAAATTCAACGCCACCGACATGCTGCAAGAAGCAATCGCAGAAAAGGTGGCTTACGTGCCCGGAGAATTTTTCCACCCTGACGGTAGCGGAAAAAACACCATGCGATTGAATTTTTCGTATTGTTGCCCTGAAAAGATTAACGAAGGCATTGCCCGTCTGGGAACTGCGTTCAAGAAGAAACTTATCTAAATTTTCATGATGATTGAGGGTTCGGTGTGTTCATTACCGAACCCTCTTTATTTCTTTACGACCCCCAGAGTTTGAAATCGTGTAGAATCGACCCTCCAAGGAATTCCAACAAAATCGAATTATCTGGAATTAGATTTGTTTCGATTGGTAAGAACCATTCCAGGAAGGCGAGCAAACGCTTGGCTTCAACATATTCTTTGGTGCCATAAGGTACCTGACGCAACAATGGTTCAACCAGCCGCCGAATGGCAGACAGCTCATATACCAGAGCTGAGTTAAACAATTTATCTGCATTCTCCTGATACGGGAAAATATATTCCTTTTCTCCACGCTGCACCGAATCCCAGCGTGAGATCGTTTCCTGTGCCGAGTATCCCCGCTCGCGTGCATCGCGCACAATACGCCGTAAAAGACGGGTATCAGTGGTTGAGATGCGGTTATACCGATCCAAATTCAACTGGGTCAAACAGGAAGCATAAATCTTATAAGTTGAGGATGGATCAATATCAGGAAGCAAATCCGGGTTCAACCCATGAATTCCCTCGACAATGATCATTTGGTCCTGTCGAAGCTGAACCACCTCGCCCTCTTTCCGCTTGCCTTCACGAAAATCATACTTGGGCAATCTCACAGCCTCGCCACGGATTAATCTTTTTAAATGGTCCGAAAACAAATGTGTATCCAGAGCTCCCAGGGCTTCAAAATTGTATTCACCATTTTCATCGCGAGGGGTAAGGTCACGGTTAACAAAATAATTGTCCATCTCCAACGGGAAAGGTGAGAACCCTTGCGCGAGGAGCTGAACAGAGAGGCGCTTCGAGAAAGTGGTTTTTCCAGACGACGATGGACCTGAGATCAGAATAATCCGTGCCTCATCTGATCGTTCCGCGATCTGCTGCGAGATCTCACTGATCTGCAATTCGTGCAAAGCTTCAGAAACCAGGATAATTTCGCGTATATTGCCTTTCTGAATCGCCTCGTTCAATGCGCCTACCGATTCAATACCCAACCGCTGCAGCCAGTTACCATACTGCCTGAACGTACTGAGCAGCTTGGGATAACTGGGCATGGGTGAAATCGTCTTTGGAGATCCACGGCGCGGAAAACGCAACACAAATCCTTCTCCAACCGCTTCCAGGCCGATCCACTTCAAGTAACCAGTTGAAGGAACCATGTACCCGTGATGATAATCCTGGTGATCGCCCAGCCGGTAGAGAACCAGATACTCTTTTTGTCGGTATTTCAATAACTTAACCTTGTCATCCAGACCCTTGGAATTGAAATAAGCAATCGCGTCATCCAGCGGTACAACTTGCCGCTCAAACGGAAGATCTGCGGCTACCATTTCACGCATCCGCTTGAGCAACAGTTCTAAATCATCTTCGGTTAACGGCTCGCGCCCAACGATCTGACAGAAGTAACCTCCAGCCGATACCGAATGATCTAAGGTCATGATCACCCCTGGGAATAATTCTTCAAAAGCGGCTTCTAGCAGAAAGGTAATCGAACGGCGGTAAATTCGTGCGCCATCGTCATCTTCCATCGTTACCAATCGGATGCGCGCATCCATTTCAATGGTATACGTCAACTCTCGCAATTCACCGTTTACAACCGCACCCATGATCGGAGGATTATCCCATTCTGGCAGGGCTTTTAATAGATCTGCCAGTGTTGCCCCGCGTTTACCTGTGTATACCCTGCCATCCGGTAAAATGAGTTCGATCGTTTGACGGGGTGAATTTACCTTTTGGTTCCCATTCAAATTAATTAAGGACATGATGAACCCTCAACATTTTATTCGCTGCGTAAAATATTGGTGAGTATTAAATACAACCCTGCTGGATTGATTGCCACCTTTTCAAATATCATTTTGGGTTTAAAAAATTCTTATCAGGTTCCATAATAATGATACGTCAAACATGAAAGCTGAATTGGATTTTTTACATCCCTTTTACATATCAAGAATTGCCTCATGAATTCGATAAGGTTAATCATTTTATCATCAACAAAATGGTTTTGGCATTCACTTATCGGTATAGTAGAATTATAAAACAATGACTCCTACATGGCGATTAATCATCACCGAACCACACCATGGCGCGTGGAATATGGCTCTTGACGAAGCTTTGTTGAAATCAGCGGCCGAAAGAACTGTCATACCAACCCTGCGCCTTTTCAACTGGGATCCAGCTGCGCTCTCGCTCGGTTTCGCCCAACCATATTCTGATGTAGATCTTCGTAGCCTAGAAGAAAAAGGCTGGGATCTTGTCCGCAGGCCTACTGGTGGTCGAGCCATCCTTCATATCGATGAACTGACCTATTCGGTTACCGCACCGCTTGATGACCCCATTCTGAATGGCAGCCTGCTGGAAAGCTATCGAAAGATTTCAAACGCTTTATTGAAATCCCTGGCTGTGTTAGGGGTAGACGCCATTGGTGATAAAGAATACCCAAACGGAAATGGAAAATCTACGCCCAACCCTGTGTGTTTCGAAACTCCTTCGAGTTATGAGATTACTGCTGGAGGGAAGAAACTGATCGGATCCGCACAGGCTCGAAAATATGGCGGCCTGCTGCAGCATGGCTCCCTTCCCCTCAGAGGCGATCTGACCCGTATTACACAGGTCTTGAAATATGAAAGTGAACAAGCCAGACAATTGGATGCTAACCAGATCCTCGATCACGCTGTAACGCTTGAAATGGTGTTGGGAAGAATTGTTTCCTGGAACACGGCTGCTGAAGCGTTCGTGGAGGGCTTTTCCAGCACATTTAATATTCATATTGAAAGGTCCTCTCCTACAGAACCAGAGTTGAGAATGGCTGATGAACTTGTGCGATCGAAATACAATTCCTCAACCTGGACACGTCGCATGTAATATTCGACCTGTTATTTCCTTGTTTTTTTGAGAAAACTCCACAAATCTAGTCAAAAGGGTAAAACTGGTACAATTCTTGCTATGGTAAAGAAGATATTTAACATGATTCTAAGATTGTTGATATGGGCTCTGATATTGGCAATTCTGGTCTTTGGTGTTCCCCGGTTGATTACCGCCGTGGCAGCGAAGGGCAGAATCTTCCAGACATCTGATGACGTCCCTCCGTCACGTGCAGCCATTGTTTTTGGCGCAGGCCTGTTGCATGACGGCACCCCATCACCTGTCCTGAAAGACCGGGTGACCGCAGCCGTTCAGCTTTATCAGGCTGGCAAGGTGGAAAAATTGTTGATGAGCGGAGATAATCGTTTCATCGACTACAACGAACCCGCCGCGATGAAAACGTTTGCCGTAGGGCTTGGTGTGCCGGAAGAAGATATCGTTCTCGATTATGCGGGTAGAAGGACCTATGATACCTGTTATCGAGCCAGAGAGATCTTTGGTTTGCAAGAAGCGATTCTCGTTACCCAGCGTTATCACCTCCCTCGCGCCTTGTTTACCTGCAGGGGGTTGGGATTAACGGTGAACGGAGTCGCCGCAGATTTAAGGATCTACAACTCTCATTCGCTGCGTTTTTGGAGTCTGCGTGAACTGCCAGCGACACTGGTTGCGGTTTGGCAGGTTTGGGTCTCTCACCCACTGCCCGTCTTAGGTGATCCAGAACCGATCTTTGAAAAAGATAATTGAAGTGAGCAAAAAAATGATCAACAGAGAAACGGCCTTTTCGATCGTCAAGGAATATGTAAAAAACGAAAACCTGATCAATCACATGCTAGCTGTGGAAAGCGCAATGGAAGCATACGCGGTCAAGTTAGGCGAACCGGTCGAAACCTGGAAAATCACCGGTTTACTGCATGATTTTGATTGGGAGATTCACCCCACAGCAGCCGAGCACCCGCTGGCCGGTGCGCCGATCTTGCGTGAGAAGGGAGTGCCTGAAGAGATCGTGCAGGCTATTCTTTGCCACAGTGATCACCTTGGCTACCAGCGGACCACGCTCCTTGAAAAAGGTCTATACGCCTGTGACGAAATCACCGGTCTGATCACCGCCGTTGCGCTTGTCAGACCCTCACGCTCACTTTATGACCTTGAATCCTCTTCTGTAAAAAAGAAGTGGAAGGATAAAGCCTTTGCAGCTGGTGCAAACCGGGAACAAATTGCCAGAAGCGCTGAAGAATTCGGCGTTCCGCTTTGGGAACATTGTGATTTTGTGATTCGAGCCATGCGAACCATCGCTCCAGAATTAGGACTGGAAGGAAACCTCGCACCTGGTAAATAAGCCAGGGCTGTAATCAAAGGAGATTGCCATGACATTGCAAGGAAAAGGGATGATGATCTGGAAGATTCCAAATTGTGAGGGGGGCAATGCCAGCACGATCGCCAATGTGGCAAAATCAGCCGGGTTTTCGCACGTTTTAATAAAAATTGCCAATGATACCCGGCCGTACAATGTTGACAGCACAGGAAAAGATCTGGTTGCACCGGTTGTCGACGCCATTCGTTCTAAAGGGATCGAAGTATGGGGGTGGCACTATGTTTACGGTTATGATCCCATTGGTGAAGCGAATATCGCAATCTCACAAACCAAGAAATTTAATCTGGATGGATATGTGATCGATGCCGAGGTGGAATATAAAGCTGCGGGGCGTGATGCCGTGGCCCGAACTTTTATGACCCAGCTTCGTAAAGGGCTACCATCCAAACCTGTTGCGTTGTGTTCCTTCCGTTGGCCTTCATATCACGGTACGTTTCCCTGGACCGCATTTCTGGAAAAATGTGATCTCAATATGCCTCAGGTTTATTGGATGCAGGCGCACAACCCTGAATATGACTTAACCCGCAGCTATAATGAATTCAAAGCCATCACACCCTGGCGACCCATCGTTCCCACTGGCCCGGCGTTCGGCCAGGATGGGTGGGCGCCCACCGCCACCGATACAAAAATCTTTCTGGATACTGCGAGAAAATTAGGGATGACCGCTGCGAATTTTTATTCTTGGGATTACTCACGCACGAAACTGGTTGCTGTATGGAATGAAATCGCAAAATACAACTGGCCTGTATCCAGTCCCGTTCCATCGGATGCTGACCCATTAACCAAGATATTTGCAGCCCTCAACGCCCATGTCTATGATCCTTTCCTTGATATCTACGACGAAAATGCCGTACTGGTAACGCCTAAACAGACCTATCAGGGAAATGCAGCCGTAAGAGGGTTCTTCGGGCAAATGTTGATGAATCAGCTTAATGACGGAATCTTCACCGTTACTTCAAAAGAAGAAAGCGGTAATACCATCCACTATACCTGGACGTGCAATTCATACCGCGGCAAGGTTACAAATGGTAGTGACACACTCGGAGTAAGAGACAGTAAAGTTGTATATCACTACTGTTATTACACCATCAACTAACCAATAAGCCTCCGATTTCAATCTCCGAAATCGGAGGTCGTTTTTACAGCAAGAATTTGATCACCAACCGCCAATTTACACAGCAGCCCGCCTTTACCAGCCCGGCGGGTAACCTCGATTTCATCAATTCGCAGCGTTTTGGCCGCTCCCTTTTTAAAGTGAAGCGTGTACTGTTGATTTTTCTTCCCAAATACCACTCCAACAAGTTGAACACCCGCATCCAACCGGCAGCCAATCACCCCCTGACCATACCTGCCCTGGATGGGAAATCCTTCAGGCTCAATACGCCAGCCAATACCATTCGATCCAACCAGAACCACTTCTCCTTTGCCGGCGATTTCCACCATCCCAACTACCTGGTCGCCGGGTGAGAGTTTTATGGCATTTACTCCTGCTGCGATCAACCCCATGGCGCGCACTTCACTACCCTCAAATCGAATCGCCATTCCCTTCTGTGTGACAACCAGATAATTGGTATTGTCTCTCATCAGATTGACTTCGATCAGGTCGTCACCTTCATTTACTTTTACCAGTGTAAAAGCGTCAGAGGAGGGTCCTTTTAATTCCGACGTAAGGGATTTTTTTATCATTCCCTGGCGGGTGAGCGTTACCACGCACAGATCAGTCCCGCTGCCTGGTGGTACCGTGAACATGGCGACAGGAATTCCTCCATCCCTCAGTGGTGATACTTTATCAAATCGCGTGCCTTCTTCTATGTTTTCAACTAATGGCAGCGTTTGGATGGAAACTGCAGCAGCCTGTCCATCAGATTTAACCAGGTAAAGTGTTTGGTGTGAATCCGTTTTAAGAAGAAAATGGGGAGCTTCTCTGCCGCTCATCCGCGGCTGTTTCTCCGTCATCATCCTGCCAATCTTTCCATCTGCGCTCATTGCTACCCAGACCGATTCCACTGGTGTGACATCACGAACCGTTAGTAATTCAGCGGCCGACTCACCCTGTTTCAGGTACACGATCTGAGATTTTCGTCTGTCGGCAAACCGCGCCTTTACCTCTTTTAACTCGGCCTCCACCGTTTGTCGCTGCTTGAGCGGTGATTTTAAGATCGCCTGTAATTCTTTGATGAATTCTAAAAGATCTTTGTATTCCTGTTCGATCTTCTTTCGTTCGAGAGCTGCCAGCCTCTTTAAAGGCATATCCAATATTGCGTTTGCCTGAAGGATTGAAAGCTTAAATTTCTTAACCAGCTTATCCCTTGCATCGTCAGTATCAGCAGATCGGCGGATGATTGACACCACTTCATCCAGATTCTTTAATGCAATACGCAAACCTTCAAGAATGTGAATCCTCTCCTGTGCCTTATGCAGGTCATACGCGCTGCGCCGTTTTATCACATCAATGCGATGCTCAAGGAAAACCTTTAATGCCTGTTTTAATGTTAAGAGTCTGGGTTCATTGTTAACAAGCGCTAGCAAATTAATACTATAGGTTACTTGCAGTGGAGTACGTTTGTAGAGCTCGCGCAGCACGTCCTCTGCTTCAGCCGATTTATTTAACTCTATGACTATGCGCATCCCATGTCGATCAGATTCGTCGCGTAAATCAGAGATGCCCTCCAGTTGCCCCCCGCGTGTGAGTTCAGCAATGCGTTCGATCAACGCAGATTTGTTGGTCATGTATGGAAGTTCAGATATGATGAGCCGGCTCTTCCCCCGTGCCATTTCCTCGAGGTTTACCCTTCCCCGCAGCGTGATGCGCCCTTTGCCAGTGGCATATGCAGCCAGGATTTCATTTTGTTCGTGCTCTTGAAGAATGATCCCGCCTGTCGGAAAGTCGGGTCCCTGGATGAATTTCATCAATTCACCCACGGTGATTTCTTCCAGTTTTTGCCAGTGTTCAAGAATGAACGTTAAAGCATCGATGACCTCTCCTAAATTATGCGGAGGAATACTGGTAGCCATGCCAACTGCGATGCCCGCTGCACCGTTTACCAGCAGATTGGGGATCGCGGCGGGTAAAACAACAGGTTCCTTGAGGGTGTCGTCAAAATTACTGTCGAAATCTACTGTGTCACGATCGATTTGATTCAGCAGATCGATTGCAAAAGCAGTCGTACGCGCCTCAGTGTAGCGCATCGCTGCCGGCGGATCTCCATCCACACTGCCAAAATTTCCCTGCCCATCAACCAGAACATAACGCATTGAGAAATCTTGTGCCATTCGAGCCATAGCTTCATAAACAGCCTGGTCGCCATGAGGATGATATTTCCCCAATACTTCACCAACGATCCTGGCTGATTTTTTATAAGCTGAATCAGGCCGTAACCCCATATCATACATTGCATACAGCAAGCGGCGCTGAACCGGTTTTAACCCATCCCGCGCGTCTGGTAGAGCACGCGATACGATTACACTCATGGCGTAATCCAGGTAGGATTGCTGCATCTCATGATCTATGTCAACTTTCCGCACAAGTCCCATATCCATTGGCTCTACTCCATCTGGCAATTATCTACGTTATTAAGTTTACACTACCCCTGAAAAGATAGTTGTTCCTTCAGCAATATTCGGAGGTCTATCTGGTTAAAAAGACACCCCGGAAGATTTTCCGGGGTATCGTCTATCAATGAGAAATGGTAACCACGTTCACTTATTCAGCTGATCCTGCTTCAGGGGTCTTAACCTCTTCTACAGCTTCAACTGCTGCTTCTGGTTCAGCTTTCGGTATGAAACGTCCATGAACAAAACCCGTTCCGGCAGGAATCAACTTACCAATGATCACGTTTTCTTTCAAACCAAAGAGAGGATCTTCAGCAGAAGCAATGGCCGCACCTGCCAATACCTTGATGGTATGTTGGAAGGATGCCGCTGAGAGGAAGGATTCGGTGCTCAGCGAGGCTTTGGTTACACCCAACAGAATCTCCACAAATTTCGCAGGCTGTTTTCCTTCGGCAAGCAGCTTTTCATTTACTTTCTTGATCTCGAGTCGATCGACCACATCACTCGGCAGGTAATTTGAATCACCTGATCGGATGACTTGAACTTTGCCGATCATCTTGCGGATGATCACTTCAAAGTGTTTATCATTGATGTTCTGACCTTGTGCGCGGTACACCTTCTGGATTTCTGTGAGCAAATACATCTGGGCGGCTTCACGGCCTTTAATCTTAAGAATTGTATGCGGATTGATGGATCCTTCGGTCAGTGCTTCACCGGCTTCAACCTGGGCTCCATCGCGGATGATCAGGCGTGATGTACCCGGAATTTCATAATCTTCGCTTTCTCGCTGTTCGTATGAAACAATCACTTTCCGATCTTCCACACGTACTCTGCCAGAATGCTGGGCGGTGATCTGAGCCGCTTCGAAACTGGCGATCAGGTCGCCAGCCTCGATCTCAGAAGCATCCTGAGCAACAATCGTCCAATCGGCAGGAATCTCATACTCATCCGAAACAAGTTCGCTATGTTCCACACGCACCAGTTTCTGGTCTCCAACTCGATCAGCCTGCAAGATTTTGGCAACACCAGAAATTCCGGTGATCACCGCTTCACCCTTAGGAGTGCGCCGGGCTTCAAACAATTCTTCCACACGCGGTAAACCGGTTGTAATATCACCACTGGAAGCAACACCACCGGAGTGGAAAGTACGCAGTGTCAGCTGGGTGCCAGGCTCACCAATGGATTGGGCAGCCACTGTTCCCACAGCTGAACCCAGAGTGACGAGTGCACCACGGCCAAGATCCATACCATAGCAGCGTGCGCAGATACCGTGAATGAGTTCACATGTTAATGGTGATCTGACGAAAACATTCTCAACGCCTGCATCCAGGACCTTTCGGATGAGATCATGGTCTAAAATATCATTTCGCTCAGCGATGATCTCTCCGGTTTTCGGGTTGACAATACGCGCGGCAACAGAACGCCCAAACAAACGTTCTTTCATCTTTTGACCGGCAACGTCATCCTGTTTTCGGATCCAGATGCCATCTTCAGTACCGCAATCTTCCTCGTTGATAATGATATCCTGGGCAATATCAACCAGACGGCGGGTCAGGTAACCTGCATCAGCAGTACGGAGCGCAGTGTCGGCGAGACCTTTCCTTGCGCCATGCGTTGAAATGAAGTATTCGAGCGCAGTCAATCCTTCGCGGAAGTTGGATTGAATCGGTAAGCGGATGATACGGCCTGACGGGTCAGCCATCAAACCGCGCATACCAGCCAGCTGCGAAATTGGGCCAAATCCGCCTTTAGTCGCACCTGAACTTGCCATGGTTGACAGGTTACCAGTCGGATCCATCGCGTTTCGAACGGCTTTACTGACCTCTTCTGTGGTCTTTTGCCAGATTTCGATGACCAGTTTATCGCGCTCATCTTCTTTGAGCAGTCCGCGGCGATAATCTTTATTGATCTTATCAACTTCACCCTGCGCCTTTGCCAGAATTTCCGTTTTCTCTTCAGGAATGGAAATATCAGCAACCGCAATGGTTGTTCCAGATTTCATGGCATATTCAAAGCCGATATCCTTGATAGCATCAGCTACCTCTGTGGTAGTTTTCTCGCCACACAGATCATAGACATCAGCAATCAGGTCTTTGACACCGGTCTTTTCAAGAACGGTGTTAATAAACTGTACCTCTGGCGGAAGGATGCGGTTGAACAATACGCGCCCTACTGTTGTATCGAGCATTTTGGTTACCGGGCTCGCCATACGGCGGTTATTATCATCGAACCAGGTCTTCATCCGAATCTTAATCTTGGTATGGATCTCCACCTGATCCAGCTGGTAGGCAAGTTCAACCTCGTCAATATCCGCAAAGACTCTGCCATCTCCCTTATGCGGTCGATCATCTTTTACAGTCAAATAATAGATACCAAGAACCATGTCTTTTGCCGGGCTGATGATTGGTTCACCATCTGCAGGTTTGAGCAGGTTCTTAGAAGAAAGCATCAGGTTTCTGGCTTCTTTTACAGCCTTTTCTGAAAGCGGCACGTGAACAGCCATCTGGTCACCATCAAAGTCAGCGTTGAACGCGGTGGTTACCAGTGGATGAAGCTGAATCGCACTACCCTCGATCAGGATCGGTTCGAACGCCTGGATACCAAGACGGTGAAGCGTGGGTGCGCGGTTCAAGAGCACGGGTCTTTCTTTAATGACCTCCTCAAGAACTTCGTACACCTCGGGTCGATTGCGCTCAATCAAACGTTTGGCTGATTTCACATTTGCAGCATAGCTATGAGAAACCAGTCTGGCAACCACAAATGGTTTGAAGAGCTCGAGCGCCATCGATTTTGGCAGACCGCATTGATAAAGTTTGAGTTTAGGGCCTACAACGATAACAGAGCGGCCTGAGTAATCGACACGCTTTCCAAGCAGGTTGCGGCGGAAACGCCCCTTCTTACCCTTGAGCATGTCACTCAAAGACTTCAATTCACGGCGGCCACGGCGAGAAAGCGCCTTTCCACGCTGTGAATTATCAATCAGCGAATCTACAGCTTCCTGAAGCATGCGTTTCTCGTTGCGAACGATCACATCTGGTGCACCCAGCTCCAACAGCCTTTTCAAGCGGTTGTTGCGGTTGATAACACGGCGATAAAGGTCGTTCATATCTGACGTGGCAAACCGGCCGCCATCCAATGGAACCATCGGACGCAAATCAGGCGGGATAACAGGAAGAACCGTCAGAATCATCCACTCAGGACGATTTCCAGAACGGCGGAAGGATTCGATGACTTTCAACCGAGTGGTTGCTTTTTTGCGCTTTTGTTTACTCTTTGAAGTGCGCACTTCAGTCCACAGATCTTCAGCGAGTTTATCAAGATCGAGACGGCGTAAAATATCATAGAAAGCTTCAGCACCCATATCCGCGCGGAAGACCTGCCCCCAGCGGGATTTTAGTTCACGGTAACGGCTTTCGGTCAGAAAAGTGAACGGCCGCAGTTCCTGCAGTTCATCCCTCAGCTGACCTGATTGGTCATGATTTTCTGTGGATTGATCTTCAAGTTGATTTTGAAGTTCTTCCATAGCAAGGGCAGCTTCAGCCTTTACCTGATCCACAGACATTTTGATCTGTTCGCGGTCTCGCTGGAGTTGTTTCTTGAATTCGCCTTCAATTTCTTCAAGGCGTTCTTTTACTGCCTTTTGAACATTGGCAATATGTTTGGGGGTGATGGTATCGCCCGCCTCGGCAATTACAAGGCTGGCCGTTTCAAATAAAATTTGTTTCTTGATCGTCTGGCCAGATTTTTCAGTCAGTGTTCGCTCGAGAGACTGACCTTCTTGAATGACAGGCTCGAGTTTGGAGGCAATTTCTTCATCAGCGCGGGCTTCAATGTCTTTTAGCCTGTTCTGCAGCTCAGCGACCTTCTTATCACGGCTTTGTTTAACCTCCAGGATTTGAGCATTAAACCTGGCGGCCTGCTCACGTTCAGAATCGTGAATCTCGTCTTCCAAGCGGCGCAAGGCTTTCTGGCGTGCGTCGTCATCGACGAATGTGACGATATATTGCGCAAAGTATAAAACGCGGTCGAGGTTACGCCGTGAAATATCGAGCAATAGACCCAGATATGAAGGAATCCTGCGTGTATACCAGATATGTGCGACGGGTGTTGCCAGGTCAATGTGGCCCATACGCTCACGGCGCACAGCCGACCGGGTCACTTCCACGCCACATTTATCACACACAATTCCTTTATAACGCGGGTTCTTATACTTGCCACAATAACATTGATAGTCTCGGGAAGGTCCAAAAATCGCCTCACAGAAAAGGCCATCCTTTTCTGGACGCAGCCGACGATAATTGATCGTCTCTGGCTTAAGGACTTCGCCGTATGACCAACTGCGAATAGTTTCGGGTGATGCAAGATTGATTCGTAGTGCGACTAAACTTTTTGTTTCCACTAATGCCTCCTGAATGAGAAACCTGGAGCGGGTTAAACGCATAGCAGCGCAATTAATTTGGGGCTTGCGCTGTTAGAAAAGTAAAGAATCATCCATTTTATACATGCAAATGAATATTTTACCACACAATTTATAAATTCAATTGTCCAATTTCCTACTCTTTTTCCCCTTTTGCCAGATCGGAACCTCCAAATGGAAAGTGCATCCTTTCCCCAACAAACTTTCGACCCACACTTTGCCCTGGTGTCTTTCTGCAATGGATTTCACGATCGACAAACCAATTCCACTCTCACGTGGCTGCCCTTTGCCAGTGGTCTCACTTCCCTTTTTCCTGTCAAAGATCGTAGGCAAATCTATCGGCGCAATTCCAGATCCGTGGTCCTGAATATCGAATATGACAGATTTATCTGTCACCTGCATACCCAGGTTCACATGTCCGCCTATTGGTGAGAATTTTACCGCATTTTCCAGCAAATTATACAAAGCTCTTTGCAATAATGCTTTATCTGCTTCAATTGTTACATCTTGTGACAGGGTCAATTCGCGCAGAACTTGAATCTTCCGATTCTTGATTTGAGGTTGTAATTGTTCAATGGCCTGATCAAATAATTCTGATGGAACGAATTTCTCTAACTGGAGTTCGATTCCCGAATCAATCCTTTTCATATCCAGAAGATTATCGGTCATTCTGGAGATTTCATCGATACCGTTGAGAATTTTCGCAGAATACTCGCGTTGTTGATCGTTCAGCTCGCCAACCATTTGAAGCATCGAAGCATAGCCACGGATCAGACTTAAAGGTCCCTTCAGATCATGGCTAACCGTTGAGACGTATTCAGACTTCATCTTTTCCAATTCTTTATATTCCGTTACATCCCGCAGAACACAGACTCTACCTACCAGCGCGTGCTCCACCTCAACGGGAGATACTGAAACCAGGTAGGTTCTGCCATCTTCAAGTTCGAGTTCGTCTGCCTTATTCTCGCCAGTTCCGGCTGTTGCCAGAAATTGTTTTAATCCATCCGATATGATTTCGCCATCTGATTCTTCCGAGGTGCCGTTTACCCGGATCATATCTTCCATCTGCTTCGCTGCCTGATTGGCGATGATCACCCTTCCATTGTCGTTTACCACCAACACAGGTTCTGGAGTAGAAGAAAGCACTGATTCCAGTCTGCGTTTTCCAACTTCAGCCTTCAGATATAAATTCGAGTTATTGACCGCCATGACCGCCTGACCGGCAAGGGTATTGAGAAAACGAACTTCAGATTCCAGAAACCGGTGGGGCTGTTCGTATACCACCCATAAACAGCCGGTCAGGTCGGCGCCATTGTGGATTGCAATCGCTGCCAGAGCTGAAGGCAGCGGAGCCCCTTTCGGCAAACCCATGCGCTTGATGCGTGCTTTCGAGGGAATGATCAAAATATTTTCTTCCTTCAACGGATCGATGAGCATTTTGTCTAAATACGCATAGAGTTCTGCCCCGTCTCCACTGCGAAAAACCGCGTAGTCTTCTTCGAGACTGCTTGATGGATGCTTCATCGAGACCAGGCTGGCGGCATCTGCACCAAACGACAACAACGCCTTCAACAAGTATGCAGAAGCAGATTCAAGATTTAAGCTAGAAGCAACCCCTTGAGACACATGGAGCAAGGTATCCAGTTCTTCCAGTCGTGATTTAAGACTGATACGCATTTGCTCAAAAGCCGTTCCCAGCCTCCCGATCTCATCCACCCCCTTCGCTTCAATCTTATCCTCCAACTCGCCTTTAGAAATTTGATCAGCTCTGGCTGCCAGGTTAACCAATGAATTGGT
Organism: Anaerolineaceae bacterium; assembly: GCA_034429135.1. GTDB lineage: Bacteria > Chloroflexota > Anaerolineae > Anaerolineales > Anaerolineaceae > UBA6107. The sequence goes on along the minus strand of DAOUGR010000034.1, from coordinate 67,901 downwards.
CAACGTCTTCATCATATAACGCAAGAGCACGAAAGCCAGCGATGAAATGACCAGCGAGATTACCAGCAACGGAACGGCTATGCGCAGAGCAAGTTCCTGAGAGTAACTGGCAGGCAGAGAAAGGATAACCTTCCAACCCCTCTCACGATCAATGGCCGCATATAGCATTTGACGTGTCCCGGTTGTTCCTGTATCCTCCACATACCCCGAGATTTCAGGAATCACTCCTTCATAAGTGCTCATCACCAGACTTGGGTTTGTGTGGAAAAGAACGACATTTGACTCATCAAGGATTGCGCCTTCTCCGCCTGATTCTTTAATATTTTCAAGAGCCAGGATAGCCGGCTGGGAAAAGAGATTGATCGAAAAACTGGTGCGTGCAATCACAACCCCTTTGGCAAGCCCATATTCATCAGGAATTGCTGCTATGAACGCAATCATAGCCGATTGCTCCCCAGGGTTGGGAGGAATGACATAACTTTGCACCAGCACACCATTCAGTGCCAGTCGAATTGCAGCCTGTTCTTCAGAAGAGATACGAAATTCCTCCAGTGTTGCCTGCGGATATCCTATGATTGGTGAACCAGTAAGGTCAAAAATGAATAATTGATTAAAAAACGGTATCTCTCTGATCTTATTTTTTAATAAAATTCGCAGTTCTTCCTTTTCGTTCATCGGTAAATCAAGCTCAACCAGCGACGTTGTCAGACTTTGTCCTGTTTCAAGAATGGACGGAATATTCTCGGCTGCGATTTTTGCCGAGTTTTCGAGTTGGTTGATCATGATTTCTCGGGCAGCTCTACCTGCCACCACCCAATCGGCAATCACCAGTGTCAAGAGCAGCACAATCACCATCGGAAGCGCTGTGTATAAGATGCGATTCTGTAAGCCAGTTTCAATCGGCGATGGTCGCAGGTTACCAAACTTTACCCACCTTTTGAGCTTCGTTACAGAAAATAATTCGCATAATAATCCAGCGTAAAGAATTTCGATGCTGTTAATCGCCATCAAAATCCAGGACTGGGTAAAAGAATAATCCAATCTGGCCGCAAACGAGCCATTTGTGCTAAAAAAGGTGCTGACGAGAAATATCGGCGCGGTTAGCAAAGATACAATCAGCGCGGCGCCGATTGGATGTCTGAGAAAACGAAAGAACCGAGTGCGGTAATCCTGCCGGAGGGCAAGGCAAAGCAACAGGGTGATCGATGCGGATTCCAATGGTGTAAAAACTGAGTGCTTATTCCATAAAGCATTAAAAATTCCGCTCAGAAACCCGAGTAGGACCGCCGGCCATACTCCTAATAACCCACTGGCGAGCATCAAGGGCAAAAAGGAAAATACCATTACAACCGGTATCGTCGTATCCACAGGCACATTTGGCAGAGGCAGCGTATCTTCAAAAGGAATTTCAATTCCCACAAAAAGCGTACAGATCACTGTGGCAATTGCCAGGAATCCTAACCTGGTCCAAAAATTTTTCGAAACCTCAACCTTCCAGTTTTGCCTGAGCACCCACAGGATCATAGCGGCCATCACGAACCAACCCAGCCACCCAATCAGGTGATATGGGGTATCAAAGTATGGTGATGAATCCAGCAGATGCAATATGACCATGGTATTCTTAAAGCGAACTGATTCCGGCTTTTTTATTAAATTGATTCCATGCGATTTGATAAAGGAGAGAGTTTCTTCGGCTGACAGGTTGCGAAGCAATGTTTTCCATCCACTTCTCTTCTGCCTGCTCTACCTGCTCGAAAGCTGATTTCGTCATGGCTCGACGAATTTCAACGGATGCCTTGCGGCAATTTTCAACTTCATTAATCAGATTATTTTCGATCCGCTCCTGATCTGCACGGATTATACGAATACGCAGACTGTAATCTCGCAAAATTTCTCTATGCAGCAATTCATGTCGCCAGTACAGGGTTGAACGATCATATCGACTAGAGAGAGGTCCCCCAGTTTCAGGCAATCCGGCATCTATCCAGACTGGTTTGAATATTGACGTGCATGGAGCTGCGGTTCCAGTCACCCAGTGAAGCGGTGGTTCGCCTTTGCGCAAGACGGATACCATTGATCCCGCCGTTTGACTGGTACGGATCGGACCCCATCCGGCGTGCATACAGACATCCGCCCCGGTAATCCCCCTATCAGGTGACCAACTCGGGTCGTTGTCTCCGGCATGTGAACGGAGTAATCCCATAATCGTTTTTGGGGTAATTCCCTGTTTGGCTGCGGTGAGCTTCTGCATGGTAAAAGTTTGCCTTCGTTTGGCATCGCTGAACCTGGTATAAATTGGCTCTGAGTAACAACGAGCAAAGTTGAAATCCTCTTCTGATTTACACCATCCATTTTTGATGGCGTTGGTTACGAGATTCGCAGAAGCCTTGTCCCATTTATTCCCGATCGTGATCGCATTCGATATAGAGCGCACATCAACCACTTTTTCTGCCGCCCATTCCTTACCAGAGGTTTCAAGCACCCAGGCTTCTTCATTATCGCAGATCAGGAAACTGTTGTGGTAATAAAAGGAATGTGCACAACCACAGTTGCCGCCCTGGCCATATTCTTCGAGTAACTTAATGATTACATCCAGGGCTTTGGCTGCAGTATCTGAACGTTCAAGAGCCAGTCGCAGAAAATCCATCCCAATCAGCCCAGCCTGTTTGTTATATGGCGTTTTGGTGAACACTGCTTCATTACCGATCGTGACACCAAATTCGTTGGAGCCCATCTCAGCGCCCCAAATCCAAAAAGGTTTGGCCAGCAAGACCCGGCATGTTTCACGAACTTGTGGAATTTCAAGGTAGGTACATTTGACCGTGGCCCCCGCAGGATGAGTTGCCGCAGGGATGATGATTACCTCATGCGCCTCATTGGGTTCGCGGTCAGAATTTTTCCCAAAGATCACGCTTCCGTCATATGTCGAATTCGCCAGTGCAACAACCGTATCGCACATGATTTCCTCCTGAAACCGCGCCTGCTAGAAAACTCTGTGACTCTGCCCCTGATACAGACAGATTTTTACAAGCTTAATTATCCAACATTTTTGGGTTTGATGTGTAAATGTGAAAGGGTTTCTTCCAGTACTTCTTCAATGGTTTTCCCGTCGGTGTCAATGATGATCGCATCTTGTGCGGCTTTTAATGGTGCGATTGTCCGCGTGGAATCGATCTTATCTCTGCGTTTGATCGAACTTAAGATCTCTTCATACGAAGCATTTTCTCCCCGGGCAATCTTTTCCTTATACCGGCGATTTGCGCGTTCTTCTGGCGATGCATCCAGGTAAATCTTATATTCAGCATCCGGAAAAACCACCGTTCCAATATCCCGCCCCACCATCACCACATCACCGCGCAATCCAATACGGCGCTGCTGGTTGGTCATTGCCGTGCGAACCCCAGCATAGGCCGAAACCTTCGAAACATTTTGATCTACAACCGGGGTGCGAATCTCCCAGGTAACATCCTTGCCATCAACCAACACATCCATCATTCGTCCATCTTGCTTTGATGGAGGCTGTACATCAATGTCGATTTCATTTGCCAAACTTGTGATTGCTTCCTCATCATCCACATGAATGCCATGTGTGATCACAGCCAGCGTGACTGCTCGATACATGACCCCTGTGTCAAAATAGAAAAAACCTAATTGTTTCGCCAGCTTTTCCGCCAGTGTTGATTTTCCAGATGCAGCAGGGCCGTCAATGGCGATAACGATGGATGAGAGTGGTGTGGTCAATAGTATCTCCTCTAAAGTTCAAGTTATTAATTCTCAAAAAACAAGGTGTTCTTTGCCCAGAAGACCAGTTCAGTTTCTTGTTGAGGGCCCGTCCTGAAGAGTGCCCATTTCATCCAATCCCGAAGTGTCATCTCGGCAAAATCTGGCCTCGCCGACCAGAGAATTTTTTGTCCACGATATGCACTGACGCCCTGAATTTCTGTTTCAACTGGAGTCAAAATGATCGACGATGTCGAATTCGGATTAAATTTCGTTTCATGTCTTAGATTTTCGAAATTTCTCAAAGCCCATGATAACGAATCTAATTCTAGACCTGCAATTTGAATATCGATGCGATTTGCCTGGCTGGTTGTCCAACGTGACAGGTCAGATATGGATGATAACAAGATTTCTGACCCGACTGGTGTCTCGCCACCAAATTTAAACTCAAACTCGGGGCGTGAGCCCAGGTCTGCAGCCTTCCAGGAAGATCCAAACCAACCGGCGAACAGTATCAATCCAAGCCCTATGATGAAACCACGCCGGGTGGAAACCAGCGACCACCCCCACGCAAAAAGCAGTGTGACCACGGCCAGCAGCACGAGTGGCAATAGCGTTCCAATAATCCGATTCCGCATGGTTTCAGCATCCACACTGTTCGAATTTACCAGCGCTGTAAAGTTCATCAACGAAAAGACGCACAAAGCCACCACCAGAACGATTTCAGCCAGGAATACCCATCGATTTTCAGATTTTTGCTGGTTGAAAAATTTTTCAATAGCCATAGAAGCCAGAATCAGCATGGGCAGGGATACCCAAAACAACTCAGCCAGGTTCCTTGCAGGATTCATTACAGACAACACGAATTGAATTCCCCACCAAATTCCCAGAAAACCAACTTTAGGGTCATTTCTTTTAATCCCACTCAACAACCCCCAGAGTCCAAGCCCAATTACAGGAATTTGAATCAGCAACCACAAAAATGCTGCCGAAGTGAATGGTATTGTGAATGCTGCCCCCCAAGACTGAATATATTCCACAAGACTCGAGCCAACAGCACTGATGATTGCCGGGCGAGTGAGAAAAACGGTTGCAAGAGCGATCAGAGTAATCAAGAGGCTGACGATGGCCACTCTCACTTGTTTTTTCTGATTTTCATTTTTTTCTGCATTCAAAACTTGTTTTCGAATCTTAAAAGTTGCAAGATAAGCCAATCCAATGGCCATCAACCCACCCCAGAGATCCACACCACCCAGCAAAGCAAGGCCAAAGCCAATTCCGGCAAGAACTGGCTTTTTAATCCGCCAGAAACCGATTCCGGCCATTACTCCAGTGAGCGCAAAAATCCCCCCGTTGGCTGAGCGGGAGATCGTGATTAAAAACGGATCAAAAGCCAATAACAGAGAAAGGATAAGCGCGGTGTTCTTTCCAACCTGATCGCGGAAAAGCACAGGAAGCAGCACCAGCAGCGACCCGATTAACGCCGGCCAGAACCGGGCAAAGAAATTGGAATCGCTAAAAATGGAAAACAGAATTGAGGTCAATGAAACATAACCGGGTTGACCAGAAATCGAAACTTCGTTGCCCCGGGATACATTCAGAGCCTCAATTGCCAGATGAGCCTCGTCATTGTTGAGGGGTGTCATTCCCAATGCCAGAAACCTGAAAGCCAATGCGGCAACCAGGATGAATGCATAAACTGCATATTCTAAAGAAACTTTACGTGATTGCATTGTTTCGATGCTCATGGGTTGAGATCTCCAAGATCAGATGGCACTTCATAGATCACAACACTCTGATTATTGTAAACGGGTTCAAGCATCTGATCAAATTTTTCGATATTGACCGCATAGGTAGACCACTCCAGCCCACCGATATAAATATATCGAATATCGTATGCTTCAATGATCGCGGCTGCTGTCTCCCATGATTTCGTTTCATACAGTCTCTGCATGTCCTCAAACCTGGAACCCATTTCTGCTGCGCCCCCGCGCCATTGGCTCTCATGTCCTGGCCAACCGAGCACAGTCGGCTGCCCAGAGCGCGTTGAAACTCGCGCGTATTCTGTGTAACTTCCTCCAACCGCTTCACTTACAATCCCCAATGGCGCATTTTGAAGCCAAACGATGGCATCGTAATCATCAGGGTAGTATTCAGCATAATAAGCATTACCATCTAGCGTCCAATTCACGAAAGAAAATTTTTCCGTTTTATTCCATAACATTAACAGCGGGTATGCAAGCCCGGCAATGAGTGAGACAATCCAGGCCATTTGATAGAGAAAACCTTTCCACCGGGCAAGAGACCGAAAGAGCCACGCGCTCGCGATGGCTGCCGCTATTCCCCACAGGATCCAGGCCTGAAAGTAAAACTTGAAGATCGTATTCATGCGCCAGCCGAATTGATCTCGCAGATAAAAGAATTCAGGAAAGATCGTTAGCGTAAGCCCGAAAAGGACAAGAATTAGAACGAAATGTTCAGCTTCTGGCTTCTTTATGGCAATCTCATCAGTGGCTGGCTGAGTGGTTTCTTCAACCTGATTCTGTTGGCGTGAAATCAGCAATGCCAATGTCATTAACAACATGACTCCAAGTGTCAACCAGGTTCCCGGAGATTGCGCTCTTCGCAGTATGGTCGCCCGGATTACTTCTGAAAACTGATTACTCCCATGCAGGCTGGTAAAGGCTTCGCCTCCCATGATCATCCTTGATCCCAGGCGGGAGACAAAGTAATTTGATGATTCAACTAGCGACGATCCCATACCTGACAATCCAAAAGCAAACGCTCCGTACAGGGTCATCAACAAGAATAAGCCAATAAAAATAATGCTGGTAAAGATCAGCCCTTTTTTCAAATTGGCTGGATCTTTGGCCTTGGTGATTTTGTAAACCAGCCAGATAAAAATTGGCACCAAAAGCACCCCGAACAGGATCCAGAAATGAATCCCGCGGGTCATGTATTCCAGAGATGGTAAAATGCCGCCAGCCTGAGAAGCAAAGCCAATGTAAAACGGTAAGAACAGGAAAATCCCGGTTACTCCGAGGATTAATCCATTCTTGATCAATTCCCAGAATATCTTCCAGTTCCAACCATTCCGCCGGTAACGAACATAGCCCCAGATAAAACAGAATAAACCAACATAAATTGGAAAATCCCACGTATTGATAAATGCCAGACTGCCCAAAATCAATGCGGTCAACCAGAACGACCAGTTTCGCATCCAGCTTTGAATGCTGTGAAACTTTGAAAAAAATTGATCTGAACCAAGGAATAAATTGAGACTAACACCCAGGGCGAGTAAAACGAACGGCATACCCAACACATGCGGATGTAAATCGGAGAGCAAATATGAGAAAAATGGAAACTCATCAATGACTTCGATCTTAGTGTTCGAAAGGCTCAGATCCTGCAAAACCCTGGATCCTCTCCACCACAACCAACCACCGCGCGATGGAATCCAGTTGAATGGTGATATCGGCGCTTCATCCAGATCAGATATGGCCAGCCAGCTCCAGAACTTAGATTCCCAGACCCCATCAGCCGTCTGATGCCAGAAAACTCCCCCAGAATGTAGAAATTCCAGCACGCCTTCGTACGTGCTAGCAATCAAGACAAAGAGCGGACCTAGAAAACCGGATGCGCGGGCGGCATACTTACGCGCGGCACTTTCCTGTTTCCCCGGTTTACTTTCGAGCCATGTGAGAACGAGATCGTGCACGATGCCATAGAGGGCTGAGGCGGTAAGAGCAAACCATAAGGCACTGCTCAAGTTAAAAGCAATAGAAGATGCCACACCCGAAACCCGGGTGATCATAGCAATCAATACATAACCAAAGTAATAATATGAAATGGCGTAACCCGAAAGCCATGGATCCTGCGGAGGAAAGCTTGGAGAGCGCAGGATCGAGTTGATGAAAGCCAGCTCCATCGGTTTTTCTGTGTAGGCTGCTTCGGGATTCATACCGCGAATGATTGCCCAACCTACAAATGCAACCAGGAACAAACCCTCAGATGTTAGCACCAACCGTAAGTTTTGTTTAATCCATAGGTATAAATCATGGAACCTTCCGCCTGTGCCTGCCCACAAACTGATGGCCGCCAGGCAAACAAATGCCAGCAACACACCACCCAGATCGTTTTGCAGTACTCCCAGAGAAGCCAAAAGCCAGAAGAGAAATCCCCACAACAGCAACCCTAAAGGACGTGCCAGGGTTATCCCCCTTCCCGGCAAACGCGAAAAGAAACGATATCCGATTGGCAAGGCTGCTAAACCAACCAGAGAAATAATGAGATACCAGCTAATCAGGTGAAGGAGATCTGCCATCATGCCCTGCCAGTCTATGGGATGACTTCGTAAATGACAGTGTCATTCAGACGAAAGACTTCTTTCCAATAGACACCATCATACTGTTCAAATTTGTCCAACCCAATACCTGAGTGGTATGCACGTTCCAACTGTCCCAGGATGATGTATTTCACATCATACTTTTTAAGAAATTCCACTGCATCATTAATCAAAGTGGTTTCGTAAAAATACGGGATTTCAGTCAATCTGCTCTGAATGCCATTGTAATCCATGTACCCACGCTGCTGACGTTGGTGCCAGTTCCAGCCAAGGACACCCGGCAGCCCGGTGTAGATCGTAAATCGGTTCCCCCAGCGATATTCCACCGTATTGGCTTCCACGATGACAGGTGATCCCTTAACATTCTCACGCATCCACTGGATTGCCTGGTAATCTTCATCGAGATGCATCTCCACTCCTTCATCTGAATATGTGGAGGTTCTCATATAGACTGTTCCATCCAATCCCGCAGGAGCCTGGTCAGACATACGATCTCGAATTTTATCTATCGCAGCTGTGACCGGGTAAAGCAACCCTCCAAACACCAATAGCGCAAAGAGGATTTGCCATACATTTGAAACACCCGGCTTCCAACGTGTGGTCACGGCAGGGGTCAACCACACCAGCGCAGCAGCTGCGCTGAGCCCTAACATGGTCCATGCCTGATAATAGAATTTGAAGACTGTATTCATGCGCCCGATATCACCCGCCAGCGCAAATAACTCCACAAAAAGCGTCAAGATTAAACCAGTGCCCACCATGAAGAGAACCAGCCGCTTTAAATCTGGTTGGTTGGATCTGAGCATTAATATCAACGCCCATACACCCAGGATTCCTACGATCCAGCCAATTTTTACGCCCAGCAAAGTTAACAGGATCAAGACCGCTGCGAATAACACCACCACTACCTGCAAATAGCCAAGATACGGCTTAAAACGTTTTAGCACTGAAGCCGGTGTTGCAGCGAGCCATTCGCGGGTTTCCCACACCAGCCAGGTGGTGATCAAGAAAAGCTGCCACCCCCAGTGGACGAGGTAATCTTTCAGTTGGGTATAATCACCCTTCCATGAGGTCATAGAACCATAAGCCTGACCGTATTTTTCTGTAAAGGGCAGGAAGGACACCAGTACAGATCCCACGAAAACAGCGATCACCAGCCCGCAAAAAATGAGTTTTCTTAACCAAACCGGTAATGAGGAAAAGAATTTTCGAGGCAGTGAGGCGTACTTCCAGCAAACATACAGAAGAACTGCTGAAGCAAACACAAGATAAGTTGGCAGATCCCATGTGTTCGTCGGTCTCAAGGTGCCAATGATCAATCCACCAAAAAGAAGTGACCCCAAAAGGGGAATCCACTTCTTATTTCCCAGACCGGCTTCCCAATCAGCCTTTCGGAGCAACATAGAAACCGCCCACCCCAGAACAAGCAGAGTGATCGGCAGCGCGATCATGTGAGCGTGCAGGTCTGCATAGGTAAAAGTGAAAAAGGGAAACTCCGTGATCACCTCTCCAGGGATAGCGCGTGATGGATTCCAGTACCAATCGCCGTATCCATAAGGCATCTTCGTCCCGGTAAAGAACTTGCCTAATCCCAACACCACCCACTTGATCCGTTCGAAAATTCCTGCGCCATCAATAATCCCATCTGGAGCCGCAATTCTCTGTAACCCCTGCCAGAACATTCGCACCGTTCCCAGGTTTCCCATGATCAATACAGCGAAAGCAGCGGTAACGCCAGCAAAAAGTGAGCGTTTATTTCCAGATAGCGATTCCGCTTGAATTCCGTTCACCGGGTCAATTTCATGATGGGTGAACAGATTCCAACCGATTCCGAATGCACCCACACCGGTCAGGCCGAACAAAGTTGGCAAGATCAGGTTATATGCGATATCAGGAATAATCCCCAGGAACTTGACCAGTACGCCAACAATGACATATCCATAATAGTAATAATTGATATACCCACCCGCATACCAGGGGTCATATGGTGGAAAAGTGGTACTCTTGAGAACCGCAGTGAAATAAGAAAGGTCCATCGGTTTTTCCCCGCCCTTCCAGGGGTGCCACAGATCGGGGTTACCGATTCGAATGGCCAGATCTAACAGGAAGAAAGCGAGCATAACCCCTTCAACCAGCAGAAAATATTTCCCACGAGATTTGATTTCTGCTGTTATTTCTTTACGCTGCAAACAAAACACCACAACACTAGCTGCAGTTAACAGAGTTAACACAACTCCGATGGTTAAGCGGTTGAAAGATCCTCCAAGTGAGGCTACCAGCCATGTGAAATAGGCGAGTAGGATCAAACCGGTCAGACGGCTAAAAGCATATCCGCGGTCAGGCAAACCCTTTAAGAAAACACGTGTTAATGGATAAACGAGCCATCCCAGCAGCGTGATGGCCAGATACCAAACCACTGCTGCCGCCCAGGGTTTTTGATTCAAAATTGACGCTGCCGGGAACAGCTCTGACCAGGTCCCCCCCGCTTGTTGAATTTCTTTTCCTTCTGGAGTCAACTTTAAATTACCACGAAAGCTGCTTGCTTCACTTGGTGTCAGATGTACTGCTGCTGTAAGGTCGACGGCTCCAAGAATCTCACGTACCTTCTGGCTGTCATAGTCATCCGTTTTGTGAAAAATCAAAACCTTTGGATGGTCATAAACGGTAAAGGCTTCTTCAGCAAATTGATCATTGAATTTAATATTCCCGATTTGCGGGTCATTTTGAAATACAGCAACGAGGTCGAATCCGAGTTCACCTTTAAACATACCCGGCTTGGCCACAGAATAGCACCAGAGGATATCTTTATCCTTTGGACAGCCAATCAAAGCCCTGTAATACTCTGTGGTTAACGGATACCGCTCCGGTATGCGCGTGATCGATCCCCACTGGCGGCTGGAACTAATGAAAATTGCATCCGTTTGGTCCAGGTTTAAAGTTAATGAAGAATATTTGTCCTCATTGTCATCCCAATACAATTCCATATTGCGGTTGTTGCCGTATATGCCATCCCAGTAACCGAACTGGTTATAACCATACATACTTACCGGCAAAGCATCGTCCCATGACGACTCCACCGCGGTGGTATCGTTATAGATACCCAATGCTCCTTCACCGGTAAGGGTCAGGCCAAGTGTATATCCGGTCGATTTTTCAAGCCCTACTGGCTTATTAAGAGTGATGGTTACAGATTCACCCCGTGGATCGTCTTTGGGCAGAAATGTTCCCGTTACACTGCCTGAAGCCAGTCCGGCTTCGGGATTGTTGGGATCAATCAGATTAACGGTTAACGTTTTTTCACCAGGAGTTCCGAGCAGGTCAACCACCCGGTTCAACGTGATTGTTGAAAGTTCGCCTGATTCACGAGGATAAATAATGGTTTGAAAGGCATTTGCGCTGGTTAATCGATAGACAGGAGATGCAAGATATTGTACCGATGAGCCGCTGCCCTCACCATAAGTCAGAATGACAGATCCTGAAATGCGCAAGAAGACAGAAGGTTCTGCAACCTCAATGAATAACTCATACTGTTTCCCAGCGTAAAGGTCTGCAGCTCCTTCCAGTGCGATGACAGCCTTCTCACCGCGCCCATCACTGCTTTGAGCGAAAGTGGATTGATAGAATCCAGCTGCTCGATAATTCCTTTCGTCGCCATTGATTTCATAAAGTGTGGCAATTAACGATGTTACAGCTGCATCAGAAGATTGGGTTTGCACATGCTCAATCGTGACGGTTGTCAATTTGCCAGAGTCTACGGCTGTGAAACCATAAGCATACGGCGTATCAGATGCAATCAATGCCGAATTTTGGTATGCCAGTGGTTGAGTAAATTTCTCGTTTGTGGTTGATGATGTGAAAGAAAGGTTGATCGCACCCGGAATGTTTTCATAAATCCATTCACTGGCAGCCACTCTGGTAACCGGCTTGGAATAAATATCTGTAAAAGCGATTGCATAGATCATAGTGCCAGTGATCGTGATCACCAGCAGCGTCACAGCCAACGCCTTACGCCAGTTAAAAGCGATCACTCTCAGCTTGCGAACTTGTTTTCCGTTGTTTTCCATTAACTTAAAGATAGTCCAGGATGCTATCAGCGCCAGGCCTGGATAGATGGAGACGATGTAGCGCATACTTTTGACCGGACTCAATGATTGTGTGATCAACACAAAGGCAACCCAGCTCCAGAGCAAAATATGCTTTGGCCAATCACCCTTAATCGAACGCCACGCCATCCAGAGCAAACCGCCAATGCTGAGCAGCCCCAAAGGAATTCCCACACCCCAGAGAACGTAGTTCTGCAGCGTGAATGTCACCGGGCGGCGTGCCCATTGCAGTGCGTAAGGAACATCGACATCACCGCTTTGAATGGCAGCCAGTTCGCGCATGCTTGCCAGCCAATTTTCATTTATCTTCATGCCCAGGAATCCTGGCCCCATAAAAGAATATGGCTGGAAGATACGGAAGGTAAAAAAGGCAACGATACCGGCTAAAACCAGATTGCGAATGATAATCGCAATTTCGGTTTGGTCATGGTTGACCGCTGACTTCCTGTAATAGAGGAATGCCGCCAAAGGAAGCAACAAAGCTAACGCCCAGATACTGACTTTGGAGGCCATTGCCATCCCGTAGAGCAATCCGAAAAGGGCGAAGAGGCCGAAGGAAGACCAGTTACTGGTCAACCATGCTGGAGTTTTTCCATCTTCTTCAGAATATGGTTGATCGATCAAAGGTTTGGCGCGCGTAGCGATGCATACCGCAATGTATATTGCGCCATAAGTAAAGAAATTCGCAAAATTATCAACCGTAAAATAATGTGAAAGCTGAATCTGAAGAACCGCAAAAGCTGAAAAAAGCGTGGCAAGCAAACCAAGCCTGGAGTTGCGATAAAGTCGCTTGCCAATCAGATAAACAAATACCAGCGTACCCAGGTCAAATATACCTGACAGCACCCGGCCAACGATATTAATTTGATCATACCCCGTTTGACCAAACCATTCACCCACGTAGCGGACGATGAAAATCGGCAGCGTACCATACACATAAAATGTGTACCCGAAATTATTGGGGTTCAAGGATGAACTGGCAGTGTCAAAATACTCGCGCAAGGTGTCTACCGGTTTGATAGACGTTTCTACCATGGTTAAAAATCGCTCATCGGGGTGCAGGTGCTGATTACCGTCCCACTCAATTCCAGTAAAACGTAAATAAGCACCCATCAGCAGGATGCCAATCAACAGCACATCCCAGACCCAAGGCAAATTTAGAGGGGAATTTTTACGATGCTTCATCTTTGAAGGAACATTGTTATGATCGGTAGACACGTCGATACTCCAGAAAATCAGCTCCTGGTTATAAATTAGAGCTCAAGTTTAATTTTTTCGAATAACTCTTCATATTTTTGCGCAATCAGATCAGGTGAATAGCGCGAGAAATCCGCCTTTGGAACACGTTTCGCTTCAATATTATCTAGAACCGCTAACACTTTGTCTGCCAATTCTTTCGAATCTCCAATGGCAAAGATTTCTCCCATTCCATGAACAGTGACCGGCTGCCGCACACCCGGCAGATTAGAGGTAACACAGGGCACGCCATTCATCATGGCTTCAATTTGAACCAGGCCAAATGCTTCAGTCGAATTGAGGCTGGGAAGTACCAGTAAGTCAAGGTTGGCATAAAAACCAGACATCTGCTCTGGAGACATCGATCCGAGGAATTTCCAGTTGCCTGAGCGCTCAAATTTTTCGATTTCAGGTTTAAGTCGTGCAAAATATTGTTCTTCACCAATAATATGCTGGTAAGGCCCAACAAATTGGAAAAGCGCGTCGGGATGGCGCTCGATGATTGCAGGCATTGCCTTTAATAAGATTTCGACGCCCTTCTCTGTGGCAAATCGCGCCGCCATTCCAATCACCGGGCGTTGTCCTTTCGGGTTATACCTCAGGCCGAATTCGCTTTTTTGGGTTTCAGAAATTTCTGGTAAAACCACAGGCGGGGCGATTACCTGAACTTTTCTCATGAATCGTCTGGTGTACTTCGAATGCCGGGCATAATCGTCGGTATAAGTAACGATTCGGTGAGTGAAACGAGCAGCGAGATCGTTCATCAATAAAACAGCGATGTTTGCTGCTCTGTTGAACAATCCGGGTGGAAGCTGTAAATCACAATGATACGTGATCACCGTTGGCTTCCTTAACAACCTTCCACGCAGCGCCACACCCGCTGCATCGAATTGCGGCAGATGGAGTTGAACAACATCGTTTTCTTTCACCAGCTTGCTGGCCAGATAACCAAATTTCGGCATGATCACGCCTTTACTCAACCGCATCAAAACCGGCACGCGGATAATTCGCACTCCCTCCATCATTTCTTCAAGAGGTAGTGTTGAATCAAACTGAGAAGTTAAAACCGTCACATCATGACCGCGCCTCGCAAGTGCTGTTGCAATGCGCTCTGCATATATTGTTAAACCACTGATATGCGGGCGGTAATATGTCAGAACAATCAATATTTTCATCAGAACAGGTTCCGATTTTCATTAACCCAATCGAATAATCGGCGGATTCCTGCATCGGTCTTGATCTTCGGTTCCCAGCCAAGCATTTCCTTGGCCTTACGGATATCAGAAATGTAGACCGGTTGGTCACCAGGGCGCCATCCCTTTATCTGGGTTGGAACAGGGTGCCCAATCAGTTTTTCGAGCTTTGGCTGAAATTCCTTCCAGACAGAAATTGTGTTTTCTCTTCCGCCGCCAATGTTAAAGATCTGTCCGCCAACTTTGTCAGCGCGCTGGAAAGCCGCATCATAAGCATCGAGCAGATCATCCACGAATAACACATCTCGCACCTGCTTGCCGTTGCCATAAATGGTGATCGGCCTGCCAGTAACAGCAGCAATGATGAACCAGGCAACCCACCCCTGGTCTTCGATACCAAATTGGCGTGTGCCGTAGATGCACGACTGCCTCAGTACCACTGTGGGCAGATCATAGATTCGGTGATAATCTCTAACATACTGATCACCGCAGCCTTTTGAGCAGCCATAAGGAGAATGAAAATCCAACGGCTGTGCCTCAGATGCCCCGTAAGGTAAATCCTTGTAGTCATAGCGGGATTCCAGTTCAACCACTTCCACATCTTCCATACCGCCATAGACTTTATTGGTCGAAGCGTACACAAAAGCAGGCTTTCTCCCAGAAGCACGCGCAGCCTCCAGGGCATTAAACGTGCCGTGAGCGTTGATCTCAAAATCGGTTTTTGGATCGGTAACCGACGTTGTCACAGCAACCTGGGCAGCCAGATGCAGAATGCGGTCCGCTCCCTTTGCAGCAGCCTTTATCGCGTCGGCATCCCGGATGTCTTCTTTGATTAAATCAAAGGATTTCCGGTCAAAGCGGTCACTCAACCATTCAATATTAAGCTCCGCGCCGTGTCTTGAGAGATTATCGAAAATTACGACTTTTTCACCGCGCGCAAGGCACCGTGCAGCGTAATTCGACCCGATGAAACCGGCACCTCCGGTGATTAGTAAATAACCGTTCATTGTTTACTCCTCATTGTACTGGCTTCTTTTCCGCCAGTTTTTTGTCGGATAGTGATGCAAGCAAACCTGACAGACTCTGTCCGTCACGAATTAAGCCCCACAATCCAAATATCGCTGTAATAACCATTTGATCCAGATGCATGACGATAGCAAAAGCCAGAGCCGAGCTGCTGGATATCCCAAGTAGAGCCAACGAACCAACAATTGCGGCCTCATATACCCCTACAGCCGCAGGTGCTGAGGGAATTGCCACACCTAACGCCAAAAGGCTAGACACAAATGCTCCCCACCATAATGGTGCGCCATTCGCCAATTGAGCAACGGTTGAATAATAAAAGAACATCCACACCACCCAGGTCATCCCAATCCAGAAGAAGCTCAACAAAAAACGGGAAGGCTTGACCAATGCAGTCATGCCATCGATGAGTTTATGAATCTGTGGGAGCACACGCTCAACAAGGAATCTGGATTTAAAACCCTTCTTATCAATCCATACCTGGATTTTTTGGCGGTTGTTGGCAACGAGAAACAACAAGATCAGACCTAAAATGACGATAACAAAAGCTGAAAACGCAATCGGTTTGATCCATTCTGAGCCCACGATAAACGGAAGGGTGATCAATGCAATTCCGGCAGCAAAAACAAGATCAAATGCCCGTTCAATCAGTATGGTTGACAAAACATGCAACGTACCTAACCCAGAAGACTGCCCAACCGACAACGCACGTCCGATCTCTCCCGCACGAAGTGGGAAAAGATTGTTTAAGAAATATCCTTCATTAATTCCAAAAAAAGAATTGACCAAACTGATTTGATCACCCAGAATCGTGCGCCAGGCAATTGCCCTGACCAGCAGGCTAAGTAATGAAAGCATGGTAATCATGACCACATACTTAAGAGTTACGGTTTTCAAAGCCGCGTGGAAGTCCTGCATCCTGGAAAAATGAATGACCGCATAGATTGCAATCGCGCTGATCATCACCCCCGGTAACCAGCGCAATAAAGTCTTCATTTTTGGAGAGTGGTTTACGGTCAATCTTCCTCCAACCGTAGAACGGCCATGAAAGCTTCCTGTGGAATTTCCACATCGCCAACCATCTTCATGCGGCGTTTACCCTTCTTCTGCTTTTCAAGCAGTTTCTTTTTACGGGTAATATCACCCCCGTAACATTTTGCCAGCACATCTTTGCGCAGCGCTTTCACGTTGGCGCGTGAGATGACCCGTCCGCCGGCAGAAGCCTGAATAGCCACATCAAACATCTGTCTCGGAATTAACGCTTTCAGTTTTGTCACCAACGCCTGACCTTTATGATAGGCATCCTCTTTATGAACAATGGCAGCCAGCGCATCCACAGGTTCAGAATCGACCAAAACTTCAAGTTTTACCAGGTTTCCTGGGCGCATGTCCAGAAAATGGTAATCCATTGATGCGTATCCGCGAGTGCGCGATTTAAGATCATCAAAGAAATCAACAATCAGTTCCGAAAGCGGAATGTCATAATTCAACTGAACCCGATTAGGTGCAGGGTAATCCTGCGAGATATAGGTTCCCCGGCGCTTGGTGACAAGGTCCATGATCGTTCCATAGAATTCGGTCGGCGTGATCACTTCCAGACGCATCCAGGGTTCGCGAACCTCGGCGATTTGAGATTCATCTGGCAGTTTTGCCGGCGAAGAAATGGATACCGTTTCACCGTTGAGCAGTACAACCTCATATTCGACTGATGGAGCGGTCACCACAATATTCAGATTGTACTCACGCTCGATCCGCTCCTGAATGATTTCCATGTGGAAGAGCCCAAGAAAACCACAGCGAAAACCAAAATTCAACGCCTGAGATGTTTCAGGATCGAAAACGAGAGAAGCATCATTCAGCTGCAACCTTTCCAGTGCTTCCTTCAACTCTTCGTAGTCTTCCCCCTCAACAGGGTAAATACCTGCAAAGACCATCGGTTTTGGGTGTCTGTAACCTGGAAGTGGCAATTCAGCCGGTTGAGCGGCAAGGGTAAAAGTGTCACCAACACGGCATTCTTTCACCGTTTTGAGTCCCGTCGCCACATAACCAACATCTCCGGCTCTGAGTTCATTAACTGGCACCATTCCCGGCGCAAAAACACCGATTTCCACCGGTTTTACATCTGCCCGGGTAGCCATCAAACGCAAGGTGTCAGCGGTTTGCAGGGTTCCTTCCACTACTCTGATATAAGCCACGACACCTTTATAAGAATCATAATGACTGTCAAAGATCAACGCCTGCAGCGGGGCTTTTTCATCCCCTTTTGGAGGAGGAATCTGATCAACAATCGCATCCAACACCTTATCGATGTTGATTCCTTCCTTGGCTGATACTCTGAGGATTGAATCAGCAGGTATTCCCAGCAGGGCTTCGATCTCGCCTGCAACTTCGTCTGGACGAGCAGAAGCAAGGTCGATTTTATTGATCACCGGTAAAATCGTCAGGTTTGACTCCAGGGCCAGGTACAGGTTGGCAAGTGTCTGCGCTTCAACCCCTTGCGTTGCATCTACCACCAGCAGTGCCCCTTCGCAGGCTTCCAGCGCGCGGCTGACTTCATAATTAAAGTCAACATGCCCTGGCGTATCAATTAAATTTAACTCGTACTCTTTTCCCTTATAAGGGTATTTCATGCGCACAGCGGAGGCCTTGATCGTAACCCCCTTCTCACGCTCAAGTTCCATCGTATCCAACACCTGCTCCATCATTTCCCGGTCAGGTACTGTTCCCGTAAGCTGGAGCATGCGGTCAGCAAGTGTGGATTTTCCATGATCCACATGTGCAATAATACAAAAATTTCGAATCGTATCAGCTGGCATAATCGGTGTAAAGTATACCTTATTTCATTATTGAATCCGAAGCCTGGTTTAGAGGTTCATCTTTGTGAGAATCAAATAAAGGGGTAATGAATTCATTTAGATCTCGATCACTTTTCTTTGGATAGGATAAATAAACCAAGAATTCAATATTCCCTTTGGGGCCTGTCAAAGGTGATTGAATCAATCCCATTATTTCAAAATTCGTATTCTGAGCGAACTCCAGGGTGCGCTCGAGTACAGCCCGGTGAATTTTGGGGTCACGAATCACCCCGCCGCCCTTGGCTGAATCCGCGCGCCCGGCTTCAAACTGGGGTTTGATCAATGCCACCACTTCTGCCGGTAGGTCTCCAAACCAGCTTCTGATTGCCGGAAGCAGAATCGATAATGAAATAAACGAAGCGTCAACAGTGACCAGCTCGATTCGATCATCGAATCCCGTGATGTATCTGGCATTGGTACGTTCCATGACCACCACACGCTGATCATTCCTGATCTTCCAGTCCAGCACGCCATAGCCCACATCGACGGCATAAACCTTCCTGGCTCCATGCTGCAGCAGGCAATCCGTGAACCCGCCAGTGCTTGCCCCAACATCAACACAGACACGCCCCGTCAGATCCGTTAATCCAAACGCCTCAAGCGCCGCCACCAGTTTTTCACCGCCGCGCGAGACAAATCTAGGCGCTTCCAACAAATCAATTTGATCGGCATGGGTTACTTTAACAGCGGGTTTCAAAACAATTTGGCCGTTTACCCGCACATCGCCTGCCATAATTAATTTTTGGGCCAGTGAACGGCTCTGAACCAGTCCGCGCTCCTCCATTTCTATATCCAGTCGGTTTTTTTCCATGTCCTAATTTTACATTTGAAAAGACGACTTATGATATATTAAACCCATGCTTAAATATGTCATCAAGGAAATGCGACTGAAACAGTGGACAAAGAATGCGTTTATCTTTGCCGCTCTGGTTTTTGATCGTAAACTACTCAATGCGAATGCTTTCTTAAAAACTTTTATAGCATTTATGCTCTTTTGCCTTCTTGCCAGCAGCGTTTACATGATTAACGACATCCTTGATCGCGAATACGACCGCAATCATCCTCTGAAAAAGAACCGCCCCATTGCTGCGGGCAAACTTCCCGTATCAACCGCGTTGATCATCGGCGTTGGTTTGCTCTTCATTGCACTTTTGGGTGCCTACTTCCTTTCGATTCAATTTCTGATCATCTGTGCAATTTACTTCCTCCTGAACATGGCCTACTCTAAGTGGTTAAAACACTACCCACTCATCGATGTGCTGGTCATTGCTGCATGTTTTGTTTTGCGCGTTGCAGCAGGGGTTTCGGTGATTGAAGTACAACGCTTTTCACCATGGTTGTATGTGGTCATGACCCTTTTGGCGCTTTACCTTGGCTTCGGCAAACGTCGCGCAGAGATGTCGGCGCTCGTCAGCGACAGTCCTCAATCCCACCGAAAAGTCCTTTCTGGATATTCCATTGATTTTATCGATCAACTGATCACAATCGTTTCCTCCACAACAATCATTGCCTATTCGCTGTATACTTTCTCGGCACCCAACCTGCCAGACAATCATGTGATGATGTTGACTATTCCTTTTGTTCTCTACGGAATTTTTCGTTATTTATACTTAATCAAAATGAGAAATGCCGGGGGAGAGCCAGAAGAGCTTTTGCTCACTGACCGTCCACTTCAAGCAGCAATTGTTCTCTGGGGATTGTCCATCCTGATCATTTTTTACATCTTCTAGGTTTTCCATGCCAGCCATATCCTGTTCTGCACCAGGCAAAGTCATCCTCTGCGGTGAACATGCTGTTGTCTACGGAGCGCCAGCCATCGCCCTGCCCGTTTTTCAGGTTTCAACAACAGTAAAAATCACTGCCAAACCGCTTGCTCCTTCAAGTAGCAATACGATCAAAGCCCCGTCGATCTCACTTGATGGATCATTGGATTCACTTGAACCTGACAATCCGTTACGGGCTGCAATAAACCTTGTCATGCGAGAATTAAAAATCGACCATATTCCAGCCTGTGAGATCTCTATCCATACCACCATGCCAGTATCGGCCGGACTGGGATCGAGCGCATCAGTGACGGTTGCTCTTGTCAGGGCAATCTCCACTTATCTAGGGCACCCATTTGACAACGATCGCGTGAACCATATTGCATTTGAGATTGAAAAACTACATCACGGATCTCCTTCAGGCATTGATAACACGGTGATCACTTATGGCGCGCCGGTGTTTTTCCAGCGTGGCAAGCCCATCGAGTTTATTAAAATCTTCCACCCGTTGACCCTGATAATTGCAGATACAGGCATCAAAGGCTCAACAGCCAGCGCTGTTGCCCAGGTCAGGCAGCGCTGGGAAATAGACAGAGATGGATATGAAGCCATTTTTCGTGAAATCGGCCAGCTTACCCTACAAATCCGCAGAGATCTTGAAACAGGTCTTCTTGATGAAATCGGCCCTCTGCTAACCCGCAACCACGAATTATTACAGCGCATCGGGGTATCTAACCTGGCGTTGGATCAACTGGTAAATGCCGCAATGCAGGCCGGTGCGCTTGGGGCAAAACTCTCAGGAGGCGGCCTGGGTGGGAACATCATTGTTCTTGCGAATCCTGAACAGGCACAGCAAATCGCTCAAAGGCTATTAATAAGTGGAGCTACCCGGACTATTATTACATTGATCCCATCAACAGATGGAGCATGCTGATGAACAATCTCATTTTTTTAAAACTAGGTGGTTCTCTCATAACCGATAAAGACAAACCTCATACCGTTCGGCAGGATGTATTGGATCGACTTGCACATGAAATTTCCTCTGCTTTGATCGCCAATCCACAGTTGCGTCTTCTGATCGGGCACGGTTCTGGATCATTCGGCCACATTCCAGCCCAGAAGTACCAGACACGCCAGCAAGTAACCACGCCACAGCAATGGTTGGGGTTCATCGAAGTTTGGCGAGAAGCCATTTCTCTGAACTTTCTGGTAATGAAAGCCCTACATCAGGCGGGCATCCCGGCAATTTCGTTTTCTCCCTGCGCCCAGATCCTTGCCGTAGATGGCAAGATAAACAGCTGGGATACGGTGCAAATCAGGTCAGCCTTGATCCATGGCCTTGTTCCGGTTGTTTATGGCGATGTCATTTTCGATAGCATACGTGGTGGAACGATCTTTTCAACTGAAGAGCAATTTGAATTCCTCGCCGCAGAATTTGAACCGGAGAAAATCCTGTTGTCAGGCATCGAACCCGGTGTGTGGAAGGATTATCCAGAACGCAAAGAAATCATTCCAACCATCACGCCTGCAACCATTGGCAGTGTGGATAAAATATTAAATGGGTCTGCAAGCCCCGATATTACCGGAGGAATGCAAAGCAAAGTTCATACCATGATCAACCTGGTCGAAAAGAGACTTTGCCATGAGGTAATCATATTTTCTGGAATGGAACCCGGCCTTGTTGCTGCAGTGTTATCAGGGCAAAAGGCCGGTACAAGGCTTTGCCAGAATTCATAAGGAGAAACCATGAAATTCGATCGCATTTACCTGGAAAAGATCGAAGATGACATTCTTGCCCCTTATGCGGTTCATGCCAATCGCTCGAGAGGTCGTAAGTATCCTGAACGCGAACCAGATTACCGCACCTGCTTCCAACGTGATCGCGATCGCATCTTGCACACGACGGCCTTTCGGCGCCTCGAGTATAAAACCCAGGTGTTTATAAATTACGAAGGAGATTACTATCGTACACGCCTGACTCACACTCTGGAAGTTGCACAGATCGGAAGGACGATCGCACGAGCGCTGGGAGCAAATGAAGACCTTGTTGAGACCATCTGTCTCGCGCATGATCTGGGGCATCCGCCTTTCGGTCATTCCGGAGAATCAACGTTGAATGAACTCATGCATGATCATGGTGGGTTCAACCACAACCACCATTCATTCCGCATCGTTACCGAACTTGAACATCGTTATCCACAATTCACTGGTCTTAACCTTTCATGGGAAGTCCTTGAAGGCATCGTAAAACACGAGACTGCTTACGACAAGACTGATGCGTTGGAATTCGACCCTCACCTGCGCGGTCACCTTGAGGCACAGATCACCAACGTTGCTGATGAATTGGCTTATACCTCACATGATCTTGATGATGGGTTGCGGTCGGGAATGATTACCACGGATATGCTGGATGGTATTGACCTGTGGGACATGGTTGTCGAACAATTCAACCCTGAATCTTGCCAGCTGGATGACCTCACCCGCCATTCGATCATTCGCGAATTGATTGGGTTGCAGGTTAGCAGCATGATCCAGAATTCGAGTGAAACGATCGCAAGAAGCGGTGTTAAAACTCTACAGGAATTACAATCCTTGTCTTATAATGTAGTGGGATTCGATGAATCCATGAGTAAAAAGAATAAGGAACTCAGAGATTTCTTGTTTGCGAATATGTACCGCCAGTATCGGGTGGTGCGTATGCAAAAGAAAGCAGAAAGAGTTCTTACGCAACTTTTCGAAGCGTATACTGCTGAACCCACGATGCTTCCGCTCCAGTTTCAGGAACAGATCGCGGTTAAAGGTAAGGAACGCACAATATGTGATTATCTGGCAGGCATGACCGATCGCTTTGCAGTGGATGAATATCAAAAATTGTTCGATCCCTCACTGCTGCCTTAGAAATACGAACTTAGAAACAATGGAGAATGAATGAAAAGACCTTCCTATCTCACCAAAGAAGGTGCTGAAAAACTTCGCGCCGAATTAAAATATCTCGAAGGGCCGGCTCGTGAGGCACTTGCTAAACGCTTGAGAGCCGCCATCCAGATGGGTGACCTTTCTGAAAATGCCGATTACTCCGCTGCTAAAGAAGAGCAGGCATTTATGGAAGGACGCATTCAAGAGTTAACCAACGTCTTGAGAGATGTCATCATTATTGATGAAAATTCTGGCAATTCAGATGTCGTACAGATTGGTGCAAGAGTAACCATCAAGGAAGAAAACGAAGAGGAAGAAACCTTTCAAGTGGTAGGCCCTCAAGAAGCCAATCCTCGCGCAGGAAAAATCTCGCATGACTCTCCCATCGGGCAAGCGCTGATCGGACGCAAACCTGGCGAGTCTATCTCTGTTCAGACCCCGGGTGGATCAATCACATTAAAAATACTACGCATCGAATAAAAAAATCCGGGTTCACAACCCGGATTTTTTGTTCAACTTTTATCCGATTATTTCGGCCAGACCGACATTTCCAAAGTAAGACGCTCAAAGAAACTGCCGGATGGTAGCGCACCCTGCCCATAAACCATTTCGACCACTCTGGCTTCGAGCTGTAAGGTTGCAGTCTCGAGTAAGATTTGCTGGCCGGGTTCTACCTGGATTGGTTCACCTTTCATCGCCAGGCGCTGGCGAATTCCAGTATCGTTCATCGCGTGGGAACTCATTAGTACTTTGGTAACCGTTTGAATATCATTCTTATCAAATAGCCATACTTCAAAAGCGGTTACCTTCTTTGGATCACCAACCCCGATGGTATCAGAGATACCCACCCCACATTCACCCAGGAAGGTACCATTGGGAGCGTCAATACTGAAACTATCGTCATAAAGGTCATCCCCGATCTCATAAGTGGTCATGAAATGAGCCACAGGTCCTTCTTCCGGAAGTGTCACAGGTGGGGCCTTGACTGGATATTTGGATACCGTTTCAAGCTCAGGTTCTTCATAATATTCATCACCCTCATCTTCTAATGGAGCCGGGACGGTATCTTTGTTCGTTCGGCGGTTACGAATGAAGAAGATATAAACCAACGCTCCGCCGATGATTAAAAAGACAGCGCACAGCAGGGTGAGTAAAAGAACCGAATTCTTCCCTTTTGCAGGTGTTGTCGCCACCTGAGTTGGAAGCGGTACTGTGGTTCCAACGGTAGTCGGCATGCCCGTTGAAGGCTGCGCGGCAAGCAGCGCAGATTTCAATGACATCACCACTTCATCGCTGGAAGAGTAATTGCAGCCACCTGCTTGCAGAGTATCAAAAAGGAATGGATTGGATACCAGATCAACCCCCAGTGAATCCACCCTGGCCTTGGCCAGGTTTGCATCTTTATTAACCTTGTAAGAGTCAACAATCATGCAAAGGTATTGGTTTTTTAGATCCTGGCGGAGGTAACTGGCGTCAGCATCCTTCCATTTGACCGGCCACAATCCCCAGCCAAGAACTGGAAGGCCGATGATTAAGCCTAAAACGAGACCGATGATCCCTGTAACAAGCGGACGTTTGATGAGTTCCTTAATTTTTTCCATTTTATCAACTCCTACAATAAGCTATTGTAGATGAAAAGCATATCGAAAGCAACAAGAAATCTGTTGCAATAAATATGCCTATTCAGGAATGGCGACCCCGATCTCTTCGATCAGAAAACTCTCTTCGCACTGGGTACACTGAACTTCCTTCTTGTTGGCAATCACCATCAGACCACCACATTTAGGGCACGGGTTCGCGACAGGTCGTTTCCAGTTTGTAAAATCACACGTCGGGTAATTGGCGCAAGCGTAGAAAATGCGTCCCTTGCGTGTCTTTCGCAACACCAGATCTCCACCATCTTTAGGGCAGGTAACTCCAATCTTTTCGAGAAGCGCTTCTGTATGCCGGCAGGCAGGGAAATTGGAGCAACTGATGAATTTGCCATAACGTCCCCAGCGAATCACAAGGTCGTGACCGCAGTCAGGACAGGCGCGGCCGATCTTTTCTGGCTCAGACTTGGTAACCGGCATCTCCGCCTGTGCTTTCTTTACTTCAGGCTCAAACCCTAACCAGAATTCTCCAACCACTTTCTTCCAGTCTTCATCGCCGGCAGCAACCTGATCTAGCTCCGATTCCATTTTGGCGGTGAAATTAAGATCCACAATGTCAGGGAAGTGCTCAACCACCAGATCATTTACCAGAATTCCAGTTTCTGTCGGAGAGAGACGTTTTGCTTCACGCACAACATAACCACGCTGTTGAATGGTTGAAAGGATTGGCGCGTAAGTTGACGGCCGGCCAATACCATACTCCTCGAGGACCTGAACCAGCGTGGCTTCGGTATAACGCGGGGGCGGCTGAGTAAAATGTTGTTCCGGCAGCAGGCGAATCAGATCCTGTTTTTGTCCTTCTTCCAATCCTGCAGGAATTCTGATATTCTCCGTCTCTTCAGTCTTTTGGTCTTCATCCTGTGCTTCTTCATAGACGACCAGAAATCCGGGGAATTTAATTGTTGAACCTGAAGCCCTGAACAAGAATGAGTGCTGGCTTCCTGCAGCGGTCACTTCGATAGATAGAGTATCGTAGACCGCAGCTTCCATTTGTGAAGCCACAAAACGCTGCCAGACGAGTTGATAGAGTTTGAACTGTTCGGGTGATAAATATTCTTTTATTTTTTCCGGCTGCCGCATTACCGAAGTTGGGCGGATGGCTTCATGCGCTTCCTGCGCAGACACGGCGCGGGTTTTATATTGCGGTGGGGTTTCTGGTAAGAAATCACCGCCATAGGTTTGCTGGATGAAGCCTCTGGCTTCCTGCTGCGCGATCTCAGCTACATTTGTAGAATCGGTACGCATGTATGTGATCAGACCTGTGGCACCACCCTCGCCCACATCCAGGCCTTCATAAAGCTGCTGAGCGATCATCATGGTTCGCCGGGCGGTGTATCCCAATCGGCGAGATGCTTCTTGCTGCAGAGTACTGGTAATAAACGGAGCTGATGGTTTACGGCGGCGTTCGCTTTTCTTGATTTTCGAAATCGTGAATGGCGATTGTTCAATTTCAACCAGGTAACCATCAACCATTTCTTTATTGCTTAAATCGGGGTCCTTTTCATCAATCTTGGCAAGTTTGGTTTTATACTGGGTTTTTTTTCCTTCGGGTGAAAGTTCGGCTTCGATGGACCAATATTCAACCGGATTGAAGGCTTCGATCTCACGCTCACGTTCAACGATCAGCCTTAGCGCAACTGACTGCACGCGGCCGGCTGAAAGCCTGCTGCGCACCTTCTCCCATAAGACCGGGCTGATGGAATAACCTACCAGACGATCGAGCACCCGCCTTGCCTGCTGCGCATCCACCAGATCCATATTGATCTCTCGCGGATTGGCAAATGCCTCGTTGATGGCATGGTCAGTAATCTCATGAAATACCACACGTTTTGAAAGTTTTGGCTCGATTTGAGCAGCTTCCAGTAAATGCCAGGCAATAGCCTCACCTTCGCGGTCAGGGTCTGTTGCCAGATAAATTTCTTCAGCTTCTTTTGCCAGGGCTTTCAATTCCTTGACAACCGGCCTTTTCTCATTGGGAACTCGGTATTTGGGGGTAAATCCATTTTCTACATCCACTGAAAGTTCCGAGCGGAGTAAATCACGCACATGACCAACCGATGCGCGCACGGTATAACCTTTCCCCAGAAACCTGCCCACAGTTTTGGCTTTTGCTGGTGATTCCACAATCACCAGTTTTCCGTTGCGGGGTTTGGAATGGCGTCTGGGCGGTCGATCAAGTTGGGCATGGGCGGGGGTTTCACCAATGCGGTACATTGTCGTTCCGCAGACCGGGCACTTTCCACGTGTTACCGGAGTTCCAACCGCGTTGAACTCTGCACTCGCTCCCTCGATCTCTCTTTTTACTTTGCATTTGACGCAATACGCTTCCATGGAAACCTCCCTATAAGAAAAGGGTGTAATGATTCTCTTTTAAGTAATTGACCAGTTCTTTGACCCGCTGGCTTTCACCGCGCGGACAAATTAAAACTGCATCAGGTGTTTTTACCACAATAATGTTTTTTAATCCCATTGTCACCACCACTGAAGATGGATCGGTAGAAACAATCAGCGAATCCTTTGTCTCAAGGGTGATTGGATTGGCATTGACAATAATATTCCCGTTTCGATCTGGCGTGAGCACATCGAATAACGAATCCCAGCTGCCAACATCGTTCCATCCAAGATTGGCCGCAGGAATGACCGCTGCTTTTTGCGATTTTTCCATTATCCCGTAATCAATCGTCTGAGGTTTTAGCGCTGACCAGGTATTGATAAATTTTTCATTCGAGTGGTCTCTGCCAATCAATGCGGTCAGTTCCTCAATCGATCTGAATAATTCGGGCATATAGAGTTTGAATTCTCCCATGATCACATCTGCACGGGTAATGAACATGCCCGAATTCCACGCCATCAACGGATTGTTCAAAAAGATTTTCGCAGTTGATTCATCTGGTTTTTCAACAAAGTGTTTAACCTTGTAACCCTTTGCTCCCCGAAAAGTTCCCAATTCTGCACCAGATTCGATATAACCATAACCGGTTGAAGCATAGGTCGGTGTAATTCCAAGAGTGGTCAAATACCCTGTGTTTGCCAGATCGTGTGCCGCGCAGAGGACTTTCTGAAACTCGGGCACATCAGCAATAAAATGGTCAGCAGTCAAGATCGCCAGAACCGCATCTTTATCCTGGCGATACAACGCGGCAGCCGCCATTGCCACAACCGCTGCAGTTCCTCTCGGCATTGGCTCAATCAAGTAATTTTCGTATGGGATATTTGGCGTGATTTCGTGAAGCATTCTGGCCTGTTCGGCAATGGTTACCACGAAAATATGATCTGCAGCGAATAACCCATCGAGACGGTCAACCGCGATCTGAAAAAGGGATTTCTCTCCAAAAAGCTTTAGCATCTGTTTCGGAGTCGTGTGCCTTGAAACAGGCCACAAACGCGTCCCTCCGCCCCCCGCCATGATCACCGCATAGAAATGTTCGAGCATCTTGATCATCCTTTATAAGCAGCCTTGGTTTCGCGCATGGCAACGTAATTCATCCCGCCCACCTGTGAAACCAGACCTTTAAGTTCCATCATCGTGAGTGTAGCCGAAAGGTCATGAATTGGCAACCCGGTCAATTCACATAATTCATCAATATGCACTGGCTCTTGTGATAAATGGTTCAGCAGCTGCCGTTCATTCGGATTCAAAGGGTTTTGCCTGCGCACCGCCTGTTTTTCAGGGATTTGTTCCAGTTTTAGTACATCAAGGATTTCAGTCATTTTCAACAATGGACGGGCACCCTGTTCAATCAATCGGTTCGTTCCATCGCTTTGCGGCGTGAGAATACTGCCGGGAACTGCAAAAACATCACGTCCCTGTTCCACTGCAAACTCAGCGGTGATCAGGGCACCACTTTTTTCACCGGCTTCAACCACGACCGTTGCCAGTGAAAGACCTGAAATAATACGGTTGCGAGGAGGAAAATTAATCCCGTCAGGTTGTGTGCCCACCGGGTAATCGCTAACAATGGCTCCCTGTCTGACAATCTCAGACGCCAGTTTTCGATGTTCTGGTGGATAGATCACATCCACACCGCTGCCAAGGACGGCGATGGTTCTTCCGCCATTCTGTAATGCAGCCTGATGGGAGATTGCATCCACCCCTCTTGCTAACCCGCTGATCACGGTTACACCGTTTTGCGCAAGGAATCGGGCAATCTCAGCTGCCACCTGCCTTCCGTATGGTGTGACCCGGCGCGTGCCAACGACTGCAACCGCCCAATCATCTTCCACATTAATTGATCCCTTGATATACAGTACAGGGGGCGCCTGGTTAATCTCTTTTAATCGCCGGGGGTAATTGGCATCATCCCAGGTTACCACCAGAATATTCTCGCTTGCGATTCTATCCATGATGCGTTCAAGGTCAACCTGTGCTCTTATTTGGATAAATTTTTCAGCGATTTTTTGCGGTAAACCGGCAGAAACCAAACCGCTCGCCGGGGAATTCCAGGCGATCTCAAGTGAACCATAAAAATCGAGAATTTGCTTGAGCCTGACGGCACCGATCCCTTTGACCAGGTTAAATCCCACCCAGTAGGCCTTTGGATCCACGACGGTACTCCTAATCCCATTCCTGTAATCGCACAACCATACTACGCGTATCGCGGTTCATTGAAAGAATGACAGATTTTATTGCAGGTAAAAGGATCTCATGGTTATCTTGTGTATCCACTACATATACATCATTTGCACCAGTTACCAGGATTTCCTTTACCACACCCAGCAAATTCCCTTGCTCGTCAATCACTTTCATTCCAATGACCTCGCGGTGGTAAAAAAGTCCATCCGGTAGCGGGCCAACAGTCGAAGACTGCGCATAAACCCATTGATTTCGGAAAACAGAAACCGCATCACAATCGGTAAAGCCCTCGATCGAGATCAAAAACAAATCACCGTTTGGTCGAATCGAAGCCAGTTTGTGTTCCTGTTTCTTTTCACCAATGTAAATCTGGATGCCCGCCTTGATCTTTTGAGGAAAGTCAGTGACCATCTCCATGACTACCTCGCCTTTCACCCCATGTGGTCGGCGGATCTTTCCGATCGTCAAGTAGACAGGCTCGCCGGATTGGGGCGAGCCTGAAAGTGATTTCTCTTGCTTCAAATGGGCACCGGCTTTGCTCATCGGGGTTCTGCAACGTCCAGGTTGGCCTGTTTGCCTTCGCGTGCAGCAGCGACGCGCAGTAAAACACGCATCGCATTGGCTACACGACCACCCTTTCCAATGACGCGCCCCATGTCCTCCCGGGCAACGTGCAGTTCCAGGTTTTCTTTTCCACCGCTGCGAAATTGATTCACCACCACTTGAGATGGATCATCAACCAGCGACAAAGCAATATATTCAATCAGCTCTTTCACAGTACTCCCCTCGTCATGTGATTTTGGGTATCTGTGCCCCGAATGGATTGATGTTTGCATGTCGATCCTTATGCTTTAATTTTAGCAGCGCGTTCTTCAGCGGCTTTCTTGGCTTCTTCTAAAAGGGTTTCGAGTGACTCACCCTTCTTGTAACGTTCGAAGCGGTCAAGGATGCCTGTGATTTTGAAAAGCTTGTTCACGGATTCAGTGGGAAGGGCACCATTCTTCATCCATTCAAAGATCCGATCTTCCTTTACATCGAAGGTAAAGGGGTCGGTTGTTGGATTGTAAGAACCAACAATCTCCAAGAAGCGGCCATCACGCGGGCTTTCGCTATCTGCAACGACCACACGGAAACTGGGCTGGTGCCTGAGTCCTGTTCTGCGTAAACGAATTCTAACCATCTAATTATTCTCCTGTTTCTCTTGACATGATCAAATATGATGTGAATTCAAAAATTCCGCTTTGGCGAGGGGCGCTGAAGGGGCGCTTACCGCTGTTTCATTTTTGATCACTGGAACATACGGGAAATCCCTTTCCCGCCTGTTTTCTTTAACGTTTTCATCAACCGCTGCGCATCTCTGAACTGTTTGATCATGCGGTTGACTTCTGTTACATCTGTACCCGCTCCCCGGGCGATCCTGCGCCGACGTGAAGCATTGAGCACGTCTGGGTTCCGTCGTTCTTCCTTCGTCATCGAACTGAGAATCGCCTCAGTGCGTTTCAGATTCCTCTCGGTTTCTTCCGGAGATACATTACGGGCAGCCTGTCCCAGTCCTCCCGGAAGCATATCCATAACCTGCGATAATGGTCCCATTTTTCGCAGCTGTTTTAATTGTTCCGCGAAATCCTCAAGGGTGAACTGCCCCTTGAGCATTCGCTCAGCCTGCTCTTTCTGCGTTTTCTGATCGAAAGCGGCTTCTGCCTTTTCGATCAATCCAATCATATCACCCATTCCCAGAATTCGGGAAGCCAATCTTCCAGGATCGTAGGCTTCCAGGGCGTCTACGCCTTCACCGGTACTCAGGTATTTAATCGGAACACCGGTAACACTGCGCACAGAAATTGCAGCACCACCGCGGGCATCTCCATCAATCTTGGTAAAGATCAATCCAGTAATATTAATTGTATCCCGAAAACCTTCAGCGATGTGAAGCGCTTCTTGACCAATCATCGCATCCACAACCAACAGGGTTTCAGAGATTCTAACTTTCTTCGTGATGGCCTGTAATTCATCCATCAGCGGTTGATCAAGCTGTGACCGGCCGGCTGTATCCAGAATAACAACCGAGTAACCGCCTTTTTGTGCTTTATCGAATGCCTGTGCTGCGAGCGCAGGGGGTTTCAGCGCTGCATCCGCCACCACCTCGACCCCAATCTTCTCGCCCAGCGTCTGTAATTGCTTCACCGCTGCCGGGCGGTAAGGGTCACATGCAACAAGCAAGACCCGCTCTCCATCTGACCGCAGTTTTCGGGCAAGTTTTGCTGCGGCGGTGGTTTTACCTGAACCCTGAAGCCCAACCAACATCACGGCGTATGGTTTTACACCACTCAAGTTTAAGCGGGCAGGCTCTCCAAGCGTTTTGATTAGTTCTTCATTAACAATCTTTATCACTTGCTGCGCCGGGTTGAGTGCTTTTGATACCTCTGCACCAATCGCGCGTTCGCGTACCCGGGCAACAAAATCCTTAACCACAGTGTAGTTAACATCAGCCTCCAACAGAGCCAGACGCACCTCGCGCATCATAGCGTCAACATCAGCCGCGGTTAACTTGCCGCGTCTGCGTAACTGCTGAAAGATCTGATCAAGCCGTGATGTAAGGTTTTCGAACAATTTTCACACTCTTTTAAATAAGAAACGCCCACCCTTGAAAGGTGACAGGCTGGATTTTAGTCTGGAAAATTCGTTTGGTCAAGGTAAATGCCAAAACTCTATTCAAACGAATGCATCTTTTCAGATGATACGGTGTTGTAATAACGAAAGTTATAAAGTAGATAATTATTGGAGGAAATATCCATGAATAAGGTAATGATCGTGACCGATAGTACGGCAAATATTCCCCCTGAGCTTTTAAACGGGAATCCAGTCGTATCGCTGCCATTACAGGTGATCTGGGGCAATGAAATTTATCGAGACGGGATTGATATCCAACCCAAAGAATTCTACGAACGCCTGGCTGTAGATAAGGTCTTACCTTCAACTTCACAGGTGACACCCGAGGAATTCAAAAATCTTTACAGCAGGTTGATCAGTGAAGGGTATGACATTTTAAGCATCCACATTTCTGGCAAACTTTCAGGTACCATGGCTTCTGCCCAACAGGCCAAACGGGCGTTTCCAAACGCCAGGATCGAATTAATTGATTCCAACAGCACCAGCATGGCTCTTGGTTTTCAGGTTCTCAGCGCCTCCCGTATGGCAGAAACCGGTGGCAGCCTTGCCGAGTGCAAAGCTGTTGCCACAGCTGCAACCAGGCACAGCGGTGTCTTTTTCGTGTTGAATACGCTCGAATTTTTACACCGCGGCGGACGTATTGGAGGGGCACAGGCCTTTTTAGGACACATGCTTAACCTCAAACCACTGCTCGAGGTTCGCGACGGGCGAATCGAGGCAGTCGAACGGGTACGAACCCTTTCCAAGGCCACTGACCGTATGCTCGACCTTGTAGAAGCCAAAATCAAAGATGAACCAGGTCCGATCCGCCTTTGCGCCGTACACGCCAATGCGCCCGCTGATGCTGAAAAGCTGCTCAACCAGGCAGTCAAACGGTTTCCGTCGTCACTCATCAGCGACGCAGTGATCAGCACAGTCAGCCCGGTGCTTGGCACACACACCGGCCCGGGTGCACTTGGGCTCGTTTATATGGCTGGAATGTAATCTGACCTCCCAAATTGTGAATTTGAAAATTGCACTCTCTGATTGACCGCGGGGAGTGCAATTTTTTGATTCTGGTAAAATAAAAATAAAAACGAGGTCAATTGATGAAGATTTTTCCTCAGATCGGTGTTCAAATTCCAACCACTTACCTGCCTAACCATCAGATTGATCACTCTAAATGGGCAGTAATCGCCTGCGATCAATACACGTCGCAGCCTGAATACTGGCAGAAAGTCTCTGAATATGTTGGTGATTCTCCATCCACCCTGCACTTGATCCTGCCAGAGGTTTACCTCGGTACAGAAGTGGAAACCCAGCGCGTCAGCGATGCCAAAACGAAAATGAAACAGTACCTTGCCGACGGCACCCTCGAACCTCAAGACCAGCTCATCTATGTTGAGAGGTCCGTTGATGGGAAAACCCGGCGTGGTTTAATGTTGGCGCTCGATCTGGAGCAATATGATTTCTCAGTTGGTTCTCAGAGCCTAATCCGCGCGACAGAAGGGACAATTTTAGACCGTCTTCCACCGCGCATCCGTATTCGTAAAGAAGCCATCATCGAACTTCCACACATTCTGGTGCTGATCGACGACCCAGGAGATAAAGTCATCGGCCCGATCGAAGCCAAAAAATCGAGTTTACCAATCGCTTATGATTTTGATCTGATGCAGAACAGCGGGCACCTTTGTGGACGTTTTGTAAATGATGCTGACTTGGAATCAGCCGTAATCCAGAATATCGAGGCACTCTCCAGTCCAGATGTTTTCTACCCTAAATACAACGTCGGAAAAGAAAAAGGAATATTGCTTTTTGCGGTTGGTGACGGGAATCACTCGCTGGCAACCGCTAAATCCATCTGGGAGCAGAATAAAGCACTGGTGGGGATGAACCATCCCTCTCGTTACGCACTGGTTGAAATTGAAAATATCCATGATCAAGGGTTAGCGTTTGAACCGATTCATCGCGTTTTATTCCGTCTGGCGTCTGACCCCATTGAAGAAATGCAAACGTATTTTGGCTCGAATCTGGAATTGGAAAAAACGACTGATTTTCACCATATGAAAAAGATCGTTGACGGTCAATTGAAAACCGCACACAAATTTGGGCTGATTACCCCTGATGCAACTTTCGTGATTACCATTCAAAATCCATCTGCCAATCTGCCTGTAGGCACGCTTCAACCTTTCCTTGACCATTGGCTGAAAATAGGTGGTGCGGCGTCTATCGATTACGTACATGGTGATGAGACCGTCTCAACACTGGGATGTCAAAACGGAAACGCTGGTTTCTACCTGCCAGCCATGGCAAAAAGCGAGTTGTTCCGGACGGTGATCTTAGATGGTGCCCTCCCACGTAAGACTTTTTCGATGGGAGAGGCTCACGAAAAACGCTTTTATATGGAAGCCCGAAAGATCACTGATTAGGAAGGGATTGATTCATGGCGGATAACGCTCAGAACAACCATCCTGAATCTTCTCCTGCGGCACCTGAAGTCGTTTCCCTTTCAGGGAAATTTTTTGAAGATCGCAAGCGGGTGCGTGTGGAGTTCGAATTATCAGATGTCAGCCAAAAACCCAACGTGGAACTATCGCTGGTCGATCAAGATAACATTGAACTCGCGCACGCCGTTATCCTGGGCGTTTGTATCCGTCAGATGAATTTCACTTTACACCTTAACAAGTCCTCAATTGATGAATCTATCTGGGTAAAAGCCTTACTGCGTACAGATGACAACCCGTTCTTGGATCAGAGGATAGAACAGGTACAATAATCTGTGTTTCGGGTATGAATTGGCGATCTGGATACCGATGAAAGTCCATTTACTTAGAAGATTGAGTTTATTACTTTTGGGTATATTTCTGGTCAGTTGCAGCGGTCCGCAGGCTGCTGCAACGGTACCCCCTTCTCCAACGATATCCTCAACGACTCCTGGCCTTGCCAATAGTCCTACCATCACAAGTACCCCTTATCCAACGCCAACCCTCACCCCAACTCTCGTCCCGCATGGTGGGGTTTGCTCACCATTAAGCGGCATCGGGTTGGGAGAATTGCATTCCATCACTTCGAACACATTCAGTTACCCCAGTGCGTTTACCGATATCGGGCACCCTGGCGTAGACCTGGCCTTCTTCACCCATGGTAGTTTTACAACAATGTATGGGCTGCCTGTCCAATCCATCTTACCCGGCAGGGTAACACAGGTAATCGACAACCGCTTTCCATACGGCAATATGATGATTATTGAAACGCCATTGAGTCAGCTATCCCCCGAATTACTGGCTTCGATCTCGCTGCCAACGCCTATCCCTCAACAAAGCATCGATGCCTGGAGCACATGCGACAAAGAAATGACTCCCATTACCTGGTCAGAAGATGAAAAATCGCTCTACATCCTCTATTCACACCTGGAATATAAACCGGAATTCAAACCCGGTGACGTAGTGGAATGTGGTCAGACGATTGGCGCAGTGGGAATCACAGGAAACTCCGTTGCGGAACACCTGCATATCGAGGTGCGCATCGGCCCCTCTCATGCACAATTTGGTTCAATAGCCACCTATACGCAAGACGCTACACCTGAAGAACGGTACAATTATTGCATCTGGTCAATATCAGGGATTTTTCAAGCCACAGACCCGGCATTATTCTGGAAGGATTTTAATTGACCTCATCTCCTGACCATTTGGCATAAGGATCGAATATGCAGAAACCCGCATCACCAGTCATCACCCGCATTTGTACCTTCACACTCCTTTTATGGGTAGCGGTTTTTGCTGCAGGCTGCTCAAAACCTGCCCCAACATCGACTGCAACAACAACCATCGAAGTCAATCGAACGATTTTCCCGCAAAATACTGCCACTGATCTACCCGACCTTCCAACTCCGACGGCAACCAAAACGGTGATTCCAACCGTTGGCACTCCTGATCCAACTGATCAATCTGGTTTAATTGTCTTTGCCATGGGAGATGGCCAATATAAACACCTCTTCGTATATCATCCCTCCTACCTGCCCATCACCCGTCTAACTGCAGACCCCTGGAATTTTGACTTTCCAGCAATCAGCCCGGATGGTACAAAAATCGCTTACTGTGCTGATCAGTACGGAAAATGGGATATCTTTATTTTGGATCTTGTGCTCAACCAGACTGAACGGTTGACAGAATCTGAGTCTTACACCTGTGCGCCATCCTGGTCACCAGATGGCCAATGGCTGGCCGTCGAAACCTATCAAGATGGAAGGTTTGATATCCTGATCCTTCCTGTGAACAAAGAAGCTGCTGATTCGATCAAACTTACCGAAAACTCAGGAAACAACTTCAGCCCGGCGTGGTCACCAAATGGCCGCGAAGTGGCATTTGTTACCGACCGAAATGGGCGTGACGAGATTTGGATCGCTCGTCTGGATAACCCTGAAGACAGATTTATTATCACAGCATCATCAACAGGTGCAGATTTTTCATCACCTAACTGGTCACCTGACGGCAACTCGCTTGCCTGGAGCAAATCAGGAGAGCAGCCTACCATTGAAGTGATCCATTTCTCTGCTGAAGGCAGCAGTGTCATCTCGCTTGGAACTGGAACCAAACCCGTCTGGCTCCCAGATGGCAGTGGTGTGCTTTCATTGCTTGTTCTTCCAAACGAATACGATTTTGTTGCATACGAATCTACTACTGCCCGTCTATTACTTCCTCCTATTCCCTTGTCAGAGCAGGTAAGCGCATTTGATTGGAAATCTGCAGGATTAGCAAAAAATATCGCTGCTTACCTGGCCAGGGTGAACCTGCCAGAACCTGCAAGTCTGTGGCAGCCGCGAGCCACCGCTGCAGGACCTCAGGTACAAACCAATCAGCTGGTTGAGGTTTCAGGAATAACCGCTCCTGAACCATACCTTTCTGATGCTGTTATCAATAGATTTCACGATCTGCGCGCCGCGTTGACAGAAGAATTAGGATGGGATTACCTCGAAAAGCTCGAGAACGCGTCTCTTTCGCTCGATTCGTTACCACCATCCAATATTGCTGAAAACTGGCTTTACACCGGCCGAGCCATTGCCACGAACCAGATACCGCTAGAAGCAGGTTGGATGGCAGTCAGCCGCGAAGATTATAATGGAAAGACTTACTGGCGTGTTTGGCTGAAATGTTACGCCCAAGATGGCAGCTGTGGAACCCCCGTCAGGGCACAGAGCTGGGATTTCAGCGCCCGGTATTCTGCTGATATCACGGCTCTGGAAAATGGCGGAAAAGAAAATGGTACCCTTCAAGGTTACTGGGTCGATTTTACTGAATTCGCCTCGAGATATGGTTGGGAACGCATCCCATCGAATTCAGACTGGCGATCATATTTCTCCTCAATCCAATTGAACGTCTTCGTCCTTCGCGAATCTTTATCATGGCTGGATGCGATGTTACAACTCTATCCACCTGAAAAGATCCAATCTTTCGTCGAGTCATCCACATGAAAAACGTCCTCTCTTCTCTGGGTTTCCTCCGCACAATCATCAGCGCCAGTGTATTAATTGCACTGCTAATCAACACGGTGCCAGTTCTGGCTAATTCATCTACACCGGTTGAGCTTGATTTTCCTGAACCCACCGAAACGCCAGAACCTGGTAAATATCCTGCCTTCTATAACGTCCCGTTAGCTTTAGCACCCCACGACCACTTCTTACTAACCCGGCCTTTGATCATCGAAGAGGTCTCATGGCCTACAGCTGACTTTCGCTATGGTTTTTTTGACACAAAAACCAACAGCCTCCACACCGGCATTGATCTGGTTTCAGAAATCGGAGAACCTGTGCTGGCGGCTGGTGATGGTGAAGTCATCTTTTCAGGTTACGGATTAATCAAGGGGTCATTCGATCCAGAAGATCCATACGGGATCGCGGTCATGATCAAACATTCCTTCGGCTTTGAAGGGAATACTTTATATACCGTCTACGGTCACCTTCAGAAGTCACTCGTAAAAGATGGTCAGATGGTCAAAGCAGGAGAACCGATCGGAACTGTCGGAATTACCGGAAACACCAGTGGGCCACACCTCCATTTTGAAGTGCGCCTTCAAGACGGTCAAGACGCAGTGGTACAAAACCCGGAACTATGGCTTGCGCCTCCTTTGGGCTACGGAGTCCTTGCCGGGAGAATCCAGACGGAAGGCGGATATTTCCTGCCGTCAAAGAATTTCACTTTAAAATCGCTTGAAACAGGCAAAATTTGGAAAATTACAACCTATTCACAGAACCTCATTGATCGTCATTTAAACGATGATTTCTTTAGGGAAAATTTTGTGCTTTATGATCTGCCTGAAGGTAAATATGAGATCTCAACTTATTACTATTACGGCCTCTATAAAGCTGAGATTGACATCGCCCCTGGAGCGGTAAATTTCATCACATTTCGGGGCAGTCAGGGATTTGTCTTTGGCTACCCGGTCATAAACGATCCAGCTAATTTCCTGCAATAATCTTAAGTTATCATCATAAATCGTTATTTTCATAATCTTGACAATACAGACAAGGTGTCTGACAATTGTCTGCGAGAATTTGTATCTTTTTGGAGGATGTATCAATGTTTACGAAAAAGAAACTTGGCGGATTGCTAATCCTTGTGACAGCAATAATGATTTTATCCGCTTGTGCAGCTAAACCAACCGTTGATCCGAATCAGAAATCCACTGAAATTGCCGCAACCGTACAGGCTGAATTAACCCAGATCGCCCTGCTGACCCCTTCTGCAACTGCAACCCTGGAACCTACTCCAACCCCAACACAGGCGCCCCCGACCCCAACGGTAGAAACCACGCCTGCTACTGCAACCCCAACCGCGAAACCCACCGTACCGCCTGCTTCATCGGGCGATAATTCCAGATTTGTTGGTGACGTCAACTATCCTGACGGTGAAATTGTGAAGGCAGGAACAAGCTTTACGAAAACCTGGACCTTCATCAACAATGGAACGACCACATGGACGAAAGATTATTCACTCATATACCTTGAAGGAAACCTGCTTGGCGCAAATGGTGCTACCTTCTTCAAACTGACAAAAGACGTCGCTCCAGGAGAGACGGCTGAGATCAGCGCTAAATTTATCGCACCTACCACCAATGGCAGGTATACCAGTTCCTGGAAGTTATACAGCGCCAGCGGCTACCCCTTCGGTGAATATTGCAGTATTGATATCACAGTTGGAACCCCATCCACAGGAACGGTTACGGCAACAACCCAGGCAACCACCGCTCCTACAACGGCTACAACCCCATAATAATAAAGTGGATTCTCTACGGCAGCAAACCGAACTGATAAAAGCCAGGGCAAAAAGCCTTGGCTTTTCCATAGTTGGTATCACCAACGCTGAACCTTTGCAGCATCACGATCGGTACATGGAGTGGATCAATAAGAAACATCACGCCGGAATGAATTACCTTACCTCCAAATACCATATCGAAACCCGGCGCGATCCACATCTTTTCCTTCCCAGTGTAAAGTCAATCATCATTGTGGGGTTTCCTTATCCATTACACCCGACCGATCTTCTTACCGCTTCACCGGTTGGTTTAATTGGCAGTTACACCACTGGTGAAGATTATCACTCGCGCTTACCCCGATTATTGGATGAGTTCATGCAAACCCTTCGATCCGATTTTAAGCACGAGATAACCTATCGCATCTGCACCGATAGCGCCCCAATTCTGGAAAGAGAACTGGCGTGCCGGGCTGGATTGGGTTGGATTGGTAAAAATTCTTTTTTAATTTCGCCACGAATCGGATCAACTTTTTTAATAGCAGAGATATTGCTTGATACGGAATTGGAAATTGACCATCCTGATTCGAAAGACCGCTGCGGTAAATGCGATCGATGCATTCAGGCATGTCCAACCGGGTGCATCCATCCCGACCGTACGATCGATGCCAACCGTTGTATCAGCTACCACACCATCGAAAACCGCGGTGAGGTTCCTCCAGAAATCATGCAAGAATTTGGTAATTGGATCTTTGGCTGTGATATCTGCCAGATGGTTTGCCCGTGGAACAAGAAATTTTCTGCGCGAACTGACCAGACCAATAACGACCTGGTGGTGTCCACAGAACAGATGACAGAAATGCTTTCCATGTCAGAAGAGATATTTCAACACCAATTCGGAAAAACCGCTCTTTCAAGAACCAAGAGAAACGGCCTCTTGCGCAATCTCCTCATTCGCCTTGGGAACCTTGCGGACCCAGGAAATATTCCAATCATACATAAGATAATTGAATCAACCTCAGATCCAACCCTGTTGTACACCGCACACTGGGCAATTAATCAAATCAGTAAATAAAAGATCCCTTCAGGTTCGAAGGGATCTTTTCAATGCGAGAAATCGATTACGGGGTAACCGATGCAGTGGGCGTTATATTGATGGTCGCCAGAGTGCTTGTTGGTTGCAACGTCCTGGTTGGAGTGGCAATTCCATAACGAATCTTGAGAACCTGTCCAACATAGATCAGGTTTTCATCTTTAATCGAATTCCTGGTCATGATATCTTCCTTGGTCGTCTGGAACTTGGAAGCAATGCTCGCCAGAGTCTCGTTTGGCTGAACAGTATATTCAATGATTGTACCGCGCGGGAAGTCAGTAGGCAGCGGGGTTGCCGTGGGCAAAACCTGACCTTGCGCAGGGATCAGAATCCTGTCTCCAGGAGCAATCGGGCATGTGCCGTTAGTGAAGTTATTAATGGCCAGCAGAACAAGGAAATCGACATCATAAGTGTCTGCGAGCGCCCAGCAGGAATCATTCTCTTTCACTTCATAGTACCAGGGGCCTGACGGGGTGGGAGTCATCGTGGGTTCAGGAGTTCCTGTGATGGTTGGTGTATTTGATGGTGTTGGAGATGGGACGGTGGCCGTTGGGGTAAAGGTTGCTGTAGCAGTTGGTGTTTTTGTAGCAAAAATCGCGCGAAAGGGATTCCCAGAGCCTGTCACAACTGCCACAATGATGAAAATTCCAAGCAGCGCCAGAATACCAGCCAACCCACCCAGTATGTATGGCATGATCTTTTGCCGCTTGGCGAACCTGTTGATCACTTTTTGAGGATTATCTTTTCGATTCATAATTACCCTATGTATGTTCTGATTGTATATCGAATAATTTTAGATTTTACTAGAGACTTTACTATCGGTCGAGACCCCTATTTTCCAAAATCTCGTTTTCATAATACCACAAATCGTCAAGGCAAATACCTTGAGAAAATTATTTACATGTGTACATGATATAATACTTCATACCAAACTGATATCTTGCGGAGGTAAAACAATGGAAATATCAACAAGCCAATTCAAACGCTGTGATGTCGTAAAAATTAGTGGACGGTTGGATAGCGCCACATCTCCAAAATTAGCCGAAGAATTAGCCCGGATAAACAACCAAGGCCGCTTCAAGATCGTCATGGATTTCACACAACTTGAATTCATTTCCAGTGCCGGTCTTCGCGTTCTAATTGCCACCCTTAAAAACTGCAAACGTTACAACCGCGGTGAACTTGTTCTGGCTGGCTTGCCCGCTCCAATCCTCTCCGTATTTGACCTTGCAGGATTTACCTCCATTTTTAAGATTTATGATGACGTCTTAACAGCGGTGGGAACATTCTAACCTGTCAAAACGCTATGAAAACCCGGATCTTTCCAGGCCGGTACGAAAGTCTGGCGGAAATTGCAGAATTTGTAACAAATGAAGCCCAAAATGCCGGCCTGAATCATCAG
This sequence comes from Anaerolineaceae bacterium, assembly GCA_034429135.1. Classification (GTDB taxonomy): domain Bacteria; phylum Chloroflexota; class Anaerolineae; order Anaerolineales; family Anaerolineaceae; genus UBA6107. The sequence continues at coordinate 26,131 of DAOUGR010000034.1, read as the reverse complement.
GAAACTTTTGAGCTAGAAACAGCCGTAGATGAGGCTGTTTCTAACATTATTGAGCATGCATACGGTGGCGAAGGTATTGGAGAGATCAAATGCCACTGCCTTATTGAAGACGACGGCATCAAAATCGTCCTTGAAGATTATGGTCAACCCTTCGACCCATCTTGCGTACCAACTCCCGACATCAAGGCCCAATTGAAAAATCGGAAAAACCATGGATTGGGCTTCTTTCTCATGTGCCAGCTGATGGATGATATCAAATTCGAGTTCTATCATGACCACAACAGGCTGACCATGTTTAAAAAGAAAAAAGAATCATAACCATGGAGCCAGATCCAAAATCCTCTTATGCTATCTGGCAAAAGTTGCTCAGCCTTGGCGAAGCACTGCTCAAGCAGCCTGATTCTGCCAGTACCTGTGAGTATTTGAACAACCTGATTCACGAGGAGATGAATTGCCAGGCTTTCCTGTGGCTGGTAGAACCTTTTTATCCGCTCCCCGGTGAACGCCCGGTAACGACAATCCCCTCAACCCCTGCCCCAGTCATTGTTCAAAAATCTCATCAATATAAAAAACCTTTCTTTTCAAAGAATCAGAAAGTTTCTGAATCACCTGAGAACGCCAATTCCATAGCAATTCCAGTGATCACTCAGGGGAATCTACTGGGCGTTTTGGAAGTGGAACGTCCTTTAGAAAACCCTTTTACGACTGAAGAAATCCAGTCACTTATGAACACCGCTTCTGTAGCAGCGCTGGCAATGCAAGTCAACCGCCAGGTAGCCCTCAAGAATTGGCGTTATGACCAGATCTCCCTCGTCCGTTCGGTAAGTTCACAAATTGCCAACGTTATGGATCTGGATGAACTCTGTAAACGGGTTACCAACCTGATCCAGTGTTCCTTTGATTATTACTTCGTTTCCATTTTCACGGTCGATCAAGATAAACAAGACTTACGATTCAGAGCCAGTTCTCTCGATTGTGAACCTACCAACGACAATCCTTTGTTTGCGATTAAATTTGGTGAGGGCCTTGTCGGCACAGCAGCTTTAACCGGCAAGGAATACATTGTAAAAGATGTTACCCGTGAGCCTTTATATCGATATTATGAAGGTCTGCCAAGAACCAAAGCTGAAGTCGTTCTGCCCCTTATCGTAGAAAAACAGGTTCTAGGGATTCTGGATATTCAGAGCGATAAAGTCGGTGCATTCCATGAAAATGATATGCTCGTTTTACGCTCTCTCGCGGATAATATCGCACTGGCAGTACAAGGCGCACGGCTTTATAACAATATTGAGAAACGCGCCAGCCAGATGGCTGCTGTTGCTGAAATCAGCAATGCACTTTCTTCTATCCTTGACCTTGATAAGTTGTTTAAAGAAGTCGTAACAGTCATTCATAAGCGGTTTTCAATTCCTTTTGTACACATTTTTACAGTCCACACCGGAAGAAAAAAGGTGATCTTTAGAGCAGGCAGTGGTTCTCGCTCAAAAGGACTCAAGCCGAATTCGTTTGCCTATGAACTGGATGATCCCAGCGGAATCATCTCTTATGTAGCCCGAACCGGAAAAACCAAATTGGTCAATGATGTTTCGCTAGACCCTCTCTACAAACCTTCAAAAGTTTTTTCTGGGTTGATTAAATCTGAGTTGTCTGTGCCGCTTAAGATGGGAACCGAAACGCTTGGTGTTCTAGACTTGCAATCAGATCAACTCGGTTTCTTTAACGCCAGCGACATCGATATTTTTGAGAGTCTCGCCGCAGGCATAGCTTTGTCAATCCGCAACACAAGGCTTTACAACACTGAACGCTGGCGGCGTACTGTTGCAGACACCTTCACAGAAATTGCCGGCTTGCTCTCAGCCAACCCTGCATTGCCCGACTTGCTCGATCGGATCCTGATTGCTCTCGAAACCAACCTGCCATGTGATTCATCTGCCATCTGGCTACTGGATAACGTTTCGATGCTGCCTATCGAAGAGCGCCCGCTACGGCTGGCAGCTGTTCGGGGCATTGCTTCTGCTCAAGAGATCGAAGCAACCAAGGAATCTTCTCGCATAAGAGAGTTCTTAAATAAGGGGATTACGAGCAATTTTGTTCAAATACGAAATCCTGACGATCCATACGGTCCCTTAGGGGCGGCATGTAAGTTCAAATCGAACTACTCCTCAATAGCAGTACCCCTGCGGGCTGGTGATGAAATCTTTGGTGTGCTCACATTTGCTCACCGCGCAGCCAACCGTTATGGTTCCGAAGCAACGATTATCGCCTCCACCCTGGCCAATTACGCGGCCGTAGCGATCCAAAACGCCAGGTTATACACTTCGGCTCAAGAGGAAGCCTGGTCATCGACGGTATTACTACAGGTCGCTGAAGCCATCCAATCGATCACCACAATCGATGGTCTCCTCTCCACCATGGTCAGGCTGACACCGCTTCTTGTTGGCATTAATCAATGCGCCATTTACCTTACCAGACAGGATAACGAATCATTTGAATTAAAGAAATGGTACGGCTTTCAACCTACTGAAGAAGAAATGATCCTCAAGGATACTGATTCGATATCCATGTTAAAGCTGAAAGCAACTCAGGCCCCAGTTTTTATAACAGATCCAAAACAAGAATTGTGTTTGTCTACATTATCTCATTCTGAACTTTCAGGCACGTTGGTCTTGCTGCCCCTCGTTGCCCATGGTGAATTGCAGGGTGCCTTCCTGGTTTCGCACACAAGTGATGGAGGGATGGGTATCCAAAGTCGTTTTAGTGATCAAACCCTGGCAATCCTGCAGGGCATCGTCCAGCAAACATCCGTTGGGCTTGAGAATATTCGTCTTGTTGAAAGTCGTCAGGAAGAAGCTTACGTTACCGCAGTTCTCTTACAGGTTGCGCAGGCTGTGGTGAGTCAAAATAAACTGGATGATATTCTTGACACCATCGTTCATTTGATGCCCATTCTTGTGGGTGTGGAAACTTGTGTGATTTACATTTGGGAAAAGAATAACCAGCTTTTCCATCCAGCCAATGCGGTAGCATCGACTCACGAAGAACTGGAAGAAATTCTCAAACACACATTTTCTGCAGCTGATTTTCCATTACTTGGAAAAATACTAGAAACCAACGATATGGTCAGCTGCTCGATGGATAATCCTGATCTTCCAGTAAAAGAGTGGGGAACCCTGTTATGTGTGGAAAACAATGAATTGCTTTCAATGGAAAGCAAAAACTGGCTGCTTGGCTTCCCTTTGAGTATCAAGGGTGAAAAATACGGGGTCATGCTGACAAAGACGACAAATATTCAACCAGCTTATCATCAAAAACGTGTTGAATTAATCAAAGGAGTAGCGCAGCAAACTGCTCTGGCAATCCAAAACGAAAGATTAAAAGAGGAAATGGTAGGGAGAGAAAGAGTTGAGCGTGAATTTCAACTTGCCCGCCAGATTCAAGAAACCTTCTTGCCGCAATCCATTCCAACGAGTGAAGGATGGGATATCGACCTCCGTTGGCGCACAGCTCGCGAAGTAGGCGGTGATTTTTACGATGTATTCAATACCCAAAATGGGAAGATCGCGCTTGCGATAGCAGATGTGTCTGACAAAGGGATGCCGGCAGCACTATACATGACCGTGACGCGAACCCTGATTCGTTCCATCTCACAATCTGAGAAATCGCCGGCAAAAGTGCTGAATAAAGTAAATAACCTGCTGTTACGCGATACGCAGGATGGAATGTTTGTGACATGCATTTACGCTTTATTGGATCCCGTTACCGGAATTCTAGAGTATGCCAACGCCGGGCACAATCTTCCACTGATATTCAGAGAAGAATCCAAGACGATTGAAAGACTATCAAAGGGTGAAATCGCCTTGGGAGTTGTTGATGATGTCAAATATGAGAATTGTCGAGTGAATATTGGTCTCGGTGACACACTCTTATTTTATACCGATGGAGTGACCGAGGCTTTCTCCTCGACCGGTGAATTGTTTTCAGAATCACGACTGATCGACGCGATGAAGGATGTTCCACATTATTCTGCGCCAAAACTTCTTGAGTATCTTGAGGATCTAATCGAGGTCTTCCGTAAAGGTGAACCTCCATCAGACGATCTGACCATGATCGCCATTCACCGAAAAAAATAAAGCTCCTTCGAGATTGAAGGAGCTTATTGTTATTTACCAAGAATGAGTGCCATCCAGACTTCCCAGTTTTCTACTGGCATTACGGTTGGCGTAGGTGCCAGGATTGGTGCAGCCGTAGCACCGGGCGGAACAAGTGGAATGATCAGTTTTTCCCCCGGTCTGACCATGTGTCCTTCGTTGTAAGCCCAATCTTCCACTGCACCTTCAGAGGTAGCATAAGCCACTTGAGTATCAAGAACCTGTAAGGTGCTCTGCAACACGGCTACTACCGTTAGGGCTTTATCTTGCTGTTCACTTAATCGAGAAAGTTCATTGAGACGGCTATTTAGATCCATTACAAGAAAAAACAGAATAACCGCCGCTATAATGAACCCAATCTTCTTCGCATCGACAGGCAATTTCACATCTTTCATGAATTTCTTCATGCGTTAATCTTACACTAAAGTACATTTACAGACAAGAAAACCCCGCAAAAAAAATGCGGGGTTTCAGGTGCCGAAGGAGGGATTTGAACCCTCACGAGCGTAATGCCCACTACGCCCTGAACGTAGCGCGTCTGCCAATTCCGCCACTTCGGCTTAACTGTACGTAATTCTATCAAACAATTTCTGCTTGTCAACCTGCTGGCTTTGATTTCTTTGAAAATCGCCTCAAAATATTGCATCAATCACGAATCAAGAACTGGAGTAGAATATTGAATATGCGCAAAGGGATCACATTGTTCTTCATCATAGCCTTGCTGCTTTCAGGATGCAGCGTATCCACCAACTCACCCGTTCATTCCACGGTTGTGCCAATCTCTGATCTCCTCCTCAATGCAGGGCAGAAATACTTGCCCTCACCTACTCCTTTCCAACCCATTCTGCCTACAGCTACCCTCTTGCCAACCTCCACACCGAAACCAACAGCCACTCCAGAAGAAAACGCGCCTTCTTCTATTAATATCAATTTGTCTCGGCCGAAGGGACAGATCAATATTCTGCTTCTTGGTTCTGACTGGCGATCAAATCAGGGGTACCGAACGGATGTGATCATGGTGCTCTCGCTCAACCCTGAAACAAGCAGGGTAACCATTACTTCTTTCCCACGAGACCTTTATGTGAACATACCCGGCGTAGGTTATGAACGCATCAATGCTGCCCAGGGATATGGTGGTTTTGCGCTTTCGCAGGCAACCTTCGAGACCAATTTCGACGTGGCCATCGATTATTACATGATGACAAGTTTCACCGGGTTTAAGAATATTATCGACACTCTGGGTGGTATTAACGTCTATGCTGCGCAAGAGCTTTATGATAGATGTGATCTTCCTCAAGCAGTGAACAAGTATTGCTACATCCCTGTTGGCACCACAACCATGAACGGAGCAACTGCATTATGGTATGTGCGCTCACGTTATTCGACAAATGATTTTGACCGTACACGCCGAGCTCAAGAAGTCATGCTCGCGTTGTTTCAAAAACTGATGAGCCTGGATGCAGTGAATCGATCGGCTGAACTGTATGATATGTTCAAATCCAGTGTCGAAACCAATCTTCCACTGGATGTCATTGTAAAATTGCTCCCCCTGGCAAGCAAAGTGATCAGTAACCCTTCGATCATAGAACGCTATGCTATTGGTGCTGCTCAAACTTACGATTATATTGTTCCTTATACAGGGGCTATGGTTCTTATTCCTGATGAAAACCTCGTGGGCGAAATCATCCAGCAGGCATTTTATAAATAACCTAAATAAAAAATTAATTGTTGACAAACTGTAAAAATTTTTGTAAACTGTAAATCGTAGGCTATGCGAAATATTCTACGGAAAGCAGGATTACATGAACATTCAACCTGAAATTCATATCACCGCAGATACTCCCTTCCTCCCAGCCATCCGCGCCTGGGAATTGTTTCTGCAAGATCAAGGAAAATCAAATTTTACGGTAAAAGCTTTTATCGGTGATCTCAATCTCTTTGCGAGCTATTTTCCAGCAGATACCACGATCGGCAGTATTACACTGAACGACATCAATCATTTTCTCGATTGGTTACAATCTGGGCGCAGCGTACCTTGCAGCCCTAAAAGTTTATCACGCCGCATCACATCAATTAAGTCCTTCTTCCGCTGGCTGACGCAATCGGGCAGATTGTCTTCCGATCCTGCAGAAAAAGTGCTGCAGAAATCTGTGATCAGTCCGCTGCCTCATGTGCTCACCCCCGACGAAGAATTAAAAGTCGTGGAAAGCGCCATGAAACTACGAACCGCTGAAAAAGCCGATGCGCGCCCCTACACACTCCTGACTCTCCTGCTCACCACCGGAATTAAAAAAGGCGAGTGTTTGGGTCTCAATCTCAATCATATCGAACTTGAAGGCGCTAAAGGTCCACGCCTGTTTGTTCGCTACTCTGCCAGCAGCAGCCGTTATAAAGAACGCAATATCCCGCTCACTGCTGATTGGGTCAGTGCATATCAGGAATATCTCGAACAATACCATCCAATCGACCAGGTGTTTCCATGGTCTCCACGTAGATTGGAATATCTGCTTGAAGACATTGGCAGAGACGCCGGCCTGGATAAACACCTTTCCTTTGATATGTGCCGTTGGACCTGTGCATTAAACGATTGGCGATCTGGTGTTGAAAAAGAAACCATCCGGCAAAAAATGGGCATTTCCAAGATTCAGTGGCGCGAGATTAGTATGAAATTACGCCAGCTTGCAGGTGAATAATCGAATAAAAGATCCGGCTCTACACTGCCGGATCATTTTTTTTAACTTCGATTTGGAGAATGTGCTTTGTAGCCTTTGTTACTTTAACCGTTTCAGCAATTCGAAACCCTGGAACCCAGATAATTTGGTCACCTGAACGTACCAGCGGCCATAATTTTCTCGCTCTCGAAGGCAACCCTTCATTCGTCCAAAAGTCACTCAGTTTTTTCACCTTTCCATTCATTCCATATGGCATGAAGCGATCGCCCGGCTGAACCGTGTTAATCACCAGTTGTTCTGTTAACTGGCCGATATCAATCTGGCACACAAAGGGGTCGTTGACAGGCTTCCATTCATCCACCTCCTGGGTGCTCACAATCCACTTTTCATTGATGCATATTGCCCCATGTGTTGGAAGGGAAAGTTGTGACCTGGTCATTAATTGCGGCCAAAGATCGAGTAACGGGTCATCATCAAAAGCAATTACAAGTCGGTCGTGAAAACCAGAAAATATCGACAACCCCGCACAGAGTACCTCCTGATTTGAGCGGTTTAACTCTCTGATAAAATTAACCCCTCTCTCAACCGTATCAAAGTCAACATCTCTTAAACTCTGATTCAGCATAAAAATTGATTTGCGCACAATGCGCCGGATCAATGCAGGATGCAGAACTTTCATCCTTTCTCGTTTAAATTCAATGAACCGTTCATTCTTTTGCACCATAACGTCATCGAAGACTTCTTCCACCATCGATTGTAAGAAATCTTCTTCAGAACCAATCACTTCACTCGCCTTTTGAAGCCTCTGCTTGATTTGAGGGTTATACGTTTGCAGCATGGGAATCAACTCGTGCCGGATCCGATTGCGATAATAGCGTGTATCAAGATTGGATTGATCTCTCACGAAATCGAGGCCGCGATGATGACAATAATCAATAATCTCATCCCGCCAGGTGTACAGCAGAGGTCTGATGAGCGGAATGGTTTTACTCCAGGGATTGGGAAGCAATAGCAGCCGCATCCCCGCCAGTCCACTCAAACCGCTGCCGCGCATTAAGTGCATTAATATCGTCTCCACTTGATCATCAGCGTGATGAGCTACCATCACAGCCTGCGCTCCGGCTTTTTGTGCCTCTTCAAACAAAAACTCATACCTCAATTCGCGAGCGGCTTCTTCAATAGCCAGAGATTTTTGTCTGGAAAATTCTGCTACATCAATCTTTTTAGAGACAAATGGAATTTCATATTCATCGCATTTGCGAGCAACAAAATCTGCTTCGGATGCAGATTCAGACCGTAACGAATGATCAAGATGTGCAGCGATGGTATTGATCTCAAATCGGTGCAGTAGATCCAGCAGGCAAATGGAATCAGGCCCTCCTGAGATACCTGCCAGCACAGGTCGCTGCGGGTCAATTCCACATATTTGCCGCAAATTCTTCAAGATTTGATCGCAATCCATAACAGGATTATAGCATCTGCCCAAACGGGATTTTTATGACAATCTTACTTGCCATCGATTTCAGATTATGCTAGACTGACTTTACTAGAAGAAAACTGAGGGAAATATGGCAGAAAAGATCCTTGTTGTTGATGATGATTTAGAGACCCTGGTACTGATCGGTAAAATGCTTCAAGGTCATGGATATACGATCCTTGCTGCGAACAACGGTACCCAGGCATTGACGATGGCGCGCAAGGAAGTTCCCGACCTGATTGTGCTTGATATTATGATGCCTGATATGGACGGTTATCAGGTAACCGAGGAAATTCGTAAAGACCCTGAGATTGGTGAAACGCCAATCATTATGTTCACAGCCAAAGGCCAGGTCGACGACAAAGTTGCGGGTTATGAAGCCGGCGCGGATGATTACCTCACCAAACCCGTTCATCCGATTGAGCTGGTTGCCCATGTAAGATCTCTCTTGGCACGTGCCAAGCCGAAACCATTAACCACTTCCTCGCCAGCGGCAGGCATTCGAAAGTGCTTCATTGTCGGTGTCATTGGAGCAAAGGGTGGTCTTGGAACCTCCACTCTGGTAAAGAATCTATCAGCCAGTTACGCGCAGCTCACAAAAAGTGATGTCATCGCTGCCGAGTTACGCCCTGGTCAGGGGTGCTGGGCTGGTGAACTGGGAATCTCTCCTTCAAACTGGCTCGAAAACTTACTTGCGTTGGATATTTCAGCCATTACACCACAAGCCTGTGAAAGTAGTTTAACTGGAACATCTTTTGGCGTCAGGCTTTTACTTGCCTCGAATAAACTTGGAGGTCTTGATTGTGATACGCTTGGTGATAAGGCAAGCGCTATCATTAATTCATTATCAAAAATAACCAATGTACTTTTCCTTGATATCGGAACTCCCTTTTTCCCGGGTTTTGAGAAAGTGATCACGCGCTGCCAGGAGATTTTAATCCTGACTGACGCTTTGCCAACCACAGTTAAGCGGGCACGAACGGTCATAGAGGAAGTCGGCGCGATGACTTCAACGATCAGCAAGAACATTGATTTGGTTCTGTATAACCATACCCGTTCAGAAATGCAGCTCACCGCTGACCAGGTCTCAAAGATGATTCCCACAAATCAGGTACGCGTCATGATCCCTGCAGTACCAGAGTTAATCTACCAGGCGATCCAAAAACAGGTCCCCCTCAGCAGGTATCAGCCTGACAATCTATTTAGCCAGCAAATCCAAGAACTGGCCAAACTCATTCAATCTAGAGCTGAATAAATGCCTGGAACAGACCAGGATTACACCACTCGGGCAGCGGAAATCATCAACCATTCCCGGCACTTGGTGATCTTCACTGGTGCCGGAATTTCTACCCCTTCGGGTATCCCAGACTTCCGCAGTACTAAAACAGGCTTATGGCAACACAACAACCCAATGGAAGTTGCGTCCGCAACTGCGTTCCATTACCATCCCGATAAGTTTTTTAACTGGCTGAGACCTTTGCTGCAGGCATCGTGCGCGGCGAAACCTAATCTTGCTCACCTTGCTTTAACTGAATTAGAAAATATGGGTATCGCCCACGCAATCATCACGCAAAACATTGATGGGTTGCATCAGAGAGCGGGTTCAAGAAATGTGATCGAATTACATGGATCGATGTTCTCTTATGTGTGTCTCAAATGCCACGAACAAAAAGAAAACACATCGGAGGTCATTGATGAAATTTTGGCAGGATTGATTCCTCGTTGCAAACGCTGCGGATCAATCGTGAAACCAGGTATCACCTTGTTTGAAGAACTTCTTCCAGAACAGGCCTGGGAGCAGGCTGAACGTGAAGTTGAGCAGGCTGATGTCATGCTGGTGGCTGGTTCATCTCTCGAGGTCAACCCCGCTGCTTCACTGCCATATGGTGCTTGCCTTCGTGGATGCAAATTAATCATCGTCAATCTCACCCCAACTTTTCTTGATCAACTGGCAGTGTTAGCCTTCTCTGTGGATGTGGCTGAGGGATTGCCAAAAATTCTAGAAGCAGTCAAATCGCTCAGAAATCATTAAAACGAGGATGATCTGGCACCGCGCCTGCCAAATTGCCTTTCTAATAAATCAACCGATAAATGGATCATCGTCGGCCGCCCATGAGGGCAGGTTCGGGGTGAAAGGCAATTTTCAAGATCACGGATCAGAGTCTGTTGTTCATCGACCGATAAAACCGTTCCCCCTTTAACTGCCATCCGTTTACAAATTCTAGCGATCGTTCTCTCTTCAATCATGCCCTGCAGTGGGGTTTCATCTTCCTCAAAGTCTTCGATAACACTGCGAATGGCAAGCCGCGGATCGTTTCGAATGAACAATTCGGGAACCGCTGTCAACCGAAAAGTATTGACCCCAAATTCACTCACTTCAAAGCCGATCCGATTGATCACATCCAGATTTTCTTTTAATATTTCAGCAGATTGAGGGGGAAGCTGCATCACTACCGGTTCCAGAAGAATCTGCGATGAGATTGCTTCTCTAGACCCGGTCATTTTCTCGTACAACACTCGTTCATGGGCAGCATGCTGATCAATCAGATACAGCCCATCCGGTCCTTCCGCCACAAGATAAGTCGCACCGATCTGTCCGATCAACCGCAGAATCGGTATTGCACCGGGTAACCCTTGAACGGCATCAACCGTCTGCACAGACGCCGGCTGTTGATCATCACTCTCTTTTCGCTCATCCCATGTGATGTGGGATTCCTGCCAGGATAATTGCTGTGCGCTATCCTGTAATTCAATCTTCCATGGAGCGGGTGCCAGTTGCGGCACGGGCGAATATGCCAAAAGAGCCCGTCTGACGGCTCTCTGCACAGAAGTAAAGATCAAATCGGGCTGCTTGAAACGCACCTCCGCCTTTGCCGGGTGGACGTTAACATCCACTTCTTCAGGTGTTAACTCCACAAACAGCACTGCTAGAGGATATCTTCCTACCATCAAATACGTCTGATAGGCTTTGATCAAAGCTGTATTCAGCGCGGCATCTTGAATCCAACGGCCATTGATAAAAAAGGTGATATCTTTTCGATTTGAACGATTGATGGAAATGGGACTGATGAAACCAGTAATTTTTAGACCTTCCTCTTCGAATACAACTTCCAATAATTGTCGGGCCAGCTCCACACCATACAATTGCGCCAGGATTTCTCTGCGGTTGCCGTTGCCAGTTGTGCGCAACACCGCTTGATCCTCCTGCATGAGATGAAAGGCTTTTTCAGGATACGCCAGTGCATACCGGGTTACCAATCCATCAATTTGCTGTTTTTCAGTCTGATCGCGTTTGAGAAATTTTAACCTTGCCGGAGTGTTATAGAATAAATCTTCAACTCTCACCACGGTTCCTGCTGCTCCCCCAGTAGATTCATGCGCTATCAGTTTTCCACCTTCCACAACGATCTTGCCGCCCGTTTCACAATTTGGATTTCTGGAAAGGACAGTCATGCGCGAGACTGAACCAATGGAGGCTAACGCCTCCCCTCTGAATCCGAGGGTACGGATATGAAACAGATCCTCTGCGGTAGCAAGTTTGCTGGTTGCATGGCGGGCGATCGCCAGTGGCAGGTCATCGGTCGAAATTCCCACACCGTTATCGGCTACTTCTATCGTTTTCTTTCCAGCGTTTTCCACTTTAATGGTGATGCGGCTGGCTCCAGCATCGATAGCATTTTCCAGAAGCTCTTTAACAACTGATGCAGGCCGTTCCACCACTTCACCGGCAGCAATCTGTGAGGCTACTTCATCTGCAAGAATTTTGATCGTCATCCTGTCAATTATATACTAGACATAATCTCCATAATCCTTGACATCTGTACGCAGAAAAGAGGGTATACTTTTGCTTATGAATTTTGAAGCCATGTTTTTCGATCTGGATGATACACTCTATCCATTTACATCGGGCGTTTGGAATGCAGTTGCCGAAAAAATGAATTTGTACATGATCGAAGTCCTCGGTTTCGATCGATCTGAAGTTCCGGTTTTACGAGAAAACCTATTTCGCAAATATGGAACCACGTTGCGAGGATTGAAAACAGAATACAATATCGACGAAAACGACTTTCTCAAGTATGTTCACGATATTCCTCTTGAGCGATACCTCCATCCAGATAAAGAATTGGGTGAAATCTTGAGCCTTTATTCGGAACGTAAAGTGATCTTTACCAACGCCAGCCATGATCATGCACAACGTGTGATCAAGGTTCTTGGTCTTGATGGAGTCTTTGATCAAATTATCGATATTACCCAGATCAGTCCCTGGTGCAAACCCTTCCCTGAGGCATTCACAAAGGCATTCGAGATCGCAGGCGTTGTTGAACCTGCAAACTGTGTGCTCCTGGATGATTCTCCCCGCAACCTGTTAGCCGCAAGGCAGTTTGGGGTTTATACCATACAGGTGGGAAGCGAATTTCGGTCTGATGGTGCAGATGCAGCAGTGTTATCCTTGCTGGATTTACCTTCTGTCATCCCTGCTAATTCAGACATATTAAAGGTTAAATAATTCATGAATCATTCGATTTCCACACTGGGCTGGATATTAATTATCTTTCTAATTTTATTAATCGTATCCCTCAATATCAGCCTCTTCACCAGCATGAAGAAAAAAGATAACTACGCAAAGGATCACTGGATCGCAAAATTACGAGACACCGGGCAGCTCCTCAAAGACCCGTTCCAAAATGAAAATAAGAAAATGAAAGAACTTTCTGAAAAAGTCGAACAATTACAAAAAAACCAAAAAATGATGCGTGAAAACATAAAAACTCAAACGCATTCTGGAGACAACGAATGAACCAAAATCACACCGGAAGAACCATCTTAATCATCTTTCTCTCGCTCTTCCTTCTGGCAGGCGCTTTTTCCGGCGGTCTTATCGCCGGTTGGTTAATCCCTTCCGCCTCGCAGATAAATTCAATTACTGATATTTCATCAGTCTTAACGGAAAAAACAGAAACCGCGTCAGATCCTTCTGATTCTTCAGACCTGGAAAAATTATTTGCCCCCTTCTGGGAATCCTGGGATATCATCCATAACCAATACGTCGACCAACCCGTAGACGACCTGAAACTGATGCAGGGAGCCATACGCGGTATGATTAACGCGCTTGGCGATGAACATTCTGGCTACATGGACCCTGAGGAATTCAAACAGGCCAACATGCCCCTTGAGGGTTCGTATACCGGGATTGGCGCATGGGTAGATACCACAGGCGATTATCTGACCATCATCAGCCCCATGCCTGGTTCACCAGCCGAAGAAGCGGGCTTGCTTCCAGGTGATGAGATCATTGCGATTGATGGTGAAGATGTCACATCGGTGGATCCCAGTATTGTGCTTCAGTCAGTTCTTGGCCCTGAAGGCACCACCGTCGTACTCAAAATTTACCGTCCTGACACAGCAGAAACACTTGAATTTTCAATTGTCAGAGAAAAGATTGAAATACCAAGCATTGAAAGCAAGATGCTTGATAATAATATCGCTTACATTTACCTCTCAACTTTCGGTGAGTCTACAACAAAAGATCTCAAACAAGCCCTGGATGAGCTTCTTGCTCAAGATCCAGTCGGATTGATCCTTGATCTACGAAACAATACAGGGGGATACCTTGATACAGCCATTGAAGTGGTATCTCAGTTCATCCCTGATGGCGTGGTGATGATCGAGAAATTGGGTACCGGTGAAGAAATCACCTATGAAGCAATCCCGGGTGGTAAAGCCACCGAGATCCCATTGGTCGTTCTCGTCAACGGTGGTTCAGCTTCTGCGTCCGAAATCACCGCAGGAGCCATACAGGATCGAGGCCGCGGCGTTCTGGTTGGAACGACCACCTATGGAAAAGGTTCCGTGCAAAACTGGGTTGCGCTCGACAACAACCAGGGTGCTGTGCGTGTGACCGTTGCCCGGTGGCTAACGCCAAACGGTCGATTGATCCATAAGGTTGGTTTGACGCCAGACTACGTTGTAGAATTTACCGAGCAGGATGTTGCGGAAGGAAATGATGTACAATTACAAAAAGCCATCGAAATATTATTAAATGAAAAGTAACTGCTATGGTTATCAGACAATTAATTGACATATCTCTTCGCAAGGGGTATAATCTTTTTTCGTTGAATAACGAAAATGAAAGAGGCCCATGGAATATATGAGCGCTGAAGAACAAACCACCCTAAAAATTGAACCCAAAATGCAATTCAAAGGCAAGGTGATCAAAGTCAACCTTGCAGGTGCAGTACTGGATATCGGTATCGGTAAACCTGCATTACTTCACATTACACAGATCGCAGTTCCTGAGAACACCCAGATCAAACGCGTCGATGACATCCTTCAGGTAGGGCAGGAAGTGGATGTGTGGATCAGAAGGATCGCACGCAAAGATGGTGAAGAGCGTGTTGAGTTGACCATGATCAAACCCCTTGACCTCGAATGGCGTGAAATTAAGGTCGGCAATATCGTAAAAGGAAAAGTTGTACGCCTTGAAAAATTCGGTGCCTTTGTGGAAATTGGTGCCGAACGACCGGGATTGGTGCATATCAGCGAAATGGCTCATGGGTATGTAAAAGTTCCTTCTGATGTTGTTAAAGAAGGCGACGAAATCGAAGCACAGATTATTGATGTAAACCGCCGCAAGAAGCAAATCAAATTAAGTATGAAAGCCATCCAGCCCGAACCAGAAGCGGTCGTGGAAGAAAAACCCAAAGCCGCGCCCGTAGCCCGACCCGCTGGAGAACCAAAGCGAGAAAAACGCAGCGAGAAGAAACCGCGCCGAAAAACCGAAGTGGATAATTCAGCTTTGCTTGAAACCATCAACGAACCTGCAGAAGCAGAGCCTACGGTTATGGAACTTGCCATGCGTGCTGCAATGGAAAAAGCGAAAGACCGCAAGAAAATACAGGAATCCAAAAAGAACAAACCAGGTTCAAAAGAACAAGAGGATATCCTGTCGCGAACTCTTGAAAACAAAGTTCAGACAAATTAACCGCCTAAAACCATCCTCCGGGATGGTTTTTCTTTTGCTTACTATTATCTCTTGTGATACACTAACTTTATGAGGTAATCATCGTATCGTCATGCGAATAAGAAACTTCATTACACAGCCATGTATCTATTGGCTCATCTCTCGAGGAGGTGCAATCAAACGCCCTCCTCGCTTCTTTATTCTTTGCGGTAGGAGTGAATCATGACCACAAAATATATCTTTATCACTGGTGGCGTTGTCAGTTCGGTTGGTAAAGGAGTAACCGCTGCAGCAATTGGACGGTTGCTCAAGGAACGCGGGCTTAAAGTGGCCGTTCAGAAACTAGACCCCTATATCAACGTTGATCCAGGTACCATGAGCCCTTACCAGCATGGAGAAGTATTCGTTCTGGATGATGGAGCTGAAACGGATCTCGACCTCGGACATTACGAAAGATTCATCGATATTCGCCTAAACCGCGTCTGCAATATCACCACCGGGCAGGTTTATGCTGAAGTGATTTCTAAAGAAAGGCGTGGTGATTTCCTCGGAGGGACGATTCAGGTCATCCCGCATATTACCAATGAAATCAAACGCCGTATTGCTCTCGTTTCAAAATCCACTGGTGCCGATGTCGTCCTCGTGGAGGTGGGAGGTACAGTCGGTGATATCGAAAGCCTGCCGTTCCTCGAGGCGCTGCGTCAATTGCGAACTGATCTAGGACGCGAAAACACCGCTTACATTCACGTCACCTGGCTGCCATATATCGGGGCAACAGACGAGTTGAAGACCAAACCCACGCAGCATTCCGTCCACGAATTACGCTCGATCGGTATTTCGCCTGATATGATCATCGCACGCAGTGATCAACCGGTATATGATAACCTGCGGGAAAAGATCGCACAATTCTGTGATGTTGAAAAACGAGCCGTCATACCCATGACCACCGTTTCCACATTGTATGAAATTCCCCTGCTGCTAGAAAAGGAAAAAGTTGCAGAATACCTTCTTGAACGTCTTGGCCTTCAGTCAAAGAAAGAACCTAACTGGCAGGTGTGGGAGACTCTGGTCACAGAAACCAAACGCAAGAAACCTAAAGTCACCATCGCCCTGGTGGGAAAGTATGTTGAACTACATGATGCCTATATCAGTGTACGCGAGGCGTTAAAACATGCTGCCCTTGCCCTCGGTGTAGACCTGGACCTTAAGTGGGTTCATTCCACCAATCTCGAAAAAGGGAAAGGTCTTGAGGTATTCGATAAGGTCAGCGGTATCGTTGTTCCAGGTGGATTTGGCAGCCGCGGCATCGAAGGAAAAATCCTCGCCGCCCACCTGGCACGCACACGAAAGATTCCATACTTTGGCCTTTGCCTCGGAATGCAGCTTATGGTTGTTGAGTTCGGTCGTTACGTTCTGGGAACTGATCAGGTCAATTCAGCAGAATTTGATCCAGCAACCCCCAATCCTGTGATCGACCTTATGGCAGAGCAACAGGAGATCAAAGAAATGGGGGGAACGATGCGTCTTGGGCTTTACCCCTGCATTTTACAATCGGGGACGATAGCAGCCAGAGCTTATGGCGCAAAAAAGATCGAAGAACGGCACCGTCATCGCTTCGAATTTAATAATCAATACCGCGATCTTTTCGCATCCAAGGGAATGGTATTTTCAGGCCTGTCACCCGATAAGAAACTCGTAGAGATAGCAGAATTGCGTGATCATCCTTTCATGTTGGGAACGCAATTCCATCCTGAATTTCTCTCACGCCCAACTCGTCCACACCCGTTATTCATGGCATTCATGCGTGCTGCGGCTGAAAAAGCCGGGGTTGAATATCTCGATCCGCCGCTTCCGCTCGAATGATCGTTCTGACATTGTGAAATCTCGCGTGCACTTGATTACAGAGAGGCCGCGCTTGTGTGCTGAAATCTTTCTGCCTGAGCGTTCTCAGAGCTTTGATTGATGCCAAATTGGCTGGCGGTGCTGATGACCAAAAAAAGGCACAAACTTTAATCAATCACATGACATATTCACGATGAAGTTGAAGAAAACGATGTGGGACGATACCCATCGTTTCTTTCAAACAAAAGTCATTCAGGGCAGCCAGGTCCGTTCGAGACACACGACGCGAATCGTGAGGTGCATGATCTCAATCACCTCTCATTCTAACTCTGATGCCATCCCCTTCAGAAACTGTAGCGTGTACTCTAGAATGGCTTTTTGCTGAGTGGCACGAGTAATGATCGCCAGGTTATCTCCCTTTTGATCTCCATAATAGCCAAACTGCGCATGGTTGCCACCTTCAATCACGACAAATCTCGTGCTTGCCGGCAATAAGATCTCCGATTGGTCAATGTCTTCTGCGGTCGTTAATCCATCACGGTCAGCAGATATCGACAGTACCATGCCCTGATAACCAGAAAGATCGGTACTACCAGCGGGATATGAGGCAAGCAGTATTAATCCATTAATTTCGTCTGGATGATTTTGAAGATACACGGCCGCCATCGATCCGCCTAGAGAATGTCCGCCAATCACCCATCCTTTGATCTTAGGGTACGCTTCAATAATTGGGTCAGCTTTGTTAATACCCAAGACAGCCAGGTTAAGTGGCATTTCGGGAATGATCACAAGGTAACCGTTTGAAGCCAGCTGGTGAGCGTAAGGTGCATAAGCGCGGTAATCCACCCTTCCGCCCGGGTAGAAAATGAGTCCAATCTCAGCGTAAGATCCCCGCGGCTCGAAAACCAGCCATTGCCCAACCTTTACCCCAACTTGATCATCGGTCTGGAGAGCTGCTTCAGCTTCAGGCATGATTGGCGATGTATTCGTGGCCCAGATGATAAACCCTGCGACAGGTAAAACAACAATGATCATCATTGTAAAAAGAATCTTTATAAATTTGTTCATGCGATCTCCATCTTGATAATTAAGAATAACAGAAATTAACGAATATCATGGTCAAAAAGAACCACCTGTGGTAAAAATCGCTTAATCAACCTTGTTTTCAATGGCCAGGAGGGTAGATGAAGACGTATGACAGGTTTGCCAAGATCTATGCTGAAGGTCGTTACCCAAACCTCTCACAGGCAATGGCAGAGATATTTCCAACTGTAATGCAGCAGTATAAAATTCCATCCAATGGATCGAAGAGACTCCTCGACATCGCCTGCGGAGAAGGCAGCTTTGCGGTTTCTATGGCAAAGAAGGGCTGGAATGTGACCGGTATTGATCAATCTGAAGAGATGTTAAGGCTTGCCAGACACCGCGCCAGTCAAACAAAGGTTAAGGTTGATTTTATTAATCAGGATATGCGCTTTATTGATTTCTCCAGCCAGTTCGATATTGCCACATGCTGGTTCGATAGTTTAAATTATTTGATCACCAATGACGATTTGCAATCGGCATTCAATAACATCTCGCGCGCTTTAAAGCCAAATGGGTGGTTTCTCTTTGATATGAATACGGTTTACGGGTTAGCAGTAACCTGGCAAAAAAAATCATGTGCGGTTGAGCAGGAGACTTCAGATTTGCTGGAACTGCACCGTACCAGTTATAACTATGAAAAGCGACTCGCCTGTTTAACGATTACCTGGTTTGTCAAAGTCGATGACCGGTGGGAAAAATTTGAAGAAAAACATACCGAACGTGCGTTTTCCATTGAAGAAATCGAAAAATGCCTTGAATACGCAGGATTTCACATCGTCGATAAACTTGGCCGGCTGGATCCCTTTACACCTTTACAGCCAAACTCAAGCCGGGTCTGGTTTATTGCCCGAAAATAGTGTTACTTTCCCAAAAGCTGGTTTACCTGCTTCCAGATTTGATCGAACATTTCAGCAGTCAATCTGCCAGTCTGGGTATTCTGCCGGCTGGGATGGTAAGATCCAATCACCCAAGGAGCTCCCTCATAGGAACGGAGAAACACTCCGTGAGAAAAGCCAGGAATAGATTCTGCTTTATCTAATAGAAGGATATGACGCGTAACTGCTTCATAAGCCAGTTTACCCAGTGCAACAATTCCAACCACCTCCTGAAGCAGCTTCATCTCCTGCTGTAAATACGGACGGCAGTTGTTCATTTCGGCAGGCGTAGGTTTATTGCCCGGTGGAACACAACGACACAACGCAGTGATGAAAATGTCCTTCAATTCCATGTCGTCATTTGCATTCTTCGCGAATGGTTGACTGGCAAACCCGGCGCGGAACAGAGCTGGGTAAAGAAAATCACCAGAAGCATCACCGGTGAACATTCTGCCGGTGCGGTTTGAACCATGAGCCCCGGGCGCCAGACCAACCACGAGAACCCTCGCATGAAGATCACCAAACCCGGGCACGGGCTTTGCCCAGTATTCATCTCCGCGGTAAGCACGCCGTTTGATCCGGCCCACCTCTTCACGCCAGGCGACCAATCGTGGGCATTTTCTACAGGCTGTAATTTCTTTCTCCAATACCTCAAGCGTCGTAACCGTCATCTGGCGCTCTACAGGATCAGCATGGCATCACCAAAAGAATAGAACCGATACTCGCGTTCGATGGCAATTCGATATGCTTCCAGGATGCGGTTCCTTCCGGCAAATGCACTTACCAGCATGAGCAGGGTCGATTTTGGCAGGTGAAAATTGGTCACCATGGCATCTACCACTTTGAATTGATAACCTGGCAGTATAAAAAGCCCTGTTGAACCGCGGTAAGGCGCAACACGCCCATCAATAAGGCTGGCCGAGGCAGCGCTTTCCAGCGTCCGCACAGAAGTCGTGCCAACAGCAACAACTCGATTACCATTATCTTTTGTCTTATTTATTAATGAAGCAGTTTCTGGCGTAATCTCACACCATTCTGTGTGTATTTTATGCTCAAGGGGATCTTCCTCGGTCACAGGTGCAAAAGTATCCAAGCCTACATGCAGGGTTACGCGTGCAAAATTGATCCCATTTTTTTGAAGCTGATCCATCAATTCAGGTGTAAAATGCAGGCCCGCTGTGGGTGCCGCTGCTGAACCCGTCTCTCGGGCGTAAACTGTCTGGTAACGCTCAGGGTTTGCCAGATGCTCATGAATATAAGGCGGCAGGGGCATTTCACCGATCTGTGGCAGCAGGTTCTCAACGGGTTGGAGAAATCGAATGAGCCTCTCGCTGCCCTCCAACTCTCCAATGATCTCAACCTCTGGTCCGTTTTCTACACAAACGCGCACCCCTTTGCGCAGTCCTTTTCCACCAACTAATGCCTCCCATACCCCGGGTTCTACCTGTTTGAGTAACAACAGTTCCACTCTGCCCCCGGTTTGCTTGCGCGCAAACAATCGGGCTGGAATTACCCGCGTCTGATTGATCACCAGCAAATCACCAGGATTGAGATATTTGCCGATGTCATAAAAGTGAGCATCCGTTAGCGAATTTTGGCCGCGGTCCATTACCAACAAACGCGAATTGTGCCGTGGTTCAATCGGCGTTTGAGCAATACGCTCAAGCGGAAGATGGTAATCAAAATCTGAAGTGCGCATCATTACGGAATCAAACGAGGCTGGCTTTCTTTATGGTTATTGTATGGGATTTGCAGATGTTCATAAGCCAGTTGGGTCGCCACTCTTCCCTGGGGCGTACGATCGAGAAATCCTAACTGCAAAAGATATGGTTCCACCACATCCATGATCGTATCTGACTCTTCACTAATGGAAGCGGCAATGGTAGAGAGCCCCACAGGACCGCCGCCATATTTTTCAATGATCGCCTTTAGCACACGCCGGTCAACATCATCCAGCCCCATCGTGTCTACTGCCAGCAGGTCTAATGCCTGGATGGCGATCGTGCGGTCGATCACGCCATTTCCCTTCACCTGCGAGTAATCTCGCACTCGCCGCAGTAGACGCAGAGCAACACGAGGTGTACCCCTCGCCCGGCGAGCAATCTCTTCGATCCCTGAATCATCGCTTTCCACTCTTAGTAGCGCAGCTGCTCTCCTTACGATCTCCTGGATGGCTTTTTGATCATAATAATCCAATCGATAGACCGCTCCAAATCGTGCGCGCAATGGGGCTGTAACCAGCGCCAGGCGTGTGGTCGCTCCGATGGTCGTAAAGTGGGGTAATTTCAATCGCAGCGAACGCGCAGCGGGCCCTTTGCCAATTACAATATCCAGTGCAAAGTCTTCCATCGCTGGATACAAAATTTCTTCCACAGACCTGCCCAGACGGTGAATCTCATCGATAAAAAGAATATCGCCATCACGCAAATTGGTGAGGATGGCCGCCAGATCGCCTGTGCGCTCGATTGCAGGGCCTGAGGTGATCTTGATGTTCACTCCCATTTCGTTGGCCAGGATGTGTGCCAGTGTCGTTTTGCCTAACCCGGGCGGGCCATAGAATAGGACGTGGTCAAGACATTCCTTGCGCCCGCGGGCTGCAGAAATCAAAATTTCGAGGTTCTGTCTGACCTGATCCTGCCCGATCAACTCGTTCAGTCTTGACGGCCTTAGTGCCTGATCTAACCGGTCATCAGCGTGTGCCTCGGGGTTGGTTATGCGTTCATCGGTTGCTGCCATAGGCACCATTATACACTTTCCTCAATCATTGCAACAACAATATTAAAATTACTACGCGCATTTATATCCTTCTCTTCTCATATTCGCGCTATAATAAAAAAAATTTTTGGAGTCCTCATGTCAAACGTTTTTGTTTCCCGCCATCCGTTAGTTGCCCACAAATTAGCCAAACTCCGTGACATTAATACCGAACCAAAAAAATTTCGAGAACTTATCGGAGAAATCTCCATCCTCCTTGCATACGAAGCCACAGCTGATTTGCTCATCGAACCCGAAAAAGTGACCACTCCTCTGGCAGTTGCCAATTGTCAGGTTCTCAAAGAGAAGATCGGCCTTGTCCCCATCCTGCGGTCAGGTCTGGGAATGGTCGATGGATTCTGGAAACTGATGCCCAGCGCTGAGGTCTGGCATATCGGGTTATATCGAGATGAACATACCCTAAAACCAGTGGAATACTATAACAAACTTCCAACGGAACCGACGGTATCCGTGTGTTTGATACTGGATCCTATGCTGGCCACAGGCGGATCCGCCACTGCAACCGTTGACGTTCTCAAACGCTGGGGGGTAAAAAAGATCAAATTTGTAGGCATTATTGGCGCACCCGAAGGCATCGAAGCTATGACCCGCGCTCATCCAGAAGTTCCAATACATTTGGCAGCTGTGGATGAAAAGCTTAATGATATTGGTTATATCCTGCCTGGCCTTGGTGATGCTGGCGACCGCCAGTTTGGCACGGCCTGATTCCGACCTGGCGAGTTTAATTCTCATCGAAACAAAAATCCCCCTCTCGGGGGATTTCGATTTTTCCTTAATGCGCCCTTATTTTTTTGCTGCTTCAACGATTTTAATAAATTCTGCTGATTTAAGGCTTGCACCACCTACCAACGCTCCATCGATCTCGGGTTGTTCAAAGAACTCTGCAGCATTGGCAGCATTAACCGACCCGCCATAGAGAATCCGAACGTTTTGGGCAATAGCAGAACCAAAAAGCTTCGCTAACGCAGGTCGAATATGATCACGAAGGACTGCATTTGCTCCCTCTCCAGTAGCCGCCTTGCCTGTACCAATCGCCCAAACCGGCTCATAAGCCACAACGATCGTAGAAGCCAGTGATGGATCAATTTCTTTAAACCCTTCCATTACCTGACGGGTAACAACTTCACCTGTCTTGCCAGCCTCGTATTCTTCGAGTGTCTCACCGATGCACACAATCGGGATCAACCCCAGTGCAAGGGCAGCTTTAAGTTTTTTATTGACTGATTCATCTGTCTCACTGAAATAGGTGCGGCGTTCAGAATGTCCAATGATCACATACTGGCAAAATTCTCGCACCATCTGGGGTGAAACCTCACCAGTGTAAGCACCAGATGCTTCCCAGTGCAAATTCTGGGCGCCCAAACCAACACCTGAACCGTCTAATTGCGCGGCGAGGATCATCAAAGAAGTAAACGGAGGACAAATGACCCTCTCCACTTCAGGAACATTTTTAAGGCCTGGTAGCAGTTCCTGCACCAGCACACTGGCCTGATCCACCGTTTTGTTCATTTTCCAGTTTCCAGCCACCATTGGTTTTCTCATGTGCACCTCGCCATAAATAGGATTTACCTCCGCAATTATATAACTTTTTGTTTCAGACTCGCGTATGAAATCCAAACAGATAAGATTGACGAAGTAACGCACAAAAGGTATGATGGAGCCATCAGGCCAGCCAGATGGTCGCGGCGTTGATTTCAACGCCGAGGAAAGTCCGCACTCCACAGAGCACATCGCCGGATAACGTCCGGGGTGGGGATTCCCCCTGGGGAAGAACCTGCCAGATCGGGCCACAGAAACATACCGCCATACCAATGGCAAGGGTGAAATGGTGGTGTAAGAGACCACCGGCGTCGTAGTAATACGGCGGCCAGGCAACCCTCGATGGGAGCAAGGCCAAGCAGGGACCATGCCCGCCCCTTAGAGGGCGGCGGGAAGCGGCTCGTTTTCTTATGAGTCCCGGGTAGGCTGCATGAGCCGAATGGCAACATTCGGCCTAGAGAGATGACCGTCGGTTTGAGAGCCGTGCCCCTGGCATACCCTCTCAAGCAACAGAATGCGGCTTATCGGCTGGCCTGACTATTTAAACAGCGTAAGAATTGATGCTCCCCCGTAAGCAAATACCATCATTTTTGCGGTTTTCCCGATCCAGCTGAAAAGCAGGTAACGCCACAACTTCATGCGCATCGCTCCAGCGACCATCCCAGCAATATCAAAAAGTGAATTGGGAATGAAGGCCATGACAAGAATGGTAATATCACCATACTTTTTCATCCAATTGGTTACCCAGTTGTACCACGACCGGTTCTCAATAACCCCCTGCCCGCTGAAACCTGCCAGATAACCCGAAAGTTCTCCCAGCGTTGCTCCCGTGCCCGCGCAAAGTGCGACAAAAAATGGATTGAAAACCGCTCCCATGGCCGAGGTAAATAACACACCCGGTACGGGAAGGATCAGGGTCGCATTGGATAGAAGAGAAACAAGAAAAATTCCCGGATAACCGAACCCCTCAAGCTTTTGAACCTTATCTCTGTTAAGAAATAGAAGCTATCTCAAAAATGGTAAACTCTGGCTCAAACCCGATCAGGAGACGAGCCGATGGATCTTACCGATGAACAATGGGACGTAATCAAACCTCTCATTCCACAACCACCGAAACGACCCGATGGTCGCGGCAGACCTCGCCGCGACAACCGCGAGATCCTCAATGGTATTTTGTGGATCATGCGCACCGGCGCACCGTGGAAGAATTTGCCAGAGCGATACCCACCATACCAGACTTGCCATCGACGTTTCCAGGAATGGGTTCGCTCCGGCACGTTTGAGGTGATTCTAAGGATGTTGGTAAAAGACATGAAAGAGCGTGGCGATCTGGATTTGACCGAATGTTTCATCGATGGCACCTTCGTCATCGCAAAAAAGGGGGCCAAGGGGTGGGAAAAACCAAGCGGGGCAAAGGTACAAAGATCATGGCAGTGGCAGACCGCTCTGGTCTTCCTATCGCCATATCCGCTAGCAGTGCTTCGCCGCATGAGATCACCCTCGTAGAGGCGACTTTGGAAACTATGTTCACCGAAGAGCTGCCTGAGCGTTTGATCGGCGACAAAGCGTATGACAGCGATCCACTGGATGCGAAGCTGGCTGAAAATGGAGTGGAATTGATCGCCCCTCATCGATCCAATCGAAAGAAAGCCAGGACCCAAGACGGGCGCAAACTCCGCCGCTATCGGAGACGATGGAAAATTGAACGATTGTTTGCATGGCTTCAGAATTATCGTCGGATCTTGGTTCGTTTTGATCGCCTGGTTGAAAACTACATCGGCTTTGTTCATCTGGGTTGCCTGGTAATCTTACTCAGACACTATTTTTGAGATGACTTCTAGTAAGACCGACAAACCAATAACGGCCAGCAGCACCGCTACTCGCAAAACGGTCAACCGCCAGCCAGTTAATTTCATTCCGCTTTCTTTTCCTCAGCCAGCAGTGATTCAATGCGGGCGATGATCATATCCATCGCCACTTCATTCAAGCCGCCTTCTGGAATAATCACATCGGCATAACGTTTGGATGGTTCCACAAATTCAAGATGCATGGGGCGCACAGTGGCCAGATATTGTTTAACCACCATCTCAGTGGTTCTTCCACGTTCTTCAAGATCGCGTTTCAAGCGGCGGATGAAACGGATGTCAGAATCGGTATCCACAAAAATTTTGACATCAAAGAGCGAGCGGAGTTCCGGTTCTGCAAAGATGAGAATCCCTTCCACCAGGATCACCCTTCGCGGTACGACTTGAAAGGTCTTCCCCGTGCGGGAGTGGGTGTGAAAGTCATAAATGGGAACGTTCACCGGTTTCCACTGTTTAAGCTGATTGATGTGTTCAATCATCAGCGCTGATTCCAGTGAATCTGGATGGTCAAAGTTGACCTCAGCGCGTTGAGCAAGCGGCAGACCGGTTAGTTCACGATAATAAGAGTCATGTTGCAGGTAGGCAATTCGGTTTCTGCCAACCTTTTCCAAAATAATATCAGCGGCGGTTGTCTTTCCAGAGCCTGATCCGCCTGCAATTCCGATCACGAGAGGGGTAATTTTTTGAGACATACCGCTATTATACAAGTTATTTTTATTGATTACCGACAATCAGGACAAAATGATTAAAATATTGGCTATTTAGCGCCAATGATAATGTCTCAAATTGTGGTGTAAAAAGCAATTGACAAAAGAGTCATCGTGTGGTTTCTTGAAGGTCTCATACACCAATTCAAGAAAGGGAACACACGATGACCACAGCAACTATAGC
>DAOUGR010000033.1:0-36781 GCA_034429135.1 Anaerolineaceae bacterium | reverse complement strand
AGGAGCAACCCTCTGTTTCCTTTTTTATTTCACTAAAAGCCATTTTTTACGCTTGGCTAGGTCGTGTAACGTTTAATCCGGTAAGTTATGCTTTTTAAAAACGAGTATTTTCAGTAAAGTCATCTATTACAAATCACCTCTCATTCAGATCACCCTCGATCATGAAAGTTTTACCATCCCCGCTTTGTTGGTTTCCATCATGAACGGTCAGCGAATGGGTGGTGGTTTTATGATGGTTCCCTCAGCCAGACCCGATGACGGAATTTTTGGGCTGAATATCGTCCGCGAAGTGCCACAAATGGCTATGTTCGGTCTCATGGTTAAAATCATGAAGGGGACACATGTAACTGACCCCGCAGTGGTTATGACCCAGTCGAAAAAAATCCGCGTTACTGCTCTCAAAGGGTCGATGCCTTGCCATGCAGATGGCGTCACGATTTGTGAAGAGGGTATAGACTTAACAATCGAGATCATCCCTCGCGGATTGGAAATAATCACCAGGCTAGATGAATCATGTTAAACGCCAATCATATTAACCCCCCTCTTAAAGCGCTTCTCAGCACCTTCCTGCGCGTCGATGACCACGAGGTTGATCGAATTCCGATGCACGGCCCTTTGATCATTGCCACCAACCACGTTAATTGGTTGGATGCACCGGTTGGATTCAGCCATCTCCATCCCAGACCATTATCGGCTTTCGCCAAAATCGAAACCTGGAATAGTTTCTTTATGCGAATCCTATTTAACGCCTGGGATACGATTCCCATCAGGCGTGGTGAATTGGACCTGGCCGCATTCAAGAAAGCCGAAGAGTACCTTGCTCAGGGTAAAATGATTGCAATCGCTCCTGAAGGGACGCGTTCACACAATGGCTGCTTAAATATTGGTCGGCCTGGAATTGTGTACCTGGCGATGCGCACTGGTTCGCCGATTCTTCCAGTGGTTTTCACTGGCAATGAAAACTTTAGCGAAAAATTCACAATTTATCGCCGCACCAAAATGTCGATTAAGGTTGGTCATCCTTTCCATTTACGCTTCCCTAGCGAAAGGTTGACGCGGGAAATCAGGCAAGAAATGACCGATGAGATCATGTTCGAGATTGCCAGACTGCTCCCTGAGGATCAGCGTGGTGTTTATCATGACCCTTCACGTTCCAGCCGGCAGTACCTTGAATTATTTGAATTCCCAACGTCGTAAATTAATGCCCGGAATTTGTTGACTAGAAAACATCGATTATGGTATTATCAATTCAGTTTATAGCCCGTTCTAATGACGGGCTAGTCTTAAAATTAGTAGAAGGAGAAGACTATCAGTACTCAAAATTTTCGTGTAAATGAATTGATCAGGGTTGCAGAAGTGCGCTTGATTGGACCGCAGAATGAAAATATCGGTGTAGTTCCCATACAAAAAGCGCTACAAATTGCCCGCGAGGCAGAGCTTGACCTGGTCGAAGTTGCCCCCAATTCTGACCCCCCAGTCTGCCGGGTAATGGATTTTGGAAAATTCCTTTACGAACGAACGAAAAAGGAAAAGGAAGCTCGAAAATCTCAAACCAAAATTGAGGTAAAAGAGATCCGCTTACGCCCCAAAACCAACGAACATCATCGTGGCTTTAAGACGCGTGATGCCCGCCGTTGGCTCGCAGAAGGCAACAAGGTAAAAGTGACCATTCGTTTTCGAGGTCGTGAAATCACCTATCCGGAGATTGCTCTTGAAGATCTGAAAGAGATCGCCGAAGAACTGGCTGATATCGCCACGATCGAACAGGCCCCCAATATGGAAGGCCGCACGATGGGAATGGTGCTGGCCCCTGCGCGACCTGGTAAGAAAAAAGCTGCAGAACCCGAAAAAACAGAGCAGCCCAAGGAATCCTGATAGATTTCACACATTTAGCAACAATTCTGGTATAATTCGCGGTTGCGCAACCAACCGCGTAATTTGTTGAGAGGAGTTCGCTGTGCCACGCAAGCAAAAGACAGGTAAATACAAATTAAAGACCCATAAAGCGACATCCAAAAGATTTCGTCTGACCGGGTCTGGCGTCTTGATGCGCACCAAGGGTGGAAAAAGCCACCTCCGGCGCCGCACTTCAAAACGCACCTTAGCCCAGCTGAGTGAAATGGTCACCGTAAAAGGTGAAAAGATCATTCAGCGCGTCAATCGCCTCGCACCACACATGGACGATTGATTATCGTATCCGCATTAGTGCAACTGTTGGGTGCTCACAACTGGCTCACCGCCGGCGCCCAGGGGTTAGCAAAGGAGTAAAGTATGGCTCGTGTAAAAGGTGGTCCAAAAAGCCATCTGCGTCATAAGAAAGTTTTGAAATTTACAAAAGGTCAGTTCGGCAGCAGGCATCTCCTCATCCGCCGCGCCAACGAAGCCCGGCTGAAAAGCATGTGGTATGCGACCCGCGACCGCCGCAATCGCAAACGTGATCTGCGCCGTTTGTGGATCGCCCGCATCAACGCTGGCGCTCGCCTGAACGGTTTATCTTATAGTCAATTGATTTTTGCGTTGCGCAAATCAAATATTCAATTGAATCGTAAGATGTTAGCCGACCTCGCCGCTCGCGATCCGCAGACGTTCGCTGCCATCGTGGCAAAAGCAAAATCGGCATAACACGAATGATTTGAATAAATACGGGATGGCTTATTGCCATCCCGTTTTGTTTAAAGATGTGAATCAGGTAGAATTGACTTATGAGCAATCATAAACCTGAAAAAATTACCTCTCCAAAAAATCCACGTGTGCAATGGATCCGCGCATTACTATCCGATAGAACTGTTCGTAAGGCAGAAAACCTGTTTATCACTGAAGGAGTTCGTCTGTCAGAAGAGGTTTTAAATGCGGGAATTGTGCCTAATTCCATCTTATTTACAGAAGAGAATACATCCAGAGGGAAAGATCTGATCCAACGTAGTCTTGAAGCCGGCGCTCAAGGTTTTGAGGTAAGTTCAGAGGTAATGAAAAAAATCTCCGATACTGAAACTGCGCAGGGCATATTAATGGTCGTTCCACAAACCGCCATTCCAGTTCCAGAAAAATGTAATCTTGTTTTAATCCTTGACCAGCTGCGAGACCCCGGAAATTGCGGTACCATCCTGCGTACAGCAGCAGCGGCCGGTGTTCAACTTGTTTTCAACGCTCCTGGCAGTGCAGACCTTTTTATGCCAAAAGTTGTCAGGGCAGGCATGGGCGCACACTTTCGAATGTGCATACGGCAGGCTGACTGGAGCGAAATTCAACAATACTGCAAACCGCGATCTGGCCCCCATCTCAATATGTTCCTTGCAGAATCAGGCGATGGTATGAATATGTGGCAGGCAAATTTGAGAGATCCGCTTGCCCTGATCATCGGCGGCGAAGCGGAAGGCGCCAGCATCGAAGCCCGAAACACCGCAGATCACTTCATTCATATTCCTATGCCCGGACAATTTGAATCTTTAAACGCAGGTGTCGCCGCGTCCATTCTCCTTTTTGAAATCATTCGTCAGAGAACCCAATGAGAATCAGATCAATTACCAGTTTTTTCGATCCAACGAAACAACACGCACATCAAGATTTGGAACAGCTGTCAAAGATCAATCAGACGCTGAATGAAGTCATTACCGGCAGTATCATGCCAGTTCAATCATCACGCCTTGCAACCACCCCATTCCCTTTATTCTTCAATGGCAAAAGTAAAGATCAGAAAATACGTGAAACAATTCAATTCGAAAAAGAAGCAGGGCAACTTGGCTGGTCTTACCTTTCACTTGGTCCTGCTCTTCCTGAAAATCCCGAATCATTTCAGGCAATCCCTGACTTGCTGGCTGCAACACAAAATGTTTTCTTCAGCGGCATCATAGCAGATAACAAGGTCATTTATCCCGCGGCAGTCAATCTCTGTGCCGAAGTGATCCAACGTAATGCTGGCATTTCATCGGATGGCTTTACAAACCTACGCTTCGCTGCGATCGCCAATGTTCCACCCTGGACGCCATTTTTACCTGCTGCTTTCCACCAATTCAATCAGCCGCTCGCGATTTCAATTGCGATTGAATGCGCAGATGTTGTGCTCAAAGCCTTTGAGCAATCAGAAACGTTCGAGGAGGGTAGGATTCGACTGCTCACCCTACTGGAAGATGCCGCTGGAAAAATATCAAAGGTGATCAACAAAACTCTAAAGGGCACGGGAATTGTCTTTAAAGGTTTTGATTTCTCACCCGCTCCCTTCCCCGAGGATTGGTGTTCACTCGGTGGAGCAATTGAACAACTCGGACTGAATCACATTGGTGGAACTGGTTCGTTAGCTGCGGTCGCAGTGATCGCTGATACACTCGATAAAGGCAAGTGGCTGCATGCAGGATTCAACGGAATGATGCTCCCTGTGCTTGAGGATTCTATTCTGGCAAAACGGGCATCAGAAGGACGGTTATCGGTTAAAGATCTGTTGCTTTATTCAGCTGTTTGCGGCACCGGGTTGGATACCATCCCCCTTGCTGGAGATATCACGACCGGTGAGATTGCCAGTATTCTAATGGATGTTGCCGCGCTCTCCGTGCGTCTTGGAAAACCGCTGACCGCCCGATTGATGCCCATCCCTGGGAAGAAAGCCGGTGACGAAACCAGTTTTAACTTTGGCTTCTTTTCCAACAGTCGTGTAATGCCGATTGATGGACAATCCTTAACTTCGTTCCTATCAGGCGATACACCCATTTCACTCACACCGCGCCATCACACTCTCTCGTAATCTCCACAAAAAAAGTGTAGACTTCAATCTTTTCATAAATTAATAACAACAGGCACAAAAGCCCCTCTCCTTTGAATCATTCGAGAGAGGGGCAGATATCAGTTAAAGAACAATCGCAGCTATGGCAATGTTAAAGGAGGAGTGGGTGTTTCTGTTGGTGTTGGCGTATCGGTTGGCAACAAGGTGACCGTAGGCGTGGGTGTTGGAGTACTTGTCGAGGTTGGGGTATTGGTGGGCGTGGGGGTATAGGTTGGTACCTGGATATTTAATCTTAATAATTTTTCAGCGGTACCACCCTTTGTCGACCGCATAAATAACCTTAACACCACCGTGCCTGGTTTCAATCCACCTAAATTCCAGGTAAGCAGTTTTTGCGGTTCTGCAGAAATTGATCCCCCCGGCTTAACCAACCTTGTCCATTCATTTAGATTATCTGCATACGCATATTCCAGATAGAAATCCTTAAAATTACTGGTAGCGTTCACCACTGCATACAAATCTAGCGGATCACTGGTGATCGTTTGTTTATTTTCAAGTCCGACAAATACCAATGTAGGTCGTGAATCATCAGAATTACAGGCGCGGGTAGGTGCAAAGATCACTGGAGACATCGCAGCATATTTTTCTGCCCAGGCTTTTCCCTGTTCGGTTTCAGTGATCCACTTTTTTGCCCATTTATCTGTTACATTCAACATAAGTTTTTTTGAACTAAACCCTTCACAGGCTGGCGATACCGCAAGATTCGTCCAGGAATCCACCTCAACCATTTTCCAGAGATCATCTTCTTTAGAGGGAGGAAGTTGATCAGACGCGAAGATTTCGGTTGTGGTAACAGGGCAATATTCCGAGGGCTGAGCACCAGATATCGCGCAGATTTCTTTTTCGACAATGCCTGCCGGTCTGGTGAAATTGCTCGGGTTGTTATTGGTCAGGTAAGGCACGGCAAAACTCATAAATTCATTCCAGATCGGCGCGGCCCCTGCCACACCAGAGGTGTTGATCATGGGAGTGTTATCGGCATTCCCTACCCAAACACCAACCACTAGATCAGGATTGTACCCAATTGTCCAATTGTCACGGTAATCGTTGGTGGTTCCTGTTTTTGCTGCTGCCGGGAAGGGCAGGTTTAAGATCGAATTAGTGCCAAACATAGGCGCACGCGCTTTGGCATCAGAGAGGATAGACGTGATCAAGTAAGCATGTTCTTCACGGATCACCTGTGTGGGTGTTTGGGGTTCAGCAGTAAAAATGACCTTACCTTCATGATCTTCAATTCTGGTAATCGCCACAGGCTCAACTTTTTTCCCGTTGTTGGCAAAAACGCTGAACGCTTCTGTCATTTCCATAACCGTCACTTCACCACCGCCAAGGGTTAGCGATAGACCGTAATCGTTTCGCTCAAGGGTTGTGATTCCCATTCTGCGGGCAAACGCGATTAACCCGTCTGCCTCACTTGTTTTTGGATCATCATAAATTCCCACAAACTGTAGGGTCTTAACTGCAGGAACATTATATGAATTTGCCAGCGCACTACGCACAGTAACCGGCCCATGGTACTTACCATCGTAATTGACTGGAATATAGGGGTCACGCGGATCATTGGGGTCACCTGACGGCGGAAATTCACTTTCCACATCCCAAATCAATGTTGATGGCGTCCATCCTTTCTCGAATGCCGCAGCGTATGTCAGAGGTTTTATTGAAGATCCCGGCTGCCGTGGCGAAAGTGCCATATTGATTTGTCCGGCAATCGCATCGTTATAGAAATCAGCCGAACCTGTCATCGCAAGGATCTCGCCAGTTTTGGGATTGATCGCCACCAGTGCGCCATCCGTTACATGCCGGTCAGCGAGGCTATCAACCTGTTCCTTAACAATTCGGTCGGCTTTCTGTTGTAGCGTGGGGTCAAGTGTGGTGTATACGCGAAATCCTGAGCGGTAGATTGTTTGTGGATCGTAGGTTGATTCAAGCAAACTACGAATATAGGTAACCCAATGTGGATAAACCATCGGGTTCGCGCGCTGTTTGAAAGGATATGATTCGATCTCAACATACGCATCTGCGGCTTGCTGGGCTTCAACACAGATCGGTTGCAGGCTGTTACTGACGGTAATACAACCCTTTTCCTGGCTGACATTATACATGGCGGTTAACACCTGCTTATTACGCCCCAGAGTGGCTTCTCGATTGGTGAAAATATCGTAAACACTCGGCGCCTGCGGAATACCCGCCAGGAATGCAGCCTGAGATAGGGTGAGTTTATCCGCTGTGGTGTTGAAATAAGTTTCGGCTGCCGCTTCGATCCCATATGCCAGATTGCCGTAATTGATTTCGTTCAGATACAGTTCAAGAATCTCATCTTTGGTATAGCGTCGGGTCATTTCTGCGGAAAGAATGATCTCCTTGGCTTTCCGCTTGTAAGAAATTTCTACCCTCTCTTCTGCGGTTAGAAACAAGGTTCGCGCAAGTTGTTGTGTGATGGTTGAAGCTCCTGAAACGATTTCGCCGCTGGTGTAGTTCTGCACCATCGCACGCGCCAGAGCGAAAATATCAAACCCTGGATGGTTGTAAAACTCCTTATCTTCGGTAGCAATCGTAGCTGCCACAACGTACGGCGAAATCTCTTCCAGTGGTGTATAAGTTCTACGACCAGCGTTAGGGTCTATCATTTCATAAATCAAATTCTCATTCCGGTCATAGAACCGCGTCGTCTCAAATTGAGATGCCCGCGCACGCATTTCATCAACACTGGGCAGCGTGGCAGCAATGGTGAAATATTGATAGACAAGGAAACCTGCCGCAATCAAAATTCCCAAGACAATGGCAAAAAGCAAGATGATGATTACCTTTACCAGGCAGCCACTAAAATCAAAATCACCCTTAACTTTTTTGGGAGGAGGCCCGTTCCTTTTTACAGGTGTTCGAACGGTAACTGCCGGCTGAGGGGGCTGCCTTCTGGCTTGGGTAGGTTTCGTATTCATATAGATCGCGCTAGGCGACACGCGCGTGGCTGAAAGGTCTATTTCATCTACGTGTTCCGGCAAGAGATCTGACGCTCCAGGCGGCGGCGGCAGGGGTTGATCCAGGTGAACTTTAACCGTCGGCGTCGTATCTGAGAGATCCGAAACGGTTGACACCACAGTGGGCTGGTTTTCAAAAGATTCTTCAGATTCCGAACCCTCAGTTGTTGTATTTCGTATTAATGTATTTTCAGATTGCTCTTGAGTCGATTCACCCTGTTCGGCCGGGAGCGGTCCTGATTCCGAGTCTGATTTTGAATGATTTGAATTCGTACCACTCTCAGTCATAATACGTCGCATTCGTGACGCAGGATCGTCTTGGTTGATTGGATTGTTCATTCTCTACTTAACACTCTCTCTTTGATATTCTTTTTGATTCTAGCATAAATCAATTGACCTTGAAGAATAATCCTCTTACAATGTCCTTATGTCCTTATTCCATAATGATAAAGTCATCCATCAGATCCTGGCATCCGATGTGAGATTTTGCAAGCCAACTGTCACTGACGACCAGGTATGGGCACTGTCTATAACGCCAGAAGGTCCTATAACCCTTTCCACAACTTTCGGATTGCGCGCCAGGCGCATGTTAATTTTTCCAGAATTTTCCTATAACGACCGATCAGTATCAACCCCTGTTGAGTTTCATAAGTACCCGCAGGTGAACTTTAGATCGACAAACTTTTTTGAAATCTTATTTAGTCCATTTTTATCTTTAGACGCTCAACTAAAAATCTGGGTTCCGTTATCGCAGGTAATCACCGGGCAATTGACTGTTAAGAACACCTCAGATATCTCCCGGCTGTTGCAGGCAGATTGGTTGGTTCAGCTCGATCCAATGCCAGGTGGGCAGACGATGAGTTCAGTGCGAATGGGTATGAATACGGTTTTGCGAGGAAAAACTGGCGACCTTTACCCTGTATTCTATTTAACTGGTGGACCAGAAGAAAGTCCATCCGTTTACCCGGGTTTATCGATAAAAATGCTCCTTACTCCAGGTGCAACACGCCAGATAACATGGGTAATGGCTTCTCAATCCGCAGAAGACGCATCATTCCATCAGGCACGCCATTATTCTTCCAGCCAGCTGGAAGTTGAACAATTCAAAATTGAGATGGCTGACAACCGCCAAAAATGCCTGATTGAAAGCCCGCGTCACAATATGGCTGAGTCTCTGAATCAATCTCAGAACCATGCATATCAGTTATTAATGCCTGACGTTCAACAAATCAAGTCTTCAACTTTCATCCAGCGCCGCGATCCAGATCTTGGGTTTTACCCCAATGAGGAGGTTTTAGAGATATACCCGGAATGGTGCGGTCAGACGATTCCTGACACCTGGTTAATGACACAAAATCTTTTACCAGGCAGACCTGAAACCGTCAGGGGATTAATCCAAAACATCCTGGACGCTCAAGAAAATACCGGCTGGATCGACTTTCAGATAAGTGCCAATCATAAAACTACCGGGCATCTTGCTCTGCCTTTGCTTGCAACGCTCGTCTGCGATTATTTTTACGAAAATGGAGATATTCACTGGCTGGAAGGGATTTATCCCGGATTGGTGCGTTTTTACCAGAACTGGTTCTTCAAAGAATCTCTGAAACATCAAGAATTAACTCATCCGGTTCAGGTTGGATTTTTGAGCCCAAATGCTTTCGGGTTGGATCAGAGGATTCATCTCTGGACAAAACTCAAGGTCAGTGAAAGTCCTTTCCTGTTATCGTTGCTTTACCGTGAGTGTAAATCTCTCATTCAGATCGAGAAATGGTTGAAAACCACCCTTCACCAGGATTGCCTGCAAGGTATAAAACGCTGCATAGCCAGCAAAATGGAAGAGCTATGGGATGAAGATTCAGGGCTTTATCAATATCGGGATTTCATATCTGGTGCCAAATACCACGAAAAAATCCTGAGTGAATTCAAACAGGAAGGAAAACACAAACCTACCCGAAAGATCACCACTCCTGGCAGGTTATTCATTCGGCTTCAACCAAGAACCAGAATTTCGCCCAACTTTTCCTGCACACTGAAAGGTATGGGCAGCGAAGGAGAGATCGAAGCGACGCTCTCCCACCAGTCATTCGAATGGATTGACACCATCGGAATTGGAGTTACAACGCAATCCTTTTCAACCCTCGATTCAATCGAAATTGTTGGCTGGAAAAAAGGTGACATAGGCCAGATAGGACAGGTTGATCTTAACCAGCACGACATCACTTCTCTTTTGCCGCTATGGGCTGGTATTCCTTCACCACGCCAGGCGGAAAAAATTCTCACATCAAAAAATATTGATCCTTTCTTGGGAATGAATGGAATAACGTTTTACCCTTCAGAAAAGAACACCTCCACTGAACGAATTCCAAATTTTCTGGCGTCAATGATCATTGAGGGGCTGCTTCAATACCACCGGCCTGACCTTGCGGAACGGTTTTTCCGCCTTCATTTTGATCCTTATTCAGATGAAAGGCAGGAAAAAGCGAATTTATCTGAATCTCAAGACAAAGTGCGTTTAGAGGATCTCATCCCGGTAAAATTGTTTCTGGCTGTTTGTGGTGTGAAGAAAATTTCACCATATGAGGTAATTGTTACGCATTTTAATAGAAATCCAAACCCAGTTACGGTACAATATAATCAGATTAAGATGATCCTGGAGTCTGATCATACTGAGATCATTTCACCTTCAGGTGAAACAGTTTTGATTGATCAACCACAAGCACATCGGATCATCTTCGAATAAGAAAGGAGGATATTGAATATGACACCTGAACCTTCAGAGACATGCAACACTTTGTTAATGGCAGTTGTGCAATCTCAGGATGCCGATATCGTTGAAAATATCTTCCGGGAAATGAAAATTTCGATTACCCGGTTACCAAGCACAGGAGCCTTTCTTGGCCGCCGGAACGCTACCCTTCTTGTTGGAATTCCACACGACCACCAGCAAAAGATATTAAATGCATTGAAAGAAAACTGCCGCCAGCGAATAGAATATATCGCAGTGCCTTTGGAAAGCGCCCCCTTACCCTTGCCTGCTCCAACCCCTGTTACAGTGGGAGGAGCAACTGTTTTTGCAATTGAAGTAGAACACTATGAGGAGTTGTAGCCATGAAAATGATCATTGCCATCGTTAATGACGTGGATTCTGACCACCTGTTGCATGCACTAACCAACGCCGATTTTCGAGTAACCACAATTGCTTCAACAGGTGGATTCCTGCGCCACGGATTGACCACTTTGCTCTGCGCGGTTGAAGATCAAAAATTAGAAGATGCCCTGGCAGTCATTCGCGGATATTACCCCCCTGTTGCTGAAGATGCTCCCAAGCGATGCACCATCTTCGTTATCAACGTTGTTGAATACCATCACTTTTAATGTGCGAGTCTGAATGGGCGAACAATCGATCGTTCACTCATGAAATTCTTCAACGTGGTAGATCATGACCTGCAATATCGTTTTGCGCCACAGGTCGTGAGGAGCACCCATTTTGGCACACAAGTGAGAGAGGAAATCCTGTGGATCTGGCAACTGCTGCCAGACCTGAGGAAGGAAAGTAGCTCGTCGAAATCCTTGCTGTAAAATAACACCATCCACATTCGGTTTCAACAAACGCGGTAAATCTTCTGGTTTTTCATAAATCAACGGTTCTGGTTTCGTCAACCGGGAGATTTCAATTTTCACATGATCGATTTCCTCCTTTGCGAGAGGAGGGAATCGATAATCTTCTAGAGCTGCCTGTGCCGCCCGTTCTCTAACATCCTCAGCCAGACTTTGGTGGGCTTCAAGTGAACCGATGCATCCTCGCAAATCACCATCGATGGTTAACGTCACAAATGAAGCCCCGGGTTCTGCCAGAGAGGGTGAAAGCGTCTCAAGAGAGATGTGTGGAGATGGTTTATGCCGCACAGCATTCGTAATTGAATCCCGTGCCAGTTTGAGCAGATATGAACGTTCCTCGGGTGTCAGAAGGTTTGTTGTCATGTGATTTTGGCCGAATTTAAATCGAAAACCGCTCCCTCGTCTGTGATAAATTCACTTCAAAAACACATCATCTATTTGATTTTTATTGTGGAGACAATCGCTGTTTCATTGTTTATACTGTTTCATTTGTCCGAAGTCAAGCATGAAAATGAACAGATTTATCGTTCGATATTGGCACAATCCTTGCTATAATTCTCAAGGAGAAGAAAAAAGCGAGCGACCCCATGCCAATTAACCCTGAAACCTCCATCCCTGATTCAAATAATGGCTCTCCGATCAATCCAGATGCAAAGTTTTCTGGCGATTCTTCAGCCAAACCTGAAAGAGAAAAGTTTAGCGTGTTTGGCAGCATACAATCCATCGGTGTATACGCCTTTCTCCTTGCTTCTCTCTTTACCTTATTCACTCCAAACAACCTTTTCTCAGGTCAAACGCTGGAACGTGTTTTTCAAGCCTGGCAAGCCAATCCGACTGAGATTGCCCCGGCGAACAATATTGCCAGCACATCCACTGGTCGAATAGGTATCGTATCTGGCCATTGGAAAAATGACTCGGGTTCGGTTTGCCAGGATGGGTTGACCGAAGAGCAGGTTAATCTCGCTATCGCCACACTTGTTCAACAGAAACTCATCGCCGAGGGTTTCACAGTGGATTTGTTAGAAGAATTTGATCCAAGGCTTTCGCTTTATCAAGGAATTGCCCTGATCTCGATTCACAGTGATACTTGCGAGTGGATCAGTGAAGAGGCGACCGGCTTTAAAGTGACCGCTGCCATCAACAGTGTGTACCCCGAGAAAGCATCCAGACTCGTTCTATGCATGGCCGACCGTTACCAGGCAGATACTGGGCTCAAATATCTTGCCAACTCAGTAACCAACGACATGACCTACTATCATGCGTTTGATGAAATTCACACAGAAACCACTGCGGCGATCATCGAAACCGGGTTCTTGAATCTTGACCGCCAGATGTTAACCCAGCACCCTGATCTGGTGGCCCAGGGCATCGTTGATGGATTGCTCTGTTACATCCGTAACGAGAATGTTGCCACGACACAGCCAACCCCATGAACGATCCAAATTCCATCGACTTTAAAATGGCACTTCTAAATGCCAGAGCGGGCCTCCAACAGCACAACAACATGGAAGCCAGACGCTGGGCATTGAAAGCCGCTCGCCTTTACCCCGATAGCGAAGAACCCTGGCTCATACTGGCTGCAATCTCAAATCCCACAGCCAGTGTGGCATATTTACAGCGCGCACTGACAATCAATCCACAGAGTGAGCGCGCTGCGAAGGGTATGCAGTGGGCTTTACAGCGTTTATCGCAGGTGTCGATTGAAAATTCAGTCCCCCCCATTTCACTTTCCAGACAAGACACACAACCCATTAAGGCAGCATCAAGCGGGTTTCAATCTGGTAACGCTATTCCACCTTTTACAATTTCAGAATCGACCGTGAAATTTGATCAATCGACAGCAGCCAGTGTTGTCGACCAGTTGAGAGAGAAGCCTGCTCAACCGGCAGAAAAGAAAAAACCAGCAGCTAAAACCCAACGACCACCCAGGAAGAAAAATAACAACTGGGTTGCCACACTCATCATCACACTGATCCTTCTCGGCAGCGCACTTATTGTTTGGGCGGCGATCCCCAATTGGATT
The DNA here is from genome assembly GCA_034429135.1 of Anaerolineaceae bacterium. GTDB lineage: Bacteria > Chloroflexota > Anaerolineae > Anaerolineales > Anaerolineaceae > UBA6107. Next base: position 23,385 of record DAOUGR010000033.1, on the reverse strand, counting down.
GCGTTGGCGCGCAGTTCGTCTGCGCCGATCCCGGCTGGCGCACTGAATAAACCCACGCTTACACCCACTCCAACGGCAACCTTTACTCCAACTGCGACGGCAACCTTTACCCCAACGGCCACCTCTACGCCCACTCGCACACCCACTGCCACGAACACCCCCTGGCCAACCTACACGCCTCAACCAACGGCAGCTCCTGTAGTGTCAAATCCAGATCAACCTGCCGGTGATACTTCTGGCTACTGGATCGATATCGATCTCGGTGATCAGATGCTCTACGCTTACGATGGAAATGAGATCGTGGGATCATTCGTGGTCTCGACTGGCGTTGCAGCCCACCCGACGGTAACCGGCCAATATTATATTTATGTCAAGTACCTGTATACCGATATGTCAGGCCCCGGTTATTACTTGCCTGATGTTCCATATACAATGTATTTTTATTCAGGGTACGGGATTCATGGCACCTACTGGCACAACAATTTCGGTGTACCGATGAGTCATGGCTGCGTGAACATGCGCACCAGCGATGCAGAGTGGCTTTTTAACTGGGCGTCGGTTGGCACTCTGGTGAATATTCATTATTAATCATTATGGCCAATAAATTAGACATCCATTCTCTTTCAAGGCGCGAGTTTCTCTGGCTTGGTGGAGTCTCATTGGTTTCTCTGCTTGCCCTGAACAAATCCACCCTCGCCTTAGCGGAATCTCTCGCCCAATCTTCTGGAGAGGTTGGACTAGGCCGCATTACAACCAATAAAGTGGATATGTACGATACTCCCAGCCTCGAAGGCAAATTAATCCGCACACTGTGGAAAGATCTGGTGATGCCAATCAACAAAGTGGAAATCGGCCGTGGAGAACCTGCGCACAATAAAGTATGGTATCTCATGAACAATGAAGGATATGTTCATTCTGGAAGTGTGCAGCCGGTTGAGATTAGAAAAAACGATCCTGCTGTTGCCATTCCCGAAAAAGGTGTCCTTGCTGAAGTTACCGTCCCATTTACAGACGCTGTGTGGAATCCAATCTTCAAGAAGCTGGTAGCGTACCGACTATATTACTCTACGACACATTGGATTCTGGACGTTCTGCAGGATGACAAAGGTGAAACCTGGTACGAAGTTCTTGAGGATTTCTACCAATTCAGGTACTATGTCCAATCCTCGCATCTGCGAATCATCCCCCCGGAAGAAACCTCCATCCTCTCACCAGATGTTCCCGCGGCTGATAAAAGGCTTGAAGTTCATTTGAGAGATCAAATCGTCATCGCTTATGAAGCAGACATGCCTGTGCAGATGTTCCGCTGTTCTGGTGGAACGGAATTCTATGATCACTATTTGACCCCAACCGGAAATTTCACCACCGATTATAAAAGACCATCCCGCCACATGATCAACGGCAACAAGGCCACAGCCACCACTTACGACCTGCCGGGCGTCCCATGGGTCACCTTTTTTACCGAAGATGGCATTTCTTTTCACGGTACTTACTGGCACAATGACTTTGGCCGACCCCGCAGTCACGGTTGTATCAACCTGCCCTCAGAAGCAGCAAAATGGGTTTACCGCTGGACTCTACCCCATGTTCCCTACGAAGAACAACGAGCATACAAAAATGGAGGAACGCGGGTAAGTGTGGTTCTATAACCTGCGTTTTAACTGAAGCACAATCCACTGTTTAAGTGGATTGCTTTATAATACAGGTAGGAAAACGTTATGTCTGAAGAACCATTATTTAAAGGATTAGTAATCGACGAATTTGACCAGCCAGTCGGGATTGCCAAAATCGGTGATGAGCCTTGCTATGTGGTGAACGATGCAGGCTTTTTACGGCATATTCCATCCAGACCCATCGACCTTGAAATCCTTCGCGCTTTGGGTGGTCAGATCGCCGGAAACGAAGAGTTGATCGCAGAACAGGCAGCCAAAATGCTGGGGCAGGAAGATATTTTTACCCATGCCATTTTAGAAAATCAATTAAAAAACATTGAGCAGCAATACGAAATGATGTTAGACATGGGTATTCCGGAAAACACCCGCGCATATCTGGGAATGCTTGGTTTTCGAGTGGTCATTGACGTCCATGGAGAAATTATCAGGATCGATCAACCATCCGCTCCTCCTGATGGTGGCGAGGGTGAATAACTTGATCAAAAACACACAAATCTAGCCGGGAGAAAAAATGCCGTCGGATTTCATTATTTCGGTCACGGAATCAAGCTTTGAATACGATGTGATCGCTTATTCACAAAATAAACCCGTTGTGGTCGATTTTTGGGCTGAATGGTGCAAGCCTTGCCGCATCCTCACCCCTTTGTTAGAGAAACTTGCGTTAGAAGCAGAGGGCGAATTCAGGCTGGCCAAGGTGGATGTGGATGCAAATCCCAACCTGGCCTTACGTTTTAGCGTTCGCACGATTCCCACAGTCATCGCCTTCAGTCAGGGTCGAAAGGTATCTGATTTTGCCGGTGTGATTCCTGAACCCCTGGTTCGTGACTTTATTAATAAAATTCTGCCACCACAGCCATCAGACCTGCTTGCCCAAAAAGGTAACAGTCTGCTTGCTTCAGGTGACCTGACAGCCGCAGAAGAAGCATTCCTTGAAGCGCTTGAACTCAATGACCAGCACCCGGCAAGTCTATTGGGGATCATGAAAGTTTGCCTGCTGAAAGGTCAATCTGCCGATGCCATGCAAATTTACAAAGCTTTCCCTGCCAGCCAGGAATACAATGCTGCCGAACAACTCGTCCCTTTGATTAAAGCGATGGAAGATTTTCGCAATAACAAATTACCCTTAGAGACTGACCTTGATGCCGCATTTTCAAATTCATTACGCCTTGCCGCTCGCGGCAACATTCTTGCCAGTATCGACGGGTTACTGGATGTGCTGCGCCAGGATAAAAGATATCGCAAAGACCGGGCCAAGCAAGTAATCCTTGGTTTGCTTGAACTTCTTGATCCTGAAGCTGACCAAACACGAAAATACCGGTCAGAATTGGCCGCAATCCTGTTCTAATAAAAATCAGGCTGCCCGAACGGGCAGCCTGATAGATTTTTTGAAACGCTGTTACTTCATCAAAACCAATTCGTTCCAGGTGGTGGGATTCAAGAAATTGCGGTATTGCGCAGTGGAGATCATCGTGTCTTGTGAAGGGGTGCTGGTGTTGTCACAATCGCTCACTGAGACTGCGAATCCCAGGCGCATCCCTTTGGTAGGAGTAATACCAAGCATCGACCACGGAATGCCAACCTCCACCCGATAAATCGTATTAGAATCCTCGAATAGCGAAGAGACTAGCACATTCGATTTGGTTCCTGCTTTGCTGGATGGATACCAGAGATATACTTCAGGGTCGATATCTTTGGAAGGATTCCCGGGCGAAATCCCGAATTGGAAATCATCGCTATCCAGCGATTGGACATAAAAGTCTCCAAGCAGGTTGGTATCGATTAGAATTTCTGCTGAATCACCTAAATACAACTTGCTTCCAGTCTGCGTCTGGGTGATGACATCGTCGGTAACTTTGATTGATACATAGAGATAATCGTCATCCCATGCGGCTGCAAACGCGCCTTCTAGATCTGCTGCATTTTTCCAGTTGGCTGGTTTCCATACCACGTATGGAATGGCATATTTGTTGGTTTTATCAACCCATTCGGCATACGTCCCATCCATGACCGGTTCAGTCGTAAGATACGCTGCTTTCATCTGGGTGCCGCTACGCTGTGCAGGAGCTGGCACAGCCGTCGTCGGTGCAACGGTTGAGGTTGCGGTCGCGGCCATGGTCTCAGTTGGTACTTCAGTGGTGGGGGCCGCGGTTGGAACTTCAGTGGATGTTGCCTCCAGTTGTGGAGTGACAGTCGGCGGAATATTCAAACTGGTATCGAATAATGCCGTTAAGGTCAAATTCGGAGCCTCAGCTGTTGGTACCTCTTCTTTTCCGCCAAAAAGCCCCTGACACGAGGCGGTAAACAACGCGATCAGCAATAAGACAGGGATCAATCTCGCAACTTTTTTCATCTTTCCTCCACAAAGAATCCTTACAATTCTTGAATTAACATCCTATACGCAATTATTATAGCAACTCTTTAATAAAAAGATGCAAGGATTATGCTAGATTGGAAATCGCATCTATTGATCGCATTTTTTCTACCTAATGGAGCACCCGAAGAAAATCAAGAGAAACCTTCTCCTCTATCCCCTTCTCCATTCCTCTTCCAACATTGCATATACGCAATCATCAACCCAACGGTTATCAATCCAGACGCTTTTCACAAAGTGAGCTTCTTTTCGCATTCCAATTTTGTTTAACAGGACCACAGATTTAATATTATTGGGATCCACCGATGCAATAATGCGATGTTTCTTTAACTTAATGAAAAGGTAATCGATAACTGCGATTAATCCTTCATGGGCATATCCCAGCCCCTGAAAATTTGGGGCGATCGTGTATCCGATCTCTACCTGTCCATAATCCTCTAGGAAATGAAGACCAACATCTCCAATCAATTGACCATCTTCATTACGACACACGGCGAGTTGAAACCAGGTATTGGGAATGTTTGGATAATCAGGGATCTTTTTAATCAAACCCTCGGCTTCAGAAATTTTCACCGGGCGAAAAGTTTGATATTCATAAACCTCTGGTAGTGAACGATAAGCAAAAAAGGCAGCGGTGTCTGCGAGCTCAAGTTTTCGAATCAATAGTCTTTCTGTCGCAATTGTTTGAAATGGGTTCATGACATCTTCCTCCTCTCTCTTTTTCATCTACACCTCCGATAAAATGATGTTTCTATGTCATTACAATTGCTTGATGTTTTCGAACCTGCAAACCTTCGCCTTATACCATCTGCAAGTCTTGCAGCACGCTTCGAAATCCATTTTTGATAGCATAGATAACTTAAGGTTGATGCTTTCAACAGAAATGTCGCCAGGTTGTAAATTCAAACTTGCGCATGCATTCCTGTCTTTTAGACGCACATCTTCTTCGCCCAGGCTGCATTCACCATGAACATTATTTGGACATGACTTACAAATATCATCTGCACTGGAGATAATTTGTATGTTGTGAAAATTATCCAATATCGATTGAATATTTTCAATAAATTTTTTGTTATAACCTTTGCCTTCAAAGAGCGACAGGCAAAGGATATGATGAGGTCTCAAATGAATCTTGGCGTTGCCATTGTTTTCGATCTTCATAGATTTTTCCTGAACAGTGGTCATGACTGTGTTTCCCTCGTGAGATAGACACCCATGGACGGCGACATTCACTACGCATTTTTCGCCCTTTTTATGACCGGAATACCTTCAACCTCATAAGTTACCATTAATATATATTAACTCACCCGATCCTTGACCAAGATCGTAACCATTTCATTTTCGCTTAAATAGACAATCCGTCTCGAGGTGACACGATATCAACAGATTGATGTCAGGTCTATATTTTTCTGTTTTCTCGCACAAGGGAACATGTCTATAGTATTTTTATAGCTTATATCAGTTCTCGGGAATCAATCAATCATAAAGTTAAGCTCCCGACACCTACGTTGGTAAAGGCTAATATTTTTAATTATGTGCATTTGCCTAATCAATTGTAAGCACGGTTTTATGTTTCTTGTGTGAACTTATGCCAGCGGCAGCAGACGTCGCGGAGCATCTCGTCGAGATATGTCCATGCCTTATCCTTTATCCATTCCGGAATACCATAAGCTGCTTCAGCGATGCTACCCGTTATGGCAGCAAGTGTGTCGCTGTCGCCGCCTAACGAGATGGCGTTTCGAATTGCGTCCTCAAAATCGGTGCTTTCGAGAAATGCTATGATTGCCTGAGGCACGGTTTCTTGACAGCTTGCGTTGAAGCGGTAAGTTGGACGAATCTCATCCAGCGTTTTGGAAAGATCGTAGCCATGATTTTTCTCTATCAGCTTTCTTATTTCAGCTTTCAATTCATCAATCGACCATGGCTCACAATAGTCGAAAGCGTGACCTTCGGAATAGAACCTGCTCAGGAATATGGCTGCTGCCGTGGCTTGTGCGCCATTAATGCCTTCGGGATGATTGTGTGTTACCTCAGCAGAGCGAGTTACCATACCCCAGCCGTTTGATGGCCAACAACCAGTTCTTCCATAGAATCCGCAGTTCATGACCCATGCACAGGGTGACACACGCATCGCTGATCCGTTGCCCCAACTGTTATACGGCTCACGTTCATCCGAGTTCAACCAACTCCAAAATCTTCCGCCATAACCAGCGTTGGGATACAACCGTCCCCATTTTTTATAGGCATCAATGAAATCATCCTTTTTGCCGCCGTTCATTAGAGCGTCAGCAGTGGCAACGGTCATCACGGTATCGTCCGTGAAAAAGCAGTCGTCTCTGAACAGAGGAAAGTCTTTCGTCTTAATATTATGCCACTCATAGACGGAGCCTACGATGTCACAAATTATTGCACCCAGCATTATTTTCGACCTCCTTTTCGTTTCTAATCCTTTTTAATCTCGTCATTCCACCCCTTTGGAGCGGCAGCATATTCTCGGAATGTGGCAACCGCTTTACTCATTACTTGGAAGTTGAGTCCCACACCCTCGCGCTCAGCGTGCAAATTCTATGTGAGGTCGAGTTCGGATCGCTTTCATAAAATTGAAATAAATCCATTCGTTCACAATGGCAATTCAACCGGGGGAACGGGAAAACACCTCTGTCTGAGCCAAGGTTGAGCATATTTTCGGCGTTGTAAAGGGGTTGTTTGGTTATCGAAAAACGCGAAACAAGAGCCGGCGAAAGCAGGTTACGAAGATTCATATAATGGTTTGGCTGACGAATCTGTATCTCGCTGACATGCGCTGCCTGACGGCCTGACTCAGTGCACTTACGCGACAGAAATCAGGGGTTATCCTGCACTGTTCGCCGTTGGATACCTGTGGCGCAGACGCCCCCGTTGCGTAAAATGGTGTCGCCTTAAAATTGACATTTATGAGATGCTTCCTTCGGGGAATATCCGCGAGCATTATTTTCCCATAGATTGTTGTAATATGCAAATTTAACATGTTACAACTGACGCATATTTAGTTAGGTTTGTGTCAAGTTCAGCCAATTCAGAGAATAATCGCTTATTCCTATTCCAGCCGCACCGCGTACAGAATACCGCCCCCGGCATCAGGGTGCACCATATTGGATACCGTATTTCTGATGATACGCTCAATTTCTTGGCACGGATTTATAAAAGGCAGACGCGCTTGCGGCTTTCTTTTTGTTTATCGACAATACGATGAAAAGTATGACTCCCGCGAGGAGTACGGCACCGATAATCGTTAATACAGCCCAGAGCGGAAAACTCTCTTTTGGTATATTTGCACCATAAACTTGCCATTGCTCCATTTCAGCATCCACATCGAAATCTGTTATTTCGCTGAGCCCGTCTTTGCTGGCGCTTAGCATGTTACCGCCCTCTACTGTCAGTGAATCACCCGTCACTTTTGATGTGAAATCAACAGTACCCTCAATTACCTTAAGCGTTGTTTCCATTCCATCGTCCTCAAGGACAAATGTTGTTCCCTTAATACCCGCAACAGCTTGAGATCCCTCGAATGGAAAATCGCCCGTCTTAAGCACATGCTTAAAGTTAACCCATAGGTAACCGGTTACCAGCCTAAAATTACCCGGTCCGGCCTCAGGCTTCGATAAGATAATTTCCGTTTCAGGTTTCATCACAAAGGTTGTCATGTCGGCAAAGGACAGCATGGCCGAGCTTCTGTCACTTGTCTTGATCCTTGTACCTTCGGGAAGAACAGCATCCAACTTTGCGAACTGCCATGCTTCCTCATCATATATCGGTTCGCCATCGGGACTGTAACCTGTTGGAATAAGCATCTCAACCTGGCCGGTCATGTCACTGAAGCGCGTGCCAGAGTCTGGTAACTTCACTGGTTCCGAAGGCTCGAGCTGCATTTCTTCAGTTTCTTCCGGTTCCTCTGATGACCCCTGTGTGAACGGCAGAGCTCCCTGAACCGAGAACGTTACGGTAAAAGCCACGTCTTTATTTTTATTGAGATCCTTTCCAACGAACTCAAGTTTAACGCTGGTATCATCTGGATTAGCGATTCCGGTAAACTCACAATCTACATAAGACACTGTCGCAGTCAGCGTTGACGTCCCTACCGCTCCGCTGAATTCCGCCTCATAATGTACTGTGCCGTAAAATCCGCCCGTAAGCGGATCATATTCACCGTTAATATTCCCAATTCCAGTATCCATTCCGACATATAGGTCGCTACCGTCCGGATACTCATATGTCGGCGATTGGACCTGTGTCGAACCTGATAATATGTATTTTTGCTGCTGATCCGAGAATTCTGACGAAATGATAAGCGTGCTAAAAAATGTTTCAAGCAACTTATTATCAAGATAGTTGCCTGTGATGCTTCCTTGAACCAGACTAAAACCTGCCGCTGATACTGGGCTTGTAAAGGTGAACGCCAAGATTAACATGATCGCGAATGTTATAACTTTTTTCATCCTAATCCCCATTCTGCCGATGCACGTCAGCACATATAGGAATCAAAGAGCTGAGGCAGTGGCTATATTTTGTCATAAAAACTTTTGAAAAGAAGGAATACTACAACGCAAGGAAGGAGGAAGCAAAGACACCTTTTCTCGCGAAAAGCAGCATATAGTAAGTATATTAGTTTGGGAATCGCCAGTCAAGAACAAGTAAAGGTCGCCAAGAACTCACACGCTAAGAATTGTACTTCGAATATTATCTCTCTAACCTCAAAAAGCCTATATTTATTATGCTTTTTTTTCACCCTCACTCTCTTAGCCTTGACATCCATACGACCGTCTCCACGTGGTAAGTCTGTGGGAACAGATCAAAAGGCTGAATACTTTCCAACCGGTAACCCTTTTCAACCAATATGCGGCAATCGCGCGCCAGCGTGGTGGGATCGCAGGAAACATAAATGATCTGCTTGACCTTTGACTTGGCCAGCGCTTCCAGTGCGCGGGGTGCCAGCCCGGCCCGTGGTGGATCAAGAATAACCACGTCGGGAACAATTTCTAATCCGGGTAAGATATCCTCGACAGCGCCCACATACAGAGAAGTATTTTCAAACGAGTCGAGGTTCGCAGCATAATCGTTACAGGCGCTTTCTGAGAGTTCAACGCCCACCAGTTCCTTCACCAATGGTGCAATGAAGCGTGAGAATAATCCCACTCCGCAATAGAGGTCGAAGACGGTCATGTCTTTATTCCACGGCATCAATTCCAACACATATTCAACCATGGCTTCCGCCTGGTTCAAATTCACCTGAAAAAAAGAACGAGCGCTGACGATGAACTCGGCATCTCTGACCATGAACCGGTTTGTAGGCTCACCTGAAAGAACGAGATCACGATCCCTTCCCAGCAGCACTACCGAAAGCGGAAAATCGAGACTTAACTCTGGGAGTGCTGATAAATCGCCCTCTAAACCCATCAATACTTCTCCATCTGACCCTGCGCGTATCGCCACCCGGTTATATTGGAGTTCGGGATCAAGTTCAATCAGCGGCCAAAGGTCACTGATTGCCTGCAGTGGAAGATGACATTCGGAGATTTCAACGGTATCAGCGCTGCTGCTTCTTTGGAAACCCAGTTTTCCAGCACCCGAAACATGAAACTGGACGGTATTGCGATAGTTCCATTCCTTCGGTGAGCGAACGACCTCATTAACCACAAAGTTGGTGAATTTCCCAACCCTGCTAAACTGGTCAGCCACAACGGCTCGTTTCACTGCGAGTTGGGATGAATAAGCAAGGTGTTGGTAATGACATCCACCGCATACCCCGAAATGCATGCAACGAGCTGAGATGCGCTCTGGAGACGATTCCAATAACTCCACCAGAGTTGCCCTGGCGTAATTCTTCTTTTCTTCGTTGACGAGCACTTTAGCCCGTTCGCCTGGCAGCACAAAGGGTACAAAAACAGCTTTTCCATCTGCAGCTCTTCCTACAAAGCTTCCGCCATAGATGGCATTGCCTATTTCAACCTCGATTATTTTCCCCGGTAAATCTCCTTCTGTCATCTTCATGTCATCTCCTTTTACCCTTGAAGCAGGGTTACGGCAATGCTATAATCGTGTGTGTTGCCCCAGTAGCTCAATAGGACAGAGCAAAGCACTCCTAACGCTTAGGTTGAGAGTTCGAGTCCCTCCTGGGGCACAATTCATTTGTTTCCAATTTCTAAAAAGGCTTGATTGCCAAGCATTAATGTAGTATATTATTAATTGATACACATTTGGGTGCCCCCCTCACCCAGATGTGTATCGTTTTTAAGACAAATCCCGGAATCCTTTTGGTTCCGGGATAGTCTTTTCATTGTCACAATTAATCCACCACCGGCTCATCCAGAGCATTCCTGACCCATAAGAACAATACCTGTCCTTCTTCCACTTCACTTGCTCTGATGGCCAAAATGGGCACTTTATTCTCTAGACCCATTTCATTCCGATAGTGTAAATAGATCGGCTCTTTTTGATTCCACGCACGGTGACACCTTTCCACAAGTGCAGGGCCGTTGAAAGTTCGCAGTCTGGTCAGAGCCATACTGTAATATGCTGGGGCTTCATTCAGCCCCAACGGCCACCCGTCGTCAATGCGCTCAAAGACTGGAGGGGGACCTTCGATGATAGTAATTCTGTCTTCCATAGTTCATCTCCAACGCTGCCCATCATACCACATCTGCTCCAGTAAGCAGAAATATTAATATCATTTATATACTTCACTAATCTATCTCAAATACAGCCAGCCTAGAATAGGGTCATAAACAACAGAGAATTTATGGAGGTTGAAATGACACTTTACTTAAGAAATCCAGAGTTGGTCGCTGAAGCCCGTCGCCGAATGATGAGAAAAATGATCGAGAACTCATTCAATACTGAAAGAATCCTCACCTTCCCCATGGAAATGAAATCCACCAAGGACGAATATACGCTTACCGGTATGCTTCCAGGTTTAAGTGCTGATGAAATTAATATTCAGTTCAACAATGGGTTGCTCACGATTGAAGGTGAATATCAGGATATCCATGACGAAAATTCTGAATATCTGTTCTCCGAACTCCCGGTTGGTAAATTCAGCCGGTCTATCGAAATCGAAGAACCGATTGTTTCAGACAAGATCGAAGCTTCCATGAAAGATGGAGTTCTTACCATCCGCATCCCTAAAGCGGAAGAAGCAAAACCAAAAAGCATTAAGATCATTGCCAAATAACCAGCTATCCCTTCCATCTAAAAAAGCGGCGTAACGCCGCTTTTTCTGTTTTACGGTAAAATTTGGAAATGATTCCGGCCAGCTTACAAACATGTTTATCTCACACGATGGTTAGCCAGTATAAATACTTCGAATCGATTGGCTCTACCAACGATGAAGCACTTAACTGGATACACGCCGGAGCGGAAGATTTTTCACTTGTTATTGCCGATGAACAAACCCGGGGCCGCGGGCGATTTGATAGGCGTTGGGTCACTAACCCCAGGTCATCTCTGGCTTTCACTTTAATTCTAAAACCCCTGCCCAATGAAAAAACAATGATTCCATTTTTCTCACCGCTTTGCGGGATTGCTGTCCGTGAAGCAGTCGAAAACTATCTGGCGACCCCCGTGGAAATTAAATGGCCTAATGACGTTCTCATCAATCGCAAAAAATTTTGCGGAATTCTGGTCGAAGCCTCTTGGATGGAAGGTGAATTAGCCGGAGTTGCGCTGGGTATAGGCATTAATATTTCCCGCGGTTCTGTTCCCCCAATGGAATTTCAGCAATTTGCGGCAACCAGCCTTGAACACGAAACTTCGCGATCGATCGACCGCTATGAAATTTTGCAAAACGTGTTGCTTTCACTTCAAAAATGGCGGGCAAAGCTTGGTACCCCTGAGTTTATGAAGACATGGGAAGATCATCTGGCATTTGTTGGCGAACTGGTTCGTATTGAACATTCAGAAAAACCATCTATAATAGGGAGAATGAAAGGCATCAACGCAAACGGAAACCTGGTGTTGGTGCTTGATGACGGACAGGAAATGAGTTTTGAAATCGGTGATGTGCATCTACGCCCGAGCACCCCAACCGGTTTAGGAGGACCTAATGTTGGATGACCTGCGCAACTCAGTGAATACAGAATTCCCAGATGTCCCGCTGGAGGAAGAGAACACCATCAGTCGTTCTTCAGGAAAAAATTCCGGTCCATTCCTGGGGATGACCGCTCCACAGCGATTCATAATTGCCTGTTTCCTTTTCCTGATGGTGGCCATCATCGGGGCATTTGTGTTAATTCTCTTCCAGAAAGTTTTTCCCCCAATTTAGACAAGTATTTAATGCATGAACAAGATAAAAAGAACCCCGGTAAATACCAGGGTTCTTTTAATTAAGTTTTGTGAACGGTTCAGTCTCCGTTATCAGCTTTTTGCCCTTCTGCATTTACAATTCTCGCCACTGAGGCCACAACATCATCGCTGCCAAGGTCCATCAACTTGAATCCACGCGTGGCGCGACCGCTCATCGAAATATCCTTCACCTTCAAACGCAGCATGATCCCGCCAGAGGAGATCATAGAGATCTCATCTGTTTCTTGAACAACTCTGGCTGCCGAAATATTACCAATCTTAGAAAGATTTTTCTGATCAATCGTCGCTACCCCACCAGTTGCTCTCCCCTTGGCAGGATATTCATCCAGTTTTGAGCGTTTCCCATACCCTTTTTCGGTAACCACAAGCAATTGCCCTTCGGGTTCAATGACATCCATCGAGGCCAGCAGGTCATCACCTTTAAGTTTAATGCCGGTTACGCCAGCCGCCTGGCGTCCCATGCTGCGGATATCGGATTCATCAATCCGTAAGGCTTGACCCTGTCGGGTAACCATAATAATCTCATTATTCCCGTTGGTTAATCTTACCCAGTAAAGTTGATCTTTGTCTTCGAGCGTTATAGCGATCAGACCCGAGGGACGAACGCTGGCGAATTCAGACAATGGAACCCGTTTGACACGGCCATTGAGAGTGGCCATCGTGCAGTAAGAACCCTCATCAAAATTTGGAACAGATACTGCCGCGGTGATCTTTTCGCCCGCATCGAGTGACAGCACATTAACAATCGGTATACCACGGTCTGTACGGTTTGCATCTGGGATTTGATAAACCTTTTCGGAATATACCTTGCCGCGATCAGAGAAGAAGAGCACCGTGTGAAGGGTGCGCGCAGGAATGAGGAACAAGACTTCATCTTCTTCTCTCACGGTTTGTCCTGATACGCCACGGCCACCCCTGCCCTGCGTACGATAGAGATTGGCAGCCACTCGCTTGATATACCCTTTCTGGGTAAAGGTGATCAGCACAGATTCATCAGGAATTAAGTCTTCTTCCTTCAATTCTTCATGGGTTTCGCCAACAATACGAGTTCGTCGTTCATCACCATACTTTTCGTTCAGCGCGGTCAGATCTTCCTTAATTAACCCTAGAATTTTTCGTGGATGTTCGAGCAGATCCTCAAGATAAGCAATCCGGGCTAAAACCTCTCGGTGTTCATCTTCAATCTTCTGGCGTTCCAGCGCAGCCAGACGGCGCAATTGCATATCCAGAATTGCCTGGGCTTGAGGTTCAGACAGTTTAAATCGCGATATCAGTCTTTCCTTGGCTAAATCAGCATCCTTTGATTCTCGAATGGTTTTAATCACTTCATCTAGGTTAGCCAGAGCGATCAAGAGACCATCGAGTATGTGGGCGCGATTCCTGGCTTTTTCAAGTTCAAATTTGGAACGTCGCGAAATGATTTCTTCACGATGTTCAATGTAAATTTGTAAAGCTCTTTTCAGAGAGAGCAGTCGCGGTTCACCATTCACCAGAGCCAGGAAATGCACCGAAAACGTTGACTGCAGCGGTGTATATTTGTACAGTTGATTCAGAACCTGTTTGGGTGCGGCACCGCGGCGCAGTTCAATCACAATACTCATTCCACGCCGGTCAGATTCATCACGCAAATCAGAAATGGCATCCAGTTTACCATCACGCGCGAGTTCTGCGATTCGTTCAATCAACCCGGTTTTATTAACCTGGTAAGGAATTTCAGTAATTACAATTCGATGCCGGTTGCCTTTCATCTCTTCGATGTGAGCCATACCCCGCACTACCAGTCTGCCCTTACCAGTGCTGTAAGCCTGCTGAATGCTGTCACGGCCCACAATTACCCCTCCGGTGGGAAAATCTGGGCCCTGAACAAAACGCATCAATTCTTCTGTTGAAACCTCATCGATCCGGTCGTAATTATCGATTAAATGACCGATAGCGCTGGATATCTCACGCAGATTGTGCGGAGGAATGCTGGTTGCCATACCTACGGCAATTCCAGAAGCTCCGTTCAGTAAAAGATTTGGCAGACGCGCAGGCAACACAGCCGGCTCTTTCAAGGAGCCGTCGAAATTATCCACAAAGTCTACCGTTTCCTTATCAATATCCGCCAGGATTTCTTCAGCCGCAGCATGCAGCCTTGCCTCGGTATAACGCATCGCCGCGGGTGCATCACCATCAATCGATCCAAAGTTGCCTTGGCCATCTACCAGCATATAGCGCATAGAGAAATTTTGCGCCATACGTGCCATAGCATCATAAACCGCTGAATCACCATGCGGATGATATTTACCGAGAACTTCACCAACAATGCGGGCTGACTTCTTGAAAGCTGAATTTGACCGGATACCCATGTCAAACATTGCATACAGGATGCGCCGGTGAACTGGCTTTAACCCATCCCTTGCATCTGGCAATGCGCGCGAGACGATCACGCTCATCGCGTAATCGAGATATGCAGACCGCATTTGCTCATCGATATCCACTTGCTGAATTGTTCCAAAATCCATAGGTATCCTCTTTCTACATCTCTAGCCGCCTGATTATACCTCATTCGTTTTTCGATTACCGAACAATAATCAAAATAATGTTTTCTTGCCAAAACCTTGCGGTTATCGAATATAATGGGTTATATGCGGAGATTTTTGATTATTCTCATCATACTCATCTTGACGGCTGGTTGCACTCCACAACCCACCACCAACGACACATCTGTTTCACAGAACGAATACATTGAAAACAAGGGCTCTGATACGATTGTGAATCTTGCCCTCGCCTGGGCAGAAAAGTACCAGCAGATCAATCCGGGTGTACGTATCTCTGTTACTGGCGGTGGATCTGGTACTGGAATCACGGCATTGATTAACAAAACAGTGGATATCGCCAATGCATCCCGCCAGATTAAACCTGAGGAGATGCAAGCAGCCATCGCAGCCGGCCTTTCACCTCAGGAATTCGTAATCGCCAGAGATGCGATCGCAGTCATCGTCAATCCATCCAACCCTGTAGATCATCTTACCCTCGATCAGCTCTCAAAAATTTATAGCGGTGAAATCAATAATTGGAGTGAAGTCGGTGGCGAAGACCGCACGATCGTGCGTCTTTCTCGTGAAACGAACTCTGGCACTCATGTGTACTTCCTTGAATCAGTGGTCCGAAAAGGCAATTCAGCCGACAAAACGATTTTCGCGGCAGATACACTTCTCCTTCCTTCCTCCGAAGGCATCATCGCCGAGGTGCGCGATAATCCAAACGCGATCGGGTATGACGGACTGGGATATATCACCGACGAGGTGAAGATACTTGGAATCTCTTCTCCAGATCAACCAGATAATTATGTAATCCCTTCCGCTGAAACCGTTACGAATAACGAATACTTGATCTCCCGCAATCTTTATGTATACACTCAAAACCAGCCAACGGGTGCAATCAAGGAATATCTGGATTGGATCTTCACACCTGAAGCCCAGCAAATTGTAAAAGAGCTTGGATTTGTTCCTATACAAACCCATTAGCAGGATCATCATGAACCAGACGAGAAAGCACAGCGATCAACTCATCAACAGTATCATCCGCATCACCGGATATTCAAGCATTCTCTTCGTATTGCTCATTCTTTTTTTCCTTCTCCGTGAAGGTCTTCCTGCGCTCGCATCCACTCCACTGAAGACTCTGTTTTCCATCCGCTGGTATCCCATCGAAGGGTACTTTGGCATCCTCCCGCTCATACTTGGCAGTATTCTGGTCACCGTGGTTGCCACACTCATCGCGCTTCCCTTTGGTATCGGTGCAGCTGTTTACCTTTCAGAAGTCGCTCCGCCCTGGATTCGAGATATTTTAAAACCAATTATTGAGATTCTGGCCGGGATTCCTTCCGTCGTGCTCGGGTTTATCGGAATTCTGGTATTTGTCCCCTTCATTCGAAAATTCCTCGACATTCCCACCGGTCTGACCGCTTTTACCGGTGCAATCTTATTAGGATTGATCTCCATCCCAACAATCGTCTCTGTGGCTGAAGATGCGCTTAACACAGTTCCCAATTCTTATCGGCAGGCATCGCTCGCTTTGGGTGCCACCCGCTGGCAAACGATCTGGGATGTTACCCTACCAGCCGCAAAAAGTGGAGTGCTCACGGCTGTGATGCTGGGCATCGGCCGCTCGATGGGCGAGACAATGGCGGTCATGATGGTGACCGGTAACGCTGCCACCATGCCCATTCACCTCAATGCATTGTTCACCCCCATCCGTACAATGACAGCTACCATCGCCTCAGAAATGGGAGAGGTTGCAGCCGGAAGCCAGCATTATCAGGTGCTATTCTTAATCGGTATTGTCCTCTTCCTCTTATCACTGGTGATCAATATTTTCGCCAGCCTTGCCAGCACCAAATCCAGGCAGCGTTCAGAAAGGCTGCTCTCATGACCGCTACGCTGAAGCATCGCAAAGAAAAAACCACCGAACAACTCGGTTTCATGGGGCTGCGCCTCATCACCCTGTTGACAGTGCTTCCCATCCTTGGATTGGTGGCATATATTATCGCAAAAGGTACTCCCGCTATCAGCTGGGAATTTTTAACAGCTGCCCCCTCCAATGGAATGCGAGAGGGTGGTATTCTTCCTGCTATCGTAGGCACCATTTACTTAACGATCGGCACTGCAATTTTTTCTGTACCTCTGGGAGTGATGGCGGGGATCTATCTCTCGGAATATGCAAAAGAAAGCACCCTGACCCGCCTCATTCGGATTGCTATTATCAATCTCGCGGGGATCCCCTCCGTGGTATATGGGCTTTTCGGTCTCGGGCTTTTTGTCGTATTTCTCAAATTCGGCACGAGCATCCTCTCTGCCTCACTCACCCTGTCGATCATGACCCTGCCCACAATTATCAGCACCACCGAAGAAGCCCTGCGCAGTGTTCCCAATTCATTCAGAGTGGTTTCCACTTCACTCGGCGCCAGCAAATGGCAAACCGTCAGGCGGGTTGTTCTGCCTCAAGCATTGCCAGGCATTATCACCGGAGTCATCCTTGGCCTGGAACGAGCCGCCGGTGAAACCGCCCCTATCCTTTTTACAGGAGCAACATTCTTCCTGCCAATGCTGCCTCAATCACCCCTCGATGCAACCATGGCACTCCCGTATCACATCTTCGTCATCTCGACTCAAATTCCCGGAATGCCTGTTTCCATTCAATATGGAACGGTGCTTGTGCTCCTGATCTTCGTGTTGGGCATGAATCTGATCGCCACGCTCATCCGTTCGCATGCGCGTGCCAAACGTCAATGGTGACACCATGAAAGAATTCATCATCAAGAACCTTTCTTTACGCTACTCAGATGATAATGAGAGCTTAAGGAATATCTCCCTCGAGATTGAATCAAAAGCGATCACCGTTCTCTTTGGCCCTGCCGGTGGTGGTAAATCCACTTTCCTGCGCGTCTTGAATCGATTGAATGACCTTGCTGATGTTAAAGAAATGAAGGGTGAGGTCTTTTTCCAGGGGCAAAACATCCTCGACCCCAAAACCGATGTGATTGAATTACGCCGCAAGATCGGCATGGTCTTTTCACGGCCTGTGCCTCTTCCTCTTTCTATATACGATAATGTTGCGTATGGGCTCGTCATGGCGGGTGAGAAAAACAAACAAAGATTAGACCATGCAGTGGAACAAGCTTTGAAACAATCCTTTCTCTGGGATGAAGTCAACGACCGTCTAAAGGATTCTGCCTACAGCCTATCAGGCGGGCAACAGCAGCGAGTTTGTCTTGCGCGTGTACTGGCGCTTGAACCTGATGTGATTATGCTGGATGAACCAACATCGGCCCTTGATCCCATCGCTACATCAAATATCGAAGAAATGCTGGGTGAACTGAAGCAGCAATACACCATTATTATTGCCCCACACAACGTGCAGCAGGCTGTGCGCGTGGCAGATTACGCTGCATTTTTCTTGATGGGTGAATTGATCGAATTTGGGCCAGGAAAGGAGATCTTTCATACCCCCAGAGATAAACGCACCTCTGATTACATTACCGGACGGTACGGTTAACAATAATCGAACACAAAAAGGCCGTTCACAATTGGTGAACGGCCTTTTTCTTGATAAAAGGATTACTTTCTCTCCTGGATTAACTTTTGCGCCATCAACGCCCCATCACGGATGGGTTCATAACCCGTGCAGCGGCACAGGTGCTTGTTGAGTGCGTTTTCGATCTCGGTTTGAGTCGCTTGAGGGTTTGTCTCCAGCAGGCCATACAGTTCCATCACAATTCCAGGCGTGCAAAAACCACATTGGATGGCGCCAGATTCAGAAATTGCTTTTTGAATTGGATGCAGTTCCATCCCCTTTGCCAGACCTTCGACCGTGAGCACATCTGCGCCAGCAATTTTCTTCACCGGCATATTGCAGCTTTTTGTGGCTTTGCCATTCACAACGATGGTGCAGGAACCGCAAGTTGAATTATCGCAACCACGTTTTGTACCGGTAAGGTTGAGCACCTCACGAATGACATCGATGACCAGCATCTCGGGATCAACTTCAACCGTTGTTGGCTGTCCATTGATGGTAAAGGAAATTTTCTCTGCCATTATTTCACCTCTTGCCTGGATTCCAGAGCTTTCTTAAGCACATCTGGAGTAACGGGAATTTCATAAAAATCGATACCCACCGCATCGTAAATCGCATTCAGAATCGCTGGTGCCGGACCAATGACTGAATGTTCACCAATCCCTCGTGCTCCAAATGGACCTATCGCGTCGGGATTTTCGATGAATTCAACATCTTGCTTCGGTGCCTCTTTGTAGGTTGGAATATGGTATTTGAACAGATGTGGGTTAAGGATCTTGCCATCCTCAGAAAATTCAACTTTTTCAGAGATTGCAGCTCCCATTCCAATCGTTACACCGCCTGTTACTGAACCTCGCGCCTGCTGTGGATTGATCACCTGGCCGATATCGAAGGCCGAGGTAAAGTTGTCAACAATTACCTTACCGGTTTTCTTTTCGATACGGATTTCTGCCGCAGTTGCACCAAAGGTGTAACTCACACCAAGGCTTCCCTGGCCATTCGCATCCGGATTCATGTAGCGTGGCAGTCTGGCATCAGATACCGCCTGGGCCACTTCGCCTACCGTGATACCATCTGAAGTAATGTAGCCGCGGGTGATTTCCTTCACTGAAACGCGGATGCTGGGATCATTGCGCAGGTAGACATAATCTCCATCATATTCGAGATAATCCACGTCGGTTTTTAGCACCTGAGCAGCCGTATTCTTCAAGATGGCGATCAGCTTATCAGCAGCGCGGATGATTGCCCGCCCGCCCTGTGTGGTGAACATTGAGCCGATGGTTTGCCATTCGTAAGGTGAATATAGCGTGTCAATATCGTTGTAAACACGAACCCGCTCAGGATCGATCTTGAGCGCTTCAGCCGTCACCTGGCGCACCACAGTTCGCAAACCCTGTCCAACTTCTGCTCCGCCCATCGACACATTCACACTACCGTCGATGTTCATCTTCATGTAGCAGCCTTTCGTTGAGAATGGTGCACCTTTAGGTGATTTACTGACCGCTGCAAAACCACGGCCATAATAGTAATTTTCATCTTCAGCGGGTTTCGGTTTGCTGAATACCTTTTCTTTGACGTAATCGGAACACTGCCGGATATCGCCGTGAGTTTTCCACATCATTTCGCCAAGCGAGTTGGTTTTACCTTCAGACAGGTAATTCATTTCGCGCAGTTTGATAGGATCCATGTTCAACTTTCGAGCAAGGATGTCCATCAGACGTTCGACCGCAAATTGACCTTCCTGGTGGCCATAACCGCGGAATGCACCTACCGGTGGTGTGTTGGTATATACGGTATAACCGATCAGATCACAATGTTCCCATTCATAGCCACCAGCACAGTTGTGAGTGGCAGCCATGGTGACATTGACGGGAGTGTCAGCGTAGGCACCACCAGTGTGAACAACTTCGTTCTGAATGGCAATGAGTTTGCCATCCTTCCTGGCGCCAATTCTCATCTTGGAGTGAATACCGTGCCCTAAAAGTGTTGAAGTGATGTCTTCCTTACGGCTTGCTACCCATTTAACAGGCCGTCCAGGCACAAAACTGGCGATCCAGGCGATGGTCTGTTCAACCGTAATATCCGATTTATAGCCAAAGCAGCCACCAATATCAGGGATTCGAACGCGCACATCAGAGACAGGAACTCCGTAGGAATGTGCCAGATCTTCGCGGATGATAAAAGGGCAAATGGATGATGACCAAACATCAATCGTATGGTCTTCTTTGAACCACACAATTGCGCCGTGTGGCTCGATGGCAGCGCAAGAACCCAGGGGATAATGGAAATCACCCTCAACAATCACATCAGCATCCTTGAAACCTTCGGCACCCTTGCCTTTTATCAGATGATAGGTGTTCGCGATGTTCGTCCCGGGTGTGGGTTTAATATGAGGTAAATGCCAATATTGGCCATTTTCCTTGTGGATGAGCACAGCATCTGGCTTCATGGCTTCACGACCGTCGATATAAACGGGTAAGGGTTCGTATTCAACCTTAATCTTCGCCAAAGCTGCTTCAGCGTTCGCTTTTGTATCCGCGACGACAGCGGCAACCGGCTCACCAATATATCGCACTTTATCGATAGCCATCGGAACAAGATCTCTAATATTGTCGCCGTAGTGATACTTGCAGCCCTTACCGGTAACAACTTTTACCACGCCAGGCATTTTTTCGGCTTCCTCGGTTGAGATACTGAGGATGTTGGCGTGCGCGTACTCAGGTCGCAAGATAGCGGCGTGAAGCATGCCAGGGATTCGGATATCGTCAAGATAAACGGCTTTACCCGTCACCTTGGCGATCGCATCTGGCCGGTTGTAACTCTTTCCCAGGTACTTGAACTTCATTCCTTGCTCCTTTCAATTAATTATCTTTAATGTGGATTATGAATTACCACTAATCATCGACAATACAGCGCGTTTTTTATATGGTAATGAATATTCATCCCCGAATCAAGCGGGAGATGAATTTTATCATCAAAATCAGGAAGGTTTTCGTAAATGATTGAATTTATGCCGCATGAAATTTTTAATACGATAATTGCATGCGGTTACCCACACACCAAATACTCGTAAGAATGCCGTCGGTTTCAGTCACCTTCCAGAAAGACAAAATCTCAATATCCAGGTTAGGTTATCCAATTTTTGATCACAAATACACAGTCATTTCTTGACTTTTTTATCCTTCTTCTCACTCTCCTCTTTATCAATCCTCTTTTTCGCGTCCTCGGCGAGAACCAATACTTCAGGATACAAATTCTTATCCACTTTACTGAATACAATTTGAGCCGCATGCCATTCATTACGTCCCATTAATTGCAATCCCCATAAAAAATTTGCTTTGTTATACAACTTATTGCTGTCTTTATAATCGAGAGAAAAATCAAAAGCAGCGGCGGCGGCTTCGAAATTATTCTGCTCCAGTAGCTTTTTTCCTTTTTGATAGTACGCTTCGCGTGCCAATTCCTTCGAATTTCTATAATTTTTCAGCCCGGTAAATAATGATGCTGCTTCAGCGTAACTTTTTTTCGCAAGCAAGTCATTCGCTTTTTGATAATTTACCTCCGTTATCATTTCACTTGATTCTCGGTACTCTTTTATTTCTGCAAACAAGGCAAGCGCTTCATCAAATTTTCGATCAGCCAGGTAACTAAAAGCCTTTTGATAATGGGCTTCTTTGATCATTTCAACAGAATCCTTGAAATCGCCAAGGTTCTCATAAATGGATATCGCTTCATCATACGCAGCATTTTTTAACAGATTGTTCGCATGAACATATTGAATATAAGGGCTCCCAAAGAAAAAGAAGATGATTAAGAACAATCCAAGGCTTAAGAATGCGAGAAAACCTCTCTGCAATTGAAAAATAAAATTCTTCTTTCGAATGATTCGTCGTTCTTTAACGAATCGTTCTTCATCTTGAATTTCCTTTATCGTTTCCTGATGCCTTTCGAGATTTAGCTGGATGCCAGTTTCACTCAAGTTCCTGAAGGCCCATTTTCGAGAAAGACCACATCGGCAGCAGTTCACTTCACTGTTCAGATTAGGCCTCCCACACGCGCACAACCAGTAATGGTCCATTTGCATTGGAATATATACAATTCGGTCTCGATTCTCATCTGGCAAGTAGAAATGAATATCTCTATTGACCTGGTCACGCATTTCCAGATTTAGGGTATTTACCCTTTTCTGTGCCGGTGGAATGACAAATTGGCCGGATGGAAACCACTCGCTACCATCGGTATAGGTTGCTTTCTCGAGAGCAACTTCAACTCTTCTTACTCTAGGATCAAGGATGATCGGAATTTCGTTTTCAATCGAATATATTCCAAAAGTGTTAAGTTTAGTAAAGGTATGATAGTAAGGATTGAAGCCTGCAACCGGATCACCCACCTCATCAAAACAGTCAATTCGAAGATTTACGGCAGAAAATCGATGATCATCAATTCCTAGAATATTCAGATGTAATTGAAGCAGAACCTTGTTCGTCTTGCTGTCAAAAAGCAAGGCTCCCGTTTCAATTTCGATGGGGCTGAAGAGATCATAACGGGAAGTGTCAATTTCCTGTAAAAGGGTATACCGGTGATCAGACATGAGAAAAAATGCCTGTTATTTGACTGCCCGATTCTTTGTGAAAAAAAAGAAGAATTAACTCATATATAAAAGAACAATCCTGATATTTACATTATAAGGATATATGAATAGATTTGTCTATACCGGTGTTTAATGATTTTGATTGAAAGAATCCTTGGATTTGATCCAGTGATCTATTTCAATTCCTTGCATGATAACCTCATGCATGTTAAAATCTATTGCACATCATTCAAGGCGCGTAGCTTCGAAGACCCTGTAAGGGCTGTTGGTTAGAGCGCCTGAACTTGACAAATGAACATGGGCGCGTAGCTTCGAAGACCCTGTAAGGGCTGTTGGTTAGAGCGCCTGAACTTGAC
>DAOUGR010000032.1:0-11251 GCA_034429135.1 Anaerolineaceae bacterium | reverse complement strand
AGTGGTTATTTTGGCTGTAAATTCAAGTAATTTTAATTCAAAAAGCCTTTATATTTACCAATAGTGGGTGAATAAACCAAATTCTGCAATTTGACTGATTTGGCGACGTGGAATCCGGGTATTCTTATGAGATTTTTATCAGAACTGTATAATGCTTCTACCAGATACATGCCGTCGCGTGTCCACCTCAGATCTCCAGGCTTGTTATGGTTGGCGTCGTAACATGTACATTCGCCGCTGTCAATATCAAAACCGTAAACACCCTTGTGGCCTGCAACTGCGATGGTCTTACCGTTTGGAGAAAGCTGAATGCAGTCAAGCGGAACACTTGATGGTGCTTCATAGCGTCTTAGAAGTTTCCCTGTTTTATAGTCGTAAAGGTTGCAGCATCCTGTATGCACACTCAGTAGCGTGCCTGCGCGCGGACCCATACAAAGCCCATACGCCGTTGTGTTATTGTCCGGCTCGATCTTTCCGATGCATTTTCCGCGTTGAGTATTCCAGATTCGTATCGTCTTATCGCTATGGGAAGAGAAGAGCAGCTTTTCGTTTTCGGCAAAAAGGAGAGTCACAGCTTCGCAGCTCTCTTTTCCCAATGCTTTATGCAGCCTGCCGTTTGCTGCATTCCATAAGCGTATGCAGGATTCATAAGCAGCAGCGATCAGCTTTTCGCGCGGTTGAAAAGCAATGTGCTGCACGTCTTCCTCACAGCCGGCTATCACTTTGACGCAGGAACCGTTTTTTGTATCCCACAGCCTGATCTCATACCTGTCGGAATCAAATCTTGCTCGCGCGCTGGAAACGCACCAATTAGCATCAGCAGTTATATAGACTGCCACGGCACTCTCTGTATGCAAGGAAAAAGAAAACTCTGGAGTTTCCTCCGTACGGCCGCGCTCACTAGCGAGCCTCTCCATCAATTCTTCACCGCGCTTTGCCTCATTGGAATCGACCTGATTGGCAATAGCAGTCTGGAGTTTATCGATCGCGGCAAGATCGTTGCTTCTGCCGCTGCGCCATGCAAAGAGGTTCATGTTGTATACGGCGTCCATGCAGTTTGGATTTGTAAGAAACGCCCGCTTCCACAACTTTTCCGCTTCCGCAGATCTGCCAAGATCCAGATAAGATAATGCGCGGTTATTCAAGCTGTCCGCCGTGTCAGACGCGGCCTTAGGTTCCTCACGGGGATAGATGTCTCCTGTTTGCTCTTCGTATTTTTTCATCAGTTCTGCAAGTACCTCGTCAAAGCTTTCCGGACGGCCTGAGAGGTTTTGCGCAAGGCAGCTTCGAAGCATAGCGGTCATTTTATCAGGCAGCGGGACTCTGATCTGTTGTATATGCTTTTCAAACTCCAAGCCTGCGTCGATGCCGTTCTGCCACAGGCGTTTGCCGCAGTACATCATCAATATGGAAACTGCCCAGCTATAGATGTCAGTTTTTGGCGTGAAGTATCCCTTGCTCTGCTGCTCCGCGCTGGCGTATTCACGGGTATATGCACCGCTCCATGTGTTCGCGTTTTCATCTGCTCCGCCGCCTGCAATACCGAAGTCCGTGACTTTTGCTTCGCTATTCTTTGTCAGCATCAGATTTCCAGGCTTGACATCTTGATGGATAAGACCATTCTTATGAGAATATTGCAGGCCGCGCGCAAATTGTATTGCGATATCTAAAAGCCGCGCTTGTACTTCCTTTTCAGTGCCTTCATAAAGCTTGCCGCTTTTTATCAGATCGGACAGGCTGCCGCCGTCCATCCATTCGGAGAAGACGCTGGGAATATTGTCCAGCTCACGGACATAGTAGCAGGAGACGATATTGGGGTGCAGTCCGAGGTTGATCCACCGCTCGCACTCCTTTACGAAGTTTTCTTTCTGCTTGTCCGATTGGAAGTAGCTTTTCTTTGGGCGCTTCACCGCGAGGTCCACATCCCAGCTATTGTGATGCACACGGTACACGACGCCCATGCCTCCCTGGATGGGGGCGGAGAGAACATCGTAGGTATTGAGCAGAACGCTGCCTTTGTCAAACGTCTCTTTGTCCGGCGTACCGGCAGGCACAGCCGTCTGCCGGTGCTTTGCATCTGCCAGAATCGCGTCTGTCAAAGTTACCTCAATATCGGTCTCCGTCTGAGCGTCTGTTACGGTTTCCTCAACATCTGTTAGTGTACGGTCGTCAAAACCTTTACTGTATGCCATTTGTATGCCTCCATGTTTGGCGGAGCCGATTTATTTTTCTAATATCATTACATACTGAGCCGTTACATTGTCCCGCGAGCCAGCGTCGCAAGCGGTCTGCACCATGCGCCGAGGTATTTCTTCTTCGTTCATGCCCTCGCGCATTATTCTGGTAAGCTCGTTTTCAGCTACAGAGGAGTACAGACCATCTGAACACAAAAGAAATTGATCGCCGGCTGTGACTGGGTATACCTCCACATCCAGTTGAGCCTGTGGAGCCATTCCGACATAGCGGGTGAGCTTTGACGATAGCCCCGCCGTCCGTGCCTCGTAATCTGTCATATTTCCCGAGGCAACCGCGTCAAAAGCCCTGTTATGATCTTTTGTCAAACAGAGCAGATTGTCAGTATCCTTTGGCAGAATATATATCCGGCAGTCACCCAAATGGAGCACAATCGCACTCTTACGAACGAGCCAAAGGCATGCGATCGCAGCAGAATAATCTGTTTTTCCATCGATGCTGTGCTCAGCGTAAAGGCTGTCACTTATCTCAGCTATTTTATTTCGCAACAGCTTGGCGCCTATTGACGCGGATAGACTGTCTGATAGTTCGTGAGCAAGGGAACGCATTACCTGCGGAAGCTTTTCCGATAAGTATCTGGCGGTTTCTCTGCCATGGGCAGCTCCGCCTACGCCGTCGATGACCGCAAAGAAGGCAGCCTCAGGACAAGTAACGACTGCATCCTGGTTTGATGTGCGCACAGGCCCTTTTTCAGTTCTGCTTCCGCAGCAAAAGCCATATTCAAAGGTTCCAGACTCAAAGCACCTGAAAGAAGTCTGATCTTCTGCTTGCTTGGCGTCTGCGGGCAAATTTTCATCAGCGGAAGTGTCAGTTACTGTCGATTCATCACCCATGGCATCCGTAACGGTTTGTTCAGACTGTATGTGAACGATTATGGAGCACTTGCTGCTGAGCTTCACTGTGTCGCCGTCAGAAACATTCTCATACGGTCCTGGATTACTCTGATATAGCGCACGGCTACCAATCAGCATATCATTTATGAATGTGCCATTCTTGCTTCCACAGTCACGCACTGTGACTTTAGGTGGGGAGAAATTAAATTGACAATGGCGACCGGATACGGTGTTTTCCGGTATGACAATGTCGCATCCGGAGCTGTGGCCGAGCGTCACTTCCACTTCCGTGTGATACGGGAAGCTTTGCCCGGAAAGCGGGCCATTGATAAACTCCAGCGTCACTGAATCTCCTGAAGAATTGGGTGAACTGTATAAAGAGGGCATGAAGGGACTGTTCATAAATGCTTCGTTCTTTAATTGTTCCAGCATAGGAACTTTGCACGCCTCAAACGCAGAGGTGTATTTGCGGCAATACTCATCATCGGAAACGGCATATCTAAGGATCGCCTGCACTCTTTGCAGCTTCATTTTCATTCCGCCGGTAAGCTCGGTTTTTTCAAGATGAATTGGCAGCACCTTTCGGTTTTCAGAAATGGCGAAGTCTATTTCGTCCTGCACATTCTCTGATTTTGCGGATTGAGGAGTCAAGAAGACGATAAACAGCGAGCAATTTGAAATGGCGTTTGCAATTTCATCGCCCCAGTTATTACCGGCTTCAATGCCTTCATCGTACCAGATGGGATACCCCTGGCTGTGAAATTTTACAAGCTCCGCAAATACTTTAGCAGAATCTGCATGGGCATAGCTTGTAAAGATATAGGGCTTATTCCCTCGATAGGCTGGGAACGGTCTTTGGTTCAAATATGACTGATCTGAACCATTCATCATAAATTCCTCCAAACTCATTCGACCTAAAAAAAGTTTCTAACGATGAGACTGCAATTGAATGTGTATGGCTCTCTACCGTAGCAGAAGCTGCCCGTCAGACCCTCAAGGCCGCCAGCAAGAGGAGCGGCACAGTCTTTAGCCCTGATGTGCTTTACTACACAGCCATGCTGATATGTCTTTTTGGGGTTCCTCGATCATTTAAAGATCTCTTTTTATTTAGCCAAAAGCCACTATGGCATTTCGATGCTTTTAAGCTTTTTCAGCCCGAAACCCGATTGCATTACGATTCCCTTATGCATCTAATGCCTGGTACCATGTTGTGCTCTGGTCGGTCAGTCCATTCTGTAAATCGTCAACCCATCATATTCCCTTATCAGTTCAAGCATCTGTTCCATCGGGTCGGAATCTTTGAATTGCTCCTCAGCTTCAAGCTTGGAATATTCAATCAGATCATGATGCAGCCGTATACGTTCGCGCATGACGTTATCGTTCTTCTTTTTACCGCCTTCGAGTGTTAGTGCTCCAACATGGAAAGTGCCGTAGTCCCATCCCATAGCGCGTTTTTCTACGCACCACCTTTCGTGCTCCGCGATGGCGATTTTTGTAAGGTCATTCTCGTGTCCCGGTTCCCGGATCAGCGCTCTGAAATCAGTGACTGGGATATAATCCACCGGACGGTCTGTATAGAAACAGCCAATGGACTCAAGCTGTGCAGCAAAACCCTTCGCCTGAGCGATGTTGGAGAGTTTATATTCCAGCGACAGGTTCTCTTCAAAAACCTTTTTCATCTCGTCCGCTGACTTTGCCCCAGCAAAGCGCCCGTTCAAGGCAAGGGCAAAGTCGTACAGATTGATATAGTTGCTATCAGACAGATAAAGCCCGGTTTTTTTCTGTTTTTCCTCAATTCGAACTTCAATTATTTTGCTTGGATCAAGTGTTTTGACATCTGGCTCAAATGCCGGGACGACGTCTTTCACGCAGATGATCTCATCAATATCATCCACAAATTTGTTGCGGTTTTTTCTCATCGCTCCAGACTTTTTTATATAGTCTTTGTAGAGCATATCCTGATAGGATTTGGCGGTGAGCACTTTGTTTTCATAAGCCTTGTCGTAGAAATAGATCCAGCGCATCCCTTCATCCGTAAACTTCATGTCAAAATCATAAGCATATATACCGCTGCGGCTGTTTTGTCCGTAGGAGGCTCTGTCCCAACATTGTAATTCGTCGCAGAGCATCAGCAAGTAGGAAAGCGGCTGACCGTCCGAAAGGCGCATAGGCTCTCTTGTGTGCAGGAAGGAGCGCACTGTAAACTTAAAGAGGCTGTTGTGCAGTATTATCGCGCAGAAGGCATCCAATACCGGAGCGGGCAGCTTACCATAGCTATCAATCTCCTTATGGCGCGCAAGAAAAGTTTTTGCCATCATCAGCCCGCTGAAATAGGCATGATCCATATAGAGATAATCCTTTTCATCCGGGTTTTCGTGAATGGCGCGATCTTTGAGCGTCTTGCGCAGGCAGTGCTCCGCATAATATGGCTCTATTTCGGTACGGCTGAGATAACTTTCGCCAAGTCGTTCAACAATCGCTCTGGCATACATATCATTCAGATCGCCGAGACGGGAAATAGAAAACTCATCCATATTCCGGTAGGATACATAGGGCGCGAAACCGTAATCGTCGTTACAACTTTTATCGAGTTTGCAGACATACGCCTTCATCTGCTGGTGTGCGATCTCGAACGGATAGCCGATGTCGTGAAAAAGAGATGCTAATCCCCAAAATTCGAGGAAGTGACAGGCGGCTTCTTTTCCTTCTGCGAAGCCAAATTTCATGTTGTAGGCGGTGCGGAAGCCGGCGTGGTTTTTATACATCGCAAGCCCGATCAGAAACACATAAACGCTGTGAGAATAATGATCGCGGTGTTTCATTAAAAGCGAGCTGGCATTAGATTCATGTTCACTTAATAGCTCGAGCAGCAGACCCGTCGAATCATACCCTGCACCGAAGGGCTTGAATATTTCACAGTAGCAGTAATAGATGTCAAAAGCGTCCTCCTTTGCACCCGAGGCCAGAAATCGCCCCACTGCTGTCTCAAAACTTAGTCGGTCTAAGTCTCGCTCCATATTAAACGGTATTTGTTTTTTTCCCGCACTTTTACCGTCTGAATCGATAAGAGTTTGCCTATCTGCATTGATGGCGTCAAATTTCAAATCCTCGCAGCAATCGCGAATAAAGGAGAGGGCCTCCTTCCCATACTGCCGTTTGGACTTCGGTAAATCCGGGATGTGTACGGAATCCTGCATCCCATATTGGGATCGGTTCAGTTCCTTCATTTTTAGCAAAGCGTTATATCCCATATCTATATTTCCTTTCCGTCCGGCTCTGCCGGAGATGTTTCTTTCACATATTGCATAACGTCGCCGAAATCGCAGTCCAGCACATCGCATATCCTTTCGAGAATAGCAAAGTTGACGGGCTCATCTCGGCGAAGCTTCGTCATCGTGTTGGGTGCTATAGCGGCGGCTTTCCGCAGATCCGCCTTGCTCATTTTCTTATCCACAAGCAGTTTCCACATTCGATTGTATGAGATTGCCATTGGTTTTCTCTCCTTTTGAGTAACTGAGGAAGAGTTAACAAAAAAAATATATCATAATCAAGCAGCATACACAAGATACTTTCGCATATTATTGCGAATTTTAGTGCGCTTACAAGTAATCCGTCATAAGTTTTATGGAAACGTGCAACTGCAAATCTAAGGACTGAATATTTTATGTAAGCATGATATTTTCGGTAGCTTTCATCACATCCTCGATACGGGGAAAAGGCAAAATAATAAGATCGAGAAAAAATACGGGTCTGCGTCCTCGCTGATGTGCCGCAGACGCCATGTTGACACGCCGCAGATGTTGATTGAACAGGAAGAGCGCTGAAGCGCTATTTGCCGTAATGAGATATGGGAAAATACCATTAGATCGAGAATTGCTTCCCTACCCAGAAAAACTCAAATCTGAACCGGTATAAATTGCATTATTATGGATAAGAAAAATGGAGAATTTGTCAGATATGGGACCGTAAATTCTTGCACAATTAAATCCGAGTATTTTTTGTGATAAGAAAAATCTTCCCGATTCAATATCGGCAGCAAATTAAAACCTTTTGCTTGAAGTAGATATTTTTGGCCGGGAAGATCATCAGAAAGGCAAGGAGTGTTGTGTTGTAACTCTCAAAAAATCCCTGTCAAGAGATCTATGCAAATTGACTTTCCTTAAATATACTTTTTTATGTCCCAATCAGTAGTTTGCATTTTAAGCAAGGTCGAGTAAAACCATTTCTTCATCCGATTTCATGAAATAGATTGTTAAAATCGATGGACAATGTAGGAAACCATGCTAAACTTAAGTGTGTTCAGCCAAAACCATCACCTTTCTTGGGTGAATTTAATGGAAAAATACAGCAGACGTGGAATCTGGGTACAATTAAATTATAGTCTGGTGATTCTACCTGAAGAAAGCTTGCTGCAAGGGGTGTTTGCAAGATCATTCACGCCCCCAAGCAGTTTCCCGAATTGTGAACTTTTTCTATCCCTGAGAGTAGACCCACCCCATTGCGATTATCCAACAAGGAAAAGTGGGAGAAATCATGAATTCTGCTGACACAAATGAAAATAGATTAGAACAACCCGCAATCACATCTTCAACCAATGTGCCTTTAGCGGCTTTACCTTTCAGCGCGTATAAAGGAAATGAGCCGTACATGTTCATCAGTTATGCTCATAAGGATTCTGGTGAGGTGTACCCCATCCTTTCACAGTTTCACCGGCAAGGGTATCACGCCTGGTATGATGAAGGGATTGAACCAGGTATTGAATGGCCGGAAGAAATTGCCAATGCCTTAAACACCAGCAGCTTATTTGTGGTTTTTATTACCCCTAATTCAGTGGCATCCGAAAATGTACGCAATGAAATCAATTTTGCGCTGGCCAAGAAAACCCCGTTTATTGCCATCTATCTCAAGCCGACAACATTGACTCCGGGGCTTCAGTTACAAATTGGGTCCAAGCAGGCCATTCTAAAGTATCAATTAGATGAAGACACCTACACCAGGAAATATTCCTATTCCTTCGATTCTGTATTGAAACCAACCGGGAAAGTGAATCCGGAGGATCAGACCAATCAAAAAACTGTCGTTCAGATCCCTCCGGTTAGCGCGGCACCCATCCCAGCGAAACCCCTGCCCGAGGCACCCCAACCTGCCCCCGCCCAGGTTCAATCCGTTCAAATGCCATTAACCGGCCAACTTAATTTCGTTTGTGATTTGGCACGCAAAGCAGCTTGCGAGCAAATTGGTTTCCCTGCTGACCGCCAGTTGGAACCGAAACATACAGCGGTGGTCCAGAGGTTATCATTTTTCGCGAATGCCTTTGGCGAACCATACCTGACCAGTTATAAGCATAAAGATCATATCATGGTGCATAAAAGACAGGGTGCATCGGAAGTATTCTATGATCGCGGTGAAATTTTCGATCTTTCCGATTTTGCTTATTTTCGCAATTTGAATAATTTGGTTTTGATTTTTCAAAAATTTAAAGATCTCAGTCCGTTGCATGGACTTCCCATCAGGAGTTTGGATATTTCGTGCAATCAGTTATCCAGTTTGGCGCCGCTGGCTACCTTGCAGCAGTTAAAAACGTTATATCTGGATTTTTCATCTTATGAAAGTTTGTTGCCGCTGGACCAACTGAATCAATTGAATGTATTCTCCGCCAATGATATCAGTCCGTCCGCGTTCGGAGAATTATGCCAGCTCAGCTTACCCAATTTGCTGCATCTGAATATTTCCGAAAGTAAACTGGAAAGCCTGAACGGGGTATCTGCATTAAAATCGCTGACGACTTTGGAGATCAAGAATTGTGTATGTTTTGAATTTGAAGACATTCTTCAACTGCCCAAGTTGGATACCTTATATATGTACGGAACAAAGTGCTTTGATTATTCGTTTTTAGCAAAAATGCCCGCCTTAAAAAGATTGGGCCTGGATGAGGTAAACAAAGCGGTCGTCATAGATACCTTGGGGTATAAACCGGAATTTCTCAGTTGATGTGTGGAGATCCGCGTCAAGGAAGAATTAATCGGACGAATTATTCTAAGACATCCTCAAGAATACATAAAAAGCTATAAAAAGACCCTCTTCGGAAAAATTGGAGTCGATAAACTAGCCAAAGACCGAGGAGGATCAAGATGGAGTTTTGCACGCTTGAAAGTTGGCAGGGGATAAAATGAGTATGGAATCGTCCAAAGTTTGGGGAGTTTATACGATCGGTTTCAGTAACAGGAAGATCCTCGCAAAACATAAAAGAATCGGTACAGCAATTTTGACCTCCTGACTGGTTTGTTAAGTGGCAGATTGTTCTTAATTCAAGGCAACCATGAATGGATCAGCAAATCTTATTGTGAAACCCATGGCGTAATATTGATTAAGAATCCCTTGAACGTCGAGATAACTGATCAAATAAAACTGATCTTTTGCCATCGCCCGATCGTCCTCCTTATAGATAGTTGGATCAATCTACATGGTCATATCCATAATGTCCCACCGCCTCCTGAGGGTTCTAACTTGGGACCCGACCATATCGATATGAGCGTTGAGGTTAGGGAGTTTCGTCCCTGGCGATTGGGTGATATTCTCAAAACCATCAAAGACCATCCAACAGAGAACGATGTGTCACTCCGTTGACCCGTTCCCCCTTAATACTCTAGGGGATCGAAGTGGCAAGAACGAAGTGCCACACCGTTCCCCGCTGTATTGGAGATATTTTGTGCACAAAAAAAGCAGGCGATTTGTTTGTGCACAAAAACAGCCATTTTCCATCCGCGTGATTGAAAATTTATATTCAAACAATGCAGAAATTTAGCCATTGCCCTCGGAGAAAGTGACCAATTCCATACTTTTCTTCTTCAGGGGATAATCCCTACCTCACCATCAGAAAGACCGCTTTAGAAACCGTCCAGTTGAATCAACGTCAGCAGCAGGGTCTGCGTCAACATCTGCGGCGTGTCAGCAAGGCGTCTGCGTCACGTCAGCCTGGCTGCAAATGGTGTAAATTGGCCAATAAAACAAAAGGTTATTTTCGTGAAAGGTAACAAAAATGAATTTTGTCAGCTTTTATAAAATTTACGCGAATAAAGAAATCAGGATTATGATAATTTGGATTTCTTTATCAACAGATCTGATTAGTATAGGAGGATTAGTTCTTGTGAGCATGGATCACCTAGACCTGAAAAATTCAAAGGATGCGGCGTGGAAGGAAGTAAATTGCTACGATTTGAAGCTTGGGAGGCTGAAAAGATTAAAGTCCCGGATTTCCTGGCTGCAGCTGAGGAGTTGGAACCCGGCTACCAGGTTGCCCGGCTCCGCATGTTGCGAGGTTTAACTCAGGCTCAACTTGCTGAGATGATTGGCACCCGGCAGCCTTCCATCGCCAAATTGGAAAATGGCACCGGCGTCCCTAGCTTATCCTTCCTTACCAAGATCGCCGAGGCGTTAGGCGCGAAGATTGAAATTAAGTTAATTCCCGAAACAAAATGACCTTGTTCGAGTTTTGATTGCCAGGAAATTTACCAAAAAAGGTCTTTATGAGTAAACCTGGTTATAATCAATCCAACAGTACCCACCACGCCTCTGCAATGCAAGCGCACCGAGGTGGGTCATTTATTTCCAATAAACCGAAATGTCAACAAGTGATGTTCTTTGAATTGCATAGCATTACGTGTGATCAGACGGTTAGTATAAAATACAAAGGGGGTACTAAAATTCTCATTATGTAAATAACCAAAAAAGATGCCCACCTTCACAGTTATCACTCAAAATAATAAAAAGGATTACTTCCAATGATGAAACCTCATAATATACTGATGACCGTTTTGCTGACCATAACCCTTGCGGCCTGTAGCACGCCTGCTGTGACAACAACCTCATCAAACCCGGCTGTGGAGGTCACGACGACCTCGTCTCTTGTTGAGACATCGATGTCTGGTTTCGTAACCTTTGCTGATCCAGTGTTAGAAGCAATGATACGCAGCGCGATGGGCAAACCTGAAGGCGAAATCACCTTCGCGGAAGCCCAGGGCGTCACCCGCATGGATCTCACCGACTCTTTGCAGCGACAGCTCTCCGAATTCACCCCAATCACCAACCTCGACGGCCTGGAAGCCTTTACCAACCTCGAAAGCCTCGACCTGTCTCAAAACGCCGTGACCGACATCTCCCCTCTG
>DAOUGR010000031.1:0-7974 GCA_034429135.1 Anaerolineaceae bacterium | reverse complement strand
AGTCCCTGGGGCTACGGTTTTTTGATAGGCCTGAGGGTCGATGGTTACGAAAAATCACTTTTAGGAGGATTTTTCGATGAACCGTAATCCCTCAGGCCTGTTATTTTCTCTTTGTATTGACGGATTCGTCAAATACAAAACCGCCGAAGGCTTAAGCCAACGGACGGTTGATTCATACGAATGGATTTTGCATCAATGGTTGGATCGGATGGGCGATAAACCGGTCGGCACAATTACTTCGGCTGATGTTCTTGATTACATGGCATTTTTGCGCACCGACTATATTCCTCATACCTTCGCTAAACCGAAGTCCCCGGATGAACCATTCACCCATAGACTCACTCCAAAAACGTTGCGTAATCATTGGGTCACTTTCAAGTCTTTCTTTGCCTGGGCTGTGGTCGAATTCAAAATCAAGAACCCCATGGAAGGCATCCCGGGACCACGTTATAAAGAAGCACCGGTAGCTGCCTTTACTCAGGAAGATCTTGCGGCCTTGCTCAAAGCCTGCGTCTACTCCCGTGAGTACAATCCAATCAATCGCCACAATTTTGTCACCCGCCGACCCTCTGCCAAACGAGATGAAGCCATGATCCTGTTTATGCTGGATACCGGATTGCGTGCTTCCGAACTTTGCAGTTTGAAAATAGGCGAACTGGATTTGCGCACTGGTAAAGTTGTCATCAAGCATGGGGACGAAGGTGGTGCCAAGGGCGGCAAAGGGCGCACTGTTTTCATTGGCAAGAGTACCCGCCGGGCTGTATGGCGTTATCTGGCTGACCGCGAAGATCGCGATGACCCAGAATCGCCAGTATTTATTAACCGCTGCAATCATCCGTTTAACTCCAATAGCCTGCGTCATCTGATCGTGCGCCTGGCTGAAAAAGCGGGCGTCAAAGGGGCTCATCCACATAAATTCCGACATACGTTTGCAATCACTTACCTCCGTTCAGGCGGGGATGTTTTTACCCTGCAAGCCCTGTTAGGCCACAGCTCGTTGGACATGGTGCGGCACTATGCCCAGATCGCCGAGATGGATATCGAGCGGGCACACCACAAAGCAAGTCCGGTGGATAATTTGAGGTTCTAAGACGATCATTTTTCTCTACTCATAAGCTGGAGGATGGCTTTTTTTGATTCCATCCTCCAGCCATTCAGGTTATTGACGCTTTTGGGCTGGACAGGGAAGTTTGCATGTTGGACGAAGCGACGGGGAATCGCAGCATTCCTTGCGCACCAAAATGATTGAACCATTTGCCATGACTTCATAATCCAGGCAATCACCGGGTTGCAGATCCAGCAGCGCACGAATCCTTTTCGGGATTGTGATGGTATTAGTCATAGTAATAATGATGGGCCGTTTTTTCAAAGAATCACCTCCTTTCCTGCCGTGATTACTGGGATTTTCATGATCCATTTCAGCCGGATATTTTGAAACTCCACCGGAAACATGGCTTTCGCCCATAAGAGGAAATGCTGGTTTGTCTTCAAAATGCTCTGAACTTCGGCCTGATCCAACCTTTTTTCGACTTCCTGAAAAAGGAAATCAGAGAGGCTGGTGTTGAAAGCGTGCGCTGAACCGAGCGGTTGCGAGCCAGCCCAGAGAAGCAGCTCTTTAAGATGCTCGAAATCAATAGAGATCTGAAGCGATGAACGCCCATGAACTTCCCGTGAATATTTCAGGAACAACTTAACCTTGAGATAATTCTGACGATCCAGCATTCCAAATCCCGCGATTGATAGTTCCGCCGCAGTTGGGACATTTGCCTTTCAGATGGCTCAGGTGGCCTTTGACAGGGTGAATTTCCCCATTTTGGATTTTGACGATGGTATTGCAACGCAGGCAAAAGCCCTCCCCCGCTTGAAGCGGATGGGTTGGTTTCTTTCTGGCGTTCCGTTGACTGTCAACCCAGGCGGCAAATTCTTTGCCGTCTACCCAGATATGATTGGATTCGTCCCGACTGTGAGGCGCGCCATGATTGAGCCAATCCCGCAAGGTGGTTTCAGGAACGTCCAGGTCTTCAGCGATTTCCCGCGGTGTGTAGAGCATGGGCAGCAAACCGGGTGCTTTGATCATGACATTCCTGGGATTCCGGCAATTTGAAGTATTTTGGTTTTCTGACATTCTTCTCCTTTGTTGTTTGTAGTTTTTGCAGCGAACAAACATACGCCAGCCACGCCAACCCCTTAAGGGAATGGCGTGGCTGGCGTATCCTCTTCCCATTGATAGGTGTTGAAAGATCCTCATTTTGTAACTCTGATACGTGGATCATTATTGAGTTTTGAAAATACCCGGTCAATCGTCCTGGCGCTGCCGTTGATTTGAAGTGCTGAGAGGAGCTCGTTCTTCTTGAATTCCTGCGACGGTACACTTTGCAGATACTCCAGGATATCCGCAAAGATCAATTCCCCCTGACCTGGAACGCGCACCAGTTCAGAAGCACTCTTTTCCGAAAATCGGAGCGCGATGTTCTCTTCGGTCGATTCAATTTGGAACTGCAACTGCGCGGGTGGCAGGGATTCACGTACCTTTTGTGGAATGATCGTTCGCATCGAGATTGCTGAATGCTGGTTTTCGTGCGCAACCACAATGGCGGTATCGACAGACCCCAAAATATCGGAGGAACCCCGAACGCGATAGGAAAGATCGGTATTCCCACCCTTATTGAGGTGATGAATCAGAATGAAAGTCGTGCCGGTCTGGTTGGCAATTTCACGCAGCGTGTTCATCATCGGTGAAATTTCCGCCACAGAATTTTCATCGGCGCCCGGCATAAACTTGGCCATGACATCAAAAATGACGACAGAGGCATCCAATCGATGAATGCGCTGGCGTAATGCCAGCACTTCGGAAGTGACTTTCAGGTTAAGCGGAGAAAAATCAAAAATTAAGTTTGTGGGCGGTTGAATACCTCGCGCATGACACATTTTAATCACACGCGAGCGCATACCCCGATAGCTACCATCCAGGAAGTGGTACAACACTTTGCCCTGGGTTACCGTACGGTTATCCCATGCCAGGCCTGAAGAGGCCATACCAATCGCCAGATCCAGAGCGAGAAAACTCTTCCCGGCTGCCGGCATGCCGGCGATCAAGTTGATTCCGCCAGCCATAATCCAGTCTTTGAGGATCCAGGTCAGTTCACTCATCTCCGACAAACACAGTTTCTCTGCGGTCATCACCATTCGCTCCGTGACTCCCGACAAGGCGGATGAGCTGACAAAGAATTCCTCCATTTGTTGGAGAGCATCAGAAAGCGGTTTATCTTGAATAGCATTTTGCGCAAGGTTTGTAGCGACCTCCAACGCTTTTCGCTTAAATGCTTTTTCACGCACGATCTTCGCGTAAGACTCGGCATGCATGGAAGTCGGAGTTGCATTGAGCAGCCCTGTGACGTACGCCGGACCACCAATTTCATTTAGTTTTCCGCTGGTACTCAATGCATTACACAGTGTGACATGATCGATCTGTTGCTCAGATTCCAATAGGTGATTCATTGCTTCCCAAATCCAACGGTGTGAGTTGAGATAAAAATATTCCGCTTTAACGATGGTGACCAAATCTTCAAATAGATAGGGTGCAATCATGATCGAACCAAGCAAGGCTTGTTCGGCATCAACATTACTGGGCGGAATGGGATCTGGCATCAAAGTCTCCAAATGGTTTGATATTCACTCTTTACTTCAATAAGAAGGTCGCCAGAGAAAACGAAAAGCGACCTGCATAACAAATCACTTTGTTATGCGGCCGCTCCTACGATTTGATGGATGTCCAAGGAGATCAACGACCCGAAACGATACTATTTTTATTCTACAAATAAATCAGGCATGATCCAAGGGGGTCAGGTTAATTATTATGTTCAGCAATTTGGACAGGTCGGAACTGACAACCATACGCGGCAGGTTTACCCAGCATCGTCCAGGATAATCGCTCAACCGTTTTCCACCAAATATCCGGGATTTCATACCAGGCTGCGCCGGAAACATCTCGAGCAATATCCGGGTCCGGAGCGGTTCCCTTGGCCAATGCACTATTTGGATTGACCGCAACCATCGTATAAACGACCGAATAGATTGGTCCAAGGGCTGCCAGCGAAAGCATCATTCCCCATCCGCATTGAGATGGTTTGACCGTTTTCGCAGCATCGATCCGATCTGTCATGAATTCAAAATAAGTTATGCCCTGTGGCGCCTGGGGAACGCTCATTGGTTGATTACCCCGGTAAGCGATGAACAGAATGGTTGCCATCACTATCAGAAATGAAGCGTTTTTGAAAATCTTGAAGACCAAATGCAATCCCTTCAACAGAAACATACCTTCCTCCAGAAAATTGATTAGCCAAAAACCAGACCCTGAATGGTCAGATCAAGATCATCCGTGATTGGGACGGATCCAGCCTTGAGTGAAATACCCCCCGCCCGTAAAGCGGCTTTCAAGGCTGCAGCTCGCCTCCTTTCGGGAATATCGGAAAAGAATAAGAGCAGATCATCATCCTCCCCTTCTCGCAGGCTCAGCGTGAAACGAATCTGATGAACCTTGCAATCCAGCTTGGGGCGACCGCGCTTTGTACCCACGTTTAGTTTTTTCGATTGTGGTTTTGAAATAACGATAGTTTCCATAAACCCCTCGCAATCGATTGAACCGGATCATCCGCTAGGATGCCTTTGCCATTGAAGAAATACGGCAATGAGTTCCTAAGAAGAATGGCCCCGCCGCCTACCAGGATGACGGCTGTGAAACGCCGCCAGGCTTTACCCCATCGCTTTTCAATTTCGCCTGTTACCTCGCGTTCCCAAATCGGGAGAGCCTGGGTTATATCCAGTTTATTGGCACGCAGGAGCGTGTCCAATTCGCCCAGGGAGTAAAGCTGCTGGCCATTGACCAGCTCCAGCAGACGACGCACACCGGTGGTTGAAGCACCCGAAAAGCGTTGAATCGGAACTTTTTCACGCACCACCAACAACTCGGTGGTATTCATGCCAATCGAGACAATCCCAACTTCCTGGGTATAAGCACTGCGTCGTTCGGGAACGATCTTGCCTTCATCATCCAGCACATAATCAAACAGAGCTCCGGCCGGCTGGGAGGTGGCGCGAACTTCGGCCACATTCAGGTGATATTCCAGGTCATTGGCTTTCCAGGCGTGTTCTGCCTTCATCCAACGCTGAATGCTCTCCACCGTGGTTCGTGCTTCCTCCCCGGAGAGGGTATCCAATGGCAACCCGCAGGTAATACTGACCGGCTGAGAAATATCGCCTGACCGCTGGATCAGGCGAGTGAATGCCCCATAGAAAAGCGCCAGCATTTCCGGTGACCCGGCAAAGCGATCCATGCTCAGGTTCTCAACGGGTCTGCCGCTGTCGTGTGCGCCACTATCGACAAAGAACGTGCTTCCTGATGGGAGCGTAATGCGCAGCGGCAATCGAGAACTGCCCAACCCAAGCATGCGCCCTACCAGCGGACCATTGTTGACCGCGACCTGCGAAATGAGTTGGATACTGTGTTGATTCCCGTGCAGCTTGAGCGCACCCATCCCCAGATCAAGTCCAAAATTCATCGTTTCTGTCATACATTCTCCTTTATTCTACATGATAATATACAACTTGGAGTAAATTGAGGTAAAAAAATCAACCTCATCGGTTGAATTTATTGTAGCATATTACTCCAAGTTAATCAATAACTTGTAGTTTTTATTTGGGAGATTACTTTTTATATGGACGACCTGACTCGTCAAATGCCCATTTGCCCTGACCACTGTTTTGGCGATAGACTCTGGCGCAGTAAGCCACATCCGCTTCATCCAGCAGTGTCTTTCGACCCTCTTTACCCAATTGGTGGATCAGCCCTCGCTGCATCCAGCGCGTGAGGGTAGAAGTGTTGAGCTTGTATTTTCGTCCCGCTTCATTGATGCTGATTGGGATGCCTTTCAGGCCGGCGTTGATCTGGTACTCAGGTAAGGCTTCCTTGGGCAGCAGATGGTTCACGCTGATTTGACTGATGCCGATACTTCCATCCGTCATCACGGCCGCCTGAAGTTTTCCATCATCTGCTAATTGATAAATGGAATCCAAATCCAACCCAAGCTGTCTGGCGGCTTGTTCGGGAGTAATGTAATATTCCAATCGGGATTGATCGAGTTTCACGGACTGCTCACATGTGCGATTTACTACAAGTTAATCATACAGTGAAAGTAAAGGATCGTCCAGCAATAGAGAATATTCAACACCTCCATGAAGTTTAGGTTTATTGACCTAAAGTTAAGTGACCTAAACATCCTGATGACACATCCTTTTGTTTGACTGATGATTTCACTGCCTGGAAAAGACAGAATTAGAATATCCACAAAAAATAAGGGTCTGCGGCCTCGCTGACGTGCCGCAGACACCTTGTTGACACGCCGCAGACGTTGACGCAGACCCTACCGCAGACGTTGATTCAACAGGACGGTTTCCAAAGCGTTTTTTCTGATGGTGAGGTAGGAAATATCAACTGAAGAAGAAAAGCGGGGAAATGGTCACTTTTACCGAGGGCAATGGCTAAAATTACGCGTTGTTTTGGATAAATTCGGCGGCTTTGCGATTCCTATCCGCGGAGCAAGCTCACGCGGTATTACGGAATCGCAAGAACGTCAGCCACCTCAAGGCTATGAACCAACGTAGCAAGCGGTATTCTGGCTTGCTTAATCAAGTGGTGTACATTGTCAATTTTTTGGTACAAATAAATCACTCGCTTTTTTTGTGCGCAAATATCTCTATTACAGCGGGGAACGGTGTGGCACTTCGTTCTTCCCACTTCGATCCCCTAGAGTCTTAAGGGGGAACGGGTCATCGGAGTGACACATCGTTCTTTGTTGGACGGTCCTAGATAGTTTTGAGAAGTTCACCCAACCGCCAGGGACGGTATTCCCTGACCTAAACGCTCAAATTGATATGGCTCGGTCCAAAATTGGAACTTTCAGGTGGCGGTGGAACATTATGAATATGGCCGTGAAAGTTGATCCAACCATCTTCAAGGGGGACGATCGGACGATGGGGAAAAATCAGTTTCATCTGATCGGATATCTCGACGTTCAAGGAATTTTTATCAAGGTTACGCCACGGGTTTCACAATAAGATTTGCTTATCCGGTCATGGTTGCCTTGGATCAAAAATAATCTGCCCCTTAACATGCCAGACAGGAGGTCAAAATTGGTTTTATTGCCTAATTCAAAATCACCCAGGTGCAGAACGGTTTTATCTGCAGAAACCAGATCATTCTAATTCTTGATAATCAATTCTTGCCAGTTTTCAGGACGGCTGCAATACCTTCCGATATTCTCATGAAATAAGGAAAGATGGTGATGAACTTAATAAAAGATCGGCATGGTTACTCGCTGACCTTCTGGACAGTCTTCTTTGGATTCGTCCTGATCCCGATCCTGGCGTTGAGCATTGAGCTAGGGCGCTACTTCTACGCCGGGGCGAAGATCGCCAAAGCGGCAGCCGCGGCCGAGATCAGCCAGCGAGTGTTTGTAGAAACGGGAGACCTGCAGACCACCAGCAAAAGCCTGGGCATTGGCCCAGGCCTTTGCCAGCCTGAACAACGGGTACCTGAGCCGTTACGGGGTGAATAAGGTGGTGACGGGGATTAACGTAGATTCGGGAAAAGATAAAGTATCGGTGCAAGTGTCGGCTAACCTATATAGGTTATTTCCAAGTGTCATGCCAAATGTACTGGTGACAGAGACTGGATAAGCTCAGATACACGCATTTTCAAGATGAAGTAGATTTTAACGAACTATTATCTTGCTTTATGTTTTATGAGTTTAGACTGTCCGAACGACCGATGATCTGTCATCAGTTTATAATCACCGTATGAATTTTCTTTGTAGTATATATTGAGCCGGCATAACCAACAAAATGTGGAATTGGTTCGGTGGGCAAATTCTTCAATGATGTCTTTTGACATTAGCAAATATTGGCCAGTTCTTGGCG
>DAOUGR010000030.1:0-33581 GCA_034429135.1 Anaerolineaceae bacterium | reverse complement strand
CGGGTGACGATGTGGCGATGGAATGTGACCTGATCATCCCGGTGGCGTTGGAGCAGGGCTCAAAGTTTGCTATTCGTGAAGGTGGTCTGACGGTCGGCGCCGGTGTGATCACAAAAATCATTGCATAGGTAGAAGAAGATGGCAAAACAAAAAATTCGAATTCGCTTGAAAGCTTTTGATCATCGGGTACTCGATCAATCTGCAAAACGGATTGTCGAGACCGCAGAACGCAGTGGTGCTCAGGTTGTAGGACCTGTTCCATTGCCAACTCGTGTTGAGCGTTTTACTGTTCGCCGCTCATCATTTATTGACAAGGATTCTCACGAGCATTTTGAGATCCGTACTCACAACCGATTGATTGATGTTCTTGATCCTGATTCCAAGACCATCGACATGCTCATGCGGTTAAACATGCCTGCAGGTGTCGATATTGAAATCAAGATCTAAAAAGTGTACCGCGAATTCGATTCTTTAAACGGTAGATCACCTTAAAAATTTATCAAACCCCTGGCATATATCGCAAAATGCGGTATAATGCTTAGGTTTTGGGCGAAAGCCCGAAAATTGGCAATTCAAGAGCGGTTTTGTGAGCGCACCAGACAAATACTCACCAGTGCCGCAGCAAGCCGCTGACTGAATTGTACAGGGATGATGCAGCCAAGCCCAGGCTGACAGTCTCTATAAAATATTATGAAGGAGAACAACTGAGATGTTTAAAGGGCTGATCGGAAAGAAAATCGGCATGACCCAGATTTTCGATGAAAATGGCGCGGCTCACCCAGTCACGCTTATCGAAGCTGGGCCATGCTTCGTTACCCAGATCAGGAATGCTGAAAAAGAAGGTTATTCAGCTGTTCAGTTGGGTTACGAAGAGGTCAAACCAAAACGGTTGACTGGTGGTGAATTAGGCCATCTCAAACGCAACAATTTACCTCCTCTTAAATATTTGCGCGAGTTTCGCGCTAAAGAGATCCAGGTAGCTGAAGGCGACAAGATCGATGTCAGCCTGTTTGCGGTTGGAGAAAAGGTGGACGTCTCTGGCCTGAGCAAAGGTAAAGGTTTTGCAGGTGGTGTGAAGCGTTATCATTTCCGGGGAGGGCCGAAAACACACGGTCAATCTGACCGCTTGCGCGCACCCGGTTCACGTTCGTCAACCACCACACCTGGTCGTGTATTCAAAGGTTCCCGCGGACCTGGTCATATGGGCAATGACGCTGTTACCGCACAGAACCTAAAAGTTGTCTTGGTAGACGCCGAAAGAAACGTCATCGGTGTTAACGGCTCCGT
Source organism: Anaerolineaceae bacterium (assembly GCA_034429135.1). Taxonomy (GTDB): domain Bacteria; phylum Chloroflexota; class Anaerolineae; order Anaerolineales; family Anaerolineaceae; genus UBA6107. The sequence continues at coordinate 32,294 of DAOUGR010000030.1, read as the reverse complement.
ACCTGGTGCACGCGGCGGCCTAGTTGTTATTAAAGAGTCCCGGAAAGCTTAATCCGGTGATTCCTGGAACCGTTTACCTGGACTAAGGGAGCTTATGACAATGGAAGTTGAAGTCTTAAACATGGAAGGCAAAAAGGTCAGCACGGTAGAATTACCTGCCGCGATCTTTGAAGCCCCTATTAATATCGATTTAATGCATCAGGCGTTTGTTCAGCAAATGGCAAATGCCCGCCTGGGAACCCATGAGACCAAAGTCAAGAGCGATGTAGCTGGCGGTGGTCGAAAGCCCTGGCGCCAGAAGGGCACCGGCCGTGCCCGTCAGGGTTCCACTCGTTCCGCGCAGTGGAAGGGTGGTGGAAAGATCCACACCCCGCACATGCGGTCGTATGTTCAGTCTATGCCGAAGAAAATGCGTCAGGCAGCTCTGCGTTCTGCGCTTTCGGTGAAAGCTGCTGAGTCAATGATCGTAGTGGTTGATGAACTCAAAGTCAACGAACCCAAGACACGTATAATGGCTGGAGCTTTGAATACTCTGGTTGGTGACGCAAGCGCCTTGGTTTTGATCCCTTCTACGGAAGAATACGAAGGCGTGATCCGCTCAACCAATAACATTCCCGACGCCAAAGTCTTGAACGCGAATTACATCAATATTCGCGACCTCATGGTCTTCGATAAGTTAGTTCTGCCCGTGGCAGCACTTGATCTCATCAAGGCTAACCTGGGATAGGTAGGAGAATACGATGAGCACAATATATGATGTACTCCGCCGCCCGATCGTGACTGAAAAATCAAATTACATGGTCACCAAACTTCATCAGTATGTTTTCGAAGTTGCCATGGATGCCAACCGGACTCTGGTGAAAGACGCGGTCGAGAAATTGTTTGACGTTACTGTTGTACGGGTGAATATCATCAATGCGCCTGCAAAGCGCTCTCGCAGAGCCCGCAGCCGTCGTTTGATGATCAGCAACCCTGCTTATAAGAAGGCAGTGGTTACCCTCACCCCTGAAGATCGAATCCCTATTTTTGAAGGGGTAGAGTAATGGCTATCAAGATTTATAAACCAACAACTCCAAGCCGCCGTGGGATGACCGGTTATGGCTTTGAAGAAATCACCAAGGATACCCCTGAGCGATCTTTGATCGTTCTGCGCAAAGCGCACTCTGGCCGCAATAATTATGGCCGAGTAACTGTTCGCCATCAGGGTGGCGGTAACCGCCAGTTCATCCGTGTGATCGATTTCAAACGCGATAAGCTGAATATTCCTGCCCGCGTTTCTGCGATCGAATATGATCCTAACCGCACTGCTCGACTGGCTTTGCTCGTTTACGCAGACGGTGAAAAAAGATACATTATTGCACCTATCGGTTTGAAAGTGGATGATACAGTTGTTGCTGGTCCCGCAGCAGAAATTCGACCGGGAAACAGCCTTCCCATCTCCAATATTCCGGTTGGTACTCTGGTACACAACATTGAGTTGAAAGAAGGCAGAGGCGGCCAACTGGTGCGATCAGCCGGAACTAGCGCTCAATTGATTGCCAAAGAAGGTGACTTCGCCCAGATTCGTATGCCTTCAGGTGAAGTCCGTCTTGTCCGACAGAAATGCTATGCAACCATCGGACAGGTTGGCAATTCAGATCACAGCAACATCAAACTTGGTAAAGCCGGCCGAAAACGCCACATGGGAATCAGACCTACCGTTCGTGGAACTGCGATGAGTCCCCGCGACCATCCGCATGGTGGTGGTGAAGGTCGCCAGCCTGCTGGTATGCCCGGACCGAAGAGTCCGTGGGGCAAACCCACCCGCGGGTATCGAACTCGCCGGAATAAGAAGACTGACCAGTACATTGTTCGCCGCCGGAATGCCGGCAATCGGTAAGACGAGCGATAGATCTTAACCGAGAAGAAGGGACGAAAATATGTCTAGATCGCTTAAAAAAGGGCCGTTTGTTGACCCGAAACTACTGAAGAAAATTGAAGCAATGAATACCCGCAGCGAGAAGAAAGTTGTTCGCACCTGGAGCCGGGCAAGTACAATCTTCCCCCAGATGGTGGGTCATACCATTGCTGTGCATGACGGTCGCCGCCATGTGCCCATCTACATCACCGAGAATATGGTTGGGCACCGCCTGGGTGAATTTGCACCCACACGCCACTTCCGCGGCCACATGTCAGAAAAATCAACGGGAGCGAAATAACCATGGCAACCGAAATTCGTGCTGAATTAAAGAATTGCGGAGTGTCTGCTCAGAAGACCCGCCTGGTTGTTGATCTTGTGCGCGGCAAGCCGGCAGTTGAAGCATTGACAACGTTGAAATTTACCAATAAGGTTGCTGCTCGTCATGTAGGAAAACTACTTGCATCAGCAGTTGCCAATGCTGAAGAAAACTTTGGCATCAGCCGTGATGATCTTGTGGTTTACAAGATCACTGCCGATGAAGCCCCGACCCGCAAATGGCGCCGTTTTGGTGCCCGCGGCCGCTTCAAACCGTTGTTAAGGCGTTTCTCTCACATCACGGTTGTGCTGCGCGAGAAAGGATAAATTCAAGCAGGGCAGCAGGTTAAATCTGCGCCCGCATGAAAAGGACACCAGGAGAAATTATGGGTCGAAAAGTACATCCAATTGGTTTTCGTCTTGGAATCAATCAGCCTTGGGAAGGTCGCTGGTTCGCTGAGGGATCAGATTACCGTACACAGCTGCATCAAGATATTGTCATCCGCCGTATGATCCAGAACGAAGGAGACAAAGCTGGCATCTCAATGGTTGAAATCGAGCGTTTCCCGGGCAAAGTTAAGGTTGTGGTACACACCGCCAAACCAGGAATTTTGATCGGACGCAAAGGTGATTCTGTCAAAAAGATTCGTACTGAACTTGAAGCACTAACCGGCAAGAAAATCGATCTCGAGATCAAAGAGATAAAGGCTCCAGATTGCGATGCATATCTAGTTGCCAAGAATATTGCCGGGCAGATTGAACGTCGTGTCAGTTATCGCCGCGCGATGAAACGTGCACTTCAACAGGCCATGCGCCAAGGAGCAGAGGGTATCAAAGTCTCTGTTTCTGGTCGTTTGAGCGGTGCTGAAATGGCTCGTATCGTCTGGCTGCGAGAAGGACGCGTTCCTCTGCAGACTCTGCGCGCAAATATTGATTTTGCCCGTGCAGAAGCCCTAACCACCTACGGTCGCATCGGCGTCAAGGTCTGGGTTTATAAAGGTGAAGTCATCTCCGGTATGGAAGAGAAAGTTGAATCCACCGAAGGTGTATACGTTAGTGAATAGACTCTACACCGGGTGCTAATCCGGGTAATTTGAAAGAGGTAGCAGCTATGTTGATGCCAAAACGTGTTAAATGGCGTAAAACGATGCGCGGGCGCATGACCGGCAAAGCACTGCGCGGTGCCGAAATGACTTCAGGCGAATACGCCCTCCAGGCTCTTGAGCCGGGTTGGGTAACCGCCCGTCAGATTGAAGCCGCCCGGCGAGCCATCGTGCATCGAATGAAACGCGCTGGAAAAGTATGGATCAGGATCTTCCCTGATAAGCCGTATACCCACCGTCCTCCAGAAACCCGTATGGGTAAAGGCAAGGGCAACGTGGAATACTATGTGGCAGTGGTAAAACCGGGAAGAATTATGTTCGAAGTCAGTGGTTTGGCGCATGAAGAGGCTATTGAAGCTTTGAATCAGGCTTCTTATAAGTTCTCAATCAAAACCAAAGTTATTGCACGCAACCAGGGTGCGGGAGAGAGCGCATGAAAACTTCAGAAATTCGCTTAATGTCCACTGAGGAAATCAAAACCAAACTTTCAGATGCTCGTAATGAGTTGATGAACTTCAGATTTCAGGTGGTTACCGGTCAGTTGACTGATACCAGTCGATTGAAAATCACCCGCCGGCAGATCGCCCTGTATGAAACCATCTTGCGAGAACGAGAGTTAGGAAAGAATTTGGAAGGTGGAAAATGAATCAACGACGGCGTATGACTGGTATTGTAACCAGCAACAAAATGATGAAGACCGTGGTGGTTGAAGTTTCTCGAAGCTATCGCCATCCTCTTTACCGAAAAGTCGTTCATGCTACGCACAAGGTCAAAGCTCACGATGAGTTGAACTGTGCAATTGGCGACCAGGTTGTCATCGTCGAATGTGCTCCTCTTTCCCGGGAGAAATCCTGGATGGTCCAGTCGATTATCAAGAAAGAAGGAAAGACTCTGGACGTTGCAGAGGAGACAGTGGAATGATTCAACATGAGACTCGTCTAAAAGTCGCCGATAATACCGGCGCTCGTGAACTGTTGGTGATGCATGTCACCGGAGGATCCACGCGCAAGTATGGTACTGTGGGTGATATTGTGGTTGCAACAGTGAAATCTGCCGCACCACAAGGTTCGGTCAAAAAGAGCGAAGTCGTGAAAGCGGTCATCGTTCGCGCAGCCAAAGAATGGCGCCGTGAAGATGGATCCACGATCCGTTTCGATGACAATGCTGCTGTGATCCTTGATGTGGATGGTCAGAACCCGAAGGGTACTCGCATCTTCGGACCTGTCGCCCGTGAATTGCGCGAAAAAGGGTTCATGAAGATCGTTTCTCTGGCCCCCGAAGTTCTATAGCCGGAGATAAAGGAGCGATTGAATGAAAGTAAAAATTCGCAAAGGTGATCAGGTAGAAATCATCAGCGGCCTGATGGAAGATAAAGGCAAACGCGGTGAAGTCATTAAAGTACTGCCGGATGAAGAGCGAGTGGTTGTGCAGGGAATCAATATGCGCACAAAACACCAACGGCAGGTTCAATCTCAAGGTCGCACCGTCAATCCTGGTATTGTCCGCTTTGAAGCACCGATCAGTATTTCTAACGTTATGCTTGTTTGCAAGAAATGCAATAAGCCTACGCGTGTAAAACTGGTTCGTGAAGCTGATAAAACAAAGCGCCAGTGCAAGGAATGTGACTCGCTGATCGACGAATAAGCCGTTTGGGAGAGTGTTTGATGAATGTCTTGAAAGAACGTTATACAAATGAAATCTCACCGGCTCTGATGAAGTCCCTTGGACTGAAAAACGTGATGGAAATTCCACGTATCAAGAAGGTTGTCATCAATATCGGTATGGGTGAAGCAATGGATAACCCCAAAGCCCTTGATGCTGCCGTTCAAGATTTGAGTGCCATCACTGGTCAGAAACCAGTCATTACCAAAGCACGCAAAAGCATCGCCAATTTCAAATTGCGCGAAGGCCGTGCGATTGGTACCTCTGTTACCCTGCGGGGCGACAAGATGTGGGCTTTTTTGGACCGTTTGATGAATATTGTGCTTCCTCGTGTACGCGACTTTCGCGGTGTATCTGCAGAGTCGTTTGATGGACGCGGGAATTACACCCTCGGACTTCGGGAACAGATCATCTTCCCCGAAATCGAGTATGACAAAGTTGACAAAGTTCGTGGCATGGAAATTACCATTGTGACTTCTGCTTCAACTGATGAACAGGCCGCAGCACTGCTGCAAATGCTTGGCATGCCTTTCAGGAAGGACTAGTATGGCTAAGAAATGCATGGAATATCGTGAACTAAGGCGGAAATATCCCACTCAGGTACGCAACCGCTGCAAGCGCTGCGGTCGCCCGCGTGGTTATTTACGACGGTTCGGCTTGTGCCGTATTTGTTTCAGGGAACTCGCTCTCGAAGGTGAAATTCCCGGCGTAACCAAGTCATCCTGGTAATGCCAATTCGGAGGAAGAAACATGAGTGTTAATGATCCAATTGCTGATATGTTGACCCGTATCCGGAATGGCGTCATGGCCAGCCAATCCGTGGTTGCCATGCCTCACTCAAAGATCAAGGCTGAAATTGCCCGCATCTTGAAAGAGGAAGGATTCATCGAAGGATATGAAGTGGTTGAAAGCGAGAAACCCGGAATCATGACGCTGCGCGTCAAGATTAAATATGTGGGCGAACGCCGCCAACGCACGCCAGTAATCACTGGTCTCGAAAGGATCAGTCGCCCTGGTCGCCGTGTTTACACCCAAAAACAGGACATTCCCTGGGTTTTAGCAGGGATGGGTGTTGCGATCCTGTCCACACCAAAGGGTGTGATGACCGGTCAGAGAGCCCGCCAGCTTGGTATTGGTGGTGAAGTCCTCTGCAAGGTCTGGTAACCCATTGGATAAAGGAGGATTGACAACGTGTCTCGTATAGGAAAATTACCCATAACAATTCCTGCGTCAGTTCAGGTTGAGATTAAGGGCTCCACCGTGACTGTAAAAGGTCCCAAAGGAGAGATGAAAAGAGAGTTTTCACCTTTGATCTCGATCGTGAATGAAGACGGCAAAATTGTCGTCACACGCAGTTCTGATGCACCGAACGTGCGCGCATTGCACGGCACTACCCGTGCTTTGTTAAACAACATGATTACCGGCGTATCCACCGGTTTTACCACTGAGTTGGAAGTGGATGGTGTCGGTTACCGTGTTGAACTTGATGGACCGAAACTGGTTCTGTATGTTGGTTACTCGCATCCGTTCGTCATTGAGCCGCCAGCTGGAGTATCTTTTGAAATCGATAGTAAAACCCGCCTGGTCAAGATCAACGGAGCAGACAATGAAGTAATCGGTCAACTTGCTGCAGATATTATCAAGATCCGTCCACCGGAACCATATCTGGGCAAGGGGATTCGTTATAAAGGTCAGGTTATTCGCCGCAAAGCTGGTAAAGCTGGCAAGGCGAAGGCCTAGGATAGGTGAGGGCATATGGCTAAATATACTCGCAGTGAAGCAAGAATTCACAGGCATCGCCGTGTTCGTAAGAACATCAGCGGTACCGAATTGCGGCCCCGCCTGAGCGTTTATCGCAGTTTAGCAGAAATTTACGCCCAGGTGATCGACGATCAGGCCGGTGTCACGCTGGCATCTGCTTCCTCGATCGATCATGAGCTTCGTGAAAAGGTGCAGAATCTGAAGAAATCAGAGCAAGCCCGCATGGTGGGTGAACTCGTGGCCAAACGCGCCAAAAGCAAGGGTATCACCCAGGTGGTTTTTGACCGCGGTGGTTTCAGATTCAGTGGACGTGTCAAAGCGTTAGCCGATGCAGCCCGCGAAGCTGGCCTCGAGTTTTAGGCAACCAAGAGAAGATAGAGGGCCTTATTTATGGATATGATGGAATACCAACCCCTAGAAACGCAATATGACGAACGCGTGATCGAAATCGCTCGCGTAGCCAAAGTAGTTAAAGGCGGCCGCCGTTTCCAGTTCCGCGTAACGGTAGTCGTTGGTGACAACCATGGCAAAATTGGAATCGGTATCGGCAAAGCCAATGCTGTGCCCGATGCGATGCGCAAAGCGACAGAGCGTGCTCATAAGAACATTCAACAGATCGTTCTGACCAATACCACCATTCCGCATGAAGTGATTGGCCGGACAGCTGGAGCTGTTGTTTTACTCAAACCTGCATCTGCCGGTACAGGTGTTATCGCCGCAGGCGGCGTTCGTGCAGTGCTTGAAGTTGCAGGTGTGCATGACATCCTCACCAAATCACTTGGCAGTGCCAATGTGTTGAACGTGGTCAAAGCCACATTCGAGGCTCTGGGTAAATTAAAGTCTCCGGAAACTGAAGCTGCCCGCCGCGGAAAACCAGTCAAGGATTTGATGCCTTACTGGGAACGGAGGAAGAATGCCTAAGAAAAAGGAAGCTGTGAAAAAACTCCGCATCACACTCGTCAAGAGTGTGATCGGATACTCGGAAAAACATAAAGCCACCATTCGCGCTCTGGGACTGCGCCGTTTGAACCAGAGTGTTGAGCAGGTTGATTCACCTGTGGTGCGTGGTATGTTAATGAAAGTCAATCATCTTGTCAAAGTGGAAGAGCAGGAAGTGCAATGAAACTACACGATCTCATGCCAAATGAAGGCGCTAAAAAAGAACCAAAGCGCAAAGGGCATGGCATTTCCGCCGGTCAGGGAAAGACCTCAGGCCGCGGAACCAAAGGCCAGGGCTCACGCGCAGGCTCCGGCGGTAACCTTTACCGCCAGGGTGGCAACCTTCCTTTCTACCGCCGACTGCCGTTCATCCGTGGTGAAGGGTTTACCCCACCCGCGAGTGTTGAATATAACATCATTAACCTGGATCAACTTGAGCGGTTCCAAAAAGGAAGCATTGTCAGCAATGAATCCTTGAAAGACGCAAAATTGCTCCATAAACCCGGCAACCCTGTAGCCATTCTTGGCCGTGGTGAAATTAAAGTGGCGTTGACTGTAAAAGTTCAGCGCGTCACAAAATCTGCCCGGGAAAAGATCGAAGCAGCTGGCGGCACCGTAGAAATCGTCGCCTGAACGTAACCTAAGGAGTAACGAATGAAGCGATCAGCCTGGCGCTACCTGTGGACATCTCAAGACATCCGGAAAAAACTGGTGATCACTATCATCTTGCTGGTGATCTACCGGTTGGCGGCGAATATCCCCGTCCCCGGTATCAACCGCGATGTGATTCGTTCACTTGCCGAGATGGGAGGGGCTGGTGCATCTCTGGTCAACCTGCTAGACATGTTGTCTGGTGGCACCATTACCAATTTCTCAATCCTGGCGATGGGTGTTTATCCATATATCACAGCGCAAATCATCATCCAGCTTCTCGTTCCAATCATCCCTGCTCTTGACCGCAGGCTGAAAGATAATCCACGCGAAGGCCGCAGCTTGATGGAAAAATGGACGACTTTGTTGACGATTCCGATGGCACTCTTATCTGCCATCGGACAGGTCAATGTCTTCAATTCCATGGGCAGCGGAAATGTGCTAAACACACCCTTTGGGTTTACCGGCGCTTCCTTGTTGCCCACGCTCACATTGCTGATCAGCATGGTGGCAGGAACAATGTTGGGCATTTGGCTCGGACAACTCATTTCAGAGTTTGGTATTCCCAACCAGGGCCTTTCGCTCATCATCTTTGCCGGTATCATCTCTAAAATCCCTTCCAACCTGGTCAGGATTCTGGCTGACAAGGAAAATGGATGGTGGGTTTTATTGGTCATCCTCGTATTGCTTGCATTGATCATCTTTTCGATCGTTTATGTGCAGCAAGGCCGACGAAACGTGCCCGTTCTTTTCCCGGGCCGCAGAGTTGGCAACCGTATGTCCATGCCGGTGCGCAGTAACCTGCCGCTCATGGTAAATATGGCTGGCATGATCCCGTTGATCTTTGCGCAAACGTTTCTGTCTTTCCCGGCATTAATCGCGAGTCAATTCCATGAAAAAGTGGCTTCTGGCGAGGGTTTCTGGTACTGGGTCTACACCAATTTCAGCGGTGGTGGAGTGATTTACCCAATCATCTTCTTCATCCTGGTTGTAGCCTTCACCTTCTTCTACACGGATGTCCTCTTTTCTCAGCAGAATTATGGTGAAACGCTAAAGAAACAGGGTGCGCAAATCCCTGGCGTTGTCAGAGGCGGCCCCACGCAAAAGTATCTGACCAAGGTGCAGCGCCGCATCACCTTCCCGGGCGCGTTCTTCCTGGGATTCGTGGCTGTGTTGCCGTATATCATCGGTGCAATCCTGCCAATCTCACAATCTACTGCGTTTATTATTTCTGCTGCTGGATTGCTGATTGTGGTGGGTGTGGTTCGAGATACCTTCACTATCATTGAAACCGAACTTAAAGTTCACGGTTACGACGAAAGTATTATCAAAGGTTAATATGGCGAGATACATTGTCCTTCTTGGACCTCCAGGAGCTGGCAAGGGAACACAGGCACAAATCATCGCTGAAAAGTATCAGCTGGTGCATGTTTCCTCCGGTGACCTCTTCAGAGAGAATTTGAAGAACCAGACCGAGCTGGGCAAGCATGCTCAAACTTTCATGAGCCGCGGAGAACTGGTTCCTGATGATGTGACGATCGCCATGGTACGTGAACGGTTGGCCAGACCGGATTGCCGGAACGGCGCTTTACTGGACGGGTTTCCAAGAACCCCGGCACAGGCAAGCGCACTGGCTGAAATGTTAAAGGAATTCAACGGTGCAGTGAATGTTGTACCTTATATCTCTGTCCCAGCTGAAATACTGATCGAGAGATTAAGCGGCAGGTGGACCTGCCGGTCTAATGGTCATGTGTTTCATGAAAAGTTCAATCCACCTGCCATTGCTGGAATCTGCGATCTGGATGGATCAGAATTGTATCAAAGGGATGATGATAAAGCAGAAACGGTGAAAAACCGCATCAAGGTCTATCAGGAGCAGACTTCACCGTTGATTGAATATTATCGGAAGAATGGTTTACTGGTAGAAATCGATGGTACGAAACCCATCGAAGAAGTCACGAAAGATATGTTGACTGCCATCGAGGACGCAAAATAATATGTCGTGGGATCGCCAGATTACTTTGAAAACTCCACGCGAGATTGAGATTATGCGCGAAGCCGGCAGGATTAATGCAGAAGCATTAGCAGCCGCCCGTGCAATCATCCGACCTGGCGTTACCACAGCAGATTTAAACGCAGCTGCTGAAGAAGTGCTGCGCAAGTATGGTTGTACTAGCCCTTTTAAAGGTTACCCGGGACCGTATCCTTATCCTGCAAGCACCAATGTAAGCGTTAACTACGAACTGGTGCATGGGATTCCTGGAAAGCGCAAGCTCAAGGAAGGGGATATCGTTTCTGTCGATTGCGGGACAACCTATGAAGGGTTTGTTGGCGATGCCGCATTTACCGCCGAAGTCGGAGAAGTCTCACCAATTGCAAAGAAATTAGTGCAGGCTACCGAAGGAGCGTTATTTGCCGGGATCGAAAAAATGGTAGCTGGTAATCACCTGGGTGATGTATCAGCAGCCATTCAAAACTATGCTGAAAGCCGGGGTTTCTATGTCACGCGCGAGTATACCGGGCATGGTGTTGGTAGAGCCATGCATGAGGGCCCGCAAGCCCCCAATTACGGTACGCCGGGACGAGGACTTCTGCTTCGGGTGGGAATGACCATAGCACTAGAACCAATGCTGCTGGTTGGCACACCTTACACTAAAGTGCTGCCAGACCAATGGACGGTTTCATCTGCAGATGGATCATTGACTGCCCATTTTGAACACACCGTGGCCATCACAGAAAACGGTCCACTGATCCTGACTACGCAGGGAGATGGGACTGTTCTGGACGGAAAGTGGAAGTAGTAGTAAAATTACAACTTCGGATTAAAAGCAGTGTGAAGGAGCTCGTAACATGAAAGTTTCACCATCCATTCGCAAACGTTGTGCGAAATGCAAAATTGTAAAACGCAGTGGCATTCTGTTTGTTATCTGCGAAAACCCAAAGCATAAACAGCGACAGGGGTAAGGACATATGGCGAGAATTGAAGGTGTTGATCTTCCGCGAAACAAGCGGATCGAAGTAGGTTTGACCTACATTTTTGGGATTGGCCCCACACGCGCAGCACAGATCATTAAATCCACACAGATCAATCCGGATACCAGGGTCAAGGACCTGACGGAAACGGAAGTTGCTGCATTACGTGAGTACATTTCCAAAAATTATAAAGTTGAAGGCGATCTGCGCCGAGAAGTGCAGATGAATATCAAACGCCTTATCGAAATTGGCTGCTACCGTGGAATGCGGCATCGTCGCAACCTTCCAACACGCGGCCAGCGCACACGCACGAATTCCCGAACTGCCAAGGGTCCTAAGAAGACTGTGGCCGGTCGCGGACGCCGCCGTGGAGCAGCAAAGAAGTAATCTGGATACAACAAATGGTCAGGTGGGGTGCCTTCTCCCCCCGCGGCAACCTGACCACTTGAGAGACCAGATATATGATAGGATATTGAATTAAGAGGTTTAACGAGGAATTATGGCTCAAAACGTACGCTCGACGCGCCGTACCAGCACGACCCGCAAAACCAAACGTACCTTGTCATCGGCTCAGGTTCATATTTTCGCATCGTTCAATAACACGATCGTTACAGTGACCGACCAACAGGGTAACGCGCTTTGCTGGGGAAGTGCGGGATCGGCAGGATTTAAAGGCTCTCGCAAGAGCACACCATTTGCGGCTCGTCTCGCTGCCGAACAGGCTGTTAAGTCTGCGCAGAATATGGGAGTTCAGGAAGTTGATATGATTATCAAAGGACCTGGACCTGGACGTGAATCAGCCATTCGTGCTGTACAGTCATTGGGGATGAAAGTTCGCTCCATTACTGATATCACCCCGGTACCCCACAACGGCTGCCGGCCTCCGAAGAAACGCCGCGTGTAATACAGGAGAAGGTAAATTATGGCTAAATATATTGGTCCGGCATGTAGAATCTGCCGGCGTGAAGGTGAAAAATTATTCTTGAAGGGAAGCCGCTGCTTCTCACCAAAGTGTGCTATGGACAAACAGCGGAATTTTGCCCCTGGTCAGCATGGACGCACCCATCAGGGTCACGGAGAACGTGAATCAGACTATGCGCGCCAGCTGCGTGCGAAACAGCGCGCCCGCCGTATCTATGGAATGACAGAACGACCGTTCAGACGATTCTTTGGAATAGCTGAACACAAACGTGGTCAAACAGGTTTGATCTTGCTTCAAACACTCGAGACCCGTCTCGACAACATTATCTTCCGCATGGGATTCGCTGAGAACCGTGCTCAGGCAAGACAACTGGTCAATCACGGTCATTTTACAATCAATGGCCGCCGTGCAGATATCCCCTCCATGCTTGTCAAACCGGGTGATATTGTCGAAGTTGCTGAAACTTCCAAGAAGCTGACCTATTTTAAGGAATTGGCTGATCTGGCTGAGAAGCGTGTTTGTGCTGTTTGGATGGATAGAGATCTTAAGAAACTTTCCGGTCGTGTGATTAGGCTTCCTGAGCGATCAGAGATCGATGGCAGCCTGAATGAGCAACTGATCGTTGAGTATTACTCACGCTAAGGTTCATTGACCCGATGAGAGGATACGATTTGGTATCGGAAAGGGGTAAAGTGTGTGCGCTCTAATTAATATGGTTACACCCAAGGTGGAACGGGATGCCGAAGCCCGCAACTATGGGAGATTCATTATCAGCCCGCTCGAAAGAGGAATGGGAGATACGCTTGGTAATGCATTGCGCCGGGTGCTTCTTTCTTCCTTGGATGGAGCTGCGATCTCATCTATTCGAATCTCTGATGTGACTCACGAATTTGCCGATATTCCCGGCGTGCGTGAAGATGTCATTCAGGTAATTTTGCAGGTGAAGCAGATTCGCATGATTTTACACGAGGGCGAAACTGCCCATTTGCACCTGGATGTGCGCGGTGAGGGCGTTGTGACGGCTGCTGATATTCAAACACCAGCCGAGGTAGAGATCGTTAACCCTGAACTCTATCTCTTCACTGTGGATGACGCAAAGACAAAACTGGATATTGACTTTACTGTAGACCGCGGACGTGGTTATTCACCAGCCACTGATCGAAGTGGAAAGCTCCCCATTGGTGAGCTGCCTGTGGATGCCATTTATAGCCCGGTAAAAAGAGTTAATTTCACAGTCTCGTCAGCCCGTGTTGGTCACAGCACAAATTATGATCGTTTGACCCTTGAAATCTGGACAGATGGAACAATTTCTCCAGAAAAAGCTCTTGGGGCTTCATCCAAGGTCATTATTGATCATCTGCGCTTAATCTCCGGCATCAGTGATGAGACTGTACTGCTGGGAGTTGAAAAAGAAGTCGCCGGCAGCCATTTGACAAGTGAAGCTGTTGAGACACCCATCGAAAACCTTGATCTTTCTGTGCGTGTCTTTAATTCCTTGAAACGCACAGGTATCCGAACCGTCGGAGATGTGCTTGAGCTGTTGGATAAAGGTGAAGAAGCCGTTATGTCCATCCGCAACTTTGGCGAAAAAAGCCTGGATGAGCTGCGCGATAAGATGAAAGAAAAAGGCTTCATGCAAGACGAAAAAGATGTGGAGTAGGAAGATATGCGTCATCAAATCGCTGGTTATAAATTAGGACGACAAAAAGATGCACGTGCCGGTTTACGCCGCACGATGGTAAAACAGTTGTTTGCTCACGAGAGAATTCAAACGACACACGCAAAAGCGTTGTTCATTCGCGGCGAAGCTGAAAAGTTGATCACTCTGGCCCGCCGCAGCGGCAAGGGAACGGATGCTGAGAAAGTGCATGCCCGCCGTTTGGCCGCAGCCCGAATCGGAGATGCCGCACTGGTCAAAAAATTATTTGACGAGATTGCACCCCGCTTTGAGAACCGCAATGGTGGTTATACGCGCATCTATAAATTGGGACCTCGTCTCGGCGATGCTGCAGATATGGTCTTGATCGAGCTTGTAGAAGAGTAACCTATCCGGCCAGATCTGGACGGATCGGAATGGCACTTTACCAACTTATCCTCGCTTACGACGGAACCGATTTCTCTGGGTTTCAACGTCAGGGAACGGCACGTACCGTACAGGGTGTGTTTGAAGAGGTCTTAAAAGAGTTTGGCTGGAATGAACCAGCGATCCTCTTTGCCGGACGCACCGATGCAGGTGTTCACGCTACTGGACAGGTTGTGTCTTTCTCATTGAACTGGCAACACTCATCTGCTACGCTTCAGAATGCGTTGAACTCTAAACTTCCAGATGATATTTCGGTGTTAAAGGTATCGAAAGCCAAAGCTGATTTCCATCCCCGTTATGATGCTTTGAGTCGAACATACCGGTACACAATTTATCAACTACCTGGAAGACAACCACTACTCGAGAGGTTTGCCTGGAGAATTTGGCCTGAGGTCAACGGAAGTGATTTGAATGATGCTGCACAGCTATTCATTGGAAGATATGATTATTCTGCTTTTGGGCGTGCCATGAAACCAGGCAGTTCAACGATCAGAGAAGTCATGATCAGTCAATGGAGCCCTGTGCAGGATGGCTGGCAATATGAGATTAAAGCCAACGCTTTTCTCTATCACATGGTCAGACGCTTGGTTTACGTTCAGGTCAGTTACGCGAAGGGCAGATTGCAATTATCCGATATCGAACTGGGTTTAACCTCTCAGGTAAGGCTCAAACCGGGAATTGCACCAGCGCATGGATTGGTTCTCACACATGTTGAATATGATGGTCAACGGTGTGAAAGATGCGAGGATAATGGAAATTTGGAAGACTTGGCTTAAGTACATTATGCCGATGGAGAAGATATGGTGGACAAGACTTACGTCCTAAAAGGAAAACAAGAACCAGATTGGTTGCTGGTTGATGCAGCAGGCCAGGGAGTTGGTCGGCTTGCAACTCAAATTGCCAGCTACCTGATGGGAAAACATAAACCAACTTATACCCCCGGTGTGGATATGGGTGATGTTGTGGTTGTGATCAATGCATCGCAGCTCGACATCTCTGCAAAACGCCTGGAAGAAAAGAACTATTACAGACATTCCAATTATCCGGGTGGTCTAAAAACCGTGAACATGAAAGACCAGATGAAGAACCATCCTGATCGGGTGATCATTTCCGCTGTCTGGGGAATGCTTCCGCACAACCGCCTGGGCCGATCGCTGTTGAAACGGTTGAAAGTCTATGCGGGCAGCGAACATCCGCATACTGCACAAAACCCGAAACCGGTGGCATAAAGGAGCAAGAGAAATATGTCGGTTCAATATTACGAAGGTGTTGGTCGCCGCAAGGAAAGCACTGCCCGTGTGCGTTTGATGAGCGGAACAGGCAAATTTACTGTAAATGATCGCCCCGTGGAAGAATATTTTCCACGCACTGGCGACCTTGAAGCTATTCTTGGCCCTCTGACCGCAGCTGCGCAGGATCGGTCTTCTTTTGACATCACAGCCACCGTGCGCGGTGGTGGAGTGACCGGTCAGACCGATTCAGTGCAATTAGGCCTGGCCCGTGCACTGGTCAAACTCAATGCTGAAAACACTGCTTTACTGCGTAAAGGCGGCTATCTGACCCGGGATCCACGCGTGAAAGAACGCAAGAAACCTGGTCTCAAGCGAGCCCGCAAGGCACCTACCTACACAAAACGTTAATCTTCAGGTTATTCCTGATCACTCGAGGTGCAGTCACTTATGGCTGATCGGAAATGATCGAATCAAAATTCGATCTTCCGGTCAGCTTTAAGACCGATTGCATCTCTTTGTTTTAACGGAGTACACATGCCAGAAAAGACACATCAAATCATTAAGTTATTAGCTGAAAATTTGCCCGAACTGGAAAAAATTTTTCCGGGAGAATTTGAAAAAGGTATTCAATTGATTAACGGAAGTCTCCTTCTAAAAAGCCATTTTCTCCCCTTTTCTCCAGAATTGCCGGTGTTGATCGAATTGCCGCCGGATGGATTGTTCCTTGAGCGGTTGAAAACGCTACTCCAGCCTAATTATTTAACTGAGACGCGCGCATATGTACTTCTAGGGCGAGATGAGCAGCAATATGTCTGGAGATTAACCACAATTTCTGAGATTAATCGAATTGAACAATCGGTCAGGGCAATCTTCATTCCAGCCGGGAAGCCCGGTTCCTCTCTGGAGGGATTCATGGAGATTATCGCCCGCCTGCGAGCACCTGATGGATGTCCGTGGGATCGCAAGCAGACTCACGCCAGCCTGCGGCCTTATCTACTCGAAGAAACTTATGAAGCACTTGACGCGCTTGATCGTGGGGATCTTTTGGATCTTAAGGAAGAACTGGGAGATATTTTGCTGCAAATTGCGCTGCATGCCCAGATTGCCAGTGAGAACGGTGTTTTTTCGATTACTGAGGTGCTATCTGGAATTTCGAACAAGATCGTATCTCGGCACCCGCACGTATTTGGCGATGTCAGCGTAAGAGATGACCGCGATGTGGTTAAAAATTGGGAAAAATTAAAAGAAATCGAACGGGCTGAAAATGGTCGCGATCCATCAAAAGGGCTGTTGGACGGAATTCCTGCCATATTACCAGCGCTTTCACAGGCACAGGTTATCCAGGACCGCGCTGCAAGGGTGGGATTCGATTGGCCAGAAATAGCGCCAGTTATCGATAAGGTAATGGAAGAATTGCAAGAAGTTAAAGAGGCTGCAACAGAAAAAGAACGCGCCGGGGAACTGGGTGACCTTCTTTTTGCTGTGGTGAATCTGGTCAGATGGTATCGAGTGGACGCAGAATCTGCATTAAGGCAGACGAATCAAAAATTTCGCAGACGTTTTGCCTACCTGGAGGAACACTCAAAGTCAGCCGGGAAAGAGTTGCCAAAGATGACACTGGAAGAAATGGATGCCCTTTGGGAAGAAGCCAAAGGGCTGGAAGAATAATGGGCGATTTCTTCAAGACTGGCAGACTGGTGAAAGTGTTCAACGCTCGATTATAATAACACCATCACATTATCCGAGGAGACCCATGGCGCAACCTTTGATCGAGTGTATTCCAAATTATTCTGAAGCCAGGCGTCCAGAAGTAATGGATGCCATTGTAGATTCCATTCTTTCTGTTCCGGGTGTTACGGTTCTTGATCGTCATTCTGACATTGACCACAATCGCACGGTGATCACCATGGTTGGATCTCCGGATGCGGTTGAGGAAGCGGCATTTCAATCGATCAAGAAAGCCCAAGAATTAATTGATTTGAATGAGCATGAAGGGGCACATCCACGAATTGGTGCTACCGATGTTGTGCCGTTTGTGCCTATATCAGATGTGACGATGGGTGAATGCGTTGAACTGGCCAGAAGACTGGGAAAAAGGGTAGGAGAAGAGCTTTCAATACCAGTTTATTTATATGAAGAAGCTGCAACCAGACCTGAGCGGCAGAACCTGGAAAATATTCGAAAGGGTCAGTTTGAGGGATTAAAAAGTGAAATTGAAACCAATCCTGAACGGTTTCCTGATTTTGGCCCGGCAAAGTTAGGATCAGCAGGCGCCACAGTGATTGGGGCGAGGGCACCGCTGATTGCGTTTAACGTTTACCTAAACACAGCAGATGTTACCATTGCGCAGAAGATTGCCAAAGCTGTGCGCAATTCTTCGGGTGGGCTGCGTTTTGTTAAAGCAATGGGTGTCATGGTGGAAGGTTTGGCTCAGGTTTCGATGAATCTGACCAATTTTGCGAAAACTCCGATCCCGCGCGTGGTCGAAATGGTGAGACGTGAAGCTCAGCGATATGGTGTCGGTATTCATCACAGTGAACTTGTGGGGCTCATTCCACAGGCTGCATTAATTGATACAGCTGTCTGGTATACACAGCTTGACCAATTCGAACCACAGCAGATTCTCGAGAGCCGATTATTTAATGTAATGAAATCTGAATCTGCAGCGCCAGCAAAACCATATGCATTTCTTGATGACCTGGCCAGCGAAAATCCAACACCGGGCGGAGGGTCAGCGGCTGCATTTACTGCAGCTGAGGCGGCCGCGCTTGTGGCAATGGTAGGCCGGGTCACAGTCGGGAAAAAGAAATATGCCCAGGTTGAAGCTGAGATGTACAAATTGATCGAGCGGGCAGACACCCTGCGCCGCGAATTGACCGCGGGTGTGGATGAAGATGCCGCTTCTTTTGAACAATATCTTCAGGCGATTCGTTTGCCAAAAAATACCGAGCAAGAGATTCAGGAGCGTGACCGAGCGATTGAAGCCGCGACTCTACGCGCAGCGCAGGTTCCGCACCACACAGCTGGACTGGCGATGGAAGTGCTTTCTCTGGCAATTACTGCAGCAGCGAATGGTAATGTTAATGCCATTTCTGACGCTGCATCAGCTGCCAATATGGCGGCCGCAGCTGTAAAAAGCGCGGGCTTAAATGTAATGATCAATTTAAAAGGATTACAGGATCAATCTCGCGGAAAACAACTGGCCGATGATATCCAAAAGTATTGCGAAGAAATTAAGACCGCAGAGACTCGCATTGCTGAGATATTAAAAGAACGCGCTGGATTCTAACCAAAAACTGCAACGAAGGAGAGTTGGCATGGGAATCAAGTCAGACCGCTGGATAAGAAAAATGGCTCTTGAACAGCATATGATCGAACCGTTCATAGAAAACCAGGTACGTGATGGGGTGATCTCTTATGGCCTCTCTTCTTATGGCTATGATATCCGAGTAGCAGATGAATTTAAAATTTTTACCAATGTTTACAGCGCTGTCGTAGATCCTAAGAAATTTGACACCCGTTCCATGATCGATTTTCAAGGTGATGTTTGTGTGATTCCCCCCAATTCATTTGCTCTAGCCCGCACGGTAGAATATTTTCGCATCCCTCGCAATGTTCTCACGATATGCGTTGGCAAGAGCACTTATGCCCGCTGTGGAATCATCGTCAATGTCACCCCGTTCGAACCCGAATGGGAGGGTTTTGTTACTCTCGAAATTTCGAATACCACTCCATTGCCCGCAAAAATTTATGCCAATGAGGGAATTTCTCAGGTTTTATTTTTTGAAGGTGATGAAGAGTGTGAAACCTCGTATGCGGATCGCAAGGGGAAATATCAGAAACAACAGTCGATTCTCCTTCCCAGGTTGTAATCTTTGATGGATTTTTGCAGATACCAGTGAGCTGAAAAATGATTCGAAAATCAACATTGAACGCATTCCTGAGCGTTGTGGCGGTTGTATTTTTAAGTGGATGTACTGTTGTGGAATCTTTTCAACCAACGGCTACCGAAACACCTTCACCAACATCTACCCCAACACCACCCCCGCCGACACCCACCCCAACAGCCACCAAAATCCCGTATTATGCTGAAGCCACGGTATTCTCGGGCGATCTCCAGGTACCGATCCTGATCTATCACCGTTTCATTCCTGACTTTGACGGTGAAACAACCTCGATGAAAATGCAGTATTCGGAATTTAAAAGAGAGCTGCAAACACTCTATGATGCAGGGTTCAGTCTCATTTCACTTAAAAGCTGGATCGATGGTACTTTTATCGTACCTGAGGGCAGGAAACCGCTAATCATCACTATGGACGATGCCTGGTTTGCTGATCAGATCTATATCAACGAGGATGGTACACCATCGGCATACTCGGCGATTGGGATTCTATGGCGTTTTGCCAACGAACATCCAGAATTTGGTTTCCATGCTGCATTGTTTGCCATTATGGGCGACAAATATTACGGTGATGTTTTTCTACCGAATTATCAACGCTTTATTGTCAGTGAAGGTACAGCCTGGAAAGATAAGTTAGGGAATACGATGGTCTGGGCATTGGAGAATGGAATTGAAGTCGGTAACCATACCTTCCTTCACCCCAGACTCTCCGAAATTAAAAACAACGCTGATATCCAATATCAGTTGAGCCAGAATGATTTATACGCGCGAACTTTTCTTGAGAGAGTGGGTCGCAGCGATCTTTCTGAAAAAATGGATAATATCATTGCGCTTCCTGAAGGAATATGGCCGGCCACGCAATCTGGCAGGAATGTCATATTGAACTATATCAACCCCGAAGGTAAACTTGTTATGGCTGTCATGGAAGCATACAATATGGATGCCGTACAGTTTACCCCTTCTTATTTCAGCGCAGGCTTCAATCCATACGCCATTCCGCGTATCACGGCATCGCCATTTTTTGTGAACTATATTGTGGAAAATAAGGATCTCATTCCTACCGCATTAACCTGTGAACTGGGTCCGATGGATGAAGAAAAGGCGAATGACCAATCGACGCTTTCCGACGCGATTAAAAATGCCATAGCATCCGGTCTGTGTTCGGAGGGAGTCTATCACGTAAATGGATTTATTTTTTTTATCAAAGATGGAAATTTGACCCTACATTCTGCGCCAATGGAAGAAGCCTCCATTTCTGAATCGACCGAAACACCGTTGCCATAAAAAGAACCGCTGAGAAATCAGCGGTTTTTCTTTGTATAATATGCTCACCAATTGTGTTGGAGGGTGAATGACAAAGATCAAGAGTGTCATCAAACGCACAGGGGCAATCGTTCCATTTACACCTGAACGGATCACCAATGCCATCTACCGCGCGGCTGTAGAAGTGGGGGGGCGTGATCGTAAAACTGCTGAGGAGTTAACCCGCCTGGTGGTTGAAATCCTGGAGAGTAACCCTGATCCTGATTACACGCCACACATTGAAGAAATTCAGGATGTAGTGGAAAAGGTACTGATTGAGACCGGCCATGCCCGGGTGGCGAAAGCATACATTTTGTATCGCGATGAACGCGCCCGCCATAGAAGGCAGAAGGAAGCTCAAGTTGCACGCCCTTCTGAAAATATCCCTTGGGCAAAGATCTGGCATGTGCTGGATTGGGCAGTAGATCATCGGCTAAACACGGTTGATGGGTTGAATTTTCGCATTCGAACCGGAGAACTCTCTCAGGTGATCACCGAATCTGAAGCGGCGTACATGGTCGACATGGAGAATGCGGTGAAGAGCATTCTTGCGCGGCGGGATGAACTGAAGATGGTGATCATTACCGGGCCTTCTTCTTCAGGAAAAACTACCACCACGATAAGGGTGGGTGAAAAACTGAAACAGGCAGGAATGAAACTGGTCGCGATCAATCTAGATAATTACTTCTTTGATCTTGAATTTCATCCTAAAGATGAATTTGGCGATTATGATTTTGAGACCCCCCAAGCCCTAGATCTGGAATTAATTAATCAGCATTTACAACAATTGATTGCTGGTGAAGAAGTGTCGATCCCTTATTATGATTTTAAGACCGGGCATAGGATCCCCGATCAAACTCGCTTACGGTTGAATCAGGATGAAGTGATTTTGATTGATTCATTGCACGGGTTGTTTCCAGCTATGACAAAAGGGATCGATGACGCATTAAAATTCAAGCTTTACCTGGAACCGTTATTGCAAATGAAAGGTAATGACGGTGAGTATATCCATTGGACCGATATCCGGCTCATCAGACGTATGCTGCGTGATGCTGCCCACCGGGCATACGATCCACGACAGACGCTGGAACACTGGCATTATGTTCGCACCAGCGAGATGCGAAACATCATCCCGAATATTAACACTGCTGATGCGATTATAAATTCAGCCATGCCTTATGAATTGGCGATCTATGCTGCGCGTATGAAAACTGAATTCCAAAAGTGGGCATTGGAATATAAAGATAATCCACTGCGTGAAGATGCTTATAACCGCGCTGATCGTGTGGCAAAATTACTCTCCTGGATTACACCGGTAACAGATGATTCCCTTGTTCCCACCGATTCAGTTATTCGGGAATTTATTGGTGGATCGAGTCTTAAATATCAATAATATTTGAAAATAAAATTTTTCAGAAGCGTGGGCATTATTGAGATAGCACATTGATCTCAGACAAATATGTTTCGAGTATATTGATTTGATTCAAAGAATAATGAAACAACGAGAGCGTATCACTCTCGTTGTTTATCATCACATCACGCAGTTTGATTATTTGCCTTTACCGCCAGGATTACCGTTTCCACCAGGGGTGGGGCTTCCAGGGTATCCGTTTCCTTGGACTGGTGTGTTTTCAGCAGGTGGGTTACCAGGCTGGTTTTCTGGTCCTCCAGACGGAGCTGCAGTACCATTCTGGGCTGGCTGCCCGCCATTTGACGTAGCTTCTTTTCCTGGCTCGGGCGTGGTTTCCCAGCCTGATCGAAATTCATTGTATGCTCCTTCAGGGTCAACGATGCCAGATTCGACGAGCTGAATTCGTTCTTGAAGGATGGTCCTTGTTCTCAGCAGGATTGGATCATCTAATTGCTGATCCATTAATTGTTCGCGGGTTTGAAGTGTATCCCTGATGCGTAATAGTGCTCGAATAGCAGCTTCATTTTCAAGAGATAATGCTTGTTGAAGCGCGAGGTTGATCTGGTTCTCCAATCGCGCATACACCGCATCAGGGGGCATAATGCCAGCCTCTTTTAGATCGTTGATTTCATCAATCCTTCTGAGGGCATAATTCAATGCCAGTTCTACTTTTGTTTCTGGCGACATGGTCAATTCCAGCGCTATGTCTTCGGTTAGCGTTTTCACCGGATACAATAATTCATCAGGTGTACTGTCTTGTGCAGCATATACCGTTGCTGTTGAACCACCGAAAACTAAACCTATGGCCAACAATATTGCTAATAATGTACTCATTTTTCGCTCCTTTTTTGGTAACTTGTTCCAATTGTTTTGACGAGGTTCAGGAGCGTTTGTTACGGGTGATTTGCTGATCAGTTTTGCTTGAGCGAGGAAACGTGATTTTCCTTCAATGGCTTTTTCGTTATCTCTGGGAGGAAATTGATTGAGCTGATTCAACGTTTCGAGAATCTCTTTCATCCTCTTATTGAACATTATGTGTCTCCTTCTTCTGCAACTCCTTGCGAAGTGCATTTAGAGCCCGGAATAATTGACCTCTTATCGCGCCGTTGTTTTTATTAAGAAGACGGGCTATGTCTTCGTTATCCCAACCTTCCAAATACTTCAAGATGATGATTTGTTGTTGTTCCATTGTCAGTGACAGGATTGCTTCGCGTACTTTAGAGATCATGATGTTTTGATGCGCTAGCTCTTCCACGGCAATGGTTTTTTCTGGGAGGTCATCTGTCAACTCTTCGGGATCCTTTTTTCTGTGGCGATAGTAATCGATGATCCAATTGTGGGCAATTCGATACAAATAGGATTGAAGATGATCGACCGGGCCCTGTGAATTGTGCAGCGCTTTCAAAAACCTCAAGAAAGTCTCTGATATACACTCTTCAACGACCTGCTGGTTTCCCAACAGGCGCATGGCGTAGCGATACAGGGGTGGACTGTAAATCTCGTATATATCAGACAGCGCCCGTTCATTAAAATGCTGCGCCTGTCGGAGCAGTTCTTTTTCGTCAATATTCATCACATCCATTATTAATGAGGTGCCACCTGGCAAACAGTTACGGTAGAATTATTGAATAGAAATATTATACTAGGTGCAAATTATGGTCTTAAAAAACAATCTGCCATACGCTGAATCCTACTGGGTGGTTCCGGGAAAGATTATCGCGGGTGAATACCCGGGAGTGTTTGAAGAAGAAAAGACTCGTAAACGCATTCAGGCGTTATTAAAAGCCGGCGTACGTACATTTATTGATCTAACAAAGCCAGGCGATTCTTTTCATCCGTACCAGCCTCTTCTTTATCAAGAAGCAGAAGAGTATGGAATCGATGTAACTTGGAAAAATTACCCGGTTTCCGATCTGGGGATTCCGTCAAAATCTCAAATGATCAAAATTCTGGATGAAATTGATTTAGCTGTCAGACAAGAAAAGCTACCGTATATCCATTGTCTTGCCGGTATTGGCCGAACCGGGACGGTTGTGGGTTGTTATTTAATCCGGCATGGTGTACCGCCTGATGCTGTCCTTGCGCAGATTGCTGATCTGCGTAAAGATGTTCCAACATGGTGGTGTACGAGCCCTGAAGTGAATGTGCAGGTGCAGTTTGTTTTAGGGTGGCATGAAACGATATAACCTGACAGTTGATTGACCATTCGCGTCGAATGGGGTAAAATTTGCGCTTACATGTGTTGTACCCTTCACATGAATCTACTATTGGAAAGGGCTTGAAAAATGAAAGTAATGTTGTTGAAAGATGTCTACAAGCTGGGCCATGCAGGGGATGTAAAAAAGGTGGCTGATGGTTATGGCCGCAATTTTCTTTTACCTCAAGGGCTCGCAGTTCTGGCTACTCCCGGAGCGTTGAAAACAGTCGAAAAAATCCGTGAGAAAGCTGCCATCGAACGCGCTAACCTTAACAAAGAAATGGGCGGGCTTGCTGAACGGTTGGCAGATGTTGAACTGCAATTTGTCAGCAAGGCTGGCGAAACCGGCAAGTTATACGGATCCATCACTTCACAGATGGTTGTTGATGAATTGAACAAGGTTTTAGGCACCAACTTAAACCGCCATCAGGTTGAGATTGAGCCGATCCGCTCCCTGGGTGAGCATATCGCCATCATTCGTCTGACTGTTGACTTGAATCCACGGATCAAAGTGATGGTGTACCGCGAAGGCGAGATGATTAAAGCAGCCCCAAAGAAAGAAATTCCCGCCAAAGCCGAAGAACCGGTGGAAGTGAAAGACGAAGCTGCTCCGGCTGCCGACGAGGCTAAGGAAAGCGCTGAGTAAATTTTGTTTTTCTGATTTGCGCGATGAACCGGCCAAATCAGCCTGGGGGCTGGGTGGCCGGTTTCTCTTAAAATGGATTAAGATTAACCCATGACAATTGGTGAATACCTCAAGCGTATACGAGAAGAAAAGAAGATCACTCTCGAGCAGGTAGCCGAGGGCACAAAAATTCGTATACAATTCTTAAAGGCAATTGAAGAAGATCGTTTAAATGATCTGCCTTCTCTTTCGCAGGCCAAAGGATTCTGCAGGCTTTACGCGTCTTTCCTGGGACTTAATCCGGTGCAGGTTTTTGACGACGTTGAGAAAGCAAATCGCCCAGTAGAAAAACCTGAACCGGTTGTTGAATCCGCCGAAAAGCAGCCAGCCCCGGTGGCTGTTGAAAATCATGAAGCCCGACCGAAAAAGAATATCACCAGAGTAACCAGACGGAAACAAGAAGTTGCTAAACCTGGGCAGGAACCATCTGTACCCGTAGAAGAAAAACCACACTCTCAGATCATTTTTGAGGAGATCGGCAAAGAGCTTCAAAAACAGCGTGAAGCACTCGGTCTTTCTCGAATAGATATTGAACGGCAAATCAAGATTCGAGAGTATTTTATCTATTCGCTTGAGCATGGCCAAATCGATAATCTCCCGTCCACTGTGCAGGGCCGTGGCATGTTGAATAATTACGCGGCGTTTATGAATCTGGATGCCGATTCTATGCAAATGCGCTACGCAGAAGGGCTGCAACTGCGAAGGCAGGAACGCCACCAGGCTGAAGAAGAAGCACGCAAAACCGGGATCACTGTGGTGGGCAAAGAACCACTCAGCGGGTGGCGAAAATTCCTTACCACCGACCTTTTAGTAGGCGGCAGCGTATTTATCATCTTATTCTCACTGGTTATCTGGGGCGCAATCCAGGTGATTCGCACAAGTTTTCCAGATGTTGAACCTGCGGCTTCTCAAACTGTTGCATTATTGCCAGATGCCACACCATCACCTTCGGCTGTGATAGAAGTTACCGAGAGCCCGGTTGCCAGTCAAAATGTCCTCACGCAAACAGGCAGCGCACCTGGAACCGATCTACAAACAGCGCTCACAGCTGTGAGCAGTGATCCAATCCAACTGGTTGTGGTTGCCTATCAGCGGGCTTATATGAAAATTACGGTTGATGGCAAAGAGGAGTTCTCTGGACGCGTAACCCCTGGGAATGTTTATTCATATTCTGGTAAGACGAAAATTACGTTGTTGACCGGGAATGGTGCAGCTTTACAGGTTTACTATAACCAACAAGACCAGGGAATTATTGGATTTTTGGGAGAAGTAGTTGAGCTGGAATTTACGGCAAAGGCAATGGTTACCCCGACACCGCGATTTACCGCAACACCAACCCGAACCCAGCAGCCTACGCTTACAGCACTGCCGACACAGACATTACAGCCAACCGCAACAATCCCTACCATCACCATTACACCGGCGCGAACGATCACACCCCAACCATGAAAAAGAAAACCTTTTATCTCGTTTCTCTTGGCTGCGCCAAGAATAGCGTTGATTCTGACTCGATGGCCGCACTGTTGCAGCGCGATGGATATGCTGCGGTAGAAAACCCGTCCAAGGCTGAGATATTGATTATAAATACCTGTGGATTCATTCAACAGGCGCGTCAGGAATCATTAAATGTATTGAATGAGCTTGCAGCCGAGAAAAGGGCAGGACAACTGTTGATCGCTGCCGGATGCCTGACAGAACGCTATCGAGAGAATATTACCGATTCTGTCGCAGGTATCGACGGTATTATTGGCACACGGCGCTGGATGGATATTGTTAATCTGGCTCAAGAGTTGAGAGCCAATCCACAAATACCCCGCTATCATCTTCCAGAGGTTGATCGTATCGGAACTGATGAGCAAGGGGTGTTGCGTGTGTCTGTACAGGGTGCGAGCTCTTATTTAAAAATTGCCGATGGCTGCCGACGAGCGTGCGCGTTCTGCTCCATTCCACTGATAAAGGGTCCACCTGTCAGCCGGCCGATAGAATCCATCATTCATGAAGCTGAGATTTTGCAGGATAACGGAATCTTGGAATTGAATCTGATTGCGCAGGATACCACCGATTATGGTTCTGACCTGGGTATGAAAGATGGCCTTGTGACCCTGCTGGAAAAGATGTTGCCGAAAATACCTGAGATTCCGTGGGTGAGAGTGCTTTATGCTTATCCTGGTTTTGTCAGCGATGCGTTGATTGATCTCATGAGTGCAAACAACCAGCTTCTCCCATATCTTGATATTCCACTTCAGCATGCTCATCCAGAAATGTTAAAACGTATGAAGCGCCCATCGGATATGGATTGGGTGCGCCAGACGATTGAAAAAATGCGTAAGCGTATTCCCAGCCTGGCATTGCGTACCACTTTCATCACCGGATTTCCGGGTGAAACAGAAGACGAATTTCAGACTTTGCTGGATTTCATTCGTGAAATCGAATTTGATCATCTGGGTGTGTTCCCATATTCTTTTGAGTCGGGAACCTCCGCAGAACCTCTTGGCGATCCTATACCAAATGAAGAAAAGGAACGACGCGTCGCAGAGATCATGCACTTGCAGGAAGGCATTTCTCTCAAGCGCAATCAGCGCATGATTGGCAATCAACTCGACGTCTTGATTGAGGGTAATGGTGATGGGATCTCTGTTGGTAGGTCTTATCGTGATGCACCCGAAATCGATGGTCTGGTCATTGTCGAAGATATTGCGAATGTTGGTGAAATTGTTCCTGTGCAGATTACCGGGGCATTGACGCACGATTTAATGGGAAAACTGATCAAAAAATAAGGCTGAGAAATCAGCCTTATTTTTTTTGATCAACCTTCAGGGGTTGGTGTTGGTGCGTTTGGATCCAGTGTGGGGGTAGGGGTTGCGGGCGGATGGGCACAATATTCTCGCGCTTGCGGGAGTTTCGCAGCCACGCTGGAGTAAGAATAAATGCTCTGAGATTTCTCATACTGGGTAACCGCTCCGCACCAGTCAAAAGTCTGTTGTAGATAATCGCCATAACCATCCAACGCTTTGGCATATCTCTGGGTAACTGTAATACCGGAACTGTCCATGAGTTGTGGAACCATTCCATATAATGTGGCAAACTGGTCTACTGCCATTTGCCAGTTGACTGACCAGTATGAGCCAGCTGCCAGATACATTCGTGCCCACGAGCGATAAGATTCTGCATCGACATCTATCGGAGCAATGTCTTCGGCAAGGGCAAAGGCATAAAGACCACTTTCCAGGTTTCCTGCCTGAATCTCAGCAATTCCATGATTGCGCAGAGCGGCATAATATAATCCATCAACTTTTACTGGTTCGTAAGTCGGATCGATATCGCGTAACGCAAGAACCGTGTTGTATAGGCCTGTCCAGTCACCAGCCTTATACTGATCTTGAGCCTGCTTGAGCAAAACGCTGGTGGATTTTGTGTCTCTGGTGGGAACAGGGGTTATGACTGCCTGAACGGTAGGTTGTGGGGTAGTAACCTGCACACTGCCTTGATTTTGAGCGATCAGAACACCGATTTCCACCAGCTTCTGATCAATGTTTGGATAATCGGGATAAATTTGAAGAATATATTCATAGCGCTGTTTAGCGCTGTTGTAATTGCCAGCTTCTTGATCAATGATTGCTAGCGCATACTGTTTATTTGCGAAGGTTAATCTTTGTTCCGTTTCTGCTGCCTGTCTGGCTTGCATACCCAGGAGATATCCGATGCCAGATCCGATTGCGGAAAGCAGCAGAATTGTCAGAATCCCGAGCCAGATCCATTTTGCTCGTTTGGGTTTCATGCTTGTCGGTAGTTCATTCTCGTTTTCTGAGGTTTGTGTTGTTTCAGCAGATACTTGAGATTCATCGCTGGAAGGTTTTACCGCACGCATTACCTTATTGGGACGGGTTTCATCTATAGACTGCTTTGTCCCTTTGGTGGGTTTGGTTTCTTCCATCGGTGATGGGATATTGATTGGTGATGTTTCTTCAAGTTTTTTCTTTGGCATGGCGACAATTATACCGTAAAGATTCCAATGAACTAGATTTTAGACGCTACAACCTGGCTAGTAGTTTCATTTCTCGCCAGATCCACGGTAGAGCTGCGGTGAAACCCAATACCATTGGTAGCGTGGCCGAAACGAGAATCGGTAAGCGATCTGTAAATAGTTGCAGGCAACCCCAGGTAAATATGGAAGCAGTTAACAAAGCCAGGAATGAACGGACGATTGTGGAACCCGGGTGAATGCGGATACCACCGATTTTTGAGAGTAAAACGAGAAGAGCCGCGGCTTCGAGGGTGAAGATGATCGAATCCGTGAGCGCAATCCCCGGAGCACCCAGCACACGGTAGAGAATACTTCCGAGAAGAATATATAGAATCACGTTGGAACCTGCGGTGATCAGCGGTATCCAGGCGTTCTGGCGGGCATAGAAAGAACGCGCACTGATCTCCTTCAATGAATGGCCAAACAGGCCGAGCATAAAGGCAGCCGTGACCCAGTTGAGTAGAGCAGTTCCTTCTTCACCGAAATCGAACGCCAGTTTTAACAGGGGCTGCAAACCAAAGGCCAGAACGGCTGCGATTGGCAGCGAAAGAGCCAGCAGCACCTTGACCGCTTTTTGCACGGTTTCTGTGAATGCCTGCCTGTCTTCTCTGGTGAAATGCTCCGAAAGGGTAGGCAGCAGGGCAGTGCCGATGGCTGTTCCAATGAGCGTTTCGGGAACCTGCTGGATCATCCAGCCGTAGGTGAGAGAAGTAACTGCCCCGGCTGCCAGGCGCGAAGCCAGGTTATCACGGATGAGAAAAATCAATTGGATACACAGCATCGTCAACAGACGCGGCCCCATGAGCCGCAACACTTTGAGGACTTCTTCATTGCGTATGTTTATGGAGGGGATCCATCGGAAGCGAAATTTGACCAGACCAGGGATTTGGATGGCCAGGTGCAGAACAGCACCAATGATCACCCCGTAGACAAGACCTTGCACGCCCAGCCCGAAGGCTGGAAGGGTGATGGATCCAATGGTATATCCGGTTTCAGGCGAAAGGATGGTGACGCCGAAGATCTGGCCAATATTGTAAAAGAGGGGAGCCATGGCCGGCAGGAGAAAATGCTGGTTGGCCTGCAACCCGGCCATCACCAGGCCGCTGATGGAAAAGATGATGGTGGCGATCAGGTTGAGGCGCATCAGGCGGATGACGAGGTGCTGCTGATCAGAGGTGAAGCCGGGGGCAATGCCAATCTCGGCCTTGACCATCGGGCTGGCAAAGATCGCTACCAGGGCGGCGAGAAAAACGGTCACCACGAAGGCCAGGTTGGCGATGCGGCTGAACAATTCCCACGCAGAGTGCTGGCCAGATTTGGTGAGCACTTCGGTGAGCACGGGGATGAAAGCGATGGCGAGAGCACCACCGGAGATCAGTGCAAAAAGCAGGTCAGGGACGTTGTTGGCAACATTGAAGGCGTCGAGTTCGCGCGAAAGCCCGAACTGGCGGGCAATGAGAATCTGACGAATGAATGCCAATACCTTATCGAGCAAGAAAAAGAATGCCAGTAACAGGGATATTTTCGTCAACCGTGAAAGTTTCATCGCTTCACCAACTTAAATGATTCTTACAGAATACTATCATAAAAAAACACCATTTGATTCGGTTCCTGGATGACCTAAAAACAGTTAAAATCAAATTGATCAATCACGGCCAATACTTGGAATCCAGGAGTAGTAAATGAACACAAAAACGGGAAAATTGTATATCGTGGCTACTCCCATCGGGAATATGGGCGACATTACCCTGAGGGCGATTGAAGTATTAAAGAGTGTTGATGCTGTGATTTGCGAAGAATTGAAACCGGGAAGTACGCTATTAAAAAAGCTGGGGATCACGGTAAAGGAACTGGTGCTGCTCAATGAGCATAACGAGGCAGAGAAAGCAGCTGACCTTCTGGTGAGACTGCTCAATGGCGAATCGATGGCGCTGATCTCAGACTGCGGCACACCGGTGTTTTCCGATCCCGGTGCGTACCTGATCCAGCTCGCGTCCAGCTCGGGTGTGGAGGTCTCTCCGGTACCTGGGGCATCATCTCTGAGCGCGACGCTCTCCTTGCTGGATACGAAGATCGAGCGTTTTGTGTTTGCGGGTTTTCTACCGCGTGACGCGGAGCAGCGCCGGCGAGAATTATCACGCTACCGCGGTTATCGCATGCCGGTGGTAGCCATGGATACACCCTACCGCCTGGCAGCACTGCTGGAAGATGTGGCAAAAATTTTTGGCAAGGGGCAATGGGTGATGGTAGCTTTCGATTTGACGCTGCCAACCGAGTGCGTTTTCCGCGGCGAGGTGGGCGATGTGATTAAGCAGGTGGGTTCGAAAAAAGGCGAATTTATGCTGGTGATTGGGCGTTAGTGAAGTGCCTTTTGTCTAAATATAAGTGAGGATGAGATGAAGAGGTTTTTAATGACGCTAGGTGGGATTGTTTTGATCATTATCCTCCTGGTAGGAAGTCTGGCTTTGTTACGTAAGTCCTACAGCCGTCCTTCGGTGATTCTCACCAGCAATTGTGACGCACCCTGTTGGAATGGCATCACTCCCGGGCAGACAGGTTCATGGGATGTACACGAATCACTATATGAAATTGAAGGCATTAGCGAGGTTGGGGGAGAATATAGCAGAGATGAGAAACTGGAACGTTACACATGGTATTTCAACCGGCCCATTGAAGACAGTGGCGGCTCGGTCTGGTTTGATGGCGAACGAGTAATGGCCATCGAAATCCTGTCCATAAACTCTCTGGACCTTGAGGATCTTTTCGAAAAACTGGGTGATCCAGAGACCTACGCGAAGGTACTGCGCAAAGGCGAACAGCGCGAATACCTGGATGTGTTACTCCTCTATCCTTCAAAAGGATGCCTGGCTGAAGTGTTACTGGATACAAAACCTGGCTCAAATACAGTTCAGATCAAACCCGGCACCGGTGTGTTCAGGGTGGCTTACTTTGAACCGGAAAAGTTTTACGAGTTGATGAATACAAAAGTCTTTTTCGATGTACCTGTGAACATCAATACGCTGAGACTGGAGCCATGGGCAGGGTATGGAGAGATCGCCTTCGAGAGGGAATGATCGACACAATTTATGTTGTAGAGAGCGAATGTCCGAGTGAATAAATAATTTAAAAAAACCGCCTTGGTGGCGGTTTCGGAGTGCCTCCACGGAGATTCCCGCAGGTCCGAGTAAAGAAATGAAAAACCGCCTTGGTGGCGGTTTCGGAGTGCCTCCACG
>DAOUGR010000029.1:0-9908 GCA_034429135.1 Anaerolineaceae bacterium | reverse complement strand
TGCTATAGTTGCTGTGGTCATCGTGTGTTCCCTTTCTTGAATTGGTGTATGAGACCTTCAAGAAACCACACGATGACTCTTTTGTCAATTGCTTTTTACACCACAATTTGAGACATTATCCAGACAACTGCTGCACCGCCTGGTTGATGAGCACGCGCAGCGTGATCGGCAGGTCAATGCTCGCAGAAATCGCCATGTCCACCGCGCGCAGCGATGCCAGGTGCTTCACCTGTCGTTTAATTTGATCCTCGGCCTTCTTGCGCTCGGTAATATCCTCGACACTGACAAATACTCTGGAATAACCCTCGCTGTCAGCCGGAATATTGGTGGAGATTGAGATGATGATATCCCTTCCATCCAGAGTCCGGTTTACGGTTTCGCCATAGAACTTTGGTTGTTTGTTCCAAAAAGCGATCAACTCGCGCCGGAAATTATCATACGAGGATTCAGTAAACACCCGATCGTGATTTTGCAGCAGATCGGCTTTCGATTTCGCTCCATACATGGCAACTGCAGCGTCATTGACTTCATTGACAATAATAAGGCTGGCGGCTTCTCGCACGGCCTGGGGATGCTGGCGCAGATAAAGATCCAGGTCTTTTACGCCGTTTTCCCGCAAGTCCTGTAAGAAGTTGATCACCTGTGAGAAATCCTCATCCCATATGCACACAGGAACGGAATCAAAAATACTCTTGTACCGGTTTTCGCTCTCTCGTAAAGCCGCTTCTGCTTCTTTTTGATGGGTGATATCTGCGATGCTGACCAGCATACTTGAAAACCCATCCCGGGTTTCAGGGATGTAATATTTTATGTGAACGATGATGCGCTTTCCATCGAGAGTGCGATTGATCGTATCCCCCTCAAAAATGCGTTCATGATTCCACATCGCGACCAATTCATTTTTAAAATATAAATAGGTTTCACGATCAAACACTTTATCCAGTGAGCCCAATAGATCATCCCTGCTCTGTGCCTCATACATCACAAGGGAAATTTCATTAACATCTGTAACGATAATTGATTTCAGCGCTGACCAAATAAACTCCGGGTTCTCATTTAGATACTGGTTGAAATCCGTCACACCTGAACGCCGCAGGTCTTCAAGCATATCGTACAATTTTGTACAATCCTGCTCCCAGATCGCGACCGGAACGGATTGAAAGATCGTGCGGTAACGAATTTCACTTGCACGGATCGCATCCTCGGCTTTTTTACGATCCGAAATATCCCTTGTAAAAGATATGATGCATGGTTCACCATCGATCTCAATAAGTGAGGCAGACATTAATCCTGTTTTAATCGACCCATCCTTTAACCGGAATTGTGCCTCAAAGTTATTAACTTCACCTCTGGTAATCAGTTCATTCTTCAGATGTTCTCTGTCTTTAGGGTCAGCCCAGATCTCAATTTCTAGCGATGTCTTACCCTTCACATCTTCATGAGTATAACCGGTCAAATCTGTGAACCCGCGATTGACATCATAATACAACCCATCCTTCAAACGGTTGATGTTGATCGCATCGGGCGAGGTCATAAAAGCTTTCGCGAACCGGTCCTCCAGGTCTTGTAGTTTTGCCTCTCTCAAGACCAGATCTGTAATATTCTCTATCACACCAATCCCGCCTTCCAGTTCCTGATGCTCGTTGATGATTGGTGTGGTGTGTAATTTTATGAACAGGTCTGTTTTAAGTCTGGAAGTTTGCGGATGATACCAGCCTTCGTAATATCCCTCTTCGTGATTTTTAATCGCCGATATGGCTGGAAGGATGCGCTTATCTTTCAGATTATGAAAATCAAAATTTTCCAGAGCCTTTTTGTTGACCGATAAAATTTCAACCAGCTGGTCATTGATATTCGTGATGACGAGATCGGAATTGTAATAGAACAACCCTACCGGGGTCTTTTCAAACAGCAGCCTGAATCGCTTTTCGCTTTCGCGTACCGATTCCTCCAACATTTTCGCATCGGTAATATCGGTAAAGAATCCCAGCAGGCCTAACCGAGATTGCCAGGTAATCTCCCGCCCTTTCGTCTTAATCCAGCGGACTTCTCCAGTCTGCAGAAGTACACGGTGGACAACCTGAACCGTCTGCCCGTTGGCCAGGTTTTCAGGTTTAAAATGCCGAAGCACATCAACGTAGTCATCTGGATGGATGAATTGTTTGAGATCTAATGGGTAAGCTGGCATGCCCCCGATTTTTAAAATTTCCAGAGCCTGGGGGTTCAGATAGACCAAACGACCGTCTACAACCACGTATACTCCTTCGGTGGCACTGTCGATCAGTTGTTTGTATGTCGCCTCACTCTCTCGAAGTTTTTTGGTGCGGTCATTCACCTGCCGTCTTAATGACCAGACCCAGAGAATTACCAGGCTTAGCAGCGCTCCCAGTGCGACAAAACCAAAAATAAACATCTGGAGCTGATCTACAGTTGTCTGATTCTGAAAATCGGAAAGCCATTTGCGGGCTAATTGTTCATACTGACCGCTCGCCTCGACCACCGCCAGTGCATCATTCAACTGGCGAACCAGTTGATCATTGCCCTCTTTAACAGCAAAACCATAATTCCGTTCCAACAGGTGCAGCCCAAGTGCTTTTAACTTGTTGAAATGATTATGGTCAATATAATAATAACCGATAATTGTGCCCACCAGCGCGCCATCGAACTCGCCATTCGATACTCGACGCAGTGCTTCTTCGGGATTCTCGAGAGTAATGATCGTTCCCGAAAACCCACTGCTTTCGAGAAAATCTTCATTAACATCACCAGCTTGAACAACGATTTCCTGCAAATCGCCCAGAGTTCTGAACTTCGACCCTCTTCGAACAAATACATCGGAATAATGCGCTGAATGTGGGGTGGCATAATCGAACTGTTCATCCCTGGTTGAGGTATAAGCCATGCCACTAAGAACATCGACTTCTCCATCCAGCAGGTTTTGCTTTGCCTCGGCCCACGAAGTCAGTTTAAACTCTACATCCACACCCATAACCTTTGCCACGGCGCGTATCAAATCATTGTCGAATCCCTTGGCCACCCCATCTTCCAGATAGGAGTAAGGAGGATAGGAGTCATCACCGCCAACGATTAACGTTCTTTTTAGACCGGGCTGCGGCGCGATCTGTTCTGGCAAAAAACTGCTTGCGGATGGGGTTTGAAAAAATCGATTCTGCAGCCAGAAAAAGATTAATGAGCTAATGGCAACTAAAAAAATGGCTACCAGTAAGATAACCGAAGAAATAATGATCCAATTTTTTTTATTGGATTTCACAATCTCGTCCTTAATATATTTGTTTAATGCCAGCCTGGTTGTGATTCAGATTTGAAGCAACGATAACCGCAGACTTAACGCTGGGCAAACCACTCTAATAATTCTAGGAGATTTTAAAACATTGCACAAGTGATTTCACGCATTTGATAACCAATTGGAATGATTCAAGAAAAAAACGGCTGTGCTACAATACATCCAGGAGATGATAAATTATGGAACGCACCGTCCCTAAAAGTGCAACGGATGAGATCGATCTGTATCTGAGAACGATTTATTCTCTTTTACGTTCCAGCACAGAAGTGAAAATTAAAACGCTTGAAGAAGTTCACGCTGGCATGAACTCCTCATTGCATCTTGGTGCACGCAAACCCACACCCGATACATCAGCTTTTATATATTCAATTTTACGGTTGCCAACCTGCATTACAGAAGTATGCTCGATCGTTCTCGGTCAGAGCGCATCAGTTTTCGCCCGCCAGGGTTACCCCGATGTCGAATCCTGGCAGCTGGTAAGTGCAAAAGCTCGCCGCAGAACCACTTATTTTGATGGAAAGAATACGCTGGCTGTGTTCATTGCCAGCCGTTCCGACATCGAAGACGTGGTACCTGTCTTAACCGCATACCAGATCGAATGGAATAAGATCCATAACCTGCTGCACAATTGGTGTTCATCATCCTGGGTTGAAGTCAATGACCCCTCCAGTAAAGCTTTTAATGAATTAACCCGCTGCCTGGGCATAGATCGTGAGGAACTCCTGCGGCTTCACACCGTTTGGGGTAGTGATTTTGGCAGCATAATGGAAAAGATCGCCGCGCGACCCTGCTCTTTTGGTATCCGTTTATTGAGTGGGTCCTTAAGTGAATACTGGCGAGCAACGCGCATCTGGTGGGATAACATTGAAAAAGAAAGACTCGGCATTCTCGAAACGCCAGTCTATTTTGTTTCCAGCAACACCCACAGCCTTCCCAACCTGCTTACCGGTTATGCACTGAAAAAGAAAAAGGAGATCATCTCGTTTCTTGAGCAGCACGGCAGCAATTCAGGCTTACTGCAGGAATGGCAGGATATTCAAGCGGGGCATGAAGTTGCTTCCATCGAAAATTTTCTCTATTACGCGTTGAAGAAATACCAGCAAACCAGGTATGGAAGCAACTCCATCAGCGAACAAAATCAAATGGAGCTTTCGCACGGGATCACCCGCATCCCCTCCATTCATTCATTTGATGTTGAAGCTCAATTGATCGATCTTTCGCGGCTTGACCCTTCCAGTTTTGATCCGCGCCTGATCACTTCCGGCCAAGATTTAAGCTTTCTTAAGAAAAGCAATGCTCTGATCATCAATATCGATTACCCTCTCGGATTGGGTGCCTATAACATCCTCGCAAAAATCGCCGAGCATGTTGCAGACATTCTGGGAATCTACATCATGGGCAAAGCAGCAACGCTCAACGCAGTGCGTGGAGACATTATGATTCCCGGTGTGGTTCAGGATGAGCAATCGAAGAACACATACCTCTTCCAGAATGCTTTTAGCGCGCCCGATGTCACCCCATACCTTAATTATGGAACGGTTCTGGATAACCAAAAAGCCCTCACGGCGCTTGGCACCTTTCTGCAAAACGCGAACATGATGGATGTGATGTACCGCGAAGGGTATACAGATATTGAAATGGAAGCCGGGCCCTATCTTTCGGCAATATACGAAATGTCGCGCCCCAAACGTCATCCGGTAAACGAGATCGTTAATCTTCAGGGTGCCCCCTTTGACATCGGCATCCTGCACTATGCATCCGATACACCGTTAAGTAAAGGCGCAAACCTTGGTGCTGGAACCCTTTCTTACCGCGGGATGGATTCAACATACGCCGCATCGGTCGCCATCTTGCGCCGAATTTTCAAGCTTGAGCAGGCACGCCTTGGAGGCTAAGCCTCTTTCGATTAAGGTATAATCGAAGGCGGAGGTTGCATGGAAATTACCTGGTATGGACATTCCTGTTTTCGGCTGACTGAACGAAGTCTGGCCACTGTGATAACCGATCCTTATGATTACAAACAGATCGGCTACGAACCATTAAAGTTAAAAGGTGACATCATTACGGTCAGTCACAACACCCCGGGGCATAACTTTGTTTCGGCAGTGAAAGGCGATTCTCACATCATCGACGGGCCCGGTGAATTTGAAATCGGAGGCGTGTTCATCACCGGAATTCAAACCAACGGTCATACCAAAAAAACGGCCGATGAACCGCGCAATACCATGTTCCTGTTTGATTACAACGGCATCAATATTCTGCATCTGGGTGATGTGAACCGTGTGCCCACCCAGACCGAAGTTGAGGCGATCGGCCCTGTGCACGTGGCTCTCGTTCCGGTCGGTGGCGGCGGCAGCCTCACGGCTATCAAGGCAACCGAGGTGATTAGCCTGCTCGAACCGAACATCGTGATTCCAATGCACTACGGCACACCGGGTTTTGCCAATATCACCGCAAAATTAGACCCGCTCTCAAAGTTCTTGAAGGAAATGGGGCTGGGTGAAGTTGAACCAGTACCATCCCTAAAGATCCCCAACGCAAACTCTCTGCCGGATGAGACTCGGGTGGTTGTGTTGGAATATTCAAAAAACAATAGTGCGTCATGATTGATCCAAACCGCCCTGTTAAACTGATTATGACCTGGGATATCACCCCGGAACACGAACAAGAATATTTCGAATTCGTGATTCGCGAATATATCCCTGGCATTCAGCGTATGGGCTGCGAACTATCAGATGCCTGGGCTACCGTATTCGGTGCCCGCCCGCAAATCATGGTCGGAGCTGTGGTCGCCAACCCTAAAAAAGCCCGCCAGCTGCTTTTATCCAGCGAGTGGATTGCACTCACCAACCGCCTGCAGGATTACATTCAAAATTACTCGATCAAAGTGGTTCACGCCAGAAACGGTTTTCAACTTTAGCAACCTTTACGATGAAAGAAGATTTTGGTCGACTTCTTTTGACCTGGTACAAAACAAATGCCCGCAGCCTTCCATGGCGCGGGCATCCTGATCCTTATGCGGTATGGATTTCTGAGATCATGCTGCAACAAACCAGGGTGGAGACGGTTATTCCATATTTTCAAAACTGGATGCTGACCTTTCCCGATATCCGTTCACTGGCAGATGCAGAAGAAGATCAGGTATTGAAGCAATGGGAAGGTCTGGGTTATTATTCCCGTGCCCGAAAATTACACAAAGCTGCCCGCATGATAGTGGAAAAATTCAATGGCCAGTTGCCCGAAGAAGCCTCAATTCTCGAAACATTACCCGGCATCGGGCCTTACACCGCGGCGGCGATTTCATCCATTGCCTTCGGCAAGGATGAAGCCGTGTTGGATGGAAATGTGAAACGAGTACTGGCGCGCGTATGCAATTATTCCAAACCGGTGAATGCCGCCGCGTCTCAGATCGATCTGCGCCGCATGGCAAAGGATTTACTCCCGGCTGGTAAGGCGGGTGATTACAATCAGGCCGTGATGGATCTGGGCGCCACGATTTGTACCCCACGCGCCCCAAAATGTGAATCCTGCCCGGTTCAGACAATCTGTGTTGCAGCAGCACTTAATCTTCAATCTTCGCTGCCGGTGATCGTTAAGAAACCTGCAATCCCCCACTGGATCGTCACCGCCGCAGTTCTGAAGCGTGATGGCAAAGTGCTGATTGCCAAACGCCCCGGCAACGGCCTTCTGGGCGGGTTATGGGAGTTCCCTGGCGGAAAGGTTGAAGCTGGAGAAACCCGAGAGCAGTCGCTGGAACGAGAGATCATGGAGGAACTTGGCAGCCGCATCCGGGTGGGCACTTTGCTGGGAGTTTATCATCATTCATACACGCACTACCGGGTAACCCTCTACGCTTTTCAATCAACCATCACCAACACAGAACCTCAACCTATACAACCCAGCGATATCCGATGGGTGAATATCAGCGAACTTGATCAATATCCAATGGGCAAAATCGACCGTATGATTTCACGAGATCTACAAAATGAACCAGCCGGCAGATGAATTCGCGCTCAAGCGCGAACAAATGGTTTCCAGTCAGATTGTAAGAAGGGGGGTTAAAAACCAGCGCGTACTGGACGCCATGCGCAGTGTTCCAAGACATCTTTTCGTGAATCCTGAAATGCGTGATTTTGCGTATGCAGATTACCCCTTACCCATCGGTTACGAACAGACCATCTCACAGCCGTATATTGTTGGCTTGATGACCAGTCTGCTTAACCTGAAAGGCAACGAGAGGGTGCTTGAAATCGGCACCGGTTCAGGCTACCAGGCAGCGATCCTTTCTCTCCTGGCGCAGGAAGTCCATACCGTTGAGCTCATTGCTCCCCTCGCGGCCCAGGCCGAAGCTTTGCTTAAACAATTGGGTTACACCAACGTGAAGGTTCATCTCAGCGACGGTTCGCTGGGCTGGCAGGAAGATGCGCCCTACGACGCCATAATGGTCACCGCCAGTGCCCCCAGGGTTCCACCGCCACTTTTGAAACAGCTTTACCCAACCGGTAAACTCGTCATCCCAGTTGGCTGGCAGGGTTACCAGACGCTTGAACTCTGGACGCAAGAAAATGGCGTCTGGCAGCCGCAAGAAATCCTACCAGTCGCTTTTGTTCCGTTGCGCGGTGTGCATGGCTGGAAAGGGGAAGAAACATAAAACTCGCTGCCAGGTGGCAGCGAGTTTTCGTTTTCTTATTAGTTAGTTCTTTACTACGTTTACAAAAATCATCGGGCGGCGCTGGGTTTCTTTATAGAGGTAATTGCTCACCGCCTGTTCGATATCTTTCTGTATGTTTCCGTTTGCCCGTGTCGCCGTGTCGATCACACGTGTGCGCAGCCCGGCCATCAGATCTTCGGCATCGCGGTAAGCAATAAAGCCGCGGCTGATGATTTCAGGTTCTCTGGATGGTTTACCCGTAAATTTATCCATGATCAGATTGATCACCATGACGCCTTCTTCAGAAAGAACTTCACGGTCGTGCATGACATCTTTGCTGACATCACCCACACCAGCACCATCAACGTATACATAAGCGGCAGGTATGCGTTCTCCAAGGCGCATCTTCCCGTCGGAAAATTCCACGCTCTGCCCGTTAAGAATAACGGCAATGTTCTTCTCTGGAATACCGATCTGTTGAGCCAGCAGCGCATGTTGATGCAATTGGCGCAATTCGCCGTGAATGGGAATGAAGAATTGTGGCTGCGTGAGATGCATCAGCAATTTCATTTCTTCCTGGCTGGCGTGCCCCGAAACATGCACCGGTGCGATCGCTTCATAAATCACATTCGCACCGCGTTCAAAAAGTCGGTTGATCGTACGATACACGTTTTCTTCATTACCCGGGATGGGATGGGAGGAAAGGACGATGGTATCACCTGTTTTTACATCCAGCAGACGGTGGGTTCCGGTGGAAATCTTACCCAGAATTGAGGTGGGCTCCCCCTGTGACCCAGTGCACATCACCGTAACATCGCTTGCCCGCATATTGTTGGCTTCTTCGAGGCTGATGATGAGATCATCTGGCAGGTTCAGATAGCCCAGCTTGCGAGCGATCTTGGCATTATCGATCATACTCGTTCCGGCGAACGCCAGTTTGCGCTGGTGCTTGAGCGCCGCGTTGCCAACCTGCTGCATGCGCGAGATCAACGATGCAAAACTTGCGATGATGATCCTGCCTTTTGCTTCACGAAAGACCTTGTCAAGGGCATCATCCACAACCCTCTCTGAAGGAGTCCAGCCTGCGCGTTCAGCGTTGGTGGAATCTGCCAGTAAGGCCAGCACGCCGCGTCGTTGAAATTCGGCCAGTTTGGCGTAATCAGTAGGCCAGTTATCCACTGGTGTATGGTCAAATTTGTAATCGCCGGTATGAACAATTAACCCGGCGGGGGTTTCGATTCCCAACCCAACCCCATCTGGGATCGAGTGACATACATGGAAGAAGTCAACCTTGAACGGACCGATCTTACGGCTATCGCCTGCATTGATCGTTTCAAGGTGAGCCCGTGAAGCCAGCCCATTCTTGGCCAGTTTGACTTCCAACAAACCCCGCGTCAGCGGTGTGGCATAAATCGGGGCCTGGATTTCTTCCAGAACGTGCCGAATGGCACCGGTATGGTCTTCGTGCCCGTGGGTGATGATGATCCCCTTGACCTTATTGCGGCGTTGAATGAGGTAGGTGATATCTGGGATGATGTAATCGATTCCCAGCATATCATTTTCAGGAAACATCATTCCAGTATCGACGACCAGAATCTGGTCATCGTATTCATATACCATCATATTGGCGCCAACTTCCCCCAGACCACCCAGGGGGATGATCTTCAATACCCCCTTACCTGAGTGATTGCTTTTTTCATTTCTCTTCATTTTTTCTTTGTAACCTTTCAAAATAAATCCTGATGATCTATTTATTGACTCACCGCATCGAAAGGTCGCCCCTCTTGATGGCGGATAATAATTATTTTAAAAACAAATCCCGGCAAAACTTACGTTAGCGTCTCTGTCAATGGTGTAAATTCATTGTGTGGAATCTTTAAGGTTCAAGGGTGTCAATGAACAGGCGCCAGAGTAAATGGCATGACCTCAGCCATCATCAAGGGTTGCGGCCCA
>DAOUGR010000028.1:0-61208 GCA_034429135.1 Anaerolineaceae bacterium | reverse complement strand
TGTTTTTCTTGAACATGTTTTTGGCCTTGTGATTGGAATACTTCAATTATATTAAACTTCAGGCCGTTTCCAAAGAGTATAATTTGGACTAATTCTGTCTTGTCGTTTTTGCAGTGAAGTCATAAATGAATATCGAGAAAAACGTGGATTGCTGCCAGTTGTTTCGCAACAGGAGGAAACAATGACACAGCAATCCAGAAAAAGCAAAACCAGGCATCGTGGGCATAACGAGGGCAGCATTCGTCCGACTCCTAATGGAACCTGGCGGGCTTGGGTGACTTTGAAATCCGGGAAGCGGATCAGCAAGACCCTTCCCACTAAACCTGAAGCCCGTGACTGGTTACAGCAGAAGATGATAGAAGCGGAAGAAGCGCTCGATGCGGAGAAGACACTTGGAGAGTACATGTTGGGATGGTTTGAGAACCATTCCTCGCAGTTGAAGGAATCCACTCGCTGCGATTACAAGATCATCATTCACAAGTACATTCTACCGGCACTGGGGGAGGTGGTTATGAATACAATGCACCGGTCGGTATTTGACTCGTTCTATACAAATCTGCGAAGGATACCGGTCGGTGACACGCAAATCCGTTATATCCACCGCATTCTTCACAAGGCACTGCAGGACGCAGTCGATGACCGGATACTCACCTTCAACCCATGCGAAGGCGCAAAGGCACCCAAGAAGCAACGTATTCATCGAGTCTACTGCCCGTTGAATGAAGAGCAAAGTATCTTATTGATGAACCAGGCGAAGGGAACCCCGTTGGAAGTGCTAATCCACCTGGCTCTCAAGACAGGCATGCGGCAAGGTGAGTTGTTCGCCCTGAAATGGGAAGACGTTCTCTGGGAGACACAGCAGATTCACATCCAGCGCAATTTGCAGCGCGTCCTTCGGGAGGGCAAACAGGTACGCACCTTCAGCACTCCCAAAACTGCAACCAGTGACCGCAAGATAATGGTGGGTGAGAAGACGCTCGATGCGCTCAGGGCTCAACAAAAAGATGTGCAGCTAAAGAAAGCGCTGGCGAAAAATCGCTGGCAGGAAAACGATCTGGTCTTTCCTTCCAGCATTGGCACTCCGCTGAATCAAAGCAACGTTCTGAAACAATATGGAGAGATTCAGAAAGCGGCAGGACTCAAACACATCCGTTTTCATGATCTTCGTCACATCGCCGCTTCAGT
This sequence comes from Anaerolineaceae bacterium, assembly GCA_034429135.1. GTDB lineage: Bacteria > Chloroflexota > Anaerolineae > Anaerolineales > Anaerolineaceae > UBA6107. The sequence goes on along the minus strand of DAOUGR010000028.1, from coordinate 60,023 downwards.
CATGCTCAACCATGGTATCCAACTTCTGACAGTCTCCTACAACCTGGGGCACTCACAACCTTCAACCACACTGAATATGTATGGTCATCAGTTCAGCGCCATGGAGTTACAAGCGGCCTGTCTGATGGATGACATCTTTGATCAACCCCAAGTTCAACAGCAAACTCAACCCAGTCCACTGCCTGTAGAGTTTCTCTCAGTCTCGAATCTTAAAAAATGATTTTTCAATCTTAAGAAAAGTTGAGAGGAAATCAAAAAGTTTTGCACGTTTTTTGCACGTTTTTCTACCCAAATATAGCAATCGGACGGCATAAACCACCATATATGCCGTCCGACTACCTTGAAACCCCTATATATAGGCGCCCCCGGCGCGGCTCGAACGCGCAACCTACTGATTCGAAGTCAGGCACTCTGTCCAATTGAGCTACGGGGGCGGACGTTCAAATTATACCTCATCCCTCTCTAAATGTGGATTATTTCCACTCAGTCAGGTTTTTCACAAACACCGGGTTGACCAATCCCTGGTCATCTTCCCCGAGAATGCTCAAATCGCCCAGGATGACCACTTCACCACTTCCAACTTCAACCTGGGCAACGTAGGTATCAGCCTGAGTTCCCGCGAGGGTTTTTCCAGACTCGATCGAGAAGGATACCGCGTTCATTGGAGTAATATTGATCGTTGATGCACCTTCTAAAAGACCGCGGTCCTCGACGTTAAGGGGGTTGTTTTCAGAGCCGCGGTTGATAAAGTTCACGCCCCATTGGTTCGTGAGTGCGTTCAACGCGGACCAATCTTCATTTTCTTCGAGCACACGATTATACAGTTTCAAACGGTAACCGCTATTGATGATCAAGATTCTGCCGCCGCTTTTCACATAAGCATCCAAAATTTCAGCTTCCTCGCTGCTCCAGCCAGTATTGTATGCGCCGTTTTCCGGAGAGTAATCGTAGACCGGGAGCACGATGGCCATATCAGCGTTCGAGAGGTGGTCTGCAGTTAGCTGCTGGCCAAAAGGCACGATGGATATCTGGTATCCGGCATTCATCAGAGCCTGGGTAAATTTTGGGAAGCCAGCCGGGGTCATGTGTGGAGATTCGGTGTGGTTGGCGAGGAAGACAACTTTCCTTTCCTCCGAATGGTTAACAAAGTCCATTTGCTCAGGTGAAATGAGCGCTGCTGTCATTGCCAGCCTGGCCATATTTACAAATGCTTCTTCTACATCGCGTGCCAGTTCAACCGTATCATACGGGTCATGAAAATGACCCGAGACCCATACCCCGCCATTGATTTCATTCATTTCTCTACTTTCGTAAATGATGTTGACATTTGGGATATCGAAAGCGCTCAAGCTGCCGTTATCAGAAGCAAAGGGCTCAAATGTAGTACCGGGTTGAAACCCGAGATTTTTACCACGTTGCATGAGATAGCTGACGAAGTTGTCTGTTGCAAGGCTGTTACCCGTAATGTGGCTGAACATCAGGGTAATCTGAGCTGGTAATCCGTCCATCGGGTGGCTCAGACAATCAATCTGAACATTTGCCTGCAATCGGTTCATTAAGTCGGCATGGGTGGTTGTAAAGTAGGTGGAACCATAAAGGCCAAGTTCTTCACTACCATACCAGGCAAGGTAGAGATCGACTTCTGGTTGGATTTCTAGCTCGTTTAAGACAGTCGCAATTTCCATCAAAATGGTCGATCCGCTGCCGTCATCCAATGCGCCTGGTGAATTGGGGCTGTCGATATGCGCAGAGACCAGTATGGCTTTATCCTTGCTCTTCCCAGGGATGTGCACGATCAAGTTTCCTGATCGGCCCGGATTCATAACATCTACATCCCAAACCACCTGGGCTTTTGTCAATGAACTCATCCCGTCCCAGTCTGTGATATTCAGAGCTGCAAGGTTTTCCATCTCGATAAACAGCAGCGGGAATGAATTGTTCCATGGGATCCTTTGGAATACACCTCCGCCATCGCCAACGAAAGACCCATGATTTATTCCAACTATATTCGAGTTTTGCGTTACCAGGATGACCGCACCAGGATTCATTCCCATGATCGTTCTGGCATTAATTACACCCGAAGGGTTGATGGTATCCACAAGGCTATAGTTCACCATTAAAATATTCGATTTTTGATCATTTCCTTTTTGTACTGATAATTCAGCTTCATCAGGGATTACGATGATTTTTCCCTCAACCTCGACCGGATTCGGATCTTGATCGTTGAGGATGCCATCTGAATCTAATTTTGTAATGAGCGAGACATCGTCACGCGGTCCGCGAATGGTATCAGCAGGGATTTCGACCGGCTGATCTCCTGCAAAGAATACGACACTGGTGGTATGGTCTTCAGTGGAAAGGAAGACGTTGAATGATTCTCTTTCGATTTCCATTCCAATGTCAGTCAGCCATTGCAATTCAGAGAGTCGTCGCTGGATATAATCGAAGGCTTCTTTTTCGCCTTCAGTTCCACCTCCGCGCCAACCGGAATGCTGTTGAATAGATGTTAACGCTTCGAGTGTCGAAAACATGCGCTCACTTGAAATTGCGTCCAGTGCGTTGGTGAGCGGATTATCTATTGCGAGGGGAGTTGTCGTTGCAGTCGGTTGAGACGTGGCACGTTGGGGTGTAGCCTTTTCCAACGTGCCACGTTGATGGGCGTCTTTTATGTTCAGGTAAACAATCAATCCAATGACGGCAAAAAAAATAAAAAGGCCGCTGTAGGTGATGATTGTTTTTACTTTATCCATCGGTATTACCTCCCTTTATCTTTGGTGAGGCAGCGATGTGATCATTGGCTATTTTCCGGCCAGTGCTTTAATAAAGTTTTTCGTTGAAACCGAACTACCTGAAAGCAAGTTTTGCGCCCTGAACAATCCAGCGCTGGCACGAACGAGTAATACCACTGATACAGCCAGTAATAAGACGGAAATTCCGATCTGCCAGAGTGGAATGGTTGCACCAGATAGGCGGGTCATCATACTAACCGGAGAAGTGAGCGGGAAGAGACTTAAGAAAACAGACAGTGGACTATTAGGTGTCGTAGTGAGTGTACTGATGAAAATCAATGGAACGATCATCGGCATGATCACAATCGTGGTTAGCTGTGAGGCTTCACGCATGTTAGGCACCAGAGCACCGATGCCCGCCATGAGGCTTGCATAAAGGGCGTAGCCCAGAACGAAGAACACAACTCCCCACAAAAGGGTGGATGCCGGGAGGAGAAAAGCCGAGCTGAGAGCAAAAGCACTGCCTGAATAACGGAGCATTAACAAACCCGATCCCAGCCAAACAACTGTCTGCAACAACCCGGCCAATCCAAGGGCGATGATTTTTCCAGTAAGCATCTGGCGCGGTGTGATCGATGTCATCAAGATTTCCATCACGCGATTTTGTTTCTCGCTGGTGATGCTGTTCAAGAGCAGTGTGGATGATGTGAGAATGACGATATAGAAAAGATATGTGATGGCATATGGCAATACATATGTCAACCAGTTCTCGCTTTCACGGACTATAGCATTTGAGATATCTACTTCGGTCAGGTTGAGCGGATCCTGTATGCGATACGCTAATTCAAGATTCTCCCCGGTTAGATTGTATGCCACCAACGCATTGATCACCCCTGATTCTTCGGAACCGCCCAGAGGATTGTAATCGGGTCTGACATAAATAATATCCCCTGTATCCATGAAGTCCTCGGGAATGACGTAATAAGCAGAAATCGTACCGTCACGCACGGCGTCGGCCGCTTCTTTTTCGCTATTCATCTTCACAAGCATTTCTTCATTTCCAGGCGGGATGGTCTTCATCAAACCGCTGTAATCAATGTATCCTTCTGCTACCTGTTTTTCTTCAGGCGTGAAAAGCTCATTGAGAAACTCTCCAGCTGCGACACCTGAAGATTTCTGTAAAGCCGAGACAACCAGCAAAACAACAAAACCTGCCAAAGGAAGCAATACCAGGGTCAGGATGAATGATTTTCGCATGACCACAGTTTGGAATTCGTTTTTTAAGACGGTAAAGATCTTATTCACCTCAACCTCACTTTGCCCGACGGAAAGCTTCACTCAGGCGTACTCGTTTGCCATAACGCAGCATGCCCAGGCGGAAGATCCTGCCAGAAAGCCATACAGAGAATATGGCAAGAATGCTCAATAACCCTAATGTCATGATGATCTGCCAGGCGGGTATATCGGTAAAAACCGCGCGTAATGGCAGCGCAATTGGAGCCGTGAGCGGAAACAGGCTCATACCAACAGACAAAGCACCATTTGGTTTTAACATGATTGCAGAAATAAACCATAATGGAACCATGATAGGAATGGTGAACCAGCTTGCAATCTGCTGAGCTTCACGGCTCTCGGTTGCCGTCGCGCCAATAGCTCCCATAGCTGCAGCGACCATTACGAATGAAGGGATCAGAGTCGCCACCATTAAGAGCAGGTAAGAGGTTTCGATCGACGGAATTTGCAAATCAGGGATGAATGAAGGCGCTACCTTAATTGCGATTACTGCAAACACAACCCACACAACTAATTGCGTTAATCCCACCAGCATGTTTCCAACTACCTTACCTGCCATCAATTGCGTCGGTGAGACTGAAGTGACCAGGATTTCCATCGTGCGGTTTTCTTTTTCTTCTACAACAGCTTGCAAGAGATAGTTCCCGCTAATGTTGACTGCGATCAGAAAGAGTACCCCTGCAAGGACAGGAAGGATAATGGCCATCCAATTGTCCGCTCCGGTTTCGCGGGTGCCTTCCAGTGAACGAACGATCAAGTTGTTGCCTTCAGAAAGACGAAAGGCTGTTTGATCGGGTAAATCAGAAACCAGGTTATAAACGAGGAAATCACCAAAGTCACTGCTGGCATTCGTGCCGGTTTTGCTGTTCTTGACCATGGTAACCTCTCCGGTGGAGAGGTAATTCTCCGAAAGGATGAAATAAGTCTGAATAGAACCATTCTCAAGGGCAGCTTTTGCACTGGCTTCATCTTTGAACGGTACAGCCTGAGCTACCGGGAAAATTTTGCTCTTCTTTTCAGGCACCTGTACGGCATCAGATAGCAGATGGTTGGCATCCACGTAACCCATGGGGGCATCATTGAACTGCAGCCAGACTGAAAGCATGCTGATGCCAATGATGAGAACCAGGAACAACGGCATGCTTAAAACACCAAAAATGAAGCTCTTCTTGAGCACATGGCGTTTATATTCATTGGCGAAGATCAGCCAAAACTTTTTCATCGGCCGTCTCCTTCGCTCTGAACAACCTGAATAAAGATCTCGTCGAGTGTGGGGAGGGCAATTTCAAATTGCTCAAGCGCGATATTATTCTGAACCAGCATTTGTAGAATATCTTGAGAAGTTTTCCCGGGTTCAAATTTTAACAATGCGTGGTTATTTTGCTTGATAATTTCGCGAACACCAGGCAGTGAAGCGGGCAAATCCTGCAGCGCGCGAACGATTACCGCATCAGCAACGTATCTGCGTCTGATTTCATCCAGTGAGCCGTAAAGAACGGTCTGACCTTTGTTAATCAAAGCAATACGATCCGCCAGTTCTTCCACCTGGTGCATTTGATGGGTACACATGATGATCGTGGTGCCGCGGTCACGTTCTTCGCAGAGCAGGTCTTTCACCATTTGAGTATTAACAGGATCAAGAGCGCTGAAAGGTTCGTCGATGATTACGATTTCAGGTCGGTGCACCAGGGTTGTAATCAACTGGGCTTTCTGCTGCATGCCTTTGCTGAGTTCTTTTACTTTCTTTTTTCGCCACTGACCCAGGTCAAAACGATCAAGATATTCACCCACGCGTTGGCGCGCATCGGTTTCTTCCAGCCCCTTTAAAGTAGCAAGGTAAACCAGGCAGCGTTCAAGGGGAATCTCTTGATACAAACCACGTTCCTCTGGCAGATAACCAATCTTATTCTTTTTTTCTTCTGTCATGGGTCCGCCAAGGACGCTAACCGTACCTGAATCTGGCTTAAAAATATCTAGAATAATCCGGATGGAAGTTGTTTTCCCTGCGCCATTAGGGCCTAGAAGACCAAAGATTTCACCCTGCTGCACTTCAAAGCTGACACCTTGAACTGCTTTAACAGTGCCAAAACTTTTGGTGATTTCATTTACATCTACATTGATTGCTGGCATAATTTTCCTCACAAGTGAAATATCAAACCAATGATACACGATAATATACGCAAAAATTGATAAATGATAGCAATTTAATTATTTTTAATTTCGAATTGGATAATTACCAATTCGCTCTAGTATCTGATAACGAGGATTTTAACTTTTTCATTCAACTCTAGTACAATAATATAAAAGTTTTCAGGAGATGCAATATGACAATGACCTCGCGTGAGAGAGTTCAGGCAGTCTTAAATCATGAAATACCCGATCGAGTTCCCATTATCATGGGAGTCAGTAATGCCACCGGCATAAAAATTCGACCTTATCAAGGGTTAAAGAAGATTCTGGGCATTGAAAGCGAAGACAAATTCATTTATGACTGGCCTGAATTGGGGACCGCCTTACCAGATGAAAGAATCATGCAGCGACTACACAGCGATGTACGCGGGTTGTTGGATCGTTTTCCGAGAGAGGTCTATGAAAGGAATAAAAACCGTCCTCCGCATTCTCCGTTTATTGATGACTGGGGGAATGGTCAGATGGAAATTGGACCGGATAACTGGTATCCGGGAATCCACCCTATGCCGAATGTAAAAACGATTGAAGAATTGGATAGTTACCCCTGGCCTGATATGGACGACCCATATCGGACTTCTCATTTACGAGAAGAAGCGGATAAGCTTTATCGAGAAAACCAATATGCCATCATGGGAACGCCATGGTTGATGTTCCCATTTGAGCGGGCCATTGGTCTGCAAGGATTGGAGCAGTTCCTCACCAATATGGCGACTGAGCCAGATTTTGCCCAGGAATTGCTTATCAGAATTAACAAGCTATGCATGAAAAATATGAGCCATTTTCTTGATCAATGCGGAGATGTGTTAGATATGATCAAGATCGGTGACGATCTGGGTACTCAGGATAACTTGATGATTTCGCCGCGCATGTACAGGAAAATGTTGAAACCACTGCATGCCGAAATGATTGCTCTCATTAAGCAAAAAACCAAGGCCAAAGTATTCTTCCATACCGATGGAGATGTATTTAACCTAATCGAAGATTTCATCGAAATTGGTGTAGATGTTCTCAACCCGGTGCAAACTTCCGCAGGAAAAATGTCTAATCTGGAAGAGTTAAAAAACCAGTTTGGTAAGCGGATTGTGTTTTGTGGAGCAATTGACACTCAAAAAATCCTTCCCTCTGGTACACCAGACGAAGTGAAGCAGGAAGTCAAAAGGGTAATTAACATCCTCGGCAAGGATGGCGGGTATATGGTAGCCAGTGTGCATACGATTATGAATGAAGTACCTGCTGAAAACATTCTGGCGATGGTTGATGCTGTTCAGGAATTCGGTACCTATCCGCTTAAATAAATTTTGAAGCTAAAGTTTTTATGCGCCTTCATTCATGAGGTTATAAAAAGGAGAGAATCTCTTCTCTCCTTTTTTGTTCTTACAGACTTTCTTTTTCGTATGGCGTACCTGCTGCTGCAGGACCACGGCTTCGGCCAACCACGCCTGCCAATACAACGATTGTGATAATGTAGGGAAGCATCAGGAGCAATTCTGCGGGGATGGGGAATTGCAGCAGTGAAAGTTTGGTCGTCAATGATTCTGCAAAGCCAAAGAGCATACCTGCTCCTAATGAACCGACTGGTGTCCAGTTTCCAAAGATCATGGCTGCCAGGGCGATAAACCCTCTACCAGCTGTCATGGTCTGTTCAAAACGTCCGACTGATCCGAGAGAAAAATATGACCCGGCGAAACCTGCGATCATTCCGCATAAAAGACAGGCGAAATAGCGCATTTTAAAGACGTTAATGCCCAGCGTGTCAGCAGCTTTTGGATGTTCGCCTACTGCGCGGTGGCGGAGTCCCCATTTTGTTTTATACAAGGCTATGGTTAAAACGATCACCAAAAGATACATGACATACACATAAAGATTATGGTCAAAGAAAATTGGACCAATGATCGGGATTTTATAAAGAAGAGGAATTTGATATGGTTTGAAGAAACCAGGCTGGTTCAATTTACTCACTTGCAAGAATTTGATGTAGATGTATGAGGTAATTCCAGTAGCAAAAATGTTGATCATCGTACCGGAAATTATTTGGTCTACTTTATATTTGATTGACAGCCAACCATGTACCATCGCCAGAGCGCCGCCAGTGAGTAAAGCGGCCACTACACCCCACCAGAGGCCAAAGATGCTTCCAGCCATGGCACTGGTTAAGGCACTGGCGACCATCATGCCTTCGATTGCAATATTGGTTATGCCCGCACGTTCACTGATCAGACCCGATATTGCACCAATCGTGATCGGTACCGATCGGACGACCATTAACGCCAGCATACCTGTGATGCTGATCGAACTTCCGGCTGCACCCCAGATCAAAAAACCTAAAACAAGAAGTACACCAACACCGGCGATTACCGTGTTGGTTATCTTCCTGAAACCGCGGGTGATCTGGAAAACGCCAAGACCCAGACACAAACCGGCAATAATTTCCAATGAAATTTTGCTATTGAAAACCCAGTCGGGAATCTGAATCGCACGATCATTGATATTTGTTCCAAAAGTTGTCTTTGTATCGATTGCGGTGGGTTTTGCCAGAACAAAATAAACAAAGATCGCAGCCAGGATAAAGAGCCCGCCGATGATTCGCTGTCGGGTTAATGAAATTTCCCCACGTCTAACTGTACTCTCTTGAGAAACCTTGGTCTTTTCCATTATTTCTTCTCTGAAAGTGAAGTAGAAGCGATAGCTGCTTCTTTGATTGAAGGTTGTTTCAATCGATAGATCGTTCGGATAATCGCAGGCGCAGCCAGGAACAGAATGATAAACGCCTGCAGGATGTTAATAATATAAATAGGAATACCAGCTCTTAGCTGCATCACTTTTGAGCCATTACGCAAGAAACCGAAGAGCAGTGCGGTTAGAATGACGCCCAGTGGATGGTTTTGAGCCAGAAGAGCGAGCGCGATTGAATCAAAACCGTAGCCTGATGATAACGCTTGCGACTGCCTCCAGTACACTCCCATAATTTCGCTGGCACCGCCCAGTCCCGCAATTGCACCGGATAATGCCATGGCTGCAACAGTAATCACAGTAATATTCATTCCGGCGTATTTTGAGGCACTCATATTCAAACCAACCGAACGGATTTCATATCCCCAGGTTGTTTTGAATAATAAGATCCAGACCACGACTGCCACGAGGATCGCAACGAAGAAACCAAGATGAAAACGGATTGGTTCAGGGAAGAAACGATATAGATGTGCACTATCAAGAATCCAGGGGGTCTTCGGAACCACTTCTTTTGGATCCCTGAACGGGGCTGCTACCAGGTAATAAATCAAGTAGTATCCGATGTAGTTCATCATTATCGTTGTGATGACTTCATGGGCTCCTGTTTTAACCTTTAACCAACCAGGGATAAATCCCCAAAGACCACCTGCGATGGCACCGCAAAGAAGAGCCAGGGGGACGTGAATCCAGGGAGAAAGTCCTGAGAACGTCCAACCAGCCCACGCAGCAGCGATAGACCCAACCTGCAGCTGCCCTTCAGCACCAATGTTGAAGACTCCTGCTCTAAAACCCAAAGCAACGGCCACACCGGTGAACAGGTAAGGGGTTGAAACAACCAGGCTCTCAAAGAATGGTCCCAGGGCATCGAGGATCTTCTTTTTCTCTCCCGATTCGATTGCAGTCATTATTTTTGCAGGATCACCAAAAGCACCAAGGAAAAGAGAGGAATATGTATTGGAAACAATCTTCCATGAAGTAGACAGTCCTTCACCCAGAGAAGAGCCAAAAGCTTTATATACTTCGGGTGAAGAAACAATGACTAAAATTCCTCCCATAATAAAACCACTGATAATGGAAAGGATAATGATAGTGATCGAACTCTTTGAAAGTTCTTCGTAAAAGATAGAAAAGAAATTTCGTTTTGGTTGACTGGTAGTAGATACTTTATCCATGGCTTTTCCTAAGTAACCAACTCCCTGATTTGTTCAGTGGTTTTTTTCTCTTCTTTGATTTCGGGCATGACACCTGCCATCATGAGCCCAAGTTGTTCCTTCGTAACCTCATTGGCATTCACTGTCGCGAGAATTTTTCCGCGATACATGACGGCAATTCGGTCAGAAAGCTGAATAATCTCATCCAGTTCAGTCGACACGAGTAAAACAGCGCAACCCTGGTCTCGTTTTTCAACGATTCGGTTGTGAATATATTCAATCGAGCCTACATCCAGACCACGCGTTGGCTGCGCAGCAACCAACAATTTGATTGGTCGTGAGAATTCCCGGGCGACAATTACTTTTTGTTGGTTACCGCCTGAGAGGGCATAAGTCGGTGTAAATATATCTGGTGTACGGATATCAAATTTTTGTACCAGATTCCTTGCATTTTCATGAATGGGGATTCTTTGAAGCATAATCCCTTTGGCGAAGGGCGGAAGGTAGTACGTGTTCAATACCAGGTTATCTTCCACGGTGCTTTTTAGAACAAGGCCGTCTTTCTGGCGGTCTTCCGGTATGTGAGCACTTCCAAGTTCAGTGATCTTGCGGGGATTGCTTTTAGTGATATCTTTTCCCAAGAAATTGATGGATCCTGAACGTGGGGTTTTTAAACCGGTGATTGCTCGCACCAGTTCAGTTTGTCCATTTCCTTGCACACCTGCGATGCCAAGTATCTCGCCACTGCGCAATTCGAATGAAACCCCGTCAACAGCTCGATGAGAATGCATATCGAGAACGGTCAGGTTATTCACTGAAAGAACTACTTCTTTTGGTTCGCTAGGTTTCTTTGCAGTTTTTAGTTCGACCGCACGACCAACCATCATAGCCGCAAGGCCTTCAGGACTGGCTTCTTTGGGTGTGGTCTCGCCGACAACTTTTCCTAATCGAATGACTTTGATACGGTCAGCGCACTCCATGACTTCACGTAGCTTATGGGTGATGAAAATGATCGATTTTCCCTGCTGGACAAGTTTCTTGAGGATGGCAAACAGCTCATCTACTTCCTGCGGAGTCAGAACAGCTGTGGGCTCATCCATGATCAGGATGTCGGCATTTCTGAACAAAAGTTTTATGATCTCTACTCGCTGTTGCAACCCAATCGGGAGATCTTCCACAATGTCATCGGGATTAATATCCAGTTTGTAGAGGTCAGAGATTTCCTTGATCCTCGCCGCCGCTTTTTCTCGGTCGAGAAACCCGCCTGTATGAACATATTCTTCACCCAGCATGACGTTGTCGGTAACGCTAAATACCGGGATCAACATAAAATGTTGATGGACCATACCAATTCCAGAACGAATGGCATCAATGGAGGATTTTATTTCTTTTTTCTCGTTATTGATGAAAATCTCACCCTCGTCTGGCTTGTACAACCCATAGAGAATGTTCATGAGAGTGGTCTTCCCGGCGCCGTTTTCCCCCAGTAGCGCAAGAATTTCGCCTTTATTTAGCGAGATATCAATATGATCATTCGCAAGGACACCCGGGAACCTTTTAGTAATTCCTTTTAACTCAAGTATTGGTGGCATTAACCCTCGCTCAATATTGAAAGGATATGTTATTCATTGTACCATAACGGAAAAGATAGCATAAGAAAAAAGAGCCAGGATTTTTCACCTGGCTCTCTTTCGATTTTCTTACTGATTATTCAATGGGTTTTGGAGCGGGGATAACAATCTCACCGGAGATGATCTTTTCTTTGAGTGCGGCGACTTCGGCTTTCAGATCTTCAGGGATCTCGATGGCAGGATTGTAAGCGAGGTCGGTTCCACCATTCTCAAGAGTGAGGATATAGTCTCCACCTTCCCAGGTATTGGTCACGACACGCTTGATTGCATCATAGACATGGACATTGACCAGTTTGGTTACGCTGGCGAGGATATGATCGGAATACTCAGGATAGGTCTGGGTCCAGTCCTGATCGACACCGATCACATAGCCCTTGCCCTGTTCCTGCATGTAAGCCGCAGTTGCAGAACCAACACCACCGCAGACTGGCAGGATGATGTCAACGCCTTCGTTCATCATACTCTGGCCAAGTGCGCGGCCTTTGTCGGCATCGATCCATGAGCCGGTTGCAGTGGCTTTTCCGGGATCGTTGGCATCGTAACCAATGCTCTCAACATTCGTACCATGTGCTTCGTTGTAAGCCTGAATACCGTAGTACCAGCCATCACCAAAGATCTGGACGGCGGGTCCCATGATACCTACATACCAACCCAATTTGCCAGTCTCGGACATGCCAGCGGAGAGATAGCCAGCAAGGTAGGTGGATTGTGCCATTTCGGCGCCAACACCACGGAAGTTATCAAGGCCAAATCCGCCCATATCTACACCAGCGTAGTAGATATCAGGATTTTCGGTTGCAGCTTTTTTGCAGTCATCGGTCATCATGAAGCCAACGCAGATGATGAGCTGGGCACCGGAATCTTTACAGGCAGTGAGGTTAGAAGCGAAATCTGAGGGCTGGGTGGATTGAATGTAGTTGCCTTCCACTCCGAATTCTTCAATACCTTGCTGAACACCCTTCCAGGTCAGGTCATTGAAGGATTTGTCACCAATACCACCACTATCGGTAACCATGCAGACTTTGATTTTCGGCGCTTCTGTGGTTACGACGGGCGCTTCGGTGGTTGCAACAACGGGTGCTTCTGTTTCAGCAACTGGGGCTTCGGTTGGGGTTGCTGCGGGTGCGCATGCAGACAGCGCAAAGGCAACAACCAACAATGCTGACAAAGCGACTAACAATTTCCTTGACATTTAGCTCCTCCTACAGAGTAATTAGGGATATCAGGGGGATTCTTCCCCATCTGATGCCATTAGTATAACTTTTTTTATTTACTGTTGCAAGTAGAGACTTGGCCCTGTCAATCCTGACTCAGGCTTTCTCAGCTGCTTCCAGACGCAGTTTTTCCTCATGAGCCTTATCTGTCACCTTAAGCATGGAGAGGAACGCCAGGAAGAAGAAAACGAGTCCGAAGATGAAGAGCACACGGTAGTTGTAATTCATTTTTTATACGATAAACCCACCCAGTGTTGGCCCAAGAACAGCAGCGGTTTGAGAAAAGAAATAGTACAGCCCGGTGTAGGCACCGATGCGTTTTTCATCGCCGTGATCGTAAACGAGGGGCAGGCTATTGACGTTCACCCAAGACCAGAAGAATCCCACCAGAACCAGAACGATGATAAAGGAGATGATTCCTTTGGTTAGGAAGAAACTGAAAAGGAAAATGGGAATCATCGCCAGCAGGCCATAAATGATCGTCTTGCGGCGTCCGAGTTTGCCCGCGAGGATTCCGGAAGGAATACAGAAGGCAAGGAATGACAGGTTCGCCACAGATGCAACGATGGAGGCTGTACCCGGTTTGATGTTGAGATCAAAAACGGCAAAGGAAGATAACCCGGTTTCGATGGCGTTGAAACCGGTGAACCAACAAAAGATGGCCAACAGAATGAATAAAGCTGATTTGTCAGGGTTTGAAAAAACGGCCTTGAGGTTAGGTATTAATCCTTTTATCTCACCCTCGGTGCTCTTTTCATCAGCCGAAACGCCAAGGCGTTCCTTTGGTTCTTTGACATAGATCAAAACGACACCCAGGGCAACGATCATTGTGATTGCTCCGGCAATGAATGGGCCGTTTCGACCGAAGGAGTTGTAGATCATCCCGCCCAAAACGTATGAAAGTACGCCCGCTGCGCCGCCCATCAGGTTGATCACACCGTTTGCTTTGCTGCGTTCCTGCGGTTTGAAGAGGTCACCCAACCACGCGACCACGGGCGAGCGGAAGAGTGCCATGCCGAGGTTGGTAACCAGGATAAACACAGCCACTGCCAGCACCGATTGTGCGAGGGGAATTGAAACAAACCCAAGCAGGGCGATAGGTAACCCCAACAGGATCCAGGGCTTGCGTCGTCCGAAACGATTCCAGGTGTGGTCGCTGCGGTTGCCCACCCATGGCTGGACAAAAATGTTAATGATGTTATCCCAGGTCATGATGAACATCGCCAGTGCGGGGCCTAACCCAAACCCTTTGAAATTCGCCACGGATGTGCTGAATTCTGGATTACCGACCTGCAGGATGAGCGGAACCCATTGATTGAAGATTGGCCACAGGATACTGATTCCAAAGAATCCAAAACCGACCAGAAAGGTGCGTCCCCAGGGGAACTTTGTCTTTTCCATGCGATGATTCCTCCTTAATCGTGATGATCGAATCAATTTTCAAAACAGCGGTGAGCCGCTATTTTTTTAAAAGGTCTGGACGTTTGGCCTTCGTTCGGGCCAGGGCTTGCTCTTTACGCCAACGGGCAATCAGGGCATGGTTCCCCGAAAGCAATTCGGGTGGAACCCGCCAGCCGCGATATTCTTCCGGCCTTGTGTAATGTGGGTATTCCAGCAAGCCGTTCGTGAAAGAGTCGTTCATCGCCCCCTGTGGATCACCTAGAGCACCTGGAATGAAGCGCGTTACGGCATCGATGATGATCATGGCAGGTAATTCGCCACCGGTAACCACATAATCTCCGATGGAAATCTGATCGGTGACGAGATGCTCAATCACGCGTTCATCTACACCCTCGTATCGGCCGCACAGCAGACCAATGCGGGGGAGTAAAGCCAGTTCTCGCGCAACTGCGGTGGTAAATGTCCTACCTTGAGGTGAGAGATAGATCAACGGGCAGCATGGTGGAGCACCCAGCACGGCCTCAACCGCATCAAAAATTGGCGGCGCTTTCATCACCATTCCTCCACCACCACCGTATGGCGCATCATCGGTAATGTGGTGTTTATCGGTTGTCCAATCACGGATGTTATGCAGATTGACCTGGATTAAACCATTCTCTCGCGCTCGTTGCAGGATGGATGAATCCAGATAGGGTTGAAATACCTCAGGAAACAGAGAAAAAACATCAAATTGCATGTCATCATTCTAGCGAAAAGCGGCGTATCTGGCAAGAACATTCTTTATCGATACAGGTTAATCACGAGGGTTGTTTTCAAAGTTACCTTGACGCTCATTAATTCCATTGGTAAGATGAATTCTATGTATATAAAAGGAAGTCGATGGAGCATGCAGAAGAAGCGCCGCCGGGCCAATCCGTGGCGGGTGATCGCTTTATTGCTTATCATTGGTGCTTTGATCTATTTTAATCAGATGGTGGTTCCAACCATGCCGGCTCTTTTTGAACCGACCCCCACAGCCACACGCGCCCCCGAATCCATCATCACCGAAGCCCAGCAGCTGGAAGCCGAGGGAAAATACACCATGGCCATCCTGGCGTATAACAATGCTGTGGTGGCCGATCCACGAAACCCCACCAACTTCATTGCTCTCGCAAGGTTGAATATTTACACGGGTAATTATGCAGATGCGATTACCAATGCAGAAAATGCTCTGTTGCTAAATCCCAATAATTATGATGCCATGTCGTTGCGTGGATGGGCGATCGGGCTCAGCGGGGATTATTTACGCGCAGAAGGCATTCTTAACGATGCCATTGCTCTGAAGAGCAATGATGCAGCCGCATATGGATACCTGGCTGAAATTTACACTTATATGCTGCAAGAAGGTCAGGGCGACCTGAACACATTAGACAAAGCTGTGGCTGCTTCCAGAACCGCGGTTGAGCTTGACCCAAATTCGCTTGCCTCGCACCGCGGCAGGGGATTTGTGCTGGAATATACCGCTAACTTTGAAGAAGCAGTTTCAGAATTTGAAGCCGCAGTGGCGATCAATCCAAACATCGCCGACCTTCACCTTGCGCTTGGTAGAAACTACTTTAACATCCAGGAATACGATAAAGCCATTACGGAATTTGGAAAGGCAAATGCCTTAAATCCCAAGGATTACACTCCAGAAGCATTAATTGCGCGTACATACGCGATGAACGGTGATTATCAAAAAGCCATTCAATATGCTGAAGCGGCAATTGCCGATGCTCCTACCAGAGCTTCGCTTTATGGAAACCTGGGGACGATATATTATCGCAACGGACAATACCTGGATGCGATTGATGTATTGCGCATAGCGATCAGGGGCGGGGTGACAAGCGACGGTCAGACGGTTGAAGGGCTGGCAATGGACTATGGTACGATAGCCCAGTACTATTACACTTATGGTCTGGCACTTGCCAAACAAGGGCAATGCGGAGAAGCCTTGCAGCTTTCACAGGCCATTCAGGTTGGGCTGCGGAATGATGATATTGCCGTTTATAATGCATTAGAAATGGTCAATATCTGTGAACGACTGGCAAAGGAAGGTAAATCTGACGTGACGGCTACGGTTCCAGCAGTAAGTATTACCGCCACTGCTACGCCTTAGTTTGATTTTTTTCGATTCATTAAGAATGATCGATTACAACGGTAAGCGCAATATTTTCAGCAAGCCAACCAAAAAATCCAATCCACTGCGAGTATTCTTTGGATTGTTAATCATTCTTGGATTGTTGTTTGTCAACCGGGCGGTGAAAATCGGCAAAATCACTCCTTTGCTTGAACCAACGCCTACTCCGACACGCACATTTAATTCCTATACCCAAGAAGGCGAGACGCACTTCCAGGCCGGTAACCTTGAAAAGGCAATAGAAGCCTATCAAAGCGCGATCCGAATCAATCCGCACGATGCCGATTTACGTGCGGAATTGGCGCGCATACAGGTTTACTCCACTTCTCAGATTACGATTGATTCCGACAAGCAGAAAAGGCTTGAAGAAGCCCTGGCAACTGTGGAAGAAGGTTTGAAGATTAATCCCCAGAGCAGTATGCTTTATGCCGTGAAAGCCTTTGCTCTGGACTGGTATGGTGCTTCTGGGGTAGCAGGAGATGCATGGGAAGAATACCTGGTTAAAGGTGAACAGGCGGCCACTGAAGCTTTGCAGTACGATAACACGAATGCGCTGGCGCTGGCATATTACGCCGAACTGTTAATTGATCAGCAAAAATGGACGCAAGCACAACAGTATATTGAGCAAGCGCTTGAACGAGACCCAACGTTGATGGATGTTCATCGGGTGAACGGGTATGTACAGGAGTCAATTTCCAATTATTCC
This sequence comes from Anaerolineaceae bacterium, assembly GCA_034429135.1. Taxonomy (GTDB): domain Bacteria; phylum Chloroflexota; class Anaerolineae; order Anaerolineales; family Anaerolineaceae; genus UBA6107. Next base: position 42,820 of record DAOUGR010000028.1, on the reverse strand, counting down.
CAGGCGATCGAAGAATATAAAAAGGCGATCGAAATCACTCCCAATCTTAACTTCCTCTACCTGTCGTTAGGGGCGAACTACCGTCAGCTGGCCAACATGGCAGAACGCACATCTGATCAGAATTATTATTTCGAATTAGCCCTTGAAGCTTTCGCCAAAGCAGTGGATATCAATGACCAGCAGGGCGTAAAAGATCCTACGCCGCTGCTCAGTATCGCCAACACGTATACCCAGATGGGTGAGCATTTCGCTGCCGCACGTAATGTGCTGCGCGCCGTTCAATTCAAACCCGAAGATCCAACGGTATACGGGCATTTGGGAATTATTTATTACAAAGCTCGAAATTATGAAGGGTCCATTTTGCCATTGAAATGCGCTGTAAGAGGCTGTACCGCTGAAGAATCCTGTCTGGTGCGCAACGGCGGCGCTGAATGCGATCCTGAGGATATCCCGGATATTGTCATCGAACCCCTACCTCTGACTGCCAATTCAGTGGCTTATTATTATTACTACGGGTCAGTTCTGGCCGGTCTGCACGAGAGCAAGAATCATTACTGTGAAGAAGCCGTGAAGGTTTTTGATGAAATCACTGCCTCGTTTAGTAATGATGATTCAATCATGGGAATTGTGCGGGAAGGTGAAGCAATCTGCGCCTACTACGGCTACTGAGATTGAGCCCCCTTTTATCAGAAATTTGTATGAAAAATTGTTAATCTCTTGACTTCAATTTCAAAGGAGGTTATTATTCAATTGTTTTTAGCACTCGCCCATCGTGAGTGCTAAAAAATCGAGAATAAGAAAATCCGAATCAGGAGGAAAGTATGTCACTCAATTTGAAACCTTTGGGCAGCCGTGTTGTTGTCGAACCTGTGGAAGAAAATGAAGTCACCGCAGGCGGCATTATTTTACCTGACACTGCCAAAGAAAAACCCCAGAAGGGTGTGGTTCTCTCCGTTGGTCCTGGAGACCGTGACGAAGACGGAAAACACATTCCGATGGATGTGCAGGTTGGCGATACTGTATTATTCCAAAAATACGGCGGTACCGAGATCAAGATCGACGGCAAAAAACTCTTGATCCTGCGCGAAAGTGACCTGCTCGCGATCATCAGCACCAAGTAAGTAATCATTTTTATAAAGGAGTAATTTCTTATGGCAGCTAAACAACTTGTTTTTTCTGAAGAAGCACGCCGCAAACTAAAGAACGGCATCGATACTGTTGCGACAGCAGTTGTTACCACCCTTGGCCCCAAAGGCCGCAATGTCGCCATTGACCGCAAATTCGGTGCGCCGACCATTACACACGATGGCGTCACTGTTGCAAAAGAGATCGAACTGGAAGATCCCTATGAGAATATGGGCGCCCAGTTGATCAAAGAAGCCGCCACCAAGACCAACGATATCGCCGGTGATGGTACCACAACCTCAACTCTCCTGGCCCACACCATTGTGACCGAAGGTTTAAAAACCCTGGCTGCAGGCGGCAATCCCATGCTCCTGAAGCGCGGTATTGAAATCGCAGCCAAGAAAGTTTCTGAAGAAATCAAAAATCAGGCTATTTCCATTTCGACCCGCGATGATATCGCCGCTGTTGCCACCACTTCAGCGCAGGATTCATCGATCGGTGAATTAATCGCCGATGTGATGGACAAAGTTGGTAAAGATGGCGTCATCACTGTGGAAGAATCCAAAGGCCTGGAATTTGAACAGGAATACGTTGAAGGTATGCAGTTTGACCGCGGTTATATTTCACCGTATTTCGTCACCGATACCGAGCACATGGAATCGGTCATTTCTGAGCCTTATATCCTGATCTACGATAAGAAGATTTCTGCAGCCAACGATCTTGTTCCCATTCTTGAGAAACTGGTTCAGACTGGCAAACGCGATCTGGTGATCATCGCTGAAGATATCGACAGCGAAGCCCTTGCCATCCTGGTCGTGAACAAACTGCGCGGTATGGTTAACGTACTGGCCGTGAAAGCCCCTGGTTTTGGTGATCGCCGCAAGGCCATGCTCCAGGATATTGCCACCCTCACCGGTGCAACCGTGATCTCTGAAGAGACTGGCCGCAAACTCGAAACGGTTGTTATCGCTGACCTCGGCCGCGCTGAAAAGGTTGTCGCCGATAAAGACAATACCACCATTGTTGGTGGCAAAGGTGACGATGCCGCGATCAAAGGACGCATCGAACAGATTCGTGTGGAGATTGAAAAGACCACCAGCGATTATGATCGTGAAAAATTACAGGAACGCCTTGCCAAACTTTCTGGCGGTGTTGCCATCATTCGTGTTGGCGCTGCAACTGAAACCGAGTTGAAAGAAAAGAAACATCGTGTCGAAGATGCCCTTTCTGCAACCCGCGCGGCCGTTGAAGAAGGTATCGTTCCTGGTGGTGGTGTTGCCCTGATCAATGCGATGTCTGCTCTTGACGACCTCAAACTCGCCAGTGAAGACGAACAGATTGGCGTCAAGATCGTGCGCAAAGCCCTTGAAATGCCTTTGAAGAAGATCATTGAAAATGCCGGTCTTGACGGCGCAGTGATTCTTGAAAAGGTGCGCGAAGAACAGAAAGCCAAGAAGAATTCCAAGATCGGTTACGATATCATTCGCGAAGAGTATATCGATATGATCAAGGGCGGTCTGGGCGATCCTGCCAAGGTTACCCGCGGTGCACTTGAGAACGCAGCTTCAATCGCTGCCATGATCCTCACCACTGAGGCTCTGATCGCAGAAATTCCTGAGAAGAATCCTCCCGCTCCTGCGGCTCCCCCGATGGATTACTAAAATCCCGGCATGAAGCAATACTGGCAGGCTGAAAAGCCTGCCAGTATTTTATAGTAGGGATATCGTGTATAATCTACCCGATGAAAAAACTTAACTTTATTTTCATAATCCTTTTTCTGATGTTTTTAGGAAGCGGGTGTTCGAAAGCCACCCCCACCGAGATTCCCACGCAGGTTCCCGTGCAGAACACGATTGAACCCACGGCAACAACCGCACCCCTGGCACTTCAGGTGAATGGTGAGGGAATCCTTCAATCTGAATATGACGCGCAGATCGCGCGGTTGCAGATGGCATTGAGTGAAACGGGCACCGAAATGACGCCCGAGCAGCAAAAAGAACGAATCATCAGTAACCTGATCGATGAGGTGCTATTATCTCAGGCAGCGACAGCCGCAGGGTTTTCAATCAGTGATGCAGAATTGTCACAGCGGATCGATACTTTGATTAGCGGTATTGGCGGTCAGGAAAAATTTAACGAATGGTTGTCTACCTATTCCTATACTGAAGAATCCTTCCGCAATGAGTTAAGACGATCCCTTCTGGCTGCCTGGCAGCGTGATCAGATCATCGAAAGCGTGCCTCAAACCGCTGATCAGGTACACGCCTACCAGTTGCTCTATCAAGATATTGATAACGCTGTGGCAGCGTTGAATCAGATCAAGGCTGGAACTGATTTTTCCACGCTGGCAAAAGCACAGGATCCCACACTCGGAGGTGATCTGGGCTGGTTCCCGCAGGGAACCCTCACGCAGCCAGAAGTTGAAGCCGTAGCTTTTGCGCTTGAACCCGGTGAAATCTCGGATGTGATCCAAAGCGGTATTGGTTATCATATTATCAAAGTCGTTGAACGCGATGCAGAACATCCCCTGTCAACCGAGGCCAGACGCAAACTTCAGGAATTAAAGCTTGACGAATGGCTGAAGACAAGCCGGGACGCGAGCACGATCGAGATTTTTGTTCCATAAAATTGCTACTTCATAACGGTTAGGGAGGAACGCGAATGCATTTTGCGGACCATGAAGAACTGGCAAAGAGACAAAAACGGCGTGAGCGTCAGCGCCGCAATGACATCATCTGGAATGTCCTCACTGGCCTTGTGCTTCTGTGCACGGCTTTACTGGTGGGAGTGATGCTGATCATCTTCTCGAATCCACAGATTCCCTTAAACCCGTTCCCTCCGCCAACAATGCCGGTGCTGGTGCAGCTTCCTACCAGCACTCCAACGCAGGTGAAACTCCCTGCAACCTGGACGCCAACACCCAGGCCAACTGAAATTGAAGTAATCGTGGTTACTGAAACTCCGCAGCCATCACCTACCCAGCAAATCGCGACATCAACTTCGTATCCAACCGTCAATAACGGCAATTACCCGTTCGCTGTGGAAGGCAACCCCGTGGCGATGGCGAACACTGTCTTTCACACCAACGATGCCACCTGTGACTGGCAGGGAGTGGCCGGCAGGGTGGTTGATCTACAGGGCAAACCATTGGTTGGCATGTTGATCAAACTCACCGGCACTTACAATGGCCGCACGATCGAAATGACGACTCTGAGCGGTGGCGCATCCGCCTGGTATGGTGAATCGGGTTACGAATTCGTACTGGGAACTAAACCGATTGATTCCAGGTCGACACTGGCGGTGCAGATGCTGGATCAGGCATTGATGCCGATCTCTGCGCGGGTCGTGATCGATACCTACTCTACGTGTGACAAAAACCTGACCGTTGTGAATTTCAGACAGGTGCGATAATTTTTTTGATTGAAGATAAGAAATCCTCTCTTTTTCGAGAGGATTTTTGATTTATTAATTGGGAGAGATCGAAACATTGGATATGCGAGCTACCCGAACATTGAAAGCTGGGTGGTCTCTTCAAGGCTAATGGGGTCTGATTCGATTAAAACTTTCCACAATTCAAGGCTCAGGTCGCTGCGGGCTGCGATGCTGCGCAGGGTGCGGTATTTTAGAAAATGGCAATGCTTTGCGATTTGTTCAGCAAGGAATGGATCGCGTTCAATTTTAAATTTTAAGAGTCCTGAACGGCTTCCAGGGAGGACGAAAACGATCTCGCATCCTTCGGGCAGGTTTGTCAGAAGGTCTCGATCAATCGCTGCGGTTCTTCCGACAACCAGATGGTAGAGAGGTGTGTTTGACCGAGTGCCCAGACTCCAGATGATTGGATGATCACCTTCTGAACGCAAACCCAGTTTGCGTGCAATGGCATCGACAAGGTCAAGCATTTCCTGCACATTCTTCTCGCGGGAGGATGGCAACTCTTTTTCTTTGATCGTCCAGACCTGTTTGTGCTGGTCAAAGATGGCATACGATTCAAGACAATGCCGTAAAAGCGTATCGGGCGGGGTCAGATACCCCGGGAAACGTTGGTGAATATTCTGTAACAGTTCGCGGTAAAGGATCTCTCTTTTGCTGATCAACAAATCCTGAATTTCAAGTTCCACACGATCTGCCAGCGGGGTTTGAGTATTCTCTGGCTGGGCCAACCACCAGAGACCGCTTTCAGGGTCTTTGGCTGTTGCATCCATGCGCCTGAGGAAAAGGCGGTCTGCAAGCAGCGTTTGGATCACAGATTGGATTTCTGACGATTTTTCGGGTGTCAATTGCTGGATCGAAGGCGGAAAAGCGTTTTCATCAGCCAGTGCGCACATGGCGGCTGTATGCAGCTCGATATACTCAGTGGGCTCACCGATCTCGCTGAGCATTTCACGAATGGCTTCACGAATGATTTTTTGCAGGTTCACCGGCTTAAACTCACGGTTCATCGAGCTGGTTTTCCATTCCATTTGCACCGGCTCAACGGCGTTCATTGTGGCAAAACCTGTGAGGTTCAATCGGCTCACAGACGCTGCACCAACGACCGCGTTGATCAAGCCCGGCGCTGGTTCGGGGATTACTCCGAACATGCGTACTCCAGGCCCGCTCAGGGCAGCTGCTGGTGACAGGGCTGCGTGCAGTGCGCTGGTGTGCCAGTTCCAGTCGAAGCGCTTGCGCTCCATCACCGCTGCAAACCTTCCGGCTTGCTCTCGCCCCCACAGCCACGATGACCACAACCCGCATAACGTCCAAAAAGCCTGATTTGGCCGCGGGAAGACGGTGACGATCTGGCTCACTTTTGCCGCACCCGGTTCGCGTGCGAGGTCGCGCATTCTGCCACGATGGATACAAATGCCAGCTCCTTCCGGCATCTCAGGCCACAAGGTAACCTTCACGCGATTCTTGAAGGCTGACCATATTCCAACTGCTGTTTCCAATTCCATCCACAAATTTTTCTCAATGTATTGAGGGGGCGTGCTTAACTGCCGCGGGCGTTCTCGCTCTTGAGGCCATGACCAGATGGAGTTAGCAGCATCCATAATGGTCAACAGTAATGCTTCGAGCAGTTCGCGTTTACGAGCGGTGAGCGACATGCCTTCCAGTTTATTTATTAGGGTGAAGAGCACGTACAACGGGCGCGGGGAATAAACACTGAGAGCTTCTTCTACAGCCAGGCGATCTTCGCTGCCACTGTCGAGCACCCGTTCCAGCGCGCGCGAGCGGTGCAGTCGGTCGGCACGCTGCAATTGCTGTACTTTTACTACATCTTCATCGGTAATGGGATGCTCGCCAGAATCGCCGCAGACCGGGCAGGTGTAAATGCGGGCGTGAGGGAAGGGTTCTCCTTTCAACCAGAGATAAGCGGAAGCCTGGATTGTTTCGCCGCAGCTGGCGCATGTGGTTTGATACAGGTCTTTGATGGCTGCCTCGAGGCGCTCTTCCCCTTTTTTTTGAGAGGCGAGTTCGACCAGTGCTGTGGTGAGTTCATCCCTTGAAGGAGCACTGGCCAGCATGCTCAATTCAAAGGCTACCACGGGGTTGTTGCACGCGGTCAGCAGCGTGTATCCAGAAGCAGCGGTTTCGAGCGCCATGAGGGGAGATGCGCCAAAGGGATCCAGGATTAAATTTGTTCGTGAGGCGTTGCGATGCAACCAACAATGCACGATCCCTGGTGGATCAGCCGGCAAAAATCGTGCAAGGGGAATCACGGGAGAAGTCCCGTCTGGATTGATGTAGATAATCGATCTGACTGGACTCATTACTTAATATCATATCCGAAAAGCGGCAGAATTCAAACATTGAACACGAAAACGACGGGCAGTGTCTGATGTAGACACCGCCCGTTTAAACTCGTGTTGCAGGAACTAAAAAGATTAGCGCAGCAGCGCGTTTTCTTTAATCGCCGGAATGTGCTGGCGGACGTGTTCGATAGCTTCGGTCGGGAATGCGTAGTCTTCAAGCTCGCCAGAAAGGTAGCGGTTATAGGCGGTGAGGTCAAAATGCCCGTGGCCCGAGAGGTTGAAAAGGATCACTTTCTTCTCGCCGGTTTGCTTTGCCAAAAGAGCCTCGTCGATGGCGCTGCGGATGGCATGCGCTGATTCAGGGGCGGGGAGAATGCCCTCAGCCCGGGTGAATTGAATCGCCGCCTCAAATACGGCCGTCTGCTGCACAGCAGTAGCCTCGATTAGCCCTGCGTTGTAAAGTGCCGAGAGGGTGGGGGCCATGCCATGGTAGCGCAGGCCGCCGGCGTGGATGGATGGGGGGATGAAATCGTGCCCCAGGGTGTGCATCTTGACCACCGGCGCCATACAGGCAGAATCGCCGTAATCGAAAGCATATAGCCCCTTTGTTAATGAAGGAGTGGCGGTGGGTTCAACGGCCAACAGGCGCGTGCGTTGGCCGTTCTTCAGGTTCTCTCGCAGGAAGGGGAAGGCGATGCCGGCGAAATTGGATCCACCACCAACGCAGCCGATAACCACATCGGGGTATTCACCGGCCATGTCCATTTGCTTCAATGCTTCTTCGCCAATGATTGATTGGTGCAGCAGCACGTGGTGCAGCACGGAGCCCAGCCCATATTTCTTTGCGCCACCTGAACCAGCGGCCACCTCCACCGCTTCTGAGATGGCGATTCCCAGCGATCCGGGATGGGCAGGGTTTTCAGAAAGGAGCGTGCTGCCGTAGGTTGTGCGAGAGCTGGGGCTGGCGTAAACGTGCGCGCCGTAGGTTTCCATCAGGAAGCGCCGGTAAGGTTTCTGGTCATAAGAGACGCGCACCATGTAAACCTCGAGGTCGAGATCGTAGAACTTGCAAGACATGGCCAGCGCTGTACCCCACTGCCCGGCACCCGTCTCGGTGGTCATGGCTTTGGTTCCGGCGATCTTGTTGTAATAAGCCTGGGCGATGGCCGTGTTGGATTTATGGCTGCCGGATGGTGAAACGCCTTCGTATTTGAAATAGATGTGCGCCGGTGTGCCCAGGGCTTTCTCGAGGCGGCGGGCGCGGATGAGCGGCGTCGGCCTCCACAATTTGTAGGCTTCGCGCACTTCGTCGGGGATCTGGACGTAGCGGTCGGTGGAAACTTCCTGCTCGATCAGCCCCATGGGGAAAAGCGCAGAGAGATCATCCGGCGTGACAGGTTCCATCGTCGTGGGGTTAAGCACCGGTGCTGGGGCAACCGGAGAATCTGCGTTCACGTTGTACCAGAAGCGTGGAATGTCACTTTCATTGAGCAAATACCTGGTGGTTTCTTCCATTTTTTAATCTCCTTTTCTTTGATTGATTTGCTTCTGGACGGGTCGTTAAAAAACGAAGCCCGTCCCACTTGGGGACGGACTCTTGGGTCCGCGGTGCCACCCCGGTTAAGCGGCTCCCGATGAACAAAAAATCTCCGGAGAATGCTCCCGGAGATCGGAATTGCCAGCTTCACTCGTTCTGGGTACGGCAGAGAATCTGCTTATACCCTCGCCTGGTAACGGCGGCTTCCGGCATCGGTTACTGGCTTGCGCGTTCACCTTGCGGCTCGGAGGTCCATTCAAAGTCACTGTGCGTGCGGGTTTTCACCGGTTCCCGCTCTCTGTGCCGCCTGGATGAAGTCTACTCGTCCTCGTCATGGCCTTTTGTGATTCAATTTCGGTTGATTATAGGCCGAATAGAGAAAAAGTCAAGAGAGTTGAGAGGCCTATTCTTTCTTCCCAATATACAACAGGTGATCTGACGCGGCGTGCAGGGCAGGGTCCCTGGCGAAGGTGTAATTCAAATCCACCCAGTACTCCCAGGCATCACCCTGAAGCAGGTTTAGTTTATCCTCGTGACCGGCTGCGATTCCCTCCACGCCCAGAACCTGCAGCGTGGCAAAACCCTCCGATTCCATTAACTGAATATCATCCTTTGGAAGCGAAAAATTGGCGTCTGGGAAACCTTCTCCAAAATTCAACCCATCCAGCAGCATCTGGTTCCACTGCTCTCTTTCATCGAAAACTGCCTGGGGATCACTGGCAGCGTAGTCGCGGAAGGGCGCATAACGGGTGATGAACGTGGCAAAGATCAATCCTCCAGGTTTGAGAACGCGCTTCGCTTCCCTGACAGCGGTGATCCGGTCTGAGGTTTGGTGCAGGTGGTAAAGCGGTCCCATGAGCAGGACTGCGTCATAGGTATCAACTCCAAAGGGAGACAAATCCAGGGCATTCCCCTGGAGCGTTTTTTCCAGGTGGACGCCAAATTCTGATGCTTTCTGCCGGGCGAATATCAGATTTTTATCTGCAAGATCAAGCAGTGTCACCCGGTACCCTTTTGCAGCGAGGGCGATGGCATACCTGCCGGGTCCGCCGCCAATATCGATGATGTTGCACGGTGCAGGAGGAAGATGTTCCTCCAGTGCTTTTATGGTTACGGCAAATTCGGTGCGGTGCCGGTCAAGGCGCTGCCATTCCTGTTCGGCATGCAGATCGTAGTAATTTTCCACCCTGTTCTTTTTCATTGTCAATCCTTAATTGACTCTATAATGCGTGACCCCCTGCACCTGGTCGAGCGCGGCGCGGATATCAGTCATAGGATCATTCTCAAGGGTTTTAATCACCATCGTGACCGTTTGATCCTCTTTTTGCGGGCTGGATTCGACACTGAGTGACAGTACCTTTTTGTGCAGGCGTTTGAAGACGTTATACAGGTCATCGACCAGGTTGGGGTTGGCGTGAGCGGTGACCGCAACGCTGATGGTCTGGTAAGCGCGGATGAGGCGTTTTTCAAGAAAATTAAGAATGACGAGCACGATAAGCAAGGCAGCGGTGGTGCCAATGGCAGAGAAGTAATGCCCTGCGCCGACCGCCAACCCTACGATAGCAATTGTCCACAGAGAAGTGGCGGTGGTGAGCCCTTTGACGTTGGTTCCATAGCGCAAGATGGCACCCGCGCCGAGGAAGCCAATGCCCGATACCACCTGGGCAGCAATGCGCCCCGGGTCGCCATTGGGTGCGCTGGGGGAGAACTGAATGGCGATGTTGATCGAAATGGTCATCGCCAGGCACGAACCAATAGCCAGAATGGCGTGCGTGCGCAACCCGGCGGGCTGGTTTTGCCGTTCACGCTCATAACCAATGATCATACCCAGCAGGGCGGCCAATCCAAGGCGCAGCAGAATTTCACCTTCAGAGATCATAGTTCTCCATTAAGTCCCGGTTTCAAAAAAATGTGTTTTTTCGATGGTGAGCGCGGTTTCGTTCTCGTTCCTTCCCAGATACGGCTGCAGTTCGGGGGTGACCTCTGCGACCTGTTCGGCGATGCGCTGGGTGACACGCCGCACAGCGAAGTGGGCGTTTGGTGCGGTGCGCAGACGGATAAAGTGGATCAGGCTGCGAAGGTTCGTTGTAAGCAGCACACGGCGGTTGAATCCATTGGGCACCACATAAGACGCCAACGCGGGATTGAGCGCCTCGAGTGCCAGGTAAGTTTCATGCGCGCCATCCATCGCTTGTTGATATAAATCTAAGGCACCGGCTGCCTGGATGACGCGCGGAACCGCGTATCCAAGGCGGGTGGTAAGACGCTGGGGGGTCTGGGTCATCATGCGGTGGCGTTTGACTTCGTAATAGGCGCCCTGGTCCATTACGATGTCGAAAGTAAAGGTAACGTACTCCAGCTCGCGCGCTGGGATGGTGTGCGCATCAAGGTCGCCGAGCAGACAGTACAGCCATGCGCTTTTCTTTTTAGCCGGAGCCGCGCGCACCCAATCTAACGCTTGCGCATAGTTTATTTCAGTTTCGCGGTAAATTGCCGCTGCCAGCAGGCGGTCGATTGCCTGGGTTTCATAATGCTGAAGGGTGCACCAGTCACTGGTCTTTTCGGGTGGCGAATAGCTGACCTGTGAGAATTCATTGCACACGTCCTGCAGGTAGGGGATCTCGGAAACGTATTTTAACAACGTCGGGATGGATTCACGGGCTGCGTCTCTGATTTGCGCGCCGCTTTCCCTTACTTCCTGCAGCTGGCTGGTGAGCATTTTGCTGATGGCGTGTTCCAACTCACGCGCGTTGATGGTCACGCCAACGTTGGCCAGCGAGGCTGCCGGCAATAGATAGCGGCAGGCGTCGACTGCTCTTGAGCGGATGCGCCGGGCATACTGTGCTTCCGACTCGTTTTCCATAGCCGCTTCTGTGGATTTCAAATGCTCCAGTACGGCTTTCAGGCATGCCTGGTAGACCTCGAACAGGTGGGAGCAGGTTTGAACAAAGCGATCTTTCAATGGCCTGTCGGTCAATTCAGGCGGAACAAAAAACGCATCCGCGTCCCAGGTCTGGTAGCGGGTGGATTTTTCGGTATATGAAGCCAGACGGTTTGATTCGAGAGATTCTACCGCCAGGCGCGAGATGTTCTCGACAGCGATGTGAAGCACAGCGTGTTCGGCCACGCTGGAATGTCCGTATCCCACGACCCATTTTTCGTTGAATTCAGCGCTGCGTGCTGCGTTGAGTTCGGCCGCGATCTGGCGGAAAGATTCTGGAGAGCGGGATGTTTTCGCAAAGGCTACGGCGATGGTCTCGGGCGAGTATTGCTGCGGATCGAGCAGGTAGATTTGCCGGTCATGCGCCATTTGATAATAACTCCCTCGTTCGCTGAACGTCCTTTTTAATTTGCGCGATCAACGCCTCTGCATCGGGATATTTCACTTCAGAACGCAAGTATTCAAAGAATTCCAGGCACAGCGTCTTGTCATAGAAACGGTCTTTGGTATCCAGCAGATGGGGCTCGATACGCGGCTTGGGCAGAGGGTTATCGAACGTGGGCCTGATGCCGACGTTTGTCACCGCCAGGTAGGTTTTTCCGTCAACGGTGGCTTTGCAAGCATAGACGCCGTTGGCAGGGATCAGGCGTTCAGCGGGGATGGCCAGGTTGGCAGTCGGAAAGCCCAGCTTTCCTCCGCGGTGTTCGCCGTGCACAACCGGGCCAGTCACGTTGTAAGGACGCCCTAAAAAGCGGTTTGCTTTTCTGATCTCACCCAAACGCAACAGGCGGCGGATGTTGCTGGAGGAAATGATGTCATCTCCATCTCTGACCGGTTCAACGACATCCACTTCGTAACCCAACGATTTACCAAAATCTGCTAATTGTTGAACAGTACCGCCACGGTTTTTACCGAGGGTGAAATTGAATCCAGCCAGCAGGTGTTCAAGCCCGATATTCTTTTTCAATGCGGTCATGAAACTAAGAGCATCGATTTCTGCCAGAGAATGATCGAAACGCATCACGATCACTTCATCTACACCTGTGGCTTTAATCAGGCTGATGCGTTCATCAAGAGATGAAAGTTCACTGCCGGGTTCCATCCGATTAAAGAAGATTCCTGGCAGTGGATCAAAAGTAATGACGACTGACGTGCAGCCGCAGCGGTGGGCACCATTTACCAGTGCGGCAAACAATGCCTGGTGGCCTTTGTGCACACCGTCAAATGCGCCGATGGCCACCCATGAATGTTGGATATTCTTGCTTTGAAGTGTCTCTATGAATTCCATGTCTCTATTATATGGATATGTGCTCTTGGTTCAAGGTTGAAAATCCCCCTCGAAGGGGCGAGGGGGGAGGTTCATCAAGAGAAAAATACTTTCTTTGGCTGCCATTCATTGGTAGTTTCATCGAGTTCCATTAAAGCTACCAGTTCACCCTGTTCACTGACACCGCAGGCCTTTTTCTGTTCACTGTTGACTGCTGGGATGCGATGACCATGGCGGAGAGCTTCAACCTGCTCGTGATTGAGTTCGATGGTTGGCCAATCGGTGAGAGCCTCTGCAGCTGGAATGAGGTATTGATACCAGGTTCCGTTGGCGAACGCCTCATTGAGTTTACGCAAAGGAACTGCATCACGCAGGGTAAAGCGCCCGCTCTTGGTGCGGCGTAAACCTGTCAGCGTGGCACCGCAACCCAGCCGCTCACCCAGGTCATTGACCAGTGAGCGCACGTAAGTGCCAGAAGAACAATTCACATCGATCACAACCTCGGGCGGTGCCCATTCCAGCAATTCAAGACTGTATACGTTAATGATACGCGGTTCCAGCTCAACCTCTTCACCTTTGCGAGCCATTTCATATGCCTTACGGCCCTGAACTTTCACGGCTGAGTAAGGAGGTGGAACCTGTTCAATCTGTCCCACAAATTTTTGCAATTCGGTGTTGAATTGTTCCTCAGTAATATTTACCGGTGATGATGAGGTTGTTTTTCCATCAGCGTCGTATGTATCTGTGGTCGTGCCCAACATCAGCACGGCCTGATAGCGTTTATCCGAAGCAGAGACGTACTCGCTGAGGCGCACGGCTGGTCCTATCAACACCACCAAAACACCTGAAGCGCGTGGGTCAAGCGTTCCTGTATGACCTGCTCTGCGGATATTTGACCCTTTCCGGATAGCCTGGACGACATCGTGTGAAGTCATTCCAACCGGCTTGTCTACCACTAATACGCCTGAGATGGCATTCTTTACATCAAAGTCGGGGTTTGTATCCATTTATTTCTCCGTTCTGCCTGCTTCACTTTTTTGAAGATCGGTTTCTATTTGATCGAGATATTGGCGTGTGCTGGTTAAAACTTTTTGTTTCACTTCTTCCATCGTTCCCTGAATTTCGGCTCCAGCAGCGGCCGGATGGCCTCCACCATTAAAATCCGCAGCGAGTTTTGCCACGTTCAGGCCCGGCCTTGCCCGCCAGCTTACTTTAACTTTATCCTGGCTTTGTTCAATAAAAAGAACAGCAATATCAATTTCTTCGATACTGGAAAGGATGTTCGTGAGATCAGCATCATCGGAACCGGGGTATTGAGCTTTCGACCGATCTTCGAGGGTGAGCATCGTCCACACCAAACCGTCCTGTCGGGTTAACCGTTCCAGACCGTATCCCCAGTAATTGGCCGCCTCGAATGACCGGCTGATGAGGGCTTTGTTATATAGCGTGCTGATATCAGCGCCTAAATCCATTAAGTCAGCCGCGATACGTAATGATTTCGATGTCGTGTTGGATGTTCTAAATCCAATGGAATCGCTGATGATTCCGCTGAGGAGCACAGATGCGATCTTTGTGTCGATTTTTAATCCCCACAATGGAAGTCTTTCAGCAAGAATGGCACAGGTGGCCACCGCATCAGCATCCACCAGGTTGTAGGTTCCGAAACCTTCGTTGGTAATGTGATGGTCGATCACCAGGTCGAAGTTGCGTCCTTCGAGAGTGTTACCGGTGCGTTCCAGGTCCGAGCAATCCAGAGCGATGTAAAGATCGCACTCTTCCTTAAAAAAACGTTTGATCAGGTCAGCGCCAGGCAGATGTCTGAAGGTGTGTGAGACGCCATCTCGCAGCACCATTTGAACTTCTTTTCCGGCGTCGATCAATGCCAGCCCCAGACCCAATACAGATCCGATGGCATCACCGTCAGGGCGTTTGTGAGATGTCAGACCGACCTTTTTCGATTTGTTTAATAAACCCCGAATTTCCTGGTCGATCATTTCTTTTTCTTTTGCCTCTCATCCTCGTCATGGATGGACGCCAGAAGTTGTTCAATCCGGTCAGCACGTTCTGGGGTAACATCCCAGTGGAAGCGCAGCTTTGGAAAAGTACGTAATTCAATACGGTCTGAAAGCGCCTTGCGAATGAATCCGTTTGCGCTTTCCAGACCTTCCAAAACTTCTTTGGAGCGGGTTACACCTTCAATCGCAGACACATAAATATCTGCATAGGCGAGTTCCCGATCCACTTTTACTTCGGTAATGGTAATTCCATAAAGACGCGGGTCTCGAATCTCATCTCTGACCAGCATTTCTGATAGTTCCTTAAGGAATCGATCACTAATACGCGTTAATCTCAAGGAAGAGGGCATAATCGTTTCCCTTTCACTCCGCGCCTTTGGTTAGCCCAATTTTTCGATGATGTAACTTTCAAGCAGATCGCCTTCGCTGATATCATTATACCCTTTAAGTGATATTCCACACTCAAATCCCTGGCGAACTTCTTTTACATCATCTTTTTCATGTTTCAAAGACGCTATCTCACCATCAAATAATGCTGTGCCATTGCGGATTAGCCGTATGCGCGTGTTACGACGCACTTCACCCTGGATGACCCGGCAGCCGGCAATGGTTCCAACTTTATTGATTTTGAATACAGCACGTACCTGGGCCTGTCCGACCTGAACTTCTCTGGTTTCAGGTTCAAGCATACCCTTAAGCGCTTTTTCAATATCTTCCAGCAATCGGTAAATGATGTCATACAGGCGAATGGAAACGCCTTCCTGTTCTGCCAGGTTGCGCGCAGCCTGGTCGGCTGAAACATTGAACCCCAGAACGATCGCTTTCGAAGCGGTTGCCAGCATGATATCATTTTCACTGATATTTCCGGTTTCCGCGTGAATGATATTGATTTTGATATCACCTTTGCTGAGGTCATTTAACGAATTGATGATGGGTTCCAGCGATCCCTGCACGTCCACTTTAACAATCAACGGTAGTTCACGCACTTCACCGGCCTGGAATTTTTCAAAGAGTTGCTCGAGCGTGGCTTTGCCTGCAACGGCGGGAGCAGCGGCTTTTTGTGCCTGGCGCTCCGCCAAAATTGCCCGCGCTTCTTTTTCATTGGGAACAACCTGGAAAATCTCACCTGCGGGTGGGACAGACGCTAAACCAAGCACCTGAACTGGTGTAGAAGGACCAGCAGACCTGATCTTTTTTCCGTTGTAATCGAACATTGCTCTGATCTTTCCGTACGTATCGCCTGTGAGAACTGTATCGCCGGTTTGAAGGGTGCCATTTTGAACCAGTAAAGTGGCAATGACACCGCGGGCTTTATCCACCTGGGCTTCGATTACGGTGCCAATGACTTTGCCTTCTGGGTTTGCGCGAATATCCAGGCTGTCGCTTACCAGCAGGATGGCTTCCAGAATATCTTCGAGGCCTTTTTTCTGCTTGGCAGAAACAGGAACGACAATTGTGTTGCCGTCCCATTCGTCTGGAACCAGACCGTTTTCGGCCAGCTGATGTTTCACAAAGTCGGGGTTGGCATCTGCTTTATCAATTTTATTGAGAGCAACAATAATGGGAACGCGTGCGGCTTTGGCATGTGCGATTGCTTCGCGCGTCTGAGGCATGACGCCGTCATCTGCTGCAACCACAAGAATGACAATATCAGCGCCTTGTGCTCCACGGGCACGCATTGCGGTAAACGCGGCATGGCCGGGAGTGTCAAGGAAGGTGATCAGGCGGCCTTTTTGCATTACCTGATAAGCGCCAATGTGCTGTGTGATGCCGCCAGCTTCCCCACTGGCAACATTGGTATGCCGGATGGCATCCAGCAGTGTGGTTTTGCCATGGTCAACATGCCCAAGGATGGTCACCACTGCAGGCCGGTTGATGAGCTTGGACGGGTCTTCGTCCATGATCAACTTGCGCCAATAGGGGATCTCACCCTGTTCTTCGACAACTGTTGTATCTTTTGCTGATTCCGGCACGGCCTCAAAACCAAGCTCGGATGCAACAATAGCAGCTGTATCGAAGTCGACCATCTGGTTGATATTGGCCATCACGCCATTTGACATGAGAATTTTGATTACCTGGATTGGACTGGCCTGCGTGCGCTGTGCCAGATCTCGAACGGTGATTTGCACCGGAAACTCAATTTGCTTCTCGCCCATACTACACCTCCAAAAGTGTTCCCCCCTCTTAAACCTGTATTCGTAACTTACAGGCTGCAATGCCAACAGGAACGATCAAGTGCCTCTGAGCAAGGAAAAAATGATCAATCAGTCATTTTTAGTCCTTATTCCCCTTGCCGTTCAGACTTTGCACCGGACTTGTGGGATCATCACCTTCTGGCAGCTGGTCAGCGTATTCCTGTAATTTCTGACGATCTACCGCGGTAATTTCCACACGCAGAGCATGATTGATCGGGCCTTTTAGCGCTTGCTCCCAGCAAGAATGGATCTTGTGTATGTACGCGCCTCTTCCAGCCATTTTCCCTGTGGGGTCTACCATAACCCCTTCGGGAGTGCGCACAATGCGGACCAACTCTTTTTTTGCAAGAGTCGTTCTGCAGCCGATGCACGTACGCTGCGGCACATGCTTGATCCGTTTTTGCGGTTTCTTAACCACCTGTCTTTCTTTCTACTTTATTCGTCCCATCCCCAATCGTCACCACCGCGTTTATGTTTCTTGCGGACGACAGTCATATCTCGATCGGGGTCATAGGTTACAACGACATGTTTATTCTTCTTACCCTTCTTTTTGGTTTTACCTGTGTCATCCATATCATCTTCGTCAAGGATTGCGGATGCATCAAGAACCTCTGGACGCAGGGTAAACAATTCTTCAAGTGAAGGTTCTTTTTCAGGTTCAGCTTCTGGCTCCAGCTCTTCAGAAACTTCCGCTTCTACAGGTTCAACCACCTCGGTTACCATTTCAGGAGCTGCAGTTGAGACTTCCTCAACGACAGGCATTTCGACAGCACTGATCGCTTCAGGAACCTCTGCTGCCGGTGTACTGGCTGCGGCCTGTTCTGCGGTAAATTGCTCATCGAGCGCGGTCATAAGATTGGTGATGGTTTCCATGGCGCGGTTCCCGATCCCCTGCAGGCGCAGGATTTGATCTGGATCGCTCTTATATTGCACCGCCAGGTCGCCAACTGTAAAGAATCCGGCTTCCTGCAGAATGTAGGCGACATGTTCTGGTAAGCTGCTGTCGAGGATATTGGTGGTAAAAGCAGAAGCGGGAATACCCTTTTTGATTTCTTCAAGAAGTTCCTCTTCCTGTTTTTTCTGTTCTTCGGTCTTTGCGATGGCTTTGCGTTCCACGCGGTCGACAAACTTGGCCATGAAGTCGAATTCTTCAGGTGTCAGTGGTTTTCCTTCGGCTTTCTTCGCCAGTGATTCCTCGATCTTAACGGCGTTCGCTTTTTCCGCTTCCGCCAAAACAGAAAGGGTGGGATCATTCTGTAGTTTATAAAGCGCATCAGTTGCAGCTTCAGTCAGGCTCTTGATATCAATCCGCCAGCCAGTCAGTTTAGCGGCGAGACGTGCATTTTGCCCGACACGCCCGATGGCCAGGCTGAGCTGATCTTCAGGTACAACGACTGTGGCTGTCTTGCCGCCTTCAGTTTTTTGATCGGTCAGATAAACACCACTGACACGGGCAGGGCTGATGGCCTTGGCGATGAAAATGGCCGGGTCAGGGCTCCACTCGATCACATCGATTTTTTCATCGTGAAGTTCTTTGACGATCGCCTGAATACGTACGCCGCGGATTCCAACGCAGGCCCCTACAGGATCAATGCCCTGCTGAGTGGCAGAAACCGCAACCTTTGCCCGATCACCTGGTTCACGTGCGATGGAACGAATTTCAACGATACCGTGGAAGATTTCTGGAACCTCATTTTCGAGCAGACGACGCAGAAAATCGCGGTGGGTGCGTGAAAGGATGATTTGTGGACCACGTGGATTGTCTTTCACTTCTGCTACCAGAGCGCGTACACGATCGTGAATGTGGAAGCGTTCACCGTTGATCATTTCCTTGCGGGGCATGCTGGCTTCGGTTTTCATTTCAAGGCCGATGGTCAATCCTGCCGCTCCAACTGCCTGGACGACACCGCTGACCACCTCTCCGAGCTGCTTTTCAAAATAAGCAACCTGAGCTTTGCGTTCAGCATCGCGAATGCGCTGCTGAATGACCTGGCGCGCAGTCTGCGCAGCCACACGCCCGAAATCCTCAGGTGTGGATTCGACCATCACCAGATCGCCCAATTGAGCTTCAGGGTCAACTTTTCTTGCCTCTTCAAGTGTGGTTTCAGTGATATCGTTTTCAACTGATTCCACAACCTCTTTTTGAGCATAGATTTTTACTTTACCAGTCTCAGTATCGATGACGGCTTCGATCTTCTGCTCTTTAGACGCATTCACTGAACGCTGGTATGCGGAAACCATTGCAGACTGAAGAGCTTCCAAAATAATTTCTTTGGGCAGCCCCTTGTCTTCAAGGACCTCATTGAACGCGAGTGTAAATTCGTTCTTCATCTTTTTTCTCCACCTGGTATCGAACTATCACAATCATGTCGATGATAAAAGAAAAGTGGGGGATGCCCACTTTTCGGTCTTGAAACCTCAAATGTCTTTCGAACCAAGACCTATTTTATCATATTTCCAATCCAGGTCAAGGGCATTCTGATTACACCGCGAATGGACAAATTGCTATAATTTATCGAAATAAATATCATAAGGATTTCAACCATGAGTGATTTTCTTTGGTGGCGAGACGGAGTGATCTATCAAATTTATCCGCGTTCTTTTGCAGATAGCAACGGCGATGGAATCGGTGATCTTCAGGGAATTATCAGCAAGCTCGATTACCTTGCAGATCTGGGGATCGATGGAATTTGGCTTTCACCCATTTATCCCTCACCTGACGCGGATTTTGGGTACGATATCACGGATTATAAGGATATCGATCCCAAATACGGAACGATGGACGATTTTTTGAGTTTGGTTGAGCAGGCCCACTCACGCGGCATCCACATCATTATGGATATGGTCTTAAACCATACCTCTGAAGAACATCCCTGGTTTGTCGAATCTCGCAGCTCTACCGACAATCCCAAACGCGACTGGTATATCTGGCGCAGAAATCCTAAGGGTGATCGATTCCCTCCTAATAACTGGCACTCTGTTTTTGGCGGTAAGGGCTGGGAATTTGATGAACGCACTGGATATTACTATTACCACATGTTTACCAAACAGCAGCCAGATCTTAACTGGCGTAACCCTGAAGTTTATGCAGAAATGATGGATACATTCAAATTCTGGGCAGACCGGGGAGTGGATGGATTCCGTCTGGATGTGTTCAATGAATATTTTAAGGATGCACAATTCCGCGACAATCCACTAAAACTTGGCAGGCGTCCATTTGACTGCCAGATTCATCTTTACGATACGAACCAGCCGGAAATGATGAAGGTGGTTGCAGATATTCGCCAGATTCTGGATCGTTATCCAGAACGGTATGCGGTAGGTGAGACCTTTTTAGACAATCACGAGATCGCGGCCTCTTATTGCGGACCTGGAAAACTGCACGCCACCTTTGATTTCAGTTTGATGAAGAAAAGTTGGAATCCTGCTCATTTCCTGGAATCTATCTTGGATCGCGAGAAGATCACACCAGAAGATGCATGGCCAAACAATGTTTTGAATAATCACGATGCTCCGCGTTCTGCAACACGCTTTCATGCAGCGGAGAATGATGAGCAGTTAAAAGTGGCGGCTGCCATGTTACTCACCCTTCGAGGAA
Organism: Anaerolineaceae bacterium; assembly: GCA_034429135.1. Taxonomy (GTDB): domain Bacteria; phylum Chloroflexota; class Anaerolineae; order Anaerolineales; family Anaerolineaceae; genus UBA6107. The sequence continues at coordinate 22,410 of DAOUGR010000028.1, read as the reverse complement.
CACCGTTTCTTTATCAGGGGGAAGAAATTGGGATGCGCAACATCCACGTTTCGCGCGCTGAAATGCAAGACCCGTTAGGGAAATATTACTGGCCAATCCCAGTTGGGCGTGATGGTTGTCGGTCTCCGATGCAATGGAACGCGAGTGAGCATGGCGGCTTTACCACTGGAAAACCGTGGTTGAAAGTACACAAAAATACGCGCACGCGGAACGTGGAAGCCCAGAAGGCTAACCCAAAATCGTTGTTTAATTTTTACAAAACCTTGCTCAAAATTCGCAAAGAGCACACGGTCTTGCAAAAGGGGATGTTCATTCCACTGCATCACAACCCGCAGCGCGTGCTGGCCTACCTGCGCCAGGATTCAGAGCAAGTGATTCTGGTGGCGTTGAATTTTGCCCGCCGACCTTCGAAACTGGCCGTGGGTGGTGAACTGGTACGTCATCAATGGGAAGTCTTGCTTTCAAACTATGATCGCGGCGGTAAGATTTTCGAAAAAGGATGGTTAAAACTGCAGGGGTACGAAGCCTGCATCCTGATTCAGAAATAACGCCCTGCAATTACTCGATTTTCAGGGGTCTCAGATCGAATGGGACCCCGTCTTCATTTCCAGCAGTCACGAGGGTTTTCACTGTAACATCCGATAGGGCGACGCCTTCGATTGCAGCCCGTTCAGCTTTTTCGAATTCCTTTTCGCCGTGAATATAGATGCGATCTTCACCTTCGGCTTTGGGTGAATTTCTTAACCCGTTCAAAAGTTGATCCATGTCTCGTTTGAAAGCATTGATGTCTCGGAAGGCGTCGATCTTTATGGCTGCAAAAAAATGCCCGACACGCGTAGGTTGATCACCCGATGCGCTGAGGACTTCTTCGCCAAATCCTGACCCCGCCAGAACGCCTGAAAAGATGTCAACCAGCAACCCCAGACCGTACCCTTTGTAACCGCGCATTAATTCCGTCCCGCCGAGAGGCATGAGAGCTCCGCCTTCGAGCACTTTTGATGGATCCTCAGTGACCCTTCCACTCTGGTCGATTCCCCACCCGGGTGGAATCAATTTTTGATTCTTTTGATAAACGGTGATTCTCCCGATGGGCACAATACTGGTCGCCATATCCAGAACGTACGGCCGGCAAGCCGCAGAAGGCACAGCAACAGCGATTGGGTTGGTGCCAAGCATGGCTTTCCTCCCGTGAGTGGGTGCCACAAACGGGCTTGAATTGGTGAAGCTGATGCCAATCATATCCTCAGGCAGTGCCATCATGGCATAAAAACCGGCAATGCCATAATGGTTGCTGTTGCGCACGGTTGCCAGGGCAACCCCATTAAGCGCGGCTTTTTCAATGCACAGGCGCATGGCCTTTACGCTCGCCGGATGCCCCAGACCGTTGTTTGCATCCATCGCCAGGGTGGTTTGGGTTTCTTTTACCACCGATAATGGAGCATGTGGATCTATTAGACCTTTCGCAAGGCGGGAGCCATAATAACTCTTCAGGCGAATGACACCGTGAGAGTCGATACCGCGCATGTCTGCACTGAGCAATACATCTGAAGTCAGTCGGGCATCTTCAGTGGTAACATCCCAACGCTGCAGATAGCGGATGATATATGATCTCAGGTCATCGATAGCGTAAAAATGCGTCATGGTGTACTCCATAATCCAGATTCATGAATGCCTGAATTATACAGGAGGAAACTTCTCTTTGTATTTGCTTGCGAATCGCTAGAAATCCTGTATGATGTATAAATACTATTTTTTTAAAATATTTGAAAGGATAAAAAATGAAAAGAAGCATTATCACCGTAATTATTGGAATTGCCGTTGTTTTTGTGACGTTGGGATGTAATTTGATTGACACCATCACATCTGCGGTGACTTCTAAATTAACTGAAGAGCTGGGAAATATTCAGGTTACTACAGAACCAGAGGTGGTGGTTGTTCCTTATGGCGGTGAAGAGCTTCCAACTCAAACGGTAGATTATCTACTCTACGATGATTTCAGCGATCCGCAAAGCGGCTGGGAAATCTACGAGGGCGAGTATGGAACAGCCGGGTATCGTGATGGCGGTTACCTTGTGGAAGCAGTTGAGGAAAGCCAGTACATGTGGGGTGTGGCCGGAAAAACCTTTACTGACGTCCAGATCGATGTGGATGCAACCGTTCTCGAGACGGTTGAGGCCGGGAATGATGCTTATGGTGTAGACTGCCGCGTCCAGGCCAATGGTGATGGTTATGGCTTCCGCATTTCTTCTGATGGTTGGGTGGCCATCAATAAGTATGTGGATATGGAAAGCGTCGCCCTTGTGGAATGGATTCAGAGCGACGCCATTTTCATGAACGGAGTCAATCATTTAACCGCTATTTGTAATGGCAATCAGTTAACATTTCTGGTCAACGGACAGGAAGTTGCCCAGGTGACCGATGACACTTACACCAGCGGTGATATTGCGTTATCTGCCGTGGGGTTGGCTGCCGGGAAAATCTCTGTGTTGTTCGACAACATCCTGGTGCAAAATCCGTAAAACATCAATACGGGTGATCGGTGATGAAATTTCGTCTTGCCGTGCCTGCGGTTATTTCTCTGATCCTCGCTGTATTAATGCTGGCAGCATGTGACGGAAAACCTTCAACACAATCATCGGTCAATCCATACGCCAGCGGACGTGTGGCTACTTTCTCCAGAACTTCTGGAACAGCCGCATCGACACCAGAGCCAACGGTCGATCTCGGACCCGGCATCCTGCTGCAGGATGATTTCAGTGATCCAAAAAGCGGGTGGGAGGTCTCTTCCAGTGACTATGGGCTGGTGGAATATGAAAATGGCCGTTACAAGGTTGAGTCTTATGTCGAAGATACGTACAACTGGTGTGTGGCAGGCATCCATGCTGCTGATGTGCGTATGGATGTGGATGTAGAAGTTGCTGCAACGGTTGAAAACGGCAATGACGCATTTGGGGTTGATTGCCGGGTTCAGGAGAATGGCGATGGTTACGGGTTTCGGATCTCGTCTGATGGCTATATTGGAATCAGCAAATATGTAGAAACCAAGGGAATCGAATTACAGGAATGGATCACAAGCGATGCCGTATACGTGGACGGGCGAACGAATCATCTGACCGCCATCTGCCAGGGTGACCACCTGCAATTCCTGGTCAATGATGTGATGGTTGCCGAGGTGACCGATGATTCTTTCGCCTCTGGAGATATCGGCTTTTCAGCTTTGACCTTTGAACCTGGCACCATAACAGTGTTTTTTGATAATATCATCGTGCAGGAGGTAGGTACCCCATACCTCTACGGTGAATAAAGCTCTGGAATAAAACGACTCCCGACGAATTTCTGCCGGGAGTCGTTTATATTAATCTTTCCAAGATTCGTGTTTTAACTTAATCCAATCACCTTGCCGGTATCTGGTTCAATGTCAATCTCCATAAACATTGGACGGGTGGGCAAACCGGGCATCGTTGAAATCGTTCCGATTAGCGGGTAAAGGAATCCTGCGCCAACTGAAGCGCGCACATCGCGGATTGGGATGCGAAATCCTTTGGGAACACCTTTGAGTGTGGCATCGTGAGAGAGACTGAGGTGAGTCTTGGCCATGCAGATAGGCAATTTATCAAAACCCAGGCGGGTGTAATTCTCGATGCGTTCTTCTGCTTCAGGGAGGTAATCTACCCCGTCAGCCCCGTATACTTCGCGGGCAATCGTTTCAATCTTTTGTTTGATTGACCATTCGAGAGGATAGAGGAATTTGAAGGTCGAAGGTTTTTCTGCCGCTTTGATCACTGCCTGGGCGAGATCAAGCGCTCCTTCACCACCTTTTTCCCAGTGTTCGCAAATGACCGCATCCTCTGCACCGCCTTCTTCAACCGCAGTTTTGCGGATTAATTCAAGCTCAGCCGGAGTATCGGTTAGAAAGCGGTTAATCGCCACCACGACTGGAATGCCGAACTTGCGCACGGTTTTAATATGATGCAGCAAATTTTCGAGTCCTTTTTGAAGTAGATCGAGATTTTCTGCGGTATAGGCTGTATCCAGCGGTTTACCTGCTACTACCTTGGGTCCGCCGCCGTGCATCTTCAAAGCGCGCACTGTGGCCACCAGCACAACCACTGAAGGGGTTAACCCTGAGTAGCGGCATTTGATATCCATGAATTTTTCCATGCCCATGTCGGCTCCAAAGCCGCTTTCGGTAATCACGTAATCAGCCAGCTTCAAGGCTACCTTGTCGGCAAGGATGGATGAATTTCCATGCGCAATATTGGCAAACGGTCCGGCATGGACGAAGACCGGAGTGCCCTCCACGGTTTGCATCAGAGTGGGTTTGATGGCGTCGCGCATCAAAACGGTCATCGCGCCCGCCACTCCAAGATCTTCAGCAGTGACGGCATCGCCTGAACGGCTGATGCCAATCACGATCTTGCCGAAGCGTTCACGCATGTCTTTGAGGTCGGTGGTCAAGGCAAGGATGGCCATGATCTCTGATGCCACAGAAATATCAAAACCAGTATCGCGTGTAAACCCCTTTTCTTCAGGTCCTTTACCGATTGTGATGCCACGCAGGAACCGGTCTGAAGTATCGAGTACACGCCGCCAGGTAATGGTATCAGGGTCAATATCCAGGCGGCATAACTTGCGGCGCTGTTCAGGGGTGAGTTCTTCGGGGTCTGCGGCGGTGATGCCAAGTTTTTCCAATCTTACGACCATGCCGTGCGTGAAATGGCGCTTCCCTGTTTTATCAGGGGGGAGCAAGCGGTTGAACAGCTGTTCGTCTGTTGCTTCCGATTCGTGAAACATGCGTGCGTCTATGGCGGCAGCCAGCAGATTATTGGCAGCAGTGATGGCGTGAATATCCCCGGTGAGGTGCAGGTTGAATTCTTCCATCGGAACCACCTGTGAGTAACCACCTCCGGCAGCTCCGCCTTTGATTCCGAAAGTTGGACCTTGTGATGGTTGGCGGATGCAGGTGACCACGCTCTTGCCAAGGTGAGCTCCAAGTGCCTGGCTGAGACCAACCGTAGTGGTGGTCTTGCCTTCGCCCAGGGGGGTTGGTGTAATTGCCGTGACGTCAATATATTTTCCATCCGGAACATGCTTAAGGCGCTGCAAGACTTCCAAACGAACTTTGGCTTTTGTATTGCCATAAAGTTCGATCTCATCTGGCAGCAATCCAAGTTCTTCTGCAACGAGTGATATTGGTTTTAGATCGGCTTCCTGCGCAATCTCAATATCACTTGGAACTGGAGTTCGGCGCTTGAGCGGGGTGGGGGTGAATGCCTTTCGCCCCTGGAACTTTTCGGATGATGAGGTCATTTGCATTCTCCTTTGGTTATTTCATCGTTTCATAATTAAAGACCATTAATGTCTGAAAAGCAAGTAGCGGCTTTGATCTTAATGGGGTGAAAACTGGTGTAAAATTGGTTGCTTTAACCGCTATAATGGTTTTATTGGTGGGTTTGTACTTAATCTGAAAGGCCAACTCAAAGGAGGTAACAAATGGCAGAAGTAGCATATTGCATGAAGTGTAAGGAAAAGCGCGAAATGAAGGATACGCAAGAAGTCACAATGAAGAACGGCCGAAAAGCCCTGAAAGGTAAATGCAGCGTTTGTGGCACAGGGATGTACAAAATCCTGGGAAAATAAATTCCGACTTGCGAATGAAAAAACCGCACCCCAACAGGTGCGGTTTTGTTTGATCTGGACAAAAACTTCAAAAAATCTCAGGGGTGAAATAAAGATGGATGAATTAATGGTTCTGGTTTAATCCTGTTCGAAGGTAGTCTTTGACAGCGATGAGGGGTCATAGCCATAATCTCTGAAGTGTTGGCTGAGTAATTCCAGCGCTTGCCGCATATTGCCAGAATCTTTCTGGCAATCTCCGGTATGGTCAATAATCTTCCCTTGTGTCATAACCAATCTGGTGGTATCCAGTTCATACCAGGTGTCGCACAGAATGACTGACATCCTGCCAAATTGATAGAACGGCGCGGTTGATTTGGGGTAGGTCACCTTGCCGGTAATCTTGTCTTTATATGACCTGGGAATTTTGGCAGTGAAAATTGGTCTGGTCTCAGATAATCCATTCAGCAGTGAATTGCCTGCCATCCAGGATGGCTGATCAATGTTGAGATAATCCAGAATCGTGGGGGCGATATCGAGGTTCTGGACATTCGGGATGATCGTTTGGGCATACTCGTTGCCAGGAAAAAGCATCATCAATAGGGTGCGGTTGTTAGTCCATTTTTGTGTGTGATCGCTGGCAAGGATGATCACCGTATGATCAAGAATTCCTTCCGCTTCCAGGTTTTTATAAAGTTCTTCAAAGTGCTGATCGAAATCCAGAATGCTGTCGTAATAGAATTCGTTTTCATATTTTTCCTGGGTGTTCAGGGGTTCTCCGGCAGAGAACACCTGTTTATCAGGGAAATACTTAGGACCGTGTGTACCCATCCAATGTAAATGGATAAATGTCGGTTGTTCTGCTTCGCGCAAGATAGACAATGCCTCATCAATCTTCTGCTGCTCGGTCGTTTTTACGATTCCCAGTTCTGTTACCAGTTGATATGGATTATCCATATCGAGGAGGAAGAAAAGGTGCCCCAAACGGGTGGAAGGACGCTCGATGGCTTCCTGCAGGAAGATCTTGAAATCTACCGGAAATATTGCAGAGATTGTTGTCATCAACCATCCGCTGGACGCATAAGTTCGGCCACTGGCGATATTGAATGCTCCCAGCAAGTTGTGAGTATAGGCATCTGCATAGTGAGAATAGGTCAATTGCACTGTGTTGTAGCCGTATTTTTTTAATAAACCAGGCAGATGTTGTGTGGCATCGATCCCTTTGAGCACTTCGTTGGAGTAAAGAACGTGCAGATCGACGGGGTATTTTCCAGTAAGGAGAGATGCGATCGAACCAATGGTTCCCTGCGCGTTTGCAAAAGCGTTTTCAGCCAGCAAGGACCTCGGGGCCAATTTTTCGAGGAAAGGCGTGGTTTCCATTTCAAAACCGTAGAGCGACATATTCGAAGCATTGAGACCGTCTACAGTGATGAGCAGGATGTTAGGCATGACATCCAATTCTGTTTGACCGTCAGTTTCGTAGGCTTCAATTTCTTCACTACGGTTGAGTAGAAGTGGAACCATGATGCCCAGAATCAACAGGAGGCTCAATAAAATCGTGCCAAAACCCCAGGCTCCAGTCGGCCGGGCGATAAAAACTTCGTCTACGAAGCGGATAAAGCCAATTACTGGCCTGTAAAGCGCAAAAAAAAGGAAGAGGTAAAGGGCAGTGTAGATCAGGCGGTAAAAACCAGAAGCCGAGATGATACCAAAATTAAAAACGGTGTATGTGAAATTATCTATCAGCAACAATACCAGCGTGGCGAGGATAAAAGTCGGGACAAAGCCGAACAGGTTCAAGAGAATATGGCCTGGCTTTTTCTTTGATATGGCACCATAGAGGGCGAGGGGGAGTAACATTAACAGGCTGGTCAATACCAGCAAGGCTCCGAAAGTAAAGAGCAGCAGTCCTTTCTCGTATACGGGGATGGTGGTAAGTGAAGATGGCTTGGTGATAATAAAGACCCATTCCAGCAGCGCGTAAGTAAGGGCGATCAACCCGGTTGCAAGCATCAGGCTGAATATGGAAAAGGAGGATTGCTGAAGGTACGATCGAAAAGTATTTCGTTTTTGTTTGAGTGAGGGCATAGGTCAATGAGCGATTTCTTGGGATATGATGGCTCTATTCTAAATCAAATTTGTGCTTCAGGAAGGAGGGAGATTTAACCAGATCTTGCCATTTTTAAAGAAATTCACCATCAAGCTGCTTCCCCACGCTGCCAAGATGGTGAAAAAAATAAATTAATCAAAAATCCATTCATTCATTAAATTAATGACTAAAGATTTGTCTGTGACGGAATAAGACACCTGACGAAATTTGTGCAATAATGAAATATATTTTTTTCAATCGAGTGACCTTCGTGGTGAAAAAATCACCTTCCGTACAGATGAAGAATATCAGTACCTTATTAAAGTTATCCTAACAGAGCACACAGAACAGGATTTCTTCATCGGGATCAACACTGGTTGTGTTGATCAATTTGTTTTTAAAATTAAATCGCTTTAATCCTTATAGGTTAGTGGGGTATGAAGGAGGCTCGTATGTTTTTTATGAAAAGATTCAGTTTAGTAGCAATCCTTTCCACATAAAAGTTTTAACCCAATGACCAGGGTAAACCGCAATGGTGTTGTTAAAGTTGAGGCTGTGATCATCAAGCCGGGAGAAAAGGATTTTCAAAACGCGTTCAACCTGAAAATATCAAAGAGGAAGAATGATATCGTTTGAACGAATCCCGATAGAAGAATTCCCTTGGAGTGAGTTGGGGAAATATGAGAGCGCGAATATATTCCATACCAGGAACTGGATTGAATTTCTTGCGGATTACTATAACCTGGAACCCGTTGTTGCCGCTGTCAAATCAAATGACCAGCGTGTGGGTTTCTTCACAGGATTAATGACCAAGAAATATGGTTTAAGAATTCTGGGCAGTCCTTTCAGGGGATGGAACACTTTTTTTATGGGTTTTGTTCTAAATCCAGAGGTTTCATATCACGATATCCTGCAAGTATTCCCGGAATTTGTTTTTAATCAGCTTCAATGTGATTTCTTTATGATTGTGGATTTAAATATCCAAGAAGATGATCTGAAAGGCTTACCGTATCATGTGAGAGAGGTTCACAACTATGAACTTGATCTAACCAAGAGTGAAGAGGAATTGTTGGCCAGCATGGAGAACAAATATGTGCGTCGTGCCATTCGCAGAGCAATAAAAAAAGGAGTTGTCATAGAGGAAGCAAACGATCCAGAGTTTGCGGATGAATACTATGCCCAGTATCTGGAAGTGATGAAACGGCAATCGCTTTCTCTGCTATATGGGTTAGATTTTGTGCGGCAGATGATTTCTCGCTTTCGCTCATCGGGTAATCTGCTTCTGTTGCGTGCCAGAAACACCGTAGGGAAATTTGTAGCAACGATCATTGACTTTGTTTACAATAAAGCCGCCGTGGGTTGGGGGGCGGCGAGCTGGAAACAATACCAGCACCTGAACCCGAATGAATTAATGATCTGGTATGAAATGAAAAAAGTAAAGGAAATGGAAGCCGAGGTATTGAACCTGGAGGATATGAAAAAACAATTCAAGCAAAAATTTGGCGCACAAAGAGTGCCGTGCTTAAGGATTATGAAAAGTCGGAATCCCTTTGTTTTTTACTATGCCTATGCTGCTGTCTCACTCGAAGAACGTTTAAAACGCCATGTGTGAAGAGAATCGTTGACTTTAAGATTTATCAACAGCTTCATTTTTTTTGGTTTAACGGGATGAGGGAGAGTGTTTCAGTGGGGCGAGAGGGGGTCGAACCCTCACGATGTCACCATCGACGGATTTTAAGTCCGTTGCGTCTGCCGATTCCGCCATCGCCCCGGGAACTTTCTTATTTTATCTTAATTTTTAAAAACTGAACAATATTTTCTCTGTTTTTGGCTGATCATTTTTCAACACTTTTGACAATCCGCGCCCAGGCGGAATACAAATGCACCGCAGGGAAAGAAGACCGGCCGCAGTTTTGGCCACGGGCAATCGAACTGCGCAGGCTTTCTGCGTCAGCGAATTCAGGCACCAGTGAGTAGACTCTGCCGATTTCGGATGGATGGTGACCATCTGAACCAGCCGTACCGGGCAGGTGATGTGTCGCGGCGAATTTTTCTGCTCGGGTGTTGTAATCGGGGCTGAAAACCCGGGCGTTGCGGGTCTCGATGGCATCTACCAGAGGGGCAAGTTGCTCCAGGGTTTCGAGCGTCCAGCCAGAGCGCCGCGGATCGAAGGGGTGAGAAATGCTGATGAACGCCCCCTGATCTTTCAGGCGCGTCAGGGCTTCCATTGGCTCCAGCCCGCGCGGCACTTCTTTTGTGACGAACACGGCCAGAAATTCACCCTGCGTGGTTTGCACTTCCTCTCCGACGATGATCAAATCCGGTGCGGCGGCATACGCCTCGAGTGCTCCCTGGATGGAGTTGTGATCGGTGACGACCAACCGATCCAGACCGCGTTTGCGCGCGGCTGAGATCAAATTATCAATTGATGTGATGCTATCGGCTGAATAGCGCGTGTGTGAATGAAAATCAACTTTGAACAATCCGACCTGCTTTCTGGTTCAATCTTTGTGGTTTGTTGGTGACTGACCAGAAAAGTATACCAAAGAGCAGGTCGATCCAGAAGGTAGCGAGCCTGAAAAGGATGGTGGTGGCCACTGCGAGTTCGGGACGGAAGTTGAGCAGAATGGTCAGCAGCGCGGCCATCGCCAGTTCGATCACTCCCAACCCTCCCGGGAGTTTCGAAATCAGACCCATCAGCATGGAGAAAGAGAGCACCAGGCAGGCAATCGCGACCAGGGTCAGGTTTGGTTCCAACCCGAACCCCACCAGGATGAAGAGCAGTGAAGCACCCTGTGCCAGCCACGACATTACCCCAAGCAGCAGGGTAACCGTCATATAAGGGAGAGAGAAAGCGCCCGGATTATTTTCAACACACTTTTGTAATTGATGTGATAGATCTTTGACATTGGTTTCCAGACCACCAGATTTTCTTGATCTGAACCCGGCAGTTTTAATTTGAACAGAGAGTGTAGAGCCAAGAAATAATAGGAAAACAATCAAGAAGAATGGCCAAAAAGAGGGAAAGGCCATCGTGCCTGCGGCTGCCAGAACAAGAACACTCAGAATATCTGAGGTGCGGTCGAGTAAATGCAGAGAATCGGCAACGTTGAGCGAAATGCCACTGGCCTGACTAAGCCATACGGATTTAAATGACTCGCTAACCCTCAACGGGGTGGTGGATAAGGCTCCGGCTGAGAGAAACAGCTTAAGTTTGCGCCAGAAAGAAAGTCGTTTGACACCTGAATGGGAGAGGTGATAACAATGTTTCGCAAAGCGCAGAATGTGGTTGAGCACATTAAAAATCAGTGCGAATACGAAATACTGCCATCGAAAGTTCGCAAAGTGGAATGCCACCAGCGAGGTATCCCCTAGGATGGTCATTACCAGCAAAGCAAGAACCCCGAGCAACACACCCGGGAATATGACACGATAAACGGGACGGGTGGCAGTAACCATAAACAAATCCTTTCCTTACAAAACAATTATACAGAACCCGTTCTCTTTACCAATTTACATGGTTGTAAGGTGTCCTTACAAATACTTTTCGCATAAAAATGATTTCGGATTACTCGACACTGCCGATGAAGATTTCTTGAATAAAGAAATGGAACAGGGAATAAGGAATCATTCAATCTCTCTGCATGCAGCAACAGGTGACGAGAATAGAGTTGACATTTTTTCATTTCATCCACATAATTGTTAAGCACTATCCTGAATTCGCTCCTGTAGAACAAATCAAAATCTTGTATTTCAAATCATGGAGAAGAAAAGTGAAAAGCAAAATCTTTGTGTTGCTCTCAGTACTATTGATTGCGGCAGTGGTTCTTTCAGCCTGTTCGCAAAAATCGGAAGCGGTTGTTGTGGCCACTGATGCCACCTTCAACCCGTTCGAGTATACGGACGAATCTGGCAACCTCATCGGATTCGACATCGATCTGATGAATGCAATCGCTGATAAGGCGGGTTTTGAAATCGAGTGGGCTAACGTCCCGTTCGATTCAGTGACAGCCGGGTTGTCTGAATGCCAATATGATGCCGGAATCGCAGCCATCAGCATCACCGATGACCGCAAGAAAGATATGCTCTTCGCGACCCCCTATCTGGATGCGGGCTTGATCGTCGTCGTCAACAAAGAAACCACTGATATTAACAGCCTGGAAGATCTCAAGGGCAAAACTGTTGCCGCCCAGTTGGGAACCACCGGCGAGATTGAAGCACAGAAGATCGAAGGCGTCACCTACAAGCCTTATGACTCCTACGAACTCGCCTTCCTCGAACTCGCCAACAAGGGTGTCGATGCCGTCATCGCTGACAACCCGGTGGCCATGGGATATGTTGCATCAAACCCCGAAAAGTTGAAGACAGTGGGTGAGGTTTTCAACAGCGAGCAATACGGTATTGCCGTCTGCAAGGAGAATACCGAATTACTTGAGAAAATTGATAAAGCCCTCAAGGAATTGCAGGAATCGGGGTTCATCGCACAGTTGGCAGAGAAATATTTGAAGTAAAACTTCAGAAACCTGCGGGATTGATCTCCCGCAGGTTTTTTATTCCTGTTGATCAAGCGAGGAAATGAATGACAATAACAATAAGCAAATCCAGCCACGAAAAGAAGGTGGCCCGATTCGATAACTGGTGGTTCCTGGTGATCGCGGTTATTGCGTTGCTTTTGATTTTAATATTCCTTGTTCCAGATCCCTACCAACGTATTTTTGTTTTTGTCCAAAACGGCATTGGAACGACGATTTCTATCACTGGAATCTCGTTCCTGCTGGTGCTCATTCTGGGTTTATTGGTGGCTCTGGCACGGCTTTCGAAGAGCTGGATCATTAAGGGTGTTTCAACAGTTTATGTAGAGGTCGTGCGCGGTATCCCCATGATGGTGCAATTGATCTTCTGGTATTTTGCTTTTCCCTCTGTGATCCAGAATGTGGGCAAGTGGCTCAATATTCAGGCATTCATTGATTATCGGGCTAACCCCGTCGCCATGGCTATCCTTGGATTGACCATCGGTTACGCAGCCTATATGAGCGAAGTTTACCGCGCCGGCATTCAAAGCATTTCGCGTGGGCAAATGGAAGCTGCGCGCAGTCTGGGAATGACCTATATTCAGGCGATGCGTTATGTTATCCTTCCGCAGGCAATTCGTGTGATTCTGCCGCCTGTGGGTAACGAATTCATCACCCTGCTTAAAGATTCTTCACTCGTATCGGTGGTCGCTGTGGCTGACATGACCCGCCGTGGGCGTGAATTTCAAGCGGCTCACTTTCTACCCATCCAAACCTGGGTCATGATTGCCCTGCTCTATCTGGTGATGACCCTTTTTGCCACGCGTGTCGTTGCCTGGATGGAGCGCAAGTTCAAGATGGAGAAATAGCCATGGAACCGATTATCCATATTGAAAATATACACAAGCATTTCGGCACGGTCCATGCATTACGCGGGGTTTCGCTTGATGTAGAAAAGGGCGAGGTTGTCTTAATTATTGGGCCGTCAGGTTCCGGTAAATCCACTTTGTTGCGCTGCATTAATCGGCTTGAAGAATTCGACGCCGGAAGAATTGTTGTGGATGGAATCCCGCTTGATACTGCAGAAAATATCAATGCAGTGCGCACCGAAGTGGGCATGGTATTTCAACAGTTTAATCTTTTTCCACATTTAACTGTGCTCGATAATATCACACTGGCTCAAAAACTCATCCGCAAGCGTTCAAAGATTGAATCGGAGAAAATCGCCCGGCAGCTCCTAGAAAAAGTGGGCATACCCGAAAAAGAAAGTTATTTCCCCGGTCAGCTTTCAGGTGGCCAGCAACAACGCGTGGCCATTGCCCGTGCGCTGGCGATGAATCCCAAGATCATGCTCTTCGATGAGCCTACCAGTGCGCTCGATCCAGAAATGATTCAGGAAGTGCTGGATGTGATGCTCAACCTCGCGAAAGAGGGAATGACGATGGTGGTGGTTTCGCATGAAATTGGTTTTGCCAAAGCAGCCGCCGACCGCGTCATCCTGATGGATGGAGGGCAGATCATCGAGATGGCTCCGCCTGAAGAACTGTTTGACCATCCAAAAGAGGAACGCACCAAATTATTCCTCAGTAAAGTATTATAGAAAAAACCATATCCGCTCCATCTTTTTTGGAGCGGAATCTTTTTAAAATCAGCAAAATTTTGACTTTTGATTTCAATTATGCTATGCTACACGATTGAACGCTTAAATATAAGAAAATCTTATGCCAAGGAACGATTTGTATGCATCATGAACGGGTATCAGAAAATGTCTACTGGTTTCAAAGTGAAATTTATGCACAGGTAACAGCGGGTGCGATCACTGGCCCGCAATGGGCAGTGATGATCGATACGCTGGCAATTCCCAAAGAAACCCTGGAAATGCGCGCCTATATTGAAGAACAGGTGGGCGTTCCTGTGCGCTATATCATTAATACCCATTATCATGCGGATCATTCCTGGGGGAATTGCCTGTTTCCTGGAGCTACCGTGATTGGTCATTCGTTGACCCGCCAGTTGCTGAATGAAAAAGGCGAAGCCTCATTAGAGGTAGTCAAAAAGCAAAGCGCAGAGTACAAACAGACAAAAATCATCAGTCCGCATTTTACTTTCACCGATGGGCAGCTTACCATGCGGGTTGGCAAGAAGACACTGGTATTAAGCCCAGCGAAGGGCCACTCGATGGACGGGATATCTGTTCTGATCGAAGAAGACCGGGTGTTATTTGCGGGTGATGCTTACATGCCTCTGCCATATATGGTAGATGGAGACCCAGATGAACTGGCTGCGTCGATCAAACGCATTGGCAAGATGGGGCTCGAGAACATCATTCAAGGTCATGGAGACATCATTCTGCGTGGTGAGATTGAAGAAACCACACGAGAAAACCTGGCTTATATCAACGCTGTGAGAAAAGCCGTGCGCGCCGCTGCAAAGCGTCGCAATCCGCTGGAAGCACTGGCTGAGATCGACATCGAATCATGTGGGAAGAGCCGGGTTACGCTGGGAGGTTTGGGGGTTGAATTGCACAAACGCAATGTTGCTTATCTTTACAAGCATCTTTCTACTGAGGAAACTCTGGAAGACAAACAACCGGCCTGAGCGGCCGGTTGATCTTTTTATTATTTAATGATAAATCCCAGAACGATGAACACGGTTGACATAATAACTGGTTCGATCCACATTGTTTCATGTGGGCGGTTGTCTTCGATCGAAAAGGAAATTGCGATCAAGGTATACAAAAGGCTTAGCAAGATCAGGCTAAATTGCAGCGGGCGTAACGGCAGATAAAAAAGGGCAGCAGTGAGTTGCGCGATGATCAGGGTGATTCCGCCTGCCCACGCGAGCCTCCAATTTCCTCTCAGACGCAGAAAAAGCGTTCTGGCCGTGATCAAAAAAACCGTTGGTACCACGGCCGCCAGCAGCGTGTATAACCTGAATCCGGCGCTGGTAATGGCGAATACCAGGATCAGGAAAAGAGCGTAACTGACTGCACTCAACCCGATGACCGCCAAAGAGTAGCGAATATCAAGAGAATCGACCGAAATATATTCCGCTACGAATACGCCGATTAAGAGCAAAGCACCGAGGCCAAAAACGACCCACCAGGCAGCGCCAACTTCGATGGTTCCCAGCGGGATGCCAATCGCAATGGCGGTCATGGATGGAACCAGCCAGTGATGCCAGCGTATGGTGCCTGACTGGTGAGGGTGACCTGAAATCAACCAATCCGTTCCTGCTGCGGCCAAAATGGCGACAACAATGGATACGATGGTCAGAAAGTTGATGTTTACGACCAGAAGAAACCCTGGCAATTGTAATTCAAACGTCTGAGTGGGGAATGAAATGACCACCGTAGAAGCATATGCCAGCAGGATGAGTGCGTTTACCACGCTGAGCCGATCTAGATCTGGGTTATGCCTGTGTTCGTTCACCCTTGTATTTTACCTTATCCGGCTAATGAGTCACAAATTTTTACTGGAAACTCTAAGGTCTTGTTTCGGTATGGTAAAATTATCATTCGTATGAAAACCGATATGAATTCCTTATCTGAAAGACCGCCAAGGTTGTTTGCAACCCTGGTAAAAGGTTTTAACCTGGTAGCCTCAAAGGTATACCTGATTCTAATCCCTGTGGCCGTGGATCTTGCGCTCTGGTTGGGGCCAAAGCTGCGTGTTAGAGACCTCTTTTTGCCCTATCTAAACGCATTGACGACAAACATGTTAAAAATCAGCCCCAAAGAGCTGGTTGAGACTGTAAAAGCTTCGAATACACTATGGAATACACTTTTAGAGCAATTTAACCTGTTCACCGCTATCCGGACACTTCCGATTGGCGTTCCCAGTTTGATCGCTCGCGAGTCACCGGTTACCACGCCCTTTGGTAACACCTGGTTGTTAGAGACTCCATCCCTACGAATAGGGATTGCCATTTTGGGTATTTTGCTGATGGTAGGGTTTTTCTTGGGAACGGTGTATTTCAATGCGCTTTCGCGATGTTCAAACCCTGAACCTGAAAAATTTGAGTGGAAGCGCCTGTTTACCCAATACGGCCAGACACTGCTCCTTTTTGTGATTATGATCGCAGTGATGATCATGATTGCGATTCCGGTATTCATTTTGATTTCGATATTCACTTTGGTTAACGCCGCCATTGGCCAATTCTTCTTGATGGTGCTCATCTTCTTAGGGTTATGGATCCTTGTTCCGCTGGTGTTTTCACCGCACGGTATCTTCGCGCTTGATCAGAAAGCTTTTCCCTCTATGCTGATTTCGATGAGGATGGTCAGGTTCTTCTTACCCGGAACTGGCATGTTCGTTGTGGTATGTGCTTTAATCAGTGAGGGCCTGAATTTGCTGTGGACTGTTCCACCAGCCACCTCGTGGCTGACATTGCTGGGAATTGGCGGGCACGCTTTTATCGTTACAGCGTTGATCGCTGCAAGTTTTCTGTATTTTCGTGAGGGGCTAGGCTGGATGAAGTTCAACATCCAAAAAATGGCTGAAGCAAAAAGCAAGTATGAAAATGGAGGTAATCCCGTTGAACAATAACGTATCCAGTTATAGTGCAAAAGATATCCAGGTTCTGGAAGGTTTGGAAGCAGTCCGTAGACGCCCGGGCATGTACGTGGGCGGTACTGACCTTAAGGCACTTCACCACCTGGTGTATGAAGTGGTGGATAACTCCATTGATGAAGCATTGGCCGGTGCCTGCACCCGCATTGATATCACCATACATCCAGACAGCAGTGTTACCGTGATGGATAATGGCCGCGGCATTCCGGTGGATATTCACCCTGAAAAGCAAAAATCAGCTCTCGAAGTGGTGATGACTGTTCTGCACGCTGGCGGTAAGTTTGGCCATACGTCATATAAAGTGTCAGGCGGTCTTCATGGTGTGGGTGTTTCAGCAGTAAACGCGCTCTCTGAATGGTGCGAGGTGAGGGTATGCCATGACGGACAGGAATATTTCCAGCGTTACCAGAGGGGCATTCCACAGGAGCCGGTGAAGGCGATTGGTAAATGCCCGCCTAATAAAACAGGCACCACCACCACGTTCAAATTCGACCGTGAAATCTTCAAAGGTGACATTGACTTCAAATTTGAAACACTCACCCAGCGCCTGCGTGAAATGGCGTTTGTCACCCGTAATGTATTGATCAAACTCATTGACGAGCGCCCACCTGAAAAAGAAACCAGTTTCCTTTTCGAAGGCGGCATCAATTCATTTGTGCGCTATATCAACCGAAACCGCGAAGTTCTCCACCCGGTTTATTATGCTGAGAAAGAGATCGATAATATTGGGATCGAGGTTGCGGTTCAATTCACTGATTCTTATAACGAGTCGGTATTTTCTTTTGCCAATACCATCAATACCATAGATGGCGGCACACACCTCACCGGTCTGCGCACGGCGATCACCCGTGTAATTAACGATTATGCCCGGCGCACCAACCTTCTCAAAGACGTCGACCCCAACTTTACGGGTGACGACACCCGTGAAGGAATGACTGCCATTGTCAGCATCAAGCACCCTGATCCTCAGTTCGAAAGCCAGACCAAAGTCAAGTTGATGAACCCCGAGGTGCAGACTTATGTGCAGCAGGTTGTGGGCGAGTCTTTCACCGCCTTTCTCGAAGAGAACCCGGCAGCAGCGAAAGCCATTGTGCAGAAATGTCTGACTTCTGCGCGCGCCCGCGACGCAGCCCGCAAGGCGCGTGATCTGGTCATACGCAAGTCTGCCCTTGAATCGCTTACGCTACCAGGCAAGCTGGCCGACTGCTCGGATAAAGACAACAATAAAACGGAAATGTTCATCGTTGAAGGTAATTCGGCAGGCGGCTCAGCCAAGCAGGGACGAGACCGCCACTTTCAGGCGATTCTGCCGCTGCGAGGAAAGATCCTCAATACTGAACGCGCCCGGCTGGATAAAATCCTGGGCAATGAAGAAATCAAAGCCATGATTTCTGCGCTTGGTACAGGCATAGGTGATAATTTTGACATCAAGAACCTGCGCTATGGCAAGGTGATCATCATGACGGATGCGGATGTTGATGGCAGCCATATCCGCACACTTCTGCTGACCTTCTTCTTCCGGTACATGGTCCAGTTGATCGAGAACGGACATGTGTTCATTGCTCAGCCGCCGCTCTACAAGGTGTCTCATAAGGGTCAAATCCATTACGCTTACACCGATGCTGATAAGGATGCTTACTTGAAGGAACTGGGTCCAGCAGCCGAAAAAGCAACCTTGCAGCGCTATAAAGGTCTGGGTGAAATGAACCCATCGCAGTTGTGGGAGACAACGATGAACCCCGAAACCCGCACCCTGCTTCAGGTCTCTGTGGAAGATGGAGCGGCAGCCGACCGAACCTTTGACATGTTAATGGGCTCAGCAGTTCCACCACGCACGAGATTTATCACCACTCATGCTCACGCGGTTAGAAATCTGGATATCTAAATCATCAACTCCCGAACCTGGTTCGGGAGTTTTCGTCTGAATGGATCAGGGAGAAGTAGACGCCCCATTTGAAAAAACTCTACTTGTATGTGATTTTAATTCAACGATTAACAAGATCCACATCACGAACCAATCAATGTATCTTTTTGCTGTATTGAATACATTCCCATAAACCGTTTGGCGAGTTTTGAAGTATTATTTATACTTGTATCGAAGTTGGTATTCGGTTTTTCGATGTTGGCTGATGATGGGTAATCATGGGTGTGTTTTATGGGAGAAAAACAGGTCCGACCGGTGGTAAAAGTGATCGAACCCTTGCGGATGACCGACGGAGTGGGGGTTAAACTGCGCCGCAGCATTGGCACGCAGAGTCTGAGTTATCTGGATCCTTTTTTGCAGTTTGATCATTTTGGATCACGAAACCCTGAAGAATACCAGCGAGGGTTCCCCATGCACCCGCACCGCGGTCTTGAAACGATCACATACGTGCTGGCGGGAAAGGTGAAATATAAAGACAACCTGGGGAATAAGGAAGAAATCATAACCGGTGATGTACAATGGATAACAGCCGGGCGTGGCGTCATCCACGAAGAGATGCCGCAGGGAATCGGGAATCACATGGAAGCATTCCATTTGTGGGTCAACCTGCCGGCAAGCTTAAAGATGTGCCCTCCGCGGTTTCAGGAGATCAAGGATGCAAAGATCCCGTGGATGAACCCCATGAAAGGAGTTACCGTGCGTCTCATCGCCGGAAAAATTGGCGATGTTATTGGCCCGGGGACTGGGATGGCAGGCAGCCTGCTGCTGATGGATGTTACAGTCGATTGTGATCATGAGTTTTATTATGATATTCAGCATGATCTTACGGCCTTCGCTTATGTTTTCAAAGGCAGCGGTGAATATTGCGGAACGAATATTGAACCTCCACGCATGGCGGTGTTTGGTGAAGGCGATTATGTATCAATAAAAGGCGGGCTGCAGAGGACGCGTTTTTTACTTGTCGCCGCAAGACCTCTGGGCGAACCGGTGGCCAGATTTGGTCCACTGGTGATGAATACTAATGAAGAGATCGAGCAAACACTGCGCGAAATCCGAAATCAAACATTCCCAAATTAAGGATGAAGAAAGGTAACTGGATATGACTGATGAGCGAATTACAAAGCTGGCTGATGTTCTGGTAAATTATTCTACCAGAGTAAAACCAGGCGATTGGGTGCATGTAGAAGCTGAAGTTCCGGGCCTGCCTCTCGCTGTTGAAGTAGTAGCCTCTGCCACGAAAGCAGGTGCACGGGTAACCTACAACCTGAGCAGTCAATCCATCCTTCAGGCTTTTTTGAGAAATGCTAACGATGACCAGCTGGCTCTGGATAGCCCGCTGGCGTTGAAAATGATCAGTGAAGCAGATGTGGCCATATTCATCATGGCGCCAGAAAATACCCGCAGTCTCAAAGGGATCGACCCTGCAAAGTTGCAGACGTTTAGCCGGGGTAGAAGAGAGTGGCACGAAGTTTATATGCGCCGCTCTGCCAGCGGCGAACTGCGCTGGACGCTGACGAATTTTCCTACCCAGGCATTGGCTCAAGATGCCGACATGAGTTTGAAGGATTATGAAGATTTCGTTTATGGTGCGACATTTGTGGATACCGATGATCCAATCGCTGAATGGGAGAAGATTCGCATTGATCAAGAACGGCTGGTGCAATGGTTGAGTGGTAAAAAAGACGTCATCATCCGAGGACCGAACGTGGACATTCGAATGTCTGTGGATGGCCGTAAGTTTATTAATTCATACGGTGACCTGAACATGCCCAGCGGTGAGGTTTACACCAGCCCCGTTGAAGATTCTGTCAATGGCTGGGTGAAGTTCACTTACCCCGCTATTTACCAGGGTCGTGAGGTGGATGGTGTTTATCTCGAATTCAAAGACGGCAAGGTAGTGAAAGCCACTGCTGAGAAAGATGAAGAATATTTAATCAAGATGCTCGATACCGACGAAGGAGCGCGTAGATTAGGTGAACTCGGCATTGGGACGAACTATGGGATCCGTCAGTTCACCCGCGATATTCTGTTTGATGAGAAGATTGGCGGCACTTTCCATCTGGCAGTGGGAAGCGGATTCGAGGAAGCGGGAGGTAAGAACACATCAGCCATACACTGGGATTTGATCTGTGATGCGCGGACTGACACCGAGATGCTGATCGATGGAGAAGTGTTTTATAAAAATGGGAAGATTCTGATCTGAAATTCCTTTTATAACTCTTTACTTCGGATCAAAAAGAAAGAAAAGACCGGATTCACAGAGAATAGAAGCCGGTCTTTTCTAATCGTGAAAAATTCAGATCAGGGAACTCCCAGCACGACGCGCCAGACACCGCTGCCCTCATCTTTAATCGCTGAATTCAAACCGGTGATGTGGATCCAGGTGTTGCCTGGCTGCAATTCAAAGGGTTTGCCATCTTTATCAAAGAACTGGATGGGGGTTTCGTATTCTGATTTAAAGGTCACTTCATACATCTGACCATCTCTGAAGATCAACGCGTTGCCTTTCTTACCGGCAATGTGAATTTCGTGCAATGTGTCTGTGTCGCTAAGAGATTCGATTTCTGCGAAGATGACAATGATATTCGAAAATTCCAGTTGCTTTTCAGTCAGACGATCGGTTAATGGAACCAGAATCACATCACCATCCGGTTCGACGTCTTCAATCCAGCGTAGATACTTTCTGGTATCGGGATTATATTTCCAGTTCGCCAGATTCTTGCTGCTAAACTGCATGGTAAATTCGTTCCCTGGTTTTCCACCAGTTGGTGCAATCGTATTGAAGGCCATACCATCAAGGTTCTGACGGGTATTATCTGAGTTGTTTCTCGAAGCATAATACTTCGACATCTCTGCTGTATTGGCAAAAACACTGGTGACTGTTTGGGGTTCGGTGATGCTGCAGATCGCCGGGCAGGTATTGGGGCCGCCCGAGATGGTGCGGCTGTAGCCCAGGGAACTCAAGATCTCTGAATAGACAGGCGGCCAGGCATATTCTAAACCAAGGATTCCCTGGTACATGGGCACCAGCCAGCGATCGATCAGGCGGCCGGATCGGATCGGTCCCACCTGGGTGGCGTCTTGCCCATAGAACAAAGCCAGGAAGCGGTTGCCGCCTTCACCGGTGTAATAATCAAAGACGATATCGGCGAACGATAGCCCGGCGTGTGGGCGGCCTTCTCGCGGATAATTGGATACTTTGATCATTACTGGCCGTCGGTTGAGGATGGCTGGATCGTCTACGGTGAGGCCGGTCAAGGGATCAACGTTATCTGGAAAGTTGGTCGGCCCATATTGAACGATCACCTGGGTCGGTGTCATGGTCGGCAGCGGTGTGGGGGTTTTCGAAGGTGTAGGCGTAGCGGTTGGGGCCGCGGTAAGCGTTTGAGCAACGGCTTTCTCCAACGCTGATTGCTGGTCTTCTGTTGAATTCGAACCCTGACAACTGGCCAGTGCTGACACCAGCATCAAACCTGCTGTAAGCAGTACGATGAATTTGATTTGTTTTTTCATTTTTTTAATTTACTCCCTATCTCATCCTATCGATACCGATAAACGCGCACGTGAGGAAAATTATACGTTAGCGTCTCTGTCAATGGTGTAAATTCATTGTGTGGAATCTTTAAGGTTCAAGGGTGTCAATGAACAGGCGCCAGAGTAAATGGCATGACCTCAGCCATCATCAAGGGTTGCGGCCCA
>DAOUGR010000027.1:0-6041 GCA_034429135.1 Anaerolineaceae bacterium | reverse complement strand
TTCCTTGCATTTTCTCTCTTTTTGGCAGCACCAAGTCCTATAGTTCGGACCTTGCGGCACAAGGAGTACAGAGCTTACCTTTGTATACGACTTACGTTCCGTCTTTCTGTTTTACTGCCCAGTCAATATCTTTCAGTTGGTAATTTTCAGCTTTAGTTCGATCCAACGCCAGTTTTGGAAGTAATAGAATGGTCCCGTCGGTATCAACTACAGCTTCAAGTAAATCACCTTCTTTGATCTTTGCTTTTTGCAGCGTGGAAGCAGGCAAGGTAATTTGTCCGTTCTTACCGACTTGCACAAATTCAGGCATGAAAAACTCTCTTTCTGACATCCTGAGTATTTGAATCTGCATACATTTCACAATTTATATAGTACTGATCGATGAGGTTATTAATCTGGAATGCGATCCAAATTCTTCCAGCTTATTAAAGTGCCGGCACTTGTTTGCATGGATTGATCCCCACCGTAGACCACATATTCTTGACTCTCAGGTAAAGCTGCCAGGGATCGCCAGTATTTAAGATTCTCAAAATAACTGGTGGACATTGTTTTTCCGGATTTAATCTCAACCGCCGTAACCTTTTCACCATTTACCAATAAGCAATCTATTTCTTTGCCGTGGTTATCCTGCCAATAATATGGCTGACGGTTCTCACCCCGGTTGAAACTACGCTTGATGAACTCATTGAGAATCAAATTTTCAAATAGGGAGCCTTTCATGTAATGCAAATTGACTTGTTCTTGCTCGCGTATACCAAGAAGTGAACAGGCAACCCCGGTATCATAAAAATAGAGCTTGGGTGATTTTATCAATCGTTTGTTGAAATTGCGGTGGTATGGTTGTAGACGATATAGAATGTAAGAACTTTCCAATATCGAAAGCCACGATTTGGCGGTGTTGGGGCTGATACCGGCATCATTAGCCAGGCTGGCATAATTCAGTGGTTGCCCGATACGGCCGGCGCACAATTGCGTGAACTGGATGAAGGCATTAATATCCCCGATGTTTTTAATCATGCGCACATCCCGATCCACGTAGGTCTGAATGTAGGATGGATAAAAATCAGTTGGTGGAATGGCTCGGTCGTAAATCCGTGGGTATTGACCTTTGAAAATCAGGTTTTCGTAAGAATCTGCCAATGGTTCAAGTTCTTGTAAAGAGAATGGTAGTAAATGCAAGACTGCGGTGCGACCAGCCAGGGTTTGGCTGATTTTTTCCATTAACAGGAAGTTTGAGGAACCGGTAAGAATAAATTGAATCTGGCGGTTTTCATCCACAATCCGCTGGATATACGAGAACAATTCAGGGGTATTTTGGATTTCATCCAGGATCACGCCATTGGGGTAATTGGAAAGGAAACCACGCGGGTCGGTCAGCGCAATCTGCCGGATATCAGGCTCCTCAAGGGAGACATAGGGCAAGTCAGGAAAAGTGGCTCTGACAAGGGTAGTCTTGCCAGACTGACGAGGACCGGTGAGCGTGATCACCTGGAACTTCTGCGCCAGAGAAGTCACTTTGGATGCCAATGTTCTTTCTATCATTAATAACGCTCCGATTGAATATGGGTCAGTCGATCTGATAATTTATATCTCCATTATAACAACATTGTACAATAATGCAATTGAAATGCATAATTGTACAAACCAGTCGTCCCTGCCGGAATGATTTGCGGTTAATACTTGAAAAAGTAATACAAATGTATTACAATATGTTAAACCAAGGAGCTAAAAACCATGCCCATAAAAAACTCATCCACAAAAGCAGTTCGCTCGTTTCGACTAAGTATCGAATGTGTCCGTCAATTGAAAGATCTCTCCAGCAATATGGGGCGCAGTGAAGGGGATGTAGTCGAGGTTTCAATAGATCGTATGTATCGAGAGGAAATTAGGTTTGGAACCTTGATGATCGGTGAAGGTTTTAAACCTGAAGACAACTACAATGTTGGAAAGCAATAGGGTTAAAGATGATTGCGGGATTTATTCACTTTATTTGGAAATCGATTTGGAATGCAACTGTGATCCTTGTCTGTGCCGGCCTGATCTTTATTGGTTTCAAGGCTAATCAACCCATGTCAGTTTCAGATGCTCCTAAAGGGATGACCTATATCGAATTCATGCAAGATCGAATCGAAGCTGCCAAAACGGTTGAACCTTCGAGATGCGGATGGGGAATGATGCTTTCATTGGCAACCCTGGGTCCAATCTACAGTGTGGTGTACACGGCAGTGGCGATCAATCCTGATAGCACCTTGGCCAAAATGACCGCGTCTGACCCAGATATTCCGATAAACGTGGCCGATGCGAAATGGTATGATGTCCCTGGAATTTGGTGGGGTGTGGTCGAACGATTATCCTGGACGATGTTGGGAAAGCCGGCCAGAACGGGATGTCAGTTCAGGGCAGTGAGGTAAACAGGTGAGAGGGCAGTCCATGGAAGGGCTGCCCTGTTTGCAATAGTTATTCCTGGAAATTTATCATTTAAATCAAGCCCAACTTTGAATATGTAATTGCTTAAGGTGATCATTCTCGATTATAAAATATCATCGGTAAGATCTTATAGAATTGAATAATCGCTTGGCTATTTAACCAATATCCTTCTTTGACCTTGCCCAATTACAATATCGGTGCGTAAGACGAGCATTCTCGGGAATTGTTTTCCCACCCAGCCAATATTGTTCTATATGATCTACTGCTGCATCGTCGACCTCTGCAATTTGCTGATTACATATTTGACAGGTAGGGTTTCCATCGAATAATTTTTGCTTCAACGCTCTAGTGAAACACCTTGGTTGAGTTGATGTGGACGAAAGCACTTCGCTTAAAACTTTACGCCATGCATCAAAACGGTAGGTCACACTTTTCAACGAACTTGTAGATAATTGGATGGATGCAATAAAATCTGGATCATCAGTCATTATGGCTATCCATGCTTCTCTAATTGCATCAAGATTTGCCATAACTAGATTCTTATCATAATTTGTGAATCCCCACATCAATATATCGAATAGGGAGGCATTAAACTGTTTGGGTTCCCAATATCCATTGTTGTTCTCGTCGTCCCCGCGATAATAACGATGAAAAGCATTGGTTCCCAACAAAGATCGAATGAGCGTCACACTGTTCTTGAATGCTTTACGGAGTTTCGTGACATCCTCATCCGAAATAGTTTGATGTTTTTTCATATCCTCATTTAGAAAACGCGCCATCGAGGGTTTGTATTTCAGGTAAGTAGCATGATAAAACGCAGCAAAGCGTAATACATATTCAACATCCTTCATACGTTTCTCAGGTGCTTTAAGTCCCATGATAGCCATGTAATCGGGATCAGAGGAGAGTTCAATCAACAATTCGTTGTATTTGCCTCGGTAAATACAATTCCGCAGTTCCTGGTCATTTAAAGGCATTGCGCCGGTGTTCAATCGTTCGAAAATCTCAAATCGGAGATTCTCATCCGACTCTTTTTTAAAAGTGACTGTGCGAATTGAATACCCCAGGATTAATTTTTGTGTGGGTTTATCCAGATCTCGAAAATATTTCCCGTTGAGATGCGGTAAGGCCTTTAATCCTGTTAAGGCATAAACATTATCCAAAAAATTGAAAAAAGCCCGTAATCGCTGCTGGCCATCAATTACTTCCTCAGTGCCATCTTTACTTTCTGCCAGATAGAAAACAGGTAATGGCACTTCTAGAATTACCGATTCAATCAACCGGCTGCAACGAGCCAGGTCCCAAACAGGGCGACGTTGGAAGATGGGATCCAAAATGAGATCACCACGTTTATTCTTTAAAAAGAGCGAATCGATCGGTGGATCCAATTTATCCGTAAAGATCCTCCGCCGATCATGAGCAGGCTCATCTCCATTTTCATCGGTAATAATCGTTTCGTCTTCGATGAGTTCATCGAATTCTTCTACTGGCTCGGTTGGCATAATCATGACATACCCCTTTTCCTAGATCGGTTTTAATATAACTTTCTTAGGAGGCTCCACATGACCAACGCAATTGAACTTGTCGAACAGAAGGAACAACCCGTACTTTCGATCCGCAAAACCACCAGCATGGCCAACCTGCAACAAGAGTTGGGAAAGGCATTCGGGGCGGTGATGCAACACCTGGGCGCGCTGGGCGAACAACCTGGAGGCCCGGTATTCGCGGCTTACTACAATATGGATATGCAGGCCCTGGATGTTGAGATGGGAGTCCTGGTGAGCAAACCGGTTCCGGGCAAGGGGGAGATCACATCCACCGCTATTCCGGCAGGGAAACAGGTCGCGGGTATTTTTCAAGGGCCTTATTCGAAAATGGAACCTTTCTACAAATCCATGACGGATTGGATGACCGCAAATGGGCTCATCCCCACCGGGGTGGTTTATGAGTTTTACTTAAATTCACCCATGGAAGTGGCTGAAAGTGAACTGTTGACGAAAGTGGTCTTCCCGGTAAAGTGATCATGTAATGGTTCCATCAGTTAACGCACTGCACCCTTTCAGTTGGTAATTCCCAATTGAAAGGGTGCATTACTTTTAGAAAAGTAGCCTTTTACGAGAGTCGATTACTCTTCTTTTTCGGTGATGATGATCTCCGGTTCCCCATCGGTCAGGCTGTTATCGTGCGCGTCAATCTTGGTGATCCAATCTTCGGGGTCTGAAGCCAACGCAACCAAATAGCCTTGGATGGTATTACCTACAATCGACGGGCTGGCGGGTGATTTGATGGAGAGGCCGATGTTGCCGAAAAAGATGGTGTTGTTGACCGCGGACCCAGCCGCGTTATCTTGATAGAGGATGCCAATTTCACAAGATTCAATGATGTTCGAATCCAGGGTGGGCACGGCCTCTTTGTTGACAAAAATGCCTGAGCCGCTGGCCAGTGTAATGTGATTGCCGGTGGCCTGGCCGGTGGAGTTGTCTCCAAACACGATCCCGGCAGCCCCTCCATTGATCGTGTTATTGAGCAAGGTTGCTTGAGCCGTGCCGTTCACCTGGATGGCATTGGTGCCATCTGTGTTGTTGAAGATATTTTCACTAGCGGTCACCTTGGCGTTACCGAACAACCCAAGTTGAACGCCCGTGCTCCATTGCAGGGTATTGGCGGTGACCTCCCCGCTGGCTTCTTCAAGATAAGCCGCCGCGGCGTAGGTGTTATTGATCTCGTTGTGAGTCAAGGTCACAACAGAGGAACCATAGGCATAAACTCCGATATACGAGCCGTCGATCAGGCTGTCTTCAAGCGTTAAATGGGCGCTGCCTGAAACAAAGATACCTCCCGGAACCTTCTCGGGGCTTTTAGGGTCGGCTTTCTCCGGGTTGCCAATAAAGCGGCTGTGGCGCACCAAGGCGGTGCTTTCATTCTCGACGCTTAGCAGACCCAATTGATTCCCCGATTCAGAAAGAGTGGCGCCGCTGAGTGTGCAGTTATCCATCACCAAATTGCCAGCCTGGATGAACAGTACCGCGGAAGGAGTACTGCCGGAGTAATTAATACCCAGGTTTTGCAGGGTCAGGGTGGTGTTCGTGGTGTTCACCACCATGGCTTTTACTCCCTCGGCAGGTTCAGCGGCGGTGAGGATGGTTTGGCCGGAATCACTGCCCATCAGGGTCAGGTTTTTGTCGATCAACAGCCCTTTGGCAAGGCTGAAAGTGCCCGGCGCGAGGGTCAGCACATCTCCATCCGCCGCGGATTGGATCAAAGCTGCCAGGTCCTGGTCAGGGGTGATGGCAGCCGGGGTGGGCGTCGGCATGGGGGTGGGGGTGTAGGCGGCCGCGACGGTGGCGGTCAGCTCTGGCGGGCTCAACCTGGGTGTGCAAGCCGTGCCCAACAGCATAAAGGTGACAAGAACGCAAAGAACTTTCCCTGCTTTGATATATTTCATTGTTTCCTCCTTGGATGGCAGGTACGCGATATTTCTTATTTTAGTCATACCCGGATTCCACGTCGAATAAATTTTGCCACCATTTTCACCCTGGAGGCGTGATGGTTGTGGTTGAACGCGCTTAAGTTGAGCATGGTTTCCTTTATTGTACAGCATTTTTAGGGATCCA
>DAOUGR010000026.1:0-59394 GCA_034429135.1 Anaerolineaceae bacterium | reverse complement strand
ACCCACTCATACGAATCGACCGTCCGTTGGCTTAAGCCTTCGGCGGTTTTGTATTTGACGAAACCGTCAATACAAAGAGAAAATAACAGGCCTGAGGGATTACGGTTCATCGAAAAATCCTCCTAAAAGTGATTTTTCGTAACCATCGACCCTCAGACCTATCAAAAAACCGTAGCCCCAGGGACTACGGTTCTCGTTAGTAGCGGGGAGTGGATTCGAACCACTGACCTCCGGGTTATGAGCCCGACGAGCTGCCACTGCTCTACCCCGCATCGCGAGTACAAATCATACCATGCCATCTAAACAACGTCAAGGAAAATCCCATTACCAGTATGATGACCATCAATTTTTTTCTTTCGATTACAATAGGGCTATTCTTTTCTCGAGGTCCATTATGTCTGAACGAAATACCACAACCTTTTCACCCTGGCAAAAATTCAAATCCGAGTTCAGCACGCTTGAATTCAATAAGAAGACTGTTCAGGATATTATTATTCTATTGGCCGGTGCACTCATCCAAGCCTTTGGCATGCGCCTCTTCCTCGTACCCGGGCAGCTGGTCAGCGGCGGTATCAGCGGTATATCACAAATCGTCAATCACTTTGTGAATTTTCCGATTGGCGTGATGGTTTTTATTGGCAATATCCCGCTCTTCATCCTCGGATGGCGCTTTCTTGGCGGGCCGCGTTTTGCCCTACGCACGGCGATTTCTGTTGCTGCTTTTTCCCTTTTCACCGATCTGCTTGTATTGTTTATCCCTGACAGCGGTGTGACCCAGGATAATGTTCTCAACGCTCTTTTCGGTGCGGTACTCCTGGGGATTGGCCTTGGACTGGTCTATCGCGGAGGCGGTACCAGCGGAGGTTCGGATATCCTCGGGCGTATCCTCAATCACCGTTTGGGGATCTCCATTTCCCAGGCTTACCTGATCACCGATACCATTGTGGTTCTGGCGGGCGGTTTTGCTTTTTCTTGGGAAAAGGCTCTTTATGGTATGGTCGTGATCTATGTCAGCGGCCTGGCAGCTGAAATGGTTTCGGAAGGTTCGAGTATTTTTCGTACGGCGATCATCATTTCTGAAAAATCCGAAGACGTCGCAAAAGAGATCATGGAGGAAATGGAACGCGGGGTTACAATTTTATCAGGCAAGGGCGCGTATACAGGGGCTGAACGTCCTGTGCTGTATGTGGTGATCACACGTTCTGAGGTAAACCAGTTAAAAGAAATGGTGAAAGATATCGATCCAAACGCGTTCATGGTCATTGGTGAGACCCATGAAGCATTGGGAGAGGGGTTTAAGCCGCTTAAATAAAGTTGCGCAAGAAATGCAGGATCGCACCTGAAACGATGCAGCCCTGTGCCAGGTGGTAGGTGAGGTGCACATAGCTCTGTCCGTGCTTTAATTTGCGAACGAAGCGGTCATACGCCAGGATCGTATCAGAAGTAAAGAACAATGTGCCGCCAATCGCGGCGAGCACGCCTGCGAGCAAACTCCAGTCTGCTTTAAAAAGCGTGATCAGGGCAGAAAACAACATCAGGGATAGAGTCGCTCCGTATGCCGTCACCGCTGCCAGAAACCGCTTTCCTCGTGGAATCTTTATCACACCCGGTTTAATCAATTGGAAAACGCGAATTGCTGCGATGATCACCAATCCGGCTGAAAGGATCACTCCCAGAGTAAATGGTATGGGGGTCTGATTAAACCCGATAAGGTAGGCCGCGTGTGCTAAGAAAAATGCACCGACACCGGCCATGAAGTAACGCGGATTCAACATCAGAGCCACGTCTCCAATCAGCGAGAAGACCAATGCCAACCCGAACCACAGCATGTGCCCTTGCCAGGCTGTCACCTGGAACGTCCACAGGATGAGAAATATCATTGTGGCGGGTTTGGCAACGTAGAGGCGTATTTTCCACCCTTTCCACGTGGATGCCCAATCGAGGAAAGCAAAACCGGCTGCAATGAAGAAAGCCCATGTAAACAAAATCTATTCCTTGTTGGATTCGTAGCCTAATAAGCTGAGCGCATCAGGGCTATTGCGCCAGTTCTTATTCACCTGAACTTTCAAATTGAGGAAAACTTTTCTTCCACTCATTGACTCGATCTCCTGGCGGCTTCGGGTTCCAATCTTTTTGATCATTTCACCGCCTTTTCCAACGAGAATGCCTTTCTGCGACTCGCGTTCCACAAAAAGGGTTGCCTCGATATAAGCCTTGTCATCTGGCCGTTCCTCATAGGAATCAACTTTTACTGCAACGCAATGGGGTACTTCGTCTCTAACGAACATGAGCACCGATTCACGGATCAGCTCGCCGGCAATATCTCGTTCGTAAGCGTCGGTGATGGTATCTGGATCGAAATAAAAGTCGCCTTCTGGCAGGTTGTCTATGGTTAACCTCAACAGAGAGTCCAATGCCTGCTTATTCTCTACAGAAAGTTCCAGAATATCTTTCGCTGGAAAAAGATCAAGCGCCTGACGCTTACGCTCCATAATCGTGGTTGTATTCACCAGGTCGCATTTGGTCAGTGCCATCCACACGGCAGGGAGTTTCTTGATCGATTTTAATTTATCAGCGATGAGTTTATCTTCATCGGTGAAGGGCATGCTCGAATCCAATAACCAGAGAATGATGTCAGCATCCAGAAGGGCATCTGTGGCATTCTGGTTCATAAAATCACCCAGTTTATGCTGGGGAATGTGCAACCCGGGGGTATCGACAAAGATTACCTGTGCTTCAGGAAGAGTCAGGATGCCCAGTTGACGCCGGCGGGTGGTTTGAGGTTTTGATGAAACCGCAGCGATCTTTTGCTCTAGCAGTGTGTTGACCAATGTCGATTTGCCAACATTTGGACGGCCAATGACCGCCACATATCCTGCACGCGTAACCTTTTTCTCGTCCATTCACTCATCCTTCAAGGCGTTATTTTCAATGGCAATCAATTGTGGTGATGACTTTATTTTACTATTGACTATGATAATTCCTCCCAAGACAAGCAAACCACCTACCAGCAACCGCCAGTCAACCGTTTCGTTTAACGCGATTGCACCCAATGCCACACCGACGAGTGGGAACATATAAGTGATCATGCTTACTCTTGAGGGTCCGATCTCGTTTAATAGTGAATACCAGGTAATACTGGCAAAAAACGATCCTAACAGGCCAAGGAATGTAAAAGCCACCCACGAAAGAGGTTTAATCGGGATGGAGAAAGAAGGTTCCATGATTAACATGGATGGAATAATGAAGATGAGGCTGAAGATCATCTGCCCCAGAGATTGGTCTTCAGGTCTGACGCCGTCATTGTGGGTTCGGGCATAAATGGAGCTGACCCCATAACAAAAAACAGCAACCATCATGGCCGCGACCCCCATGATTTGATTGGAGGTCCCTTCATCGATCCGGTTCGACATTAGAACGAGCACACCACCAAAGCCGATGAAGATACCAATGATCCGCTGAAGTGTCAGGGGTTCATCTTTCATGAGTACTGCGGCCAGCAAGGCGGTAACGAGAGGTTGTGTGGAATTCAGGATCGAAGCCATGCCAGAGGAGATGAATTTTTCACTCCAAGAGACGAGAATCAATGAAAATGCTATATTGAAGAATCCAAGGAATAAGTATAAGCGCCAAAACTTCCATGGAAATTTTCTGTGGCTGAATTTATAAAAGGTGATCAAAGCAATGGTTGCGATCAGGATCCTGAAGAACACTACCGAGATTGGTCCAACTTCTTGTAGCCCGATCTTCACCCAGAAAAAAGTTGATCCCCAAACTAACCCCATGGCGAGGAATCTAAGCCAGTTTTTGATTGACAATTTTGAGCCCTTCTATTCCTAACAATAATTCTTTTGTTGCAATACCTTCTGCGCCTGTATAACCGGTGAGCGCACCTGAAGAAGAAATTACCCGGTGACAGGGAATGAGGATCGGCAAAGGATTTCTGGATAATGCACCTCCCACCGCTCTGCCAGCATTTGGTTTACCGAGCCTTTTGGCTATCTGGCCGTAGGTCATCACACTTCCAAATGGAATTTCCATGGTTATTGAGAGCACGTCTTTCTGGAATCCGGCGATATCATTCCAATCAAGCGGCAGGGCAAAAACTTTGCGCGTGCCATCCAGATACTCCAACAATTGAGCCTTCGCCAGCGTCAACAATTCAGTTTGATTTTGGGACGGGTAAGAAGGATCTTCTTGATTACCGAGGATTACATGAGAGATGCCTGAATGTGTGGCTGTAATTGTAATCTTTCCTATACGGCTGGAAAAACTGATCGAATCGGTTGAATTTTGTTTCACAAAACACTCATATTTTCGTAGGGTAAGCGTAGGGTAACAGTCAAGTAATTTTTGGAGAAAGAAGGTATCCTATTCAAAGGGCGACTTCTTTTCTTCTCCTCCTTAGTCAAGAGAGCCGGGGTCGGCGTCCCCGGCTCTCGATGATTGTACCACATTCATCTTTTTCTTCTTTTTCTCCTCACATGATCCTCGCGCTCCGGTGTGCGAGGATCACCTCTTAAGTGAAAAATCCTCACAAATTTTATGTGATAAACTTAATTACTGGATCCGGCAACGGTTCGATTTTATTTCGGGAGTGTAAGATGGAAAAGAGAGAGACCTATCCAGTTGATATCGCAGGGGTTCATCGCGAACTCACTTTGTTTCAGATCAAACCCGGTTTGCGTATTGCCATTTTGAATATTCTTGGAGACACTGAACTGGTGCAGGCATGTAGTAAAGCCCTGGCCGAAAAACTCACCAGTACAGATTACGACGTTTTGCTTACAGCAGAAGCCAAAAGTATTCCTCTGGCGCATGCTCTCTCTGTTGAAACGAAGAAACCTTACGTCGTATTGCGTAAATCCTATAAACCTTACATGGGTGATGCGATCAAAACCGAAACCCTTTCGATCACAACGGGTGAACCGCAGTATCTTTTCCTTGATGAAAAAGATCGAGCCCTGATGCAGGGGAAAAAGGTTGTCATCGTCGATGATGTGATCAGCACCGGATCAACCCTTCAGGGAATGCGCCTTCTGGTGCAAAAGGCAGGAGCCGAAGTGGTGGCAGAAGCGGCTGTCTTCACCGAAGGTGAGCGAGCCAAATGGACGAATGTGATCTCGCTGGGTCACCTTCCAATATTTTGTGACTAAAAAGGCAACCCCCCCGATGCAATTGGCATCGGGGGTTTTTTTTTAAAGAATTTTCATGATTGCTATATGGTATCCAGCAACCCGCTGCGCATGCTGGCGCGTTCGACGAATCTAAATGAAGCATAGCCGATCATGATATATAACAAACCAATTAGAATTTCACCACTGATCAATGGCGCTATGCTGGTCCAGTCTGCACCGTTCAACGCCAGCCTGGCTGCCATGATGCCTCTGGTCATGGGTAGTCCGTACGCCACCCATTGTAGAAAAGCAGGGAGGTTTTCTACTGGAAAATTCACTCCGATTAACATATAAAAGGCGATCGAAAGCGTGGAGGTGATCATCCAACCGTCTCGGCTGAGAAGCGTGACCGTGCCCATGATGAAGCCGATGCCGTTCGTTGTGATGCACAGGGTGAGGACGCAGATAAAGACAAGCCCGAGGTTTATTCTGGTCACATCCATACCCAGAAAGATGACCGCTGCAGGCAGGGCAACAAGAAGGGTAATAAAACCGTCCAGAATATGGAAAAATGCCCTTCCAAGAAAGAGAGGTGCGCGGGGGGCGGGGCTGGCCAGCAGATAAGAGAGTGCGCCGAACTGTCGTTCACCTCCAACGGTCTGCGAAATTCCGCTGACGCCATTCAACGCAGGGAGGAGCAAGATATTACCGATAATGATGAAAGTTGGATCAGTGAAACCAGCGTACTTTCCCATAAACATGAAAAGCAGCATCGAGAAGAATGGAAAACCGAGTTTGCTGGCGAAGTAGTTGAACGGTGTGCTCCAGGCAAAAAGAGAGCGGTATGAGAACCATGCCTGAATGAAATACAAGCGAATGATACGAATCACAGCGCGCATCAGATCGAACTCAATTCTCCACTAACGCGGATGAGATCATGAACCTTATGGTCGAGCAGTCGTGATAGAAGGTAGATAATTAATGAAATCCCGATAGAAATCGCCCACTTGACGAGGGTTTCTTGGTTTAGGGCAGGCCCTTGAATGGCTGTACGAAGTGTTTCGAGCCCCCAGCGGATTGGAAAAATGGATGAGATTTCCTGCATCCATGCAGGCAGGATACGAATGGGATACATAAAACCTGCCAGCAGCGCGACCGGCATTTCGATAAATTCTACGATGGAGGTTGAAAGCCTTGACCAGACCATGAGATTGGCAAGAAAAACACCCATGCACCACAATCCAAAAAGGATCACCAGCAGTGAAATGACTGCTGAAAGAAGATCTGCCTGAGAAAGTGGAAATTTGTAGATTAACACCGCAACCAGAAATGCGGCAATCAGGCTGATTGACCCGGCAGCCACATTGGAAAATGTGCGTATAGCCTCAACTTTACGCAGGGAAGTGGGGCTGCCAACGATAATTTCCAGCGTTCCTTCGCGTCTGTCACTGCGAATGTCGTAAGTTGAAGTAAATACCAGACCGCTCCACATGCCCATGATACCGCCGCCAATGACCGTATACACCAGGTCAGGTGCGGGGTTGCCGGCGGCGTTGGAAAGAATCATTCCAACAGCGCTGAACACAATGGGTTGAATGAACCATAGCAGCAAACTGTAGAGGTTCAAGGTGCGCATGCGTAATTGAACATCTATCTGGCGGGTAAACAGGCCCATAAAGCTGCTTTTCACTCTATGTCTCCCTTAATAAAAGAGATATAAACATCTTCGAGGGTCTGATTTCTCACTTCGAGATTCTGGATCACGTTTTGGGTCAGCAGAGGAGAGAGTAACTCGATCACTGCTCCAGGTTGCGGGGTGGTGATGCTTATCCCTTTAAGAAAATTATTTTCTGAGTACGAAACAGCTGCCAGGCTGCCCAGTCTTGAAAGTGTGTTTTGCACCGCAGGGAGATTAGCAGCTTCGACTTTAACTTCGATGATCGAATCTGAACTAATTTTCTTTTTTAATGAAGCAGGTGTATCCATCGCGATGATATGCCCTTGCTTAATAATGGCAATCCGGTCGCAAAGTTCATCCGCTTCAGCCATATAGTGGGTGGTAAGGAGAATGGTCTTGCCATGACCGATCAGTTGTTTGACTGTAGCCCTGAGTTCACGGGCTCCAACCGGATCGATGCCCACAGTAGGTTCATCAAGAAAGATTAATTCCGGGTCGTGAAGCAGAGCGCGTGCCAGATGCAGCCTCTGCTGCATGCCACTGGAAAATGTCTCAACCCTGTCGTTGCCGCGTCCCTCGAGGCCTACGATCTCTAGCAGCTCTGGAATCCGCCTGCGCGTTACTTCTGGCGGTAAGGCGTAAAGTTCAGCGAAATACCGCAGGTTTTCAACAGCCGTTAATCTGCCATAAAGCCCCCTCGCACCACCAAAGGTGAAGCCGATATGCCTGCGGATCTCGTTGGTATCGCGCAGAATATCCCTGCCAAAGATTGAAATTGTTCCCGAAGTTGGCAGGAGAAGGGTTGAGAGCATTTTCACTGTTGTGGTTTTACCCGCACCGTTTGGCCCAAGAAGACCGAATAACTCCCCTTTTTCGACAGAAAAAGAGATTTTATCCACAGCGACCGTTGATTTTGATGTTCGCCGCCAAAAACCATGTCTTGAAACGAAGGTTTTGCTTAGTTCATGTGCATCAATGGCGTATACCTTTGGAATTGATGCAGCGGCTGAACGATAAGCGGAACTGCTTTTCAGGCTGGCACCGCGGCTGGGATGAGTACGGAAAATATTCGCTTGCAGGTCTGTTTCTTTTTGATAGGCTGTTTTCAAAAATTCAATAAATTCGTTAACCCGATCTTTTCTCACCAGGTTAATCGTACATCCGCCAAAGCCGGCACCTGTTAAACGTGCTCCCAGGCAGCCATCGAAGCCGTGGGCAAGATCTACCAGTATATCCAATTCTCGGCAAGAAACCTCGAACAAATCGCGCAATGAATCATGGGTCTCGAACATCAACTTGCCAAATTGCTCTGCATCACCTGAATCAAGGTATTGAATCGCGCGTTCAACCCGTGCGATTTCTTCTACCACATGGAGAGCGTGACGCCGAACGTCATCAGGTAGATGGTGAGCATGTGCCTGGAATTGGGCTGGAGAAAGGTCGCGCAGTGATTTAACCTCGGGATAGATTGCCTGGTAATACTTTACAGCCGTATCACAATCCTTGCGGCGGTCGTTATATGCTGAATTGATCAAAGACCGGCGAATGGTGGAATCAGCAATGACGAG
Organism: Anaerolineaceae bacterium; assembly: GCA_034429135.1. Taxonomy (GTDB): domain Bacteria; phylum Chloroflexota; class Anaerolineae; order Anaerolineales; family Anaerolineaceae; genus UBA6107. Next base: position 51,031 of record DAOUGR010000026.1, on the reverse strand, counting down.
TGTGGTGTTTTGAGGCAATGGTATTGCCCTGGATTCGTAGGTTCGCGTATCGAACATCAACAGGTGGTCAGGGACGCCACTCGCACAGGCAAACTGGTCCATCAACCCGCAATTTACTCCGGCGTAATTGATTTCTGCAGCCTGGCAGATTCGCGCCAGCGTTAAGCGATCGATCTGCCATCCCCCCAGAACCTGACTGACAACCGCAAAACCCACCTCAACCGCAGCGGAGCTGCTTAAACCTGCGCCAATGGGTATGTCAGAGCGATAACTGGCATTAAAACCACTGACCGCGTACCCACGCTGCTGGAGCATCCAGAGGACGCCGGCAGGGTAAAGAGCCCAGGAAGGTAGTGGGTTACCGTTGCTATCGATCTTGCGATCGAGGTCCAACAGGTTGAATGTGCACTGATGATCAAGATCGAGTGCAGAAAGTTGTACGAGTCGATCCTTGCGGCGAGTGAATTGAATTTTGACGGAACGATCAATCGCGGCCGGCAGTACGACACCCTCGTTATAATCAACGTGTTCACCAAGCAGGTTCACTCTGCCAGGTGAAATGACGCACCCATCTTGAATTTCCACTTTATTTCCCCTTTGTTTGAATCATGTGTGACTTCTGATCGTGTTTGAGTGCTTTGATTGCACGTTCACGTTTCATGGCGGTTGACAGATCCGCCTGCTCTTCAACATAAACCAGTTTTACCGGTCTGCGCTGCCGGGTGTATTTTGCCCCACGTCCTTTGTTGTGCTGCTGTGCGCGACGGACTGGGTCGAGGCTCCACCCTGTGTAATAAGTGCCATCGGCACACTCTACAATATAACAATAATACGCCATATTGATTAATTTTACGATTTTTCTTTCGTTTTACCTTCAAATAACTGGCTGATTCTGTCTTTGGGTTTTTGGGGCATCTCTTTTCTTTGATGATCCCAATCACCGCTTCGGCGCTGCTCAATCCAGGTTTCAAAGCCCTGTCTGGCCTCCTTAAGATACTTTTTCACACCATCTTCATTACCCTGGTCAATTAGGTTTCTTAATTCTTCCAGCGAGTAAATCAGTTCGTTTAAAGAGCGACAAATATTTTCTTTGTTCAACAGGGCTGTGATCCCCAGGTACTCTTGCTCATCGGAAAGATAATTGATTGAAGCTGAACGATAAAATGCTCTCGATGAAAAGCGCCTGCCGTCATTCCATCCCGCTTTACCAATCAGCGTGTGAACCAGCGCGGCAGCCGCCAGTTTTGGCAGTTGTTCTACGTTGGCCACCACACCGTCTGCTTCAGCGGTCTCTGTGTAATAGGGTTTTGCCTTCAGAAGGGTCGCGAGATCGGTGGCTACTTCAATGGCTTTTGAGGAAGTATTGTAATCATTGGTGATTGCGATTTCAGTATTTGTAAAGAGATCAGCCCGTGGAGTGTTGACATCGCTATTGGCATCTTCAAGCCGGTCGGCATGAATCAGGGGGTGGATCGAAATAAAGGGATTCTCTTTGGGCAGTGTTTCTTCGATCCATTGATGGATTCCCTTGCGGATGATGGAGATATTGATCACCACGGCACCAGGTTTCAGCTCGTCCTTCATGATGGCCAGCGCATCTCTGATCAAATCTGCTGGTAGTGCCAGGATGACGATATCAGCATTGCGCACCGCTTCATGCAGCTGGACGAAGGTTTTATCGAATGCCCCCAGTTTTTCAATGGACTGCATTCGTTTTCCGTCAGGGTCATGACCGACCCTGAGAATTTTCCCTTTGTATTCTGCAAGCGCCAGGCCGAGTGAAGCTCCAATCTGCCCGAGGCCAATCACTGAAATTTGAACACTCATCAAGACACTCCTAAAATGATTTTCTGCAGCCCGGTTAGTGCCGGGGTCATGATCCAGTTAATGATATCCACGCCAATCAGGGGCAACCCAAAGAGCAAAACCATCAACAGAATTGGTCCGTAGGGTTGGATGCGGGCGTATTTGACCGCCATTGAGGGTGGCAGAAAGAATTCCAGTATTTTCTCACCATCCAATGGAGACAGCGGGATCAAATTAAAGAGCAGCAGGATTAAATTGATAGAAAGGAAGGTAAATAAAAACTCGGCTGCTGAAGGAAGGAATCCGGTAGAGGCTTGCCATGGAACCAGCCTGAAGCGTAAGATGAGACCCGCAGCAAGCGCGAGCAGCAAGTTTGATCCTGGCCCGGCCAGTGAAACCCACATCAGTGCCGAACGTGATCTCTGCCGCAGGGCATAGGAGTTCACAGGTACTGGCTTGGCCCACCCAAACCCTGCAACGATCAACATGAGTGAGCCGAATACATCCAGGTGTTTCAAAGGATTTAAGGTCAATCTGCCATTCGCACGCGGCGTGCGATCACCCAAGCGATCAGCGATGATAGCGTGTGAAAATTCGTGCACGGTTAGAGCGATAATTAATGTAGCGATTCGGGAGATCAATAGGCTTGGCGCCAGATTCAGCATTCGTTTTTCTCCTCCAGATGCCATGCCACTAAAGACAAGTTTGAAAATTATAACATGGGATATAATGCCATCATGCTGCCCGAATTACGTCTTGGTGATCAGGTGAAACTTCGCAAGCCGCACCCCTGCGGCGGTTATGACTGGAAGATTGTCCGGCTGGGTGCAGATATCGGGCTGGAATGTCTGACCTGTTCACACCGCGTAATGCTCTCGAGGCGTGACCTGGCAAAACGTCTAAAGCAGCATATCCCAAATCCTGATTCAGATGCTCCTGGCACATGATATTTTCCACATACCCAATCTCAATGGAATTCGTCGTAGAAGGGTGATCATGACTGTTGAAAATTTCTTAATGCTGCTGAGTGGAATCGCCTGGTCAATTGTATATATCGATGCCATTCGCGTTGGGATCAAGGACAGGTCGTACGCCATGCCAATTTGGGCACTGGCTTTGAATATCGCCTGGGAGTTTCTTCACGCGTTCTTGGGCTATCGTGCGATTGGTTTATCACTTCAGATCGCGATTAACTGGGTTTGGTTTCTGCTCGATCTGGGTCTGCTCTACACTTTCTTTAAGTTTGGACGCAGGTATTTTCCTCACACGATGAGACCAGCCTGGTTTTATATCTGGGGATGCTCTGTGTTGGCAGCGGCTTTTGTTATTCAATATTCGTTCATCAACGAGTTCGGTTTATTGATGGGGGCTGTTTATGCCGCTTTTCTGCAAAATCTGCTCATGTCGGTATTATTCATTGCCATGTTTGTACAGCGCCGGTCAACCGAAGGGCAAACTTTACTGATTGCGGTAAGCAAATGGATCGGTACGGCGGCTCCAACCGTGTTAATGGGTGTTTTAGGAATCCAGGATGTGCTTGAACCCAATTTGTTGGTACTAACAACTGGAAGCCTGATCTTTATTATTGATTTCGTCTATGTTGTGATTCTTTATCATGCAAAGAAAGCTGAAAGACAACACGCTGGTTTGGCAGAATAGGCGTGGGTAAGTATATCGTGCAGGTGTCACGGTATATTTTTTGTTTGGAATATTTCTCAACTTTCACTTGTTAGGTTTTCTTCGGTATCATATAATCAACTCACTATGCCTATTCTAACTTCTTCCAGCCTGGATTTTATCAGCCGAAGCCCGGAGCAAACCAAGCGCCTTGGTATGCGCATAGGTGCACTCATCAAAACAGGTGATTTGATCTGCCTTTCGGGTGATCTCGGAGCAGGAAAAACCACCTTTGTGCAAGGTGTCGCACAAGGCTGGGGATCGCTGGATATGGTGTCGAGCCCGACATTTGTTCTGGTGAACCAGTACCGGCGGCCTGATGGCTGTTTGTTGCACCATCTGGATGCATACCGCATTGAATCAGCGCTGGAGGCGGAAGACCTCGATCTAGAACAATTGCTGCTGACCGGCGTATTGATTGTTGAATGGGCTGAACGGATCAGTTCTGCGCTGCCTTCTGAGAATTTACATATCGATCTTGGCTGGGTCGCGGATGAACAGAGGAGCCTGATTTTTACTCCAAACGGCGCGCGCTACAAAGCGCTGCTTGAAGAATTTCGCAGGCTCACTTTTGGAGGATAACTATGCTGCTGGCGATCGACACGTCCACGCAGACAATGGGTATTGCACTCTATAACGAGCCAACGGTTACCGGAGAGATGATGTGGGTTACAGCCAGTCATCATACGGTTGAACTCGCTCCTGCTGTGGAAGACCTCCTGCGTCATTGTTCGGTGCAGGCATTGGATCTGCAGGCGATTGCGGTTGCTCTTGGCCCTGGCTCATTTACCAGCCTGCGCATCGGATTGGCACTGGCAAAAGGGATGGCGCTCTCACTGCATCTGCCTCTGATTGGTATCCCGACTTTTGATTATATGGCTGAAGCTCAGCCGCTATCTGAGAACCCTATGCTGGTGCTTTTACCTGCAGGGCGGTCGCGAATGGCAGTCCAACGTTTCGTTTCAAACGGAACAAAGTGGCTGCCTGAATCTGAGCCAAAGGTAATGACCCCTGAAGAAATTTCAGCCAGTATCGAAAGCCCAACGATTATCTGTGGAGAAATGTCAGCTGTAGAACGCCAGGTCATAGGGCGAAAGTGGAAGAATGCGATGTTACTGTCTCCCGCGCTTTCACAGCGGAGACCCTGTTTGTTGGCTGAACTCGCCTGGAAACGCTGGAAGAACGGTCATGTGGATGACCCTGTAAGCCTGGCCCCCATCTATCTGCACATTGCAGGTGGTATTCAGGAGCAGTAATCTGAACGGCGAATTACCCGTAAGTTTCAGACGTATGGAGATAACCGATCTGGAGGAAGTATCAGCGCTGGATCGTCTTTCTTTCAGTCTCCCTTGGCCTGAAAGTTCATTCAATTTCGAAATTGAGAGCAACCCGGTATCGCGCTGCTGGGTGGCAGAGGTTGTCCGTGAGGGCGTTCCAGTCATTGTCGGAATGATTGTCATCTGGTTAATTGTGGATGAAGCGCATATTGCCACATTTGCTGTACATCCAGATTACCGGGGCCAGAAAATTGGCCAGCGACTTTTGGCATTTACACTGATCGATGCGTATCATTCCGGGGCTGTTCGCTCTTTCTTAGAAGTTCGCAGTGGCAACCAGGCTGCGCGTAACCTGTATGCCCGGTTTGGCTACAAAGAAGCGGGCATACGCAAGCACTATTATCAAGATAATGGAGAGGATGCGATCATGATGAATCTGGAGCAGATTGACCTCTCAAAATTGGAATCGTTGCAGTAAGGTAAAATAAGCAGTAAACTTGCAAATTATGGAGTGCGAGTGAATCCGACCGATACTTTGAATGAGATTGCTGCCCAGGTTCGGCGATGTGAAAATTGTCAACTTCATTTTTCACGTAAACTTGCTGTACCTGGAGAAGGACCTTCTACTGCGGAACTTATGTTCATTGGCGAAGGTCCTGGGTTTCATGAAAACGAACAGGGGCGGCCTTTTGTAGGGCAGGCAGGCAAATTTCTGGATGAGTTGCTTGAGGTGGCAGGTTTTCGACGGCAGCAGGTTTTTATTGCCAACGTAGTTAAATGCCGTCCTCCCGGCAACCGTGACCCCTTACCAGAAGAGCTGGCTGCATGCTCATCATATTTGGACCGGCAAATCGAAGCGATTAATCCTTCAGTGATCGTAACTCTGGGCAGGTTTTCGATGGCAAAGTATCTGCCAAGCGCCAGGATCAGTGACGTTCACGGTAAAACTTTTTGGGTGCATGAGAGATTGATCGTCCCGATGTTTCATCCTGCCGCGGCCCTGCACCAACCATCTTTAAAAAATTCGGTTATTCAAGATTTTAAAAAACTACCTGATGCCATTCAGGCTGCAAAAACTGCCAGGGCGAAAATGATCGCTTCGATGAAACAAACCTCAAGTGAAGAGCCAGGGGCAGAAAGTAAAACGGAAGATGCACCAGAGCAATTATCCCTGTTTTAAAACATTAGGAGAAATATGGATTACGCCAGTCATTTAATTGAAAAATTTAAGAACAAAACCGCTCGCGTGGCTGTTCTTGGTATGGGATACGTGGGGCTGCCTTTTTCAACGGTTTTTGCCAGCGCCGGTTTTGATGTTACCGGTATTGATCCGATTCAAAGTAAGATGGAAAAGCTAAACCGCGGTGAGAGCTATATCATTGATGTCGCCCCTGATCTCGTAAAGCAACTGGTCAGTGATGGAAAATTGAGGGGAACGTCAGATTACTCGGTTTTGAAAGATATCGATGCTATAGCGATCTGTGTGCCAACTCCGTTACGCAATACCGGTGACCCCGATCTTTCTTTCATCATCAGCGCAGCAGAAGGAATCGCTCCTTATGTTCATCCTGGAATGGTCGTGGTGTTAGAGTCGAGTACCTACCCGGGAACGACGCGTGAACTGGTGTTGCCAACCCTGACTGAAAAAAGCGGTTTAAAGGTGGGTGAAGATATCTTTGTGGCCTTTTCACCCGAACGCGTTGACCCCGGGCGGAAGGACTGGACGACGAAAAATACCCCCAAAGTGATCGGTGGTATGACAGAGAACTGTACCAGGGTCTCTTCTGCATGGTACAGCCAGGCGCTGGACACGGTCGTTCCGGTTTCATCGACCGAGGTCGCTGAAATGGCTAAACTGCTCGAAAACACTTTTCGTATGATCAACATCGGTTTTGTAAATGAACTGACATTAATGTGTGATCGGTTGGGTGTGGATGTGTGGGAAGTGATTGACGCGGCTTCTACCAAACCGTTTGGCTTTATGCGCTTCGATCCAGGGCCGGGATTGGGCGGACACTGTATTCCCATCGATCCTCTTTACCTTTCATGGAAGATGCGCTCCTTGAATTACACCGCCAAGTTTATCGATCTTGCTTCTGAGATCAATACCAATATGCCACGCTACGTGGTTGGTAAGGTTCAGGATGCCCTTAACGAACACAAAAAAGCCATCAAAGGGAGCAAGGTGTTGGTTTTAGGGGCTGCTTATAAACCGGATATCGATGATCTGCGAGAGTCACCTGCCATTGACGTGATCCGGTTGCTGGAGCAGAAGGGGGCGGTGATCAGTTATTACGATCCATACATCCCGGTGATTAAAGAAGAGGGCTGGGAAATTAAATCCATTCCTGACGTGATGGCTGGTGTCAGAGAAGATGATTGTGTGGTCATCGTCACGAACCATAAATGCTTTGATTACGCTCAAATTCTGAAAGAATCACATTTGATCGTGGATACTCGAAACGCATTTGGGAAAATGGGAATCAAAGATCCAAAGGTGGTGAGACTCTAATGGCAAAATACCTTGTCACCGGGGCAGCGGGTTTCATTGCACGTAAGGTGATCGAAAACCTTGCAGAACAGGGTCATCAGATCGTCGGGGTTGATAATTTAAACGATTCTTATGATCCCCGGCTAAAGGAATGGCGCCTGCAATATCTGAAAAAGGTGCCCGGTTTTACCTTTATCAAGGATGATCTTTGCCGAAAGGAATTTTTTGATTCATTAACAAGCGAGCATAAGGATATTCAAGCCGTTATTCACCTCGCGGCCCGCGCTGGAGTTCGGCAGGCAACAGAGATGCCCGATGTGTACCTGCAGACCAACGCCGGTGGAACATTAAACGTTCTGGAATGGTGCCGTAAGAGCGGTGTAAATAAATTGGTACTGGCTTCCACTTCGTCGATATACGGCGCAAATCCACCTTTGCCCACACCCGAAGATGCTGATTCCAGCCACCCGCTTCAAATATATGCTGCCAGTAAAAAGGCCGCAGAAGTCATGGCTTATACCTACCACCACCTTTACGGTCTGGATACCACTGTAGTTCGATTCTTCACGGTATATGGCCCGGCCGGCAGGCCAGATATGGTCATGTTTAGATTCTGCAAGTGGATTGCTGAGGGCAATGAAGTGGTCATTACCGGCGATGGGTCGCAGATGCGCGGTTTTACGTATCTGGATGATATCGCTGATGGTGTGTGTAAAGCGATTCAACCGGTGGGGTACGAGATCATTAACCTTGGAGGGCACGAAACGATCACGATCAATGACCTGCTGCATAAGATAGAAGATCGCGTAGGCAGGAAAGCGATCGTTAAATATATCCCCCGCCATCCAGCAGATGTGAATGCCAATTGGGCAGAAGTATCCAAGGCACGCAGAATGCTTGGATGGGAGCCGAGGGTATCTCTCGATGAAGGGATCACACACCTGGTTGATTGGTACCAAGAAAACCGCTCCTGGGCGAAACACATACTCACTCCATGAACTCTCTGATTTCCAGAGTTAAGCGCTTTCTCGCTGAAGATCTCACTTTAAGCCGCGTGCTTAAAAACACCGGCTATCTTTTTAGTTCCAATACTCTGAGCCTTGGATTAAGTTTTGTTCAGAGTGTTTTTGCTGCGCGTTTGCTTGGTATTGTCGCCTTTGGGATGGTAGGCATCGTGACTACTTTTGTCAGCAATGTTAACCGCCTTTTCTCATTCCGGATGGGCGAATTTATCATTCGTTACCTGGGAAAAGAATTGACAGAAGAAAACACTGAAAAGGCGGGTGCGGTGGTAAAGGTAGCCATGCTGGCAGAGGCGGTCACCTCCTTAATCGCCTTTGGTTTTCTCTTCCTTGTGGCACCCCTGGGAGCCCGGTATTTTGCCAAGGATATGCAGGCACTTCCCATGATCCAGTTTTTCGGCATAACGATTCTGACAAGTGCAGTTTATGAAAGTTCACTGGGCGTACTTCAAATTACCAATCATTTCCGCACTCAGGCAGCGATCAACCTCTTGCAAAGTCTTCTGACCGCTGTGATAATCGTGGCTGCTTTCTTTCTCAACGGGTCAATTTACACTGTGCTGACTGCCTATCTGGTGGGCAAGATCATCCTTGGCATCAGCCCGGCTATCCTGGCGCAATATCATTTACGGCGGCATCTTCACCCTCAGTGGTGGAAGGCTTCGATGAAACAATTGCCGCCAATCAAAGAAATGATTCAATATACGGTCAGTACCAATCTCAGCGGTACCATCAAAATGATTGTCAGTGAGAGTGAACCTTTGTGGGTTGGTTATTTCCTCGATAAGAGTGCGGTGGGGCTTTATAAACTTGGGTTGTCAATTATTAATCCGTTGATGATGCCCATCACCCCGTTTATTACCACCTCTTTCCCCGAAATGACCCGCAGTGTTGTTTCCAGGTCGTGGGGTCAATTGCGCCGCTTGCTGCGGCGAATGACCTTCATTTCCGCATCCTGGACGATTTTTGTTACATTGATTATGGCGTTATTTGGAAAGTGGCTCATCGGGGTGATCTACACACAAGCCTTCGTTCCAGCCTATCCAGCCACCATGATCCTTCTGGCGGGATTCGGGATATCGAATATCTTTTTCTGGAACCGCTCTCTCTTGCTTTCTTTTGGCAAGGCAAATATTCCACTCTATATCTTGTTTGTTGCAGCAGTGCTGAAAGTGGCACTCTCTTTCTGGGTTATACCCGCTTATGGGATTAACGGTGCCGCATGGCTGCTTACGGGCAATTTCATTTTGACCGTGGTGGTCATGGTGAGCATTGGGCTTGTGCTCATTCGTTACAGTGAGAGGCACAGAGAGCAGGAGTTGTAGGATGAAAATTGCTTATATTGCTACCTCTCAAATTCCATCCATGAAGGCCAACAGTATTCAGGTAATGAAGGTGTGCCAGGCGCTAAAACAAAATGGCCACTCTGTTCACCTCTATGTACCAGGCGAAAGGCAGTATTCCTGGTATGAATTGAAAACCATGTACGGAATTAATGAAGAATTCCCTATCACCTGGATTTCGGCATCGAAGGGTAGAAAAGGAATAGACTTTATTCTCCGCAGCATTTTCGACGGAAAAAAGTCAAATTGCGAGGTGATTTACACCAGGGCGATTTGGGCGGCTTCCATTGGGTTATTGATGAATATTCCCATCATCTATGAGGTTCATGATCTTCCCGGTGGCCGGATTGGCAGCTGGCTTTTTCGGGGTTATCTGCGTTCGCCGAAAAAGAAACTCACCGTTATGATCACCAGTGCACTCAAAGGAAAAATTGAAGAACGGTTTCAGATACAGTTCACTGATAAAGATTCAATCATCGCACCTGACGGGGTAGACCTTGATCGCTATGTCCATTTACCAGACGCGGCTGAGTGTAGAAAACGATTGGGTTTTGAAGAGCTGATGACCGCGGTTTACACCGGTGGATTTTATCCGGGGCGTGGTGTGGATTTATTGTTCAAGCTGGCGATCGCGTTCCCTCAAGTTCAATTCATCTGGATTGGAGGAGAGAAAGACTCTATCGCTTATTGGAATGATCAGATACAACAATTCAGGGTCACCAATATCAAGATGACCGGATTTGTGCCAAACCAGGATCTTCCGTTGTATCAGGGAGCGGCGGATATTCTTCTAATGCCTTTTGGGAAGAAGATTTCCGTCAGTGGTGGCGGAAATACCGCAGATATTTGCAGCCCGATGAAAATGTTTGAATATATGGCAGCCGGGAGAGCCATCCTCAGCAGTGACATTCCGGTATTGCGTGAGGTTTTGAATGAATCCAACGCAGCATTTTATATCGCAGAAGATTTTGAAGATCTGAAACGGCAATTTTCCATTTTGCTCGAAGACCAGACAAAAAGGAACGCTCTTGCACAGAAAGCTCGAGAAGACGTTAAGTATTATGAATGGAAAACCCGCATGAATCGAATCATGCAGGTCTTCAACAGTTAAAGTCACCTTTCTAACATTTCAGAGAGCTTTACCCTGCTCTCCGTGAATGTTAAGCACGCCACTCCCCGATCTCATTCCATGCGTACTCCAGGTGAGAAGCCAGAACCTTGCCCACCCTTTTACGCACTTTCTCGAAGACCCAGGTCATCAAAGCCAATCCTCCGATCTTGTTTAACCTGTCGCCAATCTGACGGGTGCGCACATGCCGGCATTGCGCATTGTAACCGCCCCCTGGAGTAACGGAAAGGTAATCATCCTGCTGGCCGATTTTCACCAATTCATCAATCAGGCTGGTGATTTCATTCTTCGCTTCAGGTGGATATGGTTTGGGACCAAATAGATTGTCGAAGATTGACATGAGGTTGACTCCTTGGCAGGAATAGCCCGATTATTATCTCATACTATAATTTAATTTTACAACTTTTCATCTGGAGCGGTATTTCATGCGTACAATCATCCTTTCTCCCCATCTGGATGACGGTGCTTACTCGTGCGGTGGCTGGATCTGGGAACAGGTGCGCCAGGGGCAGGAAGTGATCGTATGCACATTGTTTGCCGGCAGCCCTGTTGGAATCGCTATTCCACCTTTTGCAGGTCTTCTTCAGCAAACCTGGGGGTTTCAGGGTGATGCCACCACCGGAAGACGCGCAGAAGATGTGGCTGCCTGTGAGTTTCTTGGCTGTAAATGGCACCATTTGGAATTTCTGGATTGTATCTATCGATATCTTCCCAATCAGTGCCAACCTTTGATCCATAACCTGAATGATCTCTCTTCTCCAATAAAAAATGATGAATACCCGCTGGTAGAACACATAACAAATCGGGTGCGCAACCTGTATCCTGACGACAGGAATTTTCTTACCCCGCTGGGCGCGGGTGGTCATGTGGATCACCGTATCACCCGCTGCGTTGCAGAAAGACTGGGGGCGAATCTTTCGTATTACCTGGATTTGCCATACGGTTCAATGACCGTCGATGAGTTTTCAACTCTTCTGCCTGCAGGGGCTCGCACAGAAAAATACGAGCTATCAACTCAAGGAATGCGAGCCTGGCAGCAGGCGATCCTGTTATATCCTTCGCAATTTCATTCTTTTTGGGGTTCTGTGGAAGATATGGAAACTCAGATAACAGACTTTGCCCGCTCATCATTGGGCTGTTGTTTCTGGAAAGCATAATTTTCTCAAGGTTGGGTGAGAAAAAAGGGATTATGCTATACTTTAAAAGATGGAACATTTGTATTGGTCATCCTGGTCAAAAAAGATTCACGACTCAAATTTGACCGGTCCAGTGATTGCTTTATTAGAGGGCGCCGGGCCGATAAAATATGTGTTGTCGCAGGTGTTATTGGCTTCCTTGCCATTCCTTAATTTTTCTTCAAGCTCTTCGTTGAAAGCTTTTGCCTTGATGTTGGAAAATTCAGCAGATACCCGCTCGTTTGCTGCTTATCTGCGTGAGGAGAATTCGTAATCTCTATGCCCTTTATTGGATTTCTGATTGTCATTTTGACGATTGTGGGCACGATTCTTTTTGCATCAAAAAGAGTACGCGCAAAATATCCCCCAGTCTTTCGCAAGATCGCAGCGATCGCAAAACTGCGGCGTGCGATCGGCCTATCAGTAGAAGACGGCACTCGAATACACGTTACACTTGGCAGTGCCAATCTGACCGATCCGGCAAACACCTCAGCCTTTGTTGGGTTAAGTTCTTTGCATCGTCTGGGTCAATTAAGTTCCACCAGTGACCAACCGCCGGTTTGCACCAGTGGAAATGGAGGTTTGACGCTTTTAAGCAAAGATGTATTAAGAGCGGTATCAGTTGAAACTAACACCCGCGAGTTATATGACCCCGATCATGGACAGTTGACAGGAATCACACCTTTCAGTTACGCGGTTGGTGCAATGGATATCCTGCATGAACCAGGCATCAGCGCGAATGTGTTGATCGGTAATTTTGGAACTGAGGCAGGGTTTTTTAGCACGATTTCAGAATCCAACACAGATTTTACCCTGGCAGCCAGTGATTCAATCACCGCTCAATCGATATTTTTTGCTACGACCAGGGATGTGTTGATTGGCGAAGAACTCTACGCAATTCCTGCGTACCTGGCTTACAGTCCGATACACCTGGCCAGTCTACAGGTACAAGATCTCTTGCGCTGGCTGGTGGGGATTGCTTTGATCGCTGGCGCGATTCTTAAATTACTGGGTATCCTATGAAGATCATCAATACCGTCATCGCCATAATCTCAGGGGTCATCGTATTGTTGGGATATTTCATCCCCTCCCCGCTGATCCAGTCTTTGCGTCAACCACTGTTGGATTGGGCCGTGATTTTGAGCGGCATTGCCGGGTTAATTGCGATCCTTAACCTGGTTTTTGGTGTCCATTGGAAACGGCTCAAAGAAAACGGAGCATCGAAGGGTTTTAGTTTTGTCTTGTTCATCGCTTTTCTCTTAACCCTGGTGGCTGGAATCTTTCTTGGACCTTCAAATACAGGGTTTCAAAAGCTGGTTACCGCAGTGCAGGTACCCATTGAATCCAGTTTAATGGCTGTGTTGGCCATCACAATGGCCTTTTCGAGCCTCAAAATGCTGCAGCGGCAAAGAAATTGGATGGGTTTTGTTTTCTTTTTGAGCGTTGTGATTTTTTTGATTATTAATAGCGGCGTACTGGCCTTTACTACTGATATACCAGTTATTAATGATATGCTATCAGGTTTCCATCAAGTACCTGTAGCCGGAGCGAGAGGAATCCTTCTTGGAATCGCTCTGGGTAGTCTTGCTACGGGTATCAGGATCTTGATTGGGTCTGACCGCCCCTATAATGGATGACCATGGCTGATATCATTTGTCCTATTTGCAACCGTGTAAACGATTCCAGTGCTGAACGCTGCTGGTATTGTCAGGCAATACTGGTCAAAGATCAGCCCACAGGGTCTGAGAATGAAGCCGGAAAATTCAGCGGTGTGGAGCAAGCAGGTACAGCGAATCATTCCGGACCGGCTTCTGACAACCAAGAAGAAGAAATCCCTGAATGGCTGGCTCGAATCCGGCAGCTGGAAAGAGAAGAACGTGAACAATCTCAGGGTGTAAATCCCTTCACCAGTGCAGAATCGCCCGCAGATGAGAATGCGGATTGGTTAAATGGGTTCCGACTCGAAGGAGAATCTGTATCAGAATCTGACACACAGGAACCTGAAAAAGAAGTTCCACCGTTAAGTGAACCGGAATTTCTTACCTGTGAAAATCCACCGGAGCGAATTTCCGCTAAAGAAGATGAAGAAGTATATGATGCATTCGAGTCTCTGCTTGCTGAACTTGGAATTGGCCCCTCAAATCAATTGGAGGAAGTAGTTGAACCTGAAGCTGGTGGTGAACCTGTTGCTGAAGATTTAGAACAGGTGGAATCAGATTTTCTCAAAAGGCTTGATTTTACGGAGCGTCATGAATCTGAAAAACCATCAGATCAGTCTAACCTTGATTCAGTTTCATCGGAAGAAATCGCGGATGTTCTTAAGAAAATAGACTCAACCCACGGGTATATGAGGGAAGAGGAAACGACCATTCCTTCTCAAGAATTACCTGAATCGAACCTCGAACCAGAAACCGCGGTTGATTTCGAACCAATTTCTCAACCGAAACCAGGAATCGAACGAAATCAAGAATCTGAGTTCGACGCTGAAAATGAACCCGAACCCATTGCTGGCATGGAATCTGCCAGTGGTGAACAATCCAAAGAACTGCCGACTTTGGAAAGCAGTGGAATCATTCCACCGGTCACAGATACTCCCCGTCCAATCTCGTTCGATGACGATGACTTGCCTGAATGGCTGTCTTTAGAAGAACCCGTTTCAGCGAAGAAATCTGATGAGCCTAAAAACAAGCCCACACCGGCTGTTGGACAGGATTTGGGTAAACTGGAAAGAGCCCACCTGCCCGCCTGGCTGCACGCGATAAGACCTGTTGAAGCAGTAACGCCCTTGCAGCCTGCGCCCGAACCTCCAGCGGAGGGTGAAAAGCCTGCAGAACAGGGAATTCTGTCAGGAATTGAAGGAGTGTTGCGCTCGGCTGACCTCACAGGTCAGATTAAAAAACCGCCTGTGTATTCACCTGGGATCGAAGTTAGTGAGCGCCAATTACAGAATGTTGCTCTCTTTAAGACATTACTCGAAGGGGCAGAACCTGTAGATTTAGCTAAAAGTGCACAAAAGCCGCCGGTTAAATCAAGTCTGATTCTTAGAATTGTGGTTACCTTAGCCTTACTGGCGGCTGTGCTGATGCCAATTTTCTCATATACACCATTTGTGATTACCCCGGTTCTGTTCCCGGCTGAAGTGGTCAACACGTTTAGCAAAATCCAAAATCTTCCGTCTGATAAACCAGTTTTGCTGGCCGCTCATTTTGAAGCCGGTTTGGCTGGTGAAATGAAGTGGACTTCAAGGGCTGTGATTGAGCACTTAATGGCCAGAAATATCCCCATGACGCTGATATCGACCAATGCGATTGGATATGCGATTTTAGAAGAAGAAATTCGTGGGATCAGTTCTGTTGAAACGAATTATTCTGTTGATGATCAGGTGGTTAACCTGGGTTATCTTCCTGGAGGAACCCTGGGAATCCTCTCACTGACTCGAAATTTGCACCAGGCCTTACCTTATACAACCACCATCCAGCCCGCATGGGATCAGCCGATTTTACTGGGTATCAATCGTTTATCAGATTTTGGAGCAGTGATTATCTTAACCGATAACGCCGATATCGTAAAAACGTGGGTGGAACAGGTTGGAACCTCGGCGGACGTTTCTCCGATTCTTGCTGTCTTAAGTGCGCAGGCAGCTCCAATGACACAGCCATATTATGACAGCGGCCAGATCAAAGGGTTCGTCGCCGGAATGAATGGAAGCCAGTCATACGAACAAATCATGCAGAGGCCATATCAATCGACCCTGGCATTCGGCTCCTTCCAGTCGACACTTCTGATAACAGCACTGATCATTTTTATTGGTGGAGCAGTGAGTCTTATCCTTTCCTCTGGTGCGGGGATGAAGAAGGGGGCAGGAAAGTAACCTATGACCGCGGAATTGATCTGGACCTTTGTGAGTTTTATTCTCACGGTACTTGTTTTCAGCTATCTTTTGGGTGACAATCCCCTCTTTAAATTTGTTTCAGCGTTATTTGTCGGAATTACCGCAGGGTATTTCGCGGTAGTGATCATTTACCAGGTTATCCTGGCACGTCTGGTAGCACCACTGCTGCAGGGATCACTCGTTTCACTCATTCCTCTGGTGTTGTCAGGATTATTATTGTTGAAACTCTCACCCAGACTTTCACGCGCTGGTGACACTTCAATGGCGGTTCTGGTGGGAGTTGGAGCAGCCGTTGCAGTGGGTGGCGCCGTGTTAGGCACCCTTTTTGGGCAGATAGAAGGAGCAATCAGTTATTTTGGTACCCGTCCAGACGGGACACCCACCACGGTATACAGGGTCGTTGAAGGGATATTCTTTCTCATTGGCACACTGGCTTCGTTGGCTTATTTTCATTTTGGAGCCCGCCGTAAGAAGTTAGGTGAACCGAAACAACCCGTGTGGGTGAGGATATTTGCCTGGGTTGGAAAAATATTTATTGCCATCACTCTGGGAGCGGTGTTTGCCGGGGTGTTAACTGCTGGAATGACAGCGTTGATCGAACGCTCCGATTTCCTGATCCGCACCGTTATGAGCATGATCAAATAAGGATTTATGGCCAAAGAAACTTTTGAAGCAAACTCAGTACTTGGGATCGATATTGGATCCAACAATACCCGTGCTATTCTGTTCGACGTAGTCGAGGATAGTTATCATTTCATCGCTTCTGGAATAGCGCCTTCTTCACATGGAGAGCCCTATTTCGATATTGGCCAGGGTGTTTTTGAATCCATATTACGCTTGCAAGAAACCACCGGAAGGATGCTTCTGGATAACGACGGCAATTTGTTGATTCCTTCACGAGTTGGCGGAGAAGGTGTGGATAGATTTGTGGTTACCATCTCCTGCAGCTCATTTTTGAAGATTGTCACATTTGGTTTGCTCAATGATGTCTCACTCAGTGCGGTAAATAAGCTGGCGTATTCCATATATGGCAAAGTGGTGGAAAGCATCGGAATTAACGATCGGCGGCCTCAGAGTGTTCAACTAGATGCTGTTTTGGCTGCCGAACCTGACTTGATCCTATTTGCAGGGGGAACAGATGATGGAGCCAGCCGTTCAATCTTGCGCATGTCTGGCCTGATAGCGAACATTCTTGAAATCATGCATCCCGCCCGCCGGCCCCGAATTCTGTATTGCGGAAACGCCAAACTTGGTAAACGCATTAGCGATGGGTTTTCGAGGCTCACACAGGTGAAAGTAACGCGCAATATTCATCCAACCATTGATGACGAAGTGCTCGAGCCAGCATTAAAAGACCTGGATGAAATGGTTCTGGATATGCAGCAAAAGAAACTGGGCGGCCTTGACCGGATGGCTCCGCTTTGCAGCACTCCTCCGATTCATTCCAACCAGGGTTTTCATGACGTGATCCGCTTTTTGGGCAGGCAATACGATCCTGCAAAAGGCGTACTGGCAATTGATATCGGAGGAACTCATTCGGTGGCTGCCTACGCCAATCACAACTTTTCAACGCTGCATACCTTGGGGTACGGTCTGGGCACCGGAATTTCATCCATTGCGGAAAAATCCGAGATCAAAAATCTGATGATGTGGCTTGACGGAACACGTTCTGAAGAAGAGGTGATGGATTATCTCTGGCAGCGATCTCTATATCCGAATTCGATTGCCTCGAATCAATCTGATCTTGATTTGGAATTAGCCGCCACTCGTCATATTCTGCGTTTAATCATGAACGATCTAGATTTACGCGGTGCACTGCCATCCAACCGCTTCGAGCCGATACTCATTAGCGGCTCTGCTCTCAATCGAACAATCACTCCAGAACAATCGCTGCTGGTGATCCTGGATGGAGTCCAACCGCTTGGGATTTGTCCTCTTATCCTCGACAAACATGGGATGCTTCCACTGCTAGGTGCGGCCGGCAGGCTTGACCCGTTGCTGCCAGTTCAAGTTCTTGAATCAACAGCTTTTACCAACCTTGCCTCAGTAATCAACGCGGTGAGCAACGCAAAACCGGGCAGTGTTATCATGCAGGCGCGATTGGTCTATGCTAACGGCAGTTACATTGATGCCGAAATTAAGCAAGGTTCGATTATTTCACTACCGCTTGCTTCAGGAGAAGCTGGTGAACTGCAGCTTAAAATGCTGCGCCGCACCGTGATCGAAGAAGTGAATATATATAACGAACCGTTTATGGTGAGAGGTGGAGTATGCGGGGTGGTGATTGACGCTCGCGGGCGCCCCCTTCGATTACCTGAAAATGCAGAGAAACGGCGTGAACTTTTTCACAACTGGAAGTTCATGCTTGGTGGTAAATAATGGTACATTTATTGCAACGTAGTTGCCAGGAGTAAGCGATGCACGCCCAGATGACGCATGTACACCCACTGGTTTTTATCCGCCGGAACCGAACCCTTCCTGTTCCGGGAGTGGTGACCGTTCGCACTGGCCAGAAGGTTTCTCCGATGGATGTAATCGCTGAAGTGGAAATCCCGACTCGACATTACCTGGTGGACGTCTATCGATCACTGGGATTGAAAACCCCTGCTGACGCTGAAAAATTGATTGATCGAAAGCCGGGTGATCTTTTACAGAAAAACGATATTATTGCTGAAACCGGCGGCATGTTCTCGCGAGTGATTCGCACGCCTGGCCCTGGAAAGATCGTTTCTATCAGCGGCGGCAGAGTGTTGATCGAAGCTGAAAGCCGCAAGGTCACGAAAACCGCGGGGATGTCTGGTTTGGTGACCGAGATTATTGAAGAACGCGGAGCGGTTGTTGAAACCAGCGGGACTCTCATCCAGGGTGTATGGGGCAATATGCAGTCTGGCTCTGGCGGACTTGTGATCCAGCAGGAAACTGTGGATGGCGAATTGCTGCCGTCAGCCATTGGATTGAATGTCAGGCGGGCTGTGCTGGTTGCTGGTTTTTGTAAATCTCCAGAAGCTTTGCAGGCTGCTGCGGCTGCAGAAGTCAGCGGGATCATTCTGGGAACCATTTCCGCATCCATACTCCCGGTTGCCGAAGCCCAGCCTTACCCGATCATCGTTCTGGGTGGGTTTGGCAGATTCGGGCTCGACCCGATATCCAAAAAGCTTCTCATTTCAAGTTCAGGACGCGAAGCAGCGGTAAACGCTGTAAAATGGGATAGACTGACCGGTGAACGCCCTGAGATTATTATTTCATTACCATCAGACGGTGAACCATATCCAGTTGAGGTGGAGTATGAAGCAGGGCAAATTGTGAGAGTGCATGCCAGTGATCATTTAGGCAAAGTGGGAACCGTACAAAAGATTATTCCCGGATTAACCAGGCTTCCCAACGGTTTGCGTGCAAATGCAGCTGCTGTAAAATTTGAAGATGGAGAGATGAGTGTGGTACCTCTGGCGAATCTAGACGTGCTGCACATGACAAGTGAATTTCTCGGCCCAACCGATGAAGGAGGATAACCATGGCACTGAATAATTTTGATGATGACCAATTTGACCCGGGTAGCTTTTCTGAAGAAACCCCGCCACCAGAGCCAGATAGAAGGTCAGGAAGCCGTACCTTTGTGATTGTGATCACCATTCTGGGTGTGATATTCCTGCTGGCCCTGCTTCTCTTACTTTTGGTAGCGCCAAAGTACCTGGCCAATCAACGGGCACAACAGCAAGAACAAGCCGCAATCATCAATGCTGCCAATACTGCCACTGCTCTGGCCGCGACATCAATGGCGAATCAACAAAAGACGCAATCCGCACAGACTGCCATCGCTCGCACACCAACAGCCGGACCTACCAATACTCCGGTGGTGGTCATAGCCGCGAATACACCGGCTGCAGGAGGTTCGGGATTGACCGCAGCCGAACTGGCCACCGTTGCAGCTTTACAAACGCAGATGGCGAGCAGTGGTGCTGCTGCGACGGCCACAGCAACTGCCTTACCCAATTCAGGGTTTGCCGATGAGTTTGGTCTGCCGATGATGGCAGGTATGGCTCTCATTCTGGTGCTGGTGATTATTCTCAGCCGAAAACTCAGGTTATCCTCCCGGTAGATTCCGTTTAAAAAAATCCGGGGTCGTTTTTGCGACCCCGGATACTTTATTTAACCCGTCAATCAGGAAACACTCTCGGCAATGGATCGTCCGTATTTTAATAACTCTTTCACCATTTCAACAGATCTGCCTTCTGCATAAACCCTCAAGACTGGTTCCGTACCTGAAGGACGGATCAGCAGCCAGGAATCATCTGCGAAGATGTATTTCACACCATCCATTGCGCTGACCTCAGTCAGTTTCTCGCCACCAAGCGTCTGGGGAGGCTGTTGCACCAGTTTTTCCACCATTTTATCTTTGGCAACGGGGTATTTTAACCGCAGATCGACCCGGTCATAGAACACAGGACCAACTTCTTGCTGCAAATCTTCAACCATTTCGTAAAGGGTTGTTTTTGATTCGGCCACCATCTCAATGATTAGCAAACCCATGAGCACACCATCACCCTCTGGAATGTGACCGCTGAACCCAATGCCGCCTGATTCTTCACCGCCAATAAGGACCTGCTCTTTCATCATGTAATCGGCGATATGATTGAAGCCTACCGGTGTTTCGTGGACTGTTAATCCATATTTCTTTGCCAGACGGTCGATCATCCGGGTGGTCGAAACGGTGCGTACTACTGAACCGGTCAGACCGCGTTTTTGCACGAGGTAGCGTAATGCGAGTGACATGATTTTATGCGGATCAACAAAGTTTCCCCGTTCATCCATGGCTCCAATTCGATCCGCATCTCCATCGGTGGCAATACCGAAACTGCCCATACCGGCGCCTATCGCCCCTGCCAGGGCACCCAGGTAGCGGCTGATGGGTTCGGGGTGCACACCGCCAAACCCAGGGTTCATTTCACCGCGGATCTCAGTGATCTCACATCCGGTTCCTTGCAGAAACCCTTTGATCACTCCACGGCCTGAGCCATACATAGAATCAATGACGAAACGCTGTGGGTTTTCGGCGATGATATCGGTATTGATCAACGTCCGCAGATGGTCGTAATAGGCCGGAATGGGATTGAAGCGCTGAATTAATTTCAACTCGCGTGCCTGTTCGAGATCCATAAGATTGGGGCCGCGGCCTTGTTGCTCATTATCGTTCAAATACACTTCCACCCGGCGGCACTGTTCAGGTAACGCTGACCCGCCGCAGGCAGATTTAAGTTTTACGCCGTTGTAGCGTGGTGCATTGTGCGAGGCAGTGATCATCACACCGGCGATGGCGTTCAGGTTGCGCACCGCGTGTGAAATGACGGGTGTGGGGGCATCCGCCTGAGAAAGATAGACTGAAAAGCCGTTGGCAGCCAGTACACGCGCCACTTCAATGGCATATCGGTCAGATAGAAAACGGGTGTCGTAACCGATCACCATTTTTTTCGGGTCGGGTTCAGTGTCTAGCTGTGTATCGTTTACCCAGTCGGCTGACGCCACCGCGTCTGCTATCGCTTGCGATACCAGGCGCAGATTTGTGAATGTGAAAGTATCAGACATTACGGCACGCCAGCCATCGGTTCCAAAGTGAATCGTCATAAATCTTCTCCAAACAGTAATTTTGAGGGAATCATTACCAATCAGGTGCAGGGGTTGCAGTCAAGAGCAGGTTTCGAAGCATCCATCCGTCCCTGCCGTCTTCCAATAAAATATGTACCCAATACGCACCGTCAACCATTTGCACTTCGGGAAGAACCTGAACCGGTTGATCATTGGGCACACTTGCCAGTATTGCGGCGTTGTATCCGGGTTCCACTCTCACATTCACCCCGTTGTAGGTTGGGCTGTATATTTTTGCCCATACAGGTGTGGGTTTTGGAGTGATGGTCACGGTTGGCGTGCGGGTTGGCGGGATGGTATTGGTGGGTAAGGGTGTTTCAAGTGATACGGAGGGTGCTGCAGACGGTATCTCAATCGCGAGCGTTGGCGTTGTAGTTGCGGGATCTGTTGTAACCGCTGCTGCGGGGGTTTGTGAGATGAATGGTTCTATTTGTTTTTGTAATGCCGATCCAAGTGCGCTGGAGACAACCAGTGTGTACAGCGCTCCACCCAGGATGATCGCCGTTAATAGATAGCCAAAAAAGGTAAATGGTCTTAGTTTGAGAATTCCCAACACAACGGTTCCAATTAAGATGACCCAGGCAACAAAAACAGCGGCGACTCTCAATCCCTCAGGGAAAAATCCATCAATGCCGCTGGTGAGGCCGAAACCAGCCACAGCGATGGGTGTATAGATTTCATATGCGAGGGGGACGCTTGCCACAAGCGAGCGTTGTTTGGGCATGCGCACTGTGAGGTAAATGGCCAACGCGGCACCAATGGTCAACAGCAGAAAATCGGGGATGGAGAATGATGTGAATTGGCGTGCCTGTGTGAGCGCCAGGTTGTCGAAGAGCTTTGAGATCCATCCACCCAGTGCGCCGCTGCCAAACACAAAAGCTGCGCCGATGAACAAACTACCAATAGAGCGCATAAAAAAGGAAAGGGATCCAATGGCGGCTGAAAAGCCCAATCCAACAACCGGCACCATGAATGGAGCCAGCAGTGCACCGAGGATATAAATCGCGGGGCTGTCGAGCAAGATGGCGAGTGCGATCACCAAACCTGCGGTCAAGGAGAAAATGAAAAACTCCACGTCTGGAACAAGACGTCTGGCGATTTCACCCACATAGAGGGCTCGTTCAGTTTTACCAGAGGGAATGAGAAGCTTGCGCCTTCTCCGCCGTCTTGATTCATCAATGCGGCTGCGCGGTTCAGAAGGGGTAAAATCTTGAGAAAAGTCGCTCATTGGCGCAGTGTCGCCTTCAATCGATCGGGAATAAGAAAGAGTTCAAAAGCTGAAAGGATATCAGGCACGAGAATGTCAGCATTCAACATTGTTTCAACCGCAGCACCTTCTGGAGAAACCACACAGATCCCTAAAGCGGCACTTTTCAACATCAAGCGGTCATTGGTTCCCTGTCCTATTGCTGCCACACTTGAACTGCCAAGTTTTTGAACGAATTCGACTTTCTGTTCGGCTTCACCGTTTGGTGCAATGTGTTCTATAGAGGTAAGAACATCTTCGAGTTCAACCTCGAGATCTGAAAGCCTGCCAAGCGAGTCAGCGCTCACCGCGTGGATTTGTAACTGCTTGCTTAATTTTTCCAGTGCATCCTTAACACCCGGGATGAGAATTCCATCGCGTGTGAGCGTGCCATTCACATCACAGACCAGGTGGCTGATCTCAATGATGCCTCGTCCAGGAACCGAACAGGAAATCATAGACTAATTATAATACAGTCAACAATTGGTCAAATCAGGTAAAATACCCCTATGACTTCTTCAAACGCTCACCGATTTCTGATTCTGGTTATAACCGGTTTGCTGCTGTTAACCCTGGTTACGGGCTGCAAACCCATCGCTGAAACAACACAACCCGCATCGAACACCCCGGAACCAACCAATGTTGTCACGGCTGAACCCACTGTTGTTTCCCGAAAATTGATTCTGGCGGACCCGGATGGAACCGCCAGCCCTGAGGTTATCTCCTTTCTTACTGAGCAGGCAGCAGAAAATGGACTGGTTTTTGAGACCACAGCCGTGATCGATTCTGCTGCTCTGACAAATGGAAACCATGTAGTCGTTTTCATCTCGAAACCCGATAACTTGCAAGATCTGGTTTCGGCGCTGCCGCAGACGCAGTTTATTGTCGCCGCAAACGAGGACCCTGCCGGGATGAGCAATCTATCAGTGATCAAAACACAAGCGCAGGATCTGGCTTTCATGAGCGGTTATTTGACAGCCCTCATTTCTGAAGACTGGCGCTCGAGCGGTCTCATTCCTAACGACACCAGCCTTGGTCTTAATTACAAAGACGCATTTGTAAACGGTGCGAGATATCTTTGCGGTTTATGCGTGCCTTATTGGGCTCCACTCCTGTATTTCCCGGTGGTGGTTGAGGCATCTGCGACTGCTGGAGCTGATGCCTGGATCTCTCAATTCAATTTATTATCTGACAACGTTGTGTACACTGTTTTCGTTGATCCATCCATCGCACTTCCTGAAGTGCTCGAAAACCTGACTTCATCAAATTACACGCTTGTCGGCAATGCCGGTACCTCCACGCCCGAATCATTCACTGCTCTGCTGGGCTATGATTTGTTGCCTGGTTTGAAAACGCTGTTGCCGTCGGCTCTGGCAGGTATGGGAGGGCAAACCTCAAATGCTTCAGTTAAGATAACGTCGTATGCAAGTGATGGACTGGTGACCCCGGCTAAAATCGACGCTTTTAATAAAGTTGCGGCGGATCTTGCCGCGGGATGGATCAACCCCTTAAGTGTGCCTGACAATTAATGCAGTAAAGAAGCGAGATCAATCTTAAAAAACAGGAGCACACCTTGTGCTCCTGTAAGTTTATTTTTGCTTGTTACCCATGAATTCTGGCGAAGAGACACTGCCTGGAGCGTTGACGGCCTCCCGTTTAATTACTTTTACGATGGTCATGAAGAGAATCTTGATATCGAGTAAAAACGACCAGTTATCTACATACCACACATCGAACTTAAACTTGTCTTCCCAAGAGATAGCATTGCGCCCGTTGACCTGTGCCCATCCGGTGATGCCTGGCAGTACAATATGGCGGCGAGCCTGTTCTGGCGAGTAGCGTTCGAGGTAGGCAATCAACAATGGCCTTGGTCCGACCAGGCTCATTTCCCCTTTGATCACATTGACCAGTTCTGGAAGTTCATCCAGGCTGGTTGAGCGCATAAATCTTCCCAGCGGAGTGAGACGTTGCGCGTCAGGCAGAGGGGTGCCGCTGGCATCAAAGACATCCCGCATAGTGCGAAATTTGAAAAGTTTGAAAATTTTTCCATCTTTGCCAGGCCGTTCCTGGGTAAAGATCACCGGCCAGCCAAGTTTGGTCCACACCAGCAGCGCTAGCACCAGCATAAGCGGGCTGAGCAGGATCAGTAGGAGAGCACTGACAAGAAGATCAAAGATTCTCTTGGAGAGAGGTGTTGAGCTCATAGAAAGTCACGGCTTTTGGTAATGATTCTTTTGAATCTTGATAGAAGACTATAATTAACAAAAACCAACAAGGATTGATTAATGAAGTTTTTACGAAAAGCTCCACTTTCACCGTTTATTTTAACACTCTATGCTGTTTTAAGTTTGTGGGTGGTCAATTTTGATCAGATCCCCTTCTTTAGTATTTGGCGGGTACTGATCCAGGTGCTGGCCATTGCTCTGGCTGTCCTTCTTTTTTTTCGCCTGGTACTGAGGGATTGGGTCAAGGCTGGATTGATGACCAGTCTGGTAATGCTGCTGTTCTTCGTATATGGGCATATTTATAACCTGGTCATCGAAAAAGAAATTGCGGGATTTGTAATCGGACGACACCGTTATCTGCTCGTTGCGGCGGGGATCATAGCTTTTTTGGGTCTTCTGCTCATTATGAGACTTAGAAAGAAAAAAGGTGAGATCAATCTATGGGTCAACGGGTTCATGCTTTTATTGTTGGCGTTTACCAGTATCCAAACAGGTATCAGCTTATTTCAACTTAAGAGTGGAAGCCAGTATGTGAAACGCACGGATAATATTCAATCTTCTGGCCAAACAACGAACGCAAATGTGGGGGATGTGTACTATATCGTGCTGGATAGTTATGCTCGAGAGGATCTGCTGCAAGACGAATTTGGGTTTGATAATTCGGAGTTCATCAGTAAATTAACTGAAATGGGATTTAAAATCCCCTCCTGTACATTGAGTAATTATGATGGGACCGAATACTCACTGGCAAGCTCTTTGAATATGAATTACCTTGACCAGATGGACATTCCATTGACGACTGAGCAAAATACCGCTGCTTATTATGGGGCCATCAAATCCAGTGAGGTTCGGCAGCGGTTCGAGAACCTGGGTTATCAATTTGTCACCTTTAAGGCCTTATATCCTTTCCTGGATATTGAGGATTCCGATTATTATTACGATTATGAGCAGTATCAGTCGTTTTATAACAAAATCGAATCGATAAATTTTCAAGATCTCTTCTTTCGTACAACTGTGATGCGAATCCCGATCGAAGCTCAGGAGAAAAATCCT
Organism: Anaerolineaceae bacterium; assembly: GCA_034429135.1. Lineage (GTDB taxonomy): Bacteria > Chloroflexota > Anaerolineae > Anaerolineales > Anaerolineaceae > UBA6107. Next base: position 25,055 of record DAOUGR010000026.1, on the reverse strand, counting down.
TCCAAGTTTGATTTTCTACCGGATGGTTTGCTAAAGCTAATCAATCCAAGGGCAACAAAATTTTTAACGAGTGAGTACCGCTTATATCAGCAATATGAATTTGCACTGGAAAAGCTGAAAGCATTGCCCGGTATACCTGGCAAAAAATTCGTGTACGCTCATCTTTTTATCACACATCCTCCTTTTGTCTATGAACCCGATGGATCTTTCAGAGATTCGACAGAACGTACCTATGATGCATATCGCGATCAGATTGTTTATGTAAACCGGGAGATCATTGAGATAATCCAAGCGATTATCGAAAAATCCGACCTGCCGCCGATTATCATCATTCAAGGGGATCACGCCTACAAAGTGGTGGGTGAAGACCGAGTAAAAATACTCAACGCCTATTACCTGCCTGATGGTGGAAATGATCTGGTTTATGAATCCATCACACCGGTTAATACCTTCCGTTTGATCTTCAACCAGTATTTCAATGGGAATCTGGATTTACTTCCTGATCATTCATATCATCGCATGACTACATCGGATACTGATGTTGATTTCTACGAAGCTTCGGGAAGCTGCGTGGAATAAGTGAATTGCTTGTGTCTATAATTACAATGCTGATTTCTGCTAATGATTTCCGTTATAATAATCCATAACCTGACGAGGAAAAGCCGCATGTAGATCACCATTGAGTATTGTGCTGTTTGACACTACACACCAAAAGCTGTCAGTTTGTCAGCCGAATTACTCGAAACCTTTGAACCAGGCATCAGAAGCCTGACGTTGATTCCATCCAATGGCGGAGCGTTTGAAGTGAAGGTGAACGATAGACTGATTTACTCAAAACTGCAGACCGGTCGACATGCCGAATCGGGTGAGGTTGTGGCATTATTAAGGAGTTTTTTGGAGGAAGGTTGATATGTCAGATAAAAAAGGCCGTGTTTTTTCAGGGGCAAGACCCACAGGACGCCAGCATATTGGCAACTATTTTGGTGCGATCAGCAACTATGTGAAGTTGCAGGAGCAGTACGAATGTGTATACTGCATCGTTGACCTGCACGCGCTCACCACAATGGAAACGACACAGGATCTGGCAAAGAATACCCTTGAAATGGCCTGGGATTGGTTGTCTGCTGGAATCGACCCTCAAAAATCCATCATTTTTGTTCAATCCATGGTACGTCAGGTGACCGAACTGCACACCATCCTCTCGATGGTGACTCCTCTTGGAAAGCTCACCGATCTGCCAACCTTTAAAGATAAAGTCCGCGAAAATCCGAAGAATGTAAATTATGGTCTTGTTGGTTACCCGGTGCTCATGGCGGCAGATATTCTTCTCTACCGCGCAGACATGGTTCCGGTCGGTGTGGACCAGTCTCCGCATATTGAATTTACCCGCGAGACGGTACGCTCATTCAACTACCGTTACAACACCAATGTTCTCATTGAGCCCAAGATCAAGCTGACGGAATTTCCAAAGATCATGGGCATCGATGGTGTAAACAAGATGAGCAAGAGCCTTAACAACGACATTGAAATTGCCGCCACCGCTGAAGAGACCAGCGCAAAAGTGATGCAGATGGTCACTGATCCTGCGCGTCTGAGGCGGTCTGATCCGGGGAACCCAGATGTCTGCAATGTATTCTCGATGCATAAAATCTTCTCAACACCGGAGCAGGTGGAGATGGTCAACACCGAGTGCCGCCGGGCGGGGATTGGCTGCGTTGATTGTAAGAAGATGATGGCGGCGAATATGAATGCCTACTTTGCTCCCTTGCGCGAAAAACGACGTGAATATGAAAAGGATCCTTCTGCTACGTGGGATATGCTGCGTGAAGGTGCAAAACGCGCAAGTGTATTGGCCGAAGAGACCATGGTCGAGGTCCGTAAAGCTGTTGGGTTGCCATCTTTGTTGAAGGAATAACTGAAAAGATGCGTGCGGTCATTCAGCGGGTCAATTATGGACGGGTGGTAATTGACGGCCGGGTCAACGCGAATATTGGCAAGGGATTGGTGATCCTGCTGGGTATAGGGCCGGATGACGATGAATCCAAATCTACCGCGCTGGCGAAGAAAATCGCCCAGCTGCGCATCATGGAAGATGCGCAGGGGAAGATGAACCTTTCTTTGCTGGATACCGGTGGAGAAGCGATCGTGGTTTCTCAGTTCACCCTCTTTGCCGACACCCGCAAAGGCAACCGGCCTTCATTTGTAAACGCTGCACCACCGGAGATAGCCAGCCCGCTTGTAGATCATTTCGTAAGTCAGTTAAGAGCGCTGGGCATCCCAACGCAAACAGGTGAGTTTGGTGCCCACATGCTGGTTTCCCTTGAAAACGATGGCCCTGTAACCATCTGGATCGAGAATTAGAATCCGAAGCGTTTAATCCTACGCAAGGGCAAACCGTTGTTTGCCCTTGTTGTGTTTTTGCGGCTATATAAAAAGATTTACCGCTTTCAGGCTGTGAATTCCGCTATAATTCTTTATATGGATATTCCTTCACTTCATCCGTCAGGCAAACAGATCCGTCTAACCAGCCTTTCCACCTGTGCGGGTTGAGCATCGAAACTGAGCGCGGATGCGCTGGCGCAGGTGCTGCGTCCTTTGCAGGAGATGTTCAATCCGGTTGACCATCCACAGCTACTGGTGGGTCTATCTTCACCTGACGACGCTGCGGTCTGGAAGCTCGATGAGCACCGCGGTTTGGTTTTAACCACCGATTTCTTTACGCCGGTGGTAGATGACCCACGTGATTATGGCCGAATCGCCGCCGCCAACAGCCTTTCGGATATCTATGCCATGGGAGGAACCCCATTTCTGGGACTCAATATTGCGGCTCTGCCGGCAGATCTTGACCCTGAGATCAGCGCGCAGATTTTCAGGGGCGGGGCCGAAATTGCGCGAGAAGCAGGAATGATCATTGGTGGAGGGCATACCATTCAGGATCGCGAACCAAAATTTGGGCTGGTGGCAGCCGGATTGGTTGAGATCGACCAGATGATCACCAAATCTGGCGCGCGTCCTGGCGACAAACTTTACCTGACCAAACCGCTTGGGTTTGGCACAATTACCACTGCTTTAAAACGCCAGCAGGCAAGAGAAGAGGATGTGGCAGAAGCGGTTGATTGGATGATTCAACTCAATCGGGCAGCCAGCGAAGCCGCCCGGCAATGCGGTGTACATGGCGGAACCGACATTACCGGTTATTCCTTCCTGGGGCACGCTCTTGAGATGGCACAGGCCAGTGGTGTGGAATTGCGTGTGGCTTTCAATCGGATTCCATTACTTGAAAACGCGGTCAAGTACGCAAAACAGTTTATCTTCCCCGGAGGTGCCTACGACAACCGCAGCTTCTTTGGCAATCAGGTGAGCTTTGAGAGGCAAATTGCAGAGCATCTTCAGATGATGCTTTTTGATCCTCAAACCAGCGGTGGGCTACTGTTATGTGTGCCAGAAGGGGAGAGCACAAAATTCGAAGAGATCATGTCGAACAGCAAGAATCTGTATTGGCAGGTTGGCGAGGTGGTAACCGGTTCTGGGGTAACGATCATCTGAGTTGGATGTCAGTCTGTTATAACTCCATTATGTTAAAATCGAGACATGGTTGAAATTTCCGATCATCTCAAAGGGATCCTGGATACCCTGCCATTAAAACCGGGCTGTTACATGATGAAAAACGCAGCCGGTGAAGTGATCTACGTGGGTAAGGCGGTCAACCTGCGCAACCGTGTTCGTTCTTATTTTCAAGAACGGGCAGACATGGACCTTAAAACATCCAGATTGGTCTCCCAAATCAACGACCTGGAGTGGATCGTTGTTGGATCGGAACTCGAGGCATTGATCCTCGAAATGAATCTGATCAAGAAGCACCGGCCGCGTTTTAATGTGCGTCTTAAGGATGATAAACGGTACCCCTACATTAAGGTTCATCTGGCTGATCCATTCCCAAAGGTAACCGTCACCCGCCAGATGATGAAGGATGGTTCGCGTTACTTTGGGCCTTATACCAGTGTTTGGGCTGTACACCAGACCCTCGATTTATTGCGGCACATTTTTACATACCTTACCTGTGATCGTGAGATCACCGGAAAAGATCCACGACCTTGTCTTTATTACGATATTAAACTTTGCAGCGGGCCCTGCATTGGTGCAATAAGCCAGCAGGAATACAACCAATTGATCACAGATTTATGTGCTTTTCTGGATGGATATACCGATCCCATTGTTTCACGTTTGCAATCCGAGATGACAACCGCTGCAGAGGCATTAAATTTTGAAAAAGCGGCTCAATTGCGTGATCAATTACATTCCATTGAGCGTGTGGTGGAAAAACAGAAAGTCATCACCAGCGATCAGACCAATTCAGATGTGCTGGCGATTGCCCGTTCGAATAATGAGGCCTGCATTCAGGTGTTTTTTATTCGGAACGGAAAACTATTGGGACGTGAATATTTTGTGATGGAGGGGACTGAAGAAATTTCGGATAATGAGGTGATGGCAGAGTTCCTCAAACAGTTCTACGCAGAAGCCGCCGTTATTCCAGACCAGGTGCTGCTGCCCAACGAGGTAGAAGAAGCGCAGATCATACGCCAGTGGCTCGATACCCGTAAAGGTGGACAGAAAGTAGAGATTTCAGTGCCAAAGAATGGCACTGCCCAGGAACTGGTCGCTATGGCAACCGAAAATGCAGTGGAAACGCTGCAGGCATTGCGTTCGCAATGGGAGGCCGATAAAAGTAAACAAACCCAGGCGCTCACTGAATTGCAGCAGGCATTGAATTTGCCGGAACCGCCCAACCGTATTGAGTGTTACGATATTTCCAACACCCAGGGTACCGCATCAGTAGGCAGTATGGTGGTGTTTGAGCAGGGAACGCCAAGTAAAAACCTTTACCGCCACTTCAACATCAAAACCGTGACCGGTCCGGATGATTTTGCCAGCATGGAAGAAGTGCTCACCCGGCGTTTCAAACGCTGGCAGGCTGCTCAAGAAAAACAGCAGGTCGGTGTAAAACCAGATCCATCTTTCTCTGTGCTTCCAGATCTGCTGATGGTTGATGGCGGCAAAGGACAACTTGGCCGAGCGGTGGCTGTGTTGCAGGAATTTGGACTGGATCAGAATGTTCCAGTGGTGGGTCTCGCCAAGCAGCAGGAAGAGCTTTTCCAGCCACACAAATCTGATTCTGTCATTCTCCCCCGTCATTCACAGGGGCTATACCTGATCCAGCGTATCCGCGATGAGGCGCATCGTTTCGCTATCACTGCTCATCGCAAAGCGCGTGGGAAGATTGGCGTTGCATCTCGATTAGATGCCATCCCTGGCATTGGACCCAAACGGCGTAAAGCGCTTTTGGAAAAATTTGGCAGCTTTGAGAGTATCAGACAGGCGACGCTCGAAGAATTGATGCAGGTTCCAGGGATTAATGAGGAAATTGCGCTGGCAATCCAATCAGGGCTGGAATAGTTGACCAATCAAAAAGCACCTGGATCTTCCAGGTGCTTTTGGTAATTAATTTCCTGTTACCACGGGCAGCCCGTCGGCAATCCAGCCGTTCATTCCGCCAACGATGCTGGTGGTTCTTTCAAATCCAGCCGCTCGTAAAATATCGCGGGCCTGTGAGCTTCGGTTACCGCTGCGGCATATGATCAATACATCTCGATCGGTTGGAATTTCAGAGAGACGGGATTGCAATTCGCCAAGTGGGATGAGGACGGCTCCATCAATATGGGCTTGAGCCCACTCCTCAGGTTGCCTCACATCGAGCAAAAACGCGCCATTTTTGAAGCGTGAGGCTGCTTCGCTCACACTGATGTTGGCTGACAGCGCTTCAGCTTCGGAACCTCTTCCAAGTACAAATATTAATGCAACCGTGATCAATACAACAATCACAACAGCTGATATGATCCATTTTGTTGAATTCTGATTCTTTGATTTTGTCGGCATGGCAAACCTCTTTAGGTATATATGGTTCAGATGCTTTTAACTGGAATAAGTGTCATTAATAATTTTCAGATAGCTCCTCAATTCCTCTGATCAGGCAGTCCACGAGGCCGGGCTCAGATATCGAATGGCCGGCATCTGGAACAATGTTTAATTTAGAATTGGGCATGACACGTGAAAGTTCCAGCGCTGATATGACGGGGCATATCACGTCATATCGCCCCTGGGCGATCCAACAAGGGATTTGTGGAATTCTTTTAAGTTCTTTGAGCAGGTATCCGTCATAAGGGAAGAAAAGATGATTGACCATGTAATGGCATTCGATGCGCGCGAAGGCCAATAATTCGCGATCTTCCATGCGCCGTACCTGACGTGGGATGAGGCGAATGATATTCTCTTCCCAATCGTACCAGTGATTGGCGGCTTCGAAAGCGACGGTTTCATCGGATGAGGTCAGACGCCTGTAATAGGCACTGACAATGTCATTCCTTTCACCTTCTGGAATGAATTGGATGTATTTTTCCCAGAGTTCCGGGTAAATTTGAGATGCGCCATCGACGTACAACCAGTTGTATTCTCTTTGATTGCCAAGAAAAATGCCGCGCAGCACCAATCCGCGCACCTGATCAGGGTGATGGATGGCATAGGTTAAGGCCAGAGTACTGCCCCATGATCCGCCAAAAACGAACCAGCGTTCAATATCAAGAAATTTGCGTATCTTCTCGATATCTTCCACCAGGTTCCAGGTTGTATTTTCGCGCAATTCCCCCGAAGGGGTGCTTTTTCCGGCGCCGCGTTGTGAGAAGATGATCACTCTGAACTTCTGTGGATCAAAAAATCTGCGGTAAATCGTCTGTGCTCCCACTCCGGGGCCGCCGTGAAGAAAAATCACAGGAATGCCGTGTGGGTTTCCGACCTGTTCATAATAAAGAGTGTGCAAATCTGAAACCTTGAGCCATCCATTTTGATAGGGTTCGATGGGAGGATACAACGGCCGCAATTCATTCATGTCTACCTCAATTCAAATGGATACAGGTCAAGTAAAAATCAATCTGAATAATTATATTCTGGAAAAGGCCCCCGTAGGTTCAGATTGGTTTGACAACATTCTATGCGCTGAATAAAATGATATTATTAACTAAGGCGATAAGTCTATTTGCAGGTGAGCGATTGAAAAAATGGCCTAATAAATATGTGATCGGTCTGACCGGAAATATCGGAACAGGCAAAAGCGTGGTACGCAGGATGCTGGAGCATCTGGGGGCGTATGGCATTGATGCGGATGCGCTGGCACACAGGGCCATTGCCAAAGACGCTCCTGGTTATGATAAGGTTGTCGAGACATTTGGGCGTTTCCTGCTCGCTCCTGATGAACAGATCGATCGCGCAAAACTGGGGCGTTTGGTGTTCAGTGACCCTGAAGCGCTGGCAACACTGGAAAGCATCATTCATCCACTGGTCATTCAAGCGGTTGATCTTTTAATCAAACGTGCGCCTCAACAAGTGGTTGTCATTGAAGCGATCAAGCTCCTCGAAACGGATCTTGCAGATATGTGTGATGCCATCTGGGTGGTGTATACTCCGCCTGAGATTCAATTGCAGCGGTTAATGTTCAATCGCAATATGACCGAAAAAGATGCCAGGCAGCGTATTGCATCTCAGATTCCTCAGGAATCGCGCTTTGCCCGCGCAAATGTGATCATTAAAAATGTTTCCACTTACCACGAGACCTGGCGCCAGGTCACCAGTGAGTGGCAACGGCATATCCCTACCAAACCGGTTGGCGAGCATCCCGTTTCACAACCGGTCAGGCTCCCGCTTGGCGAAGTTAATGTACAACGTGCGGGGCCCAAGAATGTTAAAGAGATTGCCCGTCTTTACAAAGAACTTTCTCCAGACAAGAAAGAGATATCGCCGTCTGATGTCATGGAGGCTTTTGGCGAAAAAGCTTTCCTCTTGCTCAGGGTTGAGAAAAATATTATGGGAATTCTTGCCTGGCAGGTTGAAAACCTGGTTTCGCGCACCACTGAAATTTTACTTGATCCGGCGCTGCCTCCGGCGCAGTATCTGCCGATTCTCATCCGCGAAATGGAGCATGCTTCAAACGATCTTCAATGCGAGGCTTCGCTTATTTTTGTCCCTCCACATCTCTCCCGGCATGATTCATTATGGAATAGTCTGGGTTATGTGGAAAAGAAGCCCTCAGATTTAAATATCCTTGCTTGGCAAGAAGCCGCAGAGGATTCAATGCCCAAGGATTCGGTGTTATTCTTTAAACAACTTCGACCTGACCGGGTGCTCAAGCCGATTTAGTTCGAAGGATCTATTGTGTAACATGTTCAGGTAGCCATGATCGATCTCTGGAGTGAAATTGTATATATCTTCCAACGTATGACGTGGCTCAGCGTCTTGGATCTGTTCCTGGTTGCCGCGGTGGTGTTTGCGGTGCTTGTGTTGCTGCGAGACACTCAGGTAATGGTTCTATTACGAGGGGTAATCTTTATCATCCTGTTCCTGGCACTTGTTACCAGTTTAGTTAATCTTCCGGCTTTCTCCTGGTTGGTGAATACGATTGTGCCGGCGTTACTTTTTGCGATACCGGTTATTTTTGCCCCTGAGATCAGACGCGGTCTCGAGAAACTCGGCCGGGCCGGGTCAGGCAAGCTGCTCGTGCGGCGGCAAACAGAATCTCAGGCTAAGGTGATGGAAAACACCATTCGCGCAATCGTGACGGCCGCTTCGCGCCTCTCTGCGCGTGAACACGGGGCATTGATCGTGATGCAGCGCGCCGACAGCCTGGAAGAGTATGCCCGCACCGGTGTGCGTTTGAATGCCGCTGTGACGCCGGAATTGCTTTTGCAAATCTTCTATCCCAATACACCCCTGCACGATGGTGCTGTGATTATTGCCAATAACCAGATTGTAGCCGGGGCATGTGTCATGCCCCTATCTGCCAGCGGCATTTTGACCCGTTCTCCAGACAGGCAGATGGGGTTGCGTCACCGCGCGGCCTTAGGCACCTCGGAGGCCACTGACGCCATCACAGTAGTGGTCTCGGAAGAAACTGGCTCTATCTCCATTGCCCATAATGGACGGATGATCCGGCGTTTGGATAGTGAACGGTTGGAGAATATTCTCTTGGCGTTTTACCAGCCGCGTGAGCCCATGCCCTTCCAGCTGAAACCGCTTGACTGGTTAAACAAGCTTTTCCCACAGCGGAAAGGTGATGAATAATGCTCAACCGATTGCGCTCGTGGACTAAACTTCTTCCCACCCTTATCCTTTCGCTCCTGGTGGCGTTAACGGTCTGGGTTCTGGCGGTAACCTCTTCTGATCCATCTGAAACCAGAGAGTATCCGAAATCAGTACCCATTGAAGTGATCGGGCAGGCAACAAATCTGGCGATCATCAATGAATTGCCAGAATCCGTGACGCTTGAATTACGTGCACCCGTGTCGATCTGGGAGGTTTTAAATTCCGGCAAAGCCTCTGTACGTGCGTTCATTGACCTGTCTGGTCTTAAAGAAGGAGACCATACGGTTCCGGTTGAAGTGCAGGTAGGGATTAAGCCAGTTGAGGTGATCTCATACACACCGGCCATGGTTGATGTCTCGCTCGAAACTTTAGTTAGTGAACAATTTGATATCAAAGTTGTTACCCGCGGTGCACTGCCCGTTGGTTTTCAATCCGAAGAGCCGCAGCTTTCAGAAAACACAGCAACTGTCAGCGGTGCTGCATCACGTGTGGAACAGGTAGCCGAAGTTAGAGCCGTGATTGATCTTTCCGAGGTCCGTTCGGATATCAATCAGACCGTCACCCTTCAGGCTGTGGACGCAAATGGCTTGAATGTGCGTGATGTTACCGTCTTTCCAGCCAAGATTACTTTAATTCAAGAAGTCGCCCAGCGAGGGGGGTATCGCAACGTTGTTGTGAAAGTAGTGACCCAAGGGCAAATTGCAAATGGATTCAGGCTAACCAGTATCTCTGTTTTTCCACCCACAATCACAGTATTTTCTACTGATCCGACCGTAGTTGATAACCTGCCCGGCTACATTGAAACAATGCCAATTGATATCACCGGTAAAAAGGAAAGTTTCACTGAATCTGTAAATTTAAGATTATCCAGTAACCTTCAGGTCATTGGATCTTCACAGGTGGATGTGAATGTAGGGATTGAACCGGTGGAAAGCAGCCTTGCGTTAACCGATGTAAAGGTCGAAACGATTGGATTGGCCTCCAATCTGACTGCAAAGATATTGCCAGAGAAGGTCAATGTCATCCTTTCTGGTCCGGTGCCCACTTTGCAGAATTTGTTTATCAATGACGTGCGGGTATTAGTGGATCTTACCGGTTTACTGCCCGGTACTTATGCAATGGAACCGCTTGTATCACTCAACATACCCGGGCTGGCTATCGAAAGTATATCCCCCTCTGCTTTCGAGATCACGATTACCTCAACCAATTGAGATGCTTTTGATTGAATTCCCCAACCCGGCCTTATTCGGGTAAAATTGGTAGTTAATTGAGGATAAATGACAAAACCGGTAGTAGCCCTGGTCGGTAGACCAAATGTTGGTAAGAGTACACTCTTTAATCGCCTTTGCGGTGAACGGTTGGCTATTGTTGATGATACCCCGGGTACGACACGTGACCGCCTGTTCGCAGAAGCGGAATGGTGTGGCGTAGTTTTTGATGTGGTTGACACAGGGGGGATTGATCCTGAAGCTAGCAGTCGCCGCGCTCCACTTTCCATCGGATCGGCTGAATTTATAGATGAAATCCGCTCTCAGGCGGTGACCGCAGTAAATGAAGCTGATGTGGTCTTTTTTCTGGTGGATGCGATCAGTGGAGTGACCCCCGCGGATATTGAAGTGGCCAATATTCTACGTAAATCGCAAAAGACGATCAACGGCGTAACCACCCCGCCGATTTTTCTGGTGGTTAACAAGGCCGATAGTTTCAAGCAGCGCGACATGGTTAACGAATTTTACGAACTTGGATTGGGTGACCCTTATCCGATTTCTGCAGTTCACGGCACGGGAACCGGGGATTTGTTGGATGCACTGCTAAAAGTTTTTCCGAAACAGGAAAAAGAAATTGACGACGATTCGGTAAAGATTGCCATTGTTGGAAAGCCAAACGTGGGCAAATCCAGTTTACTCAACCGATTGGTTGGTGAGGAGCGGTCCATTGTCAGCTCTATCCCGGGTACCACCCGCGATGCGGTAGACACCTCTATGGTGTATGAAGGTGTGCCGGTTACGTTAATTGACACTGCGGGCATCCGCCGTCGTGGAAAAGTGGATCCGGGAGTGGAAAAATACAGTGTTGTTCGGTCGATGCGAGCCATTGAACGCTGTGATGTGGCGCTGTTGATGATCGATGCCGTAGAAGGGATCTCAGCCCAGGACGCACATATTGCAGGGTACGTGAAAGATGCATGGAAGAGTTCTGTGGTTATTGTTAATAAATGGGATGCGGTGGAAAAAGATACATACACCATGCAGCAGTTCACAGACCGCATCCGTACCGAATTAAATTTTATGGATTATGTGCCGATATTATTTATTTCTGCAAAAACTGGTCAGCGGGTAGATCAGGTATTGCCGCTTGCTCTGCGGGTGCAGGAGGAACGTCTGGCTCATGTCACCACCGGTGCGCTGAATCGGATTCTGCAATCGGCTCAAGATGTGCATGCCCCGACCTCACGCACAGGAAGTACTTTAAAGTTATATTATGGCACCCAGGTGCGGACAGATCCGCCAACATTTATGATCTATTGTAATAACCCCAAATTAGCTCATTTTACTTATTTGCGCTTCCTGGAGAATCAGATCAGAAAAGAATATCCATTTACCGGAACGCCGATTCGCCTTGTGATGAAACCACGCAGCGAATAGATAGCCAGGTTAACTTGAATTCTGACCCTCAAATTGACTCCTCACTTTCGGGTACTCCACTGACAGAAATGGAACCGGTAAGTCATCCTTTCCGCACAGCGTTGATTGACATTCTGCAAACGCTGGTACTGGCAGCATTATTGTATTTTGGAATTGACGCTGTTTTTGCCCGTGTGAAAGTGTTGAATATCAGCATGCAGCCCACCTTTTTTGAAGGTGATGTTTTGCTGGTCAATAAATTAGCATATAAACTGGGAGCCATGGAAACCGGGGACGTGGTCATTTTTCACAACCCCAATGACCTCTCTGAAGACTATATCAAGCGATTAATCGGTAAACCGGGTGACCGGGTGGAAGTTGCAGCAGGGGTTGTTTATGTGAATGGGATCCCGCTCGATGAACCTTATATCGCAGAGAAACCCATGTATGAAGGCTCGTGGCAGGTTCCTGATAATGCAATATTTGTTTTAGGTGATAACCGTAACCAATCTTCAGATTCGCATAGTTGGGGATTTGTCCCGTTGGAAGATGTTGTGGGAAAAGCCCTGATCGTCTATTGGCCACCGAAGGCCATCACCATCATTACCCATCCCCAGATCAATGATAGCCACAGGTAAATTCATGATTGTAATTCCTGCAATTTTTTTCGTTTTATGATAATGTTAATGGTAAGATATAACGATTATGAGTGATGAAACCTTTTCTCAGATAGACCCTGTATTCCCATGCCGCGAGTGCCAGGCTGGCCACATGCATAGGGATTATGTAGCATATTTCACCTGGCTGGGTGATGAATTAATCTCTGTACCTGATTTTCCTGCGTGGGTTTGTGATATCTGCGGGCGGTGTGAATATGACGAGAACGCTCTCACACGCCTGACCCTGTTATTAAGTCCAAACGCCGGTAAAACTCTTTCACCGACTCGCATTCATTCCCGCAAGTCGGCCGTTAAGCAAAAAGTTCAGCGGCCAACTCAATCTGAATCATAGACCCCCGATCACTCGGGGGTCTTTTCTTTTATGGGGTTGGGAGGTTGATTTTAACAGGCACTGGCTGCCAGGCTGCATCGCGTTCCTGGCTGGGGTAGCTGGTAAGATTGAAAACTTGGTTGCGGGCGATATCCATCACGTAAATTTCAGCGTTTCCGTCACGTTCTGAAGTAAATAGCAGCATCGATCCATCTGGTGACCAGTATGGCGCAGAATCAGACCCGGAATCTGTTAATTGTGTCACACCACCACCGCGCTCAGCGAAAGGCGCAACGTAAATATTGCGTTTACTACCGGTCGTGCGGGTATAGGCGATCAGTTTCCCATCCAGGCTCATGTTTGGTTCTGAAACCAACCCCAGCCGTCCTTCAACGGTCGAACGGTCAAAGTATCTGGATTCGTCAAAGAGGCTGAATTTATCGCGCATATACAGGACGTCGACTCCACTAATGGATTGAACAAACAACAGGAATTCTCCATTGGGCGTCCAGGTGGCGTATAATTCTGCCCACTGGTCGCTTAATCGGGTCTGGTTGGAACCATCGGCATTCATTAAGAAAAGTTGAGGGGTCTTGTCTTCGCGGTAATAACTGGTAAAGGCGATCTTTTCACCGTCAGGAGACCAGGCTGCATACCAGTCATTGTTTGCTCTGAGGCTGATATCCACAGGCTTAGGATTGGGCTGGCTGAGATCCAGCAGCCAGATATCGTCTTCCAGAGGGATGCCATTCGAAGACCGCCCGCTGTTATACCCGGAATAGATTAATTTCGTGCCGTCAGGAGAGAACGAAGGTTTTGACTTATCGCCTTCATCGAAAGTAATCTGCACTGGATTGATTCCCCGCAGGTTTCCGTCCTCATCTTGAACAACGTCCATCACCCAGACCTGAAAATAACCATCCGCCTGCCGATTACTGACATAAGCTACTTTTCCGCCTGTTCCTGCAGGCAAATAAACAGGCAACATCGTTTCAGTTTGAACAGGGGCATCCGTTACAACTGGCGTCTCTGTATCCACAACTGGCGTTTCGAGAGTGGTGGTGGGTTCTTCGGTTGCCAGAACTGCAAGAGATTCAGTGGTTGCAACGGGTGGAAGACTGGTTTGTACAGGTGAAGTGTGAAAAACGCCCAGTTTTTCAAGGATGAAAAATCCGCCAATGCCCACAAGCCCGAATGCGCATAAGGCAATGATCAAACCAGCCGGTGATCTCCGCGCTCTGCTTTTAACCTCAACCGCAGGCGGTGTGAACTGTGGAGGAGGAGGAGGGGTAACAGGGCGGTTGGCAGCGACAATCGTCTTTTGATAAGGAGCAGGCTCAGGCAGTGGGTGAGTATTGCATAATGCATTGATAAAATCAGTGATCGTACCAAACCGCTCTTCTGGCTTGACCTGCAAGGCCCTGTCAACGGCATTGCATACATGATCAGGCAGATCGGGGTTAGCGGTTTTTAGAGGAACATACTCCTGATTGCCCATCATGCGCTGTGCACTGTCTGCGGGCTGAGTTCCGGTAAGCAAGTAATACAGGGTGGCAGCCAGACTGAATTGATCAGAATAAGAACCGGTTCTCAGACCGCTGACCTGTTCGGGTGGAGCATACCCGGGTGTATAACCCCAGGCACCTGAAAGCGTCTCTTGCGAAGGATCACCCGTTTTCGCAATGCCGAAATCTACCAGAACCACATCTCCCTCTGGAGTGAGTTTAATATTTGCAGGTTTCACATCCCGGTGGAAAATGGGAGGTTTCTGGTTGTGCAGATAATTCAGCGCGTTGCCCAGTTGTTCTGCCCATTTGACAACTTGTGACAGAGGAAAAGAATGTTTATTTTCCATCAAGGTTCGCAAGTCTTCACCGGCGATATAATCCATCACCAGGTACTGGCTCTCACCGTCGGTAAAATAATCAATCACACGCGGAAGGCTGGGGTGTTTGAGGGCCGCCAACATGCGTGCTTCTCGGATGAACTGTTCGGAAGCATGGGGATTCAGATTGTGGTTGGCTTTGACTGCTACCAGGGTAGCCAGACTCTGATCTTCGGCCAGGTAAACTTCTCCCATTCCTCCCTGGCCCAGCTGCTTCAGTATCTTGTAACGTGATTTGAGCAAAAAACCGGGTTCAAGCTGTGTCATGATTCACCTTGAATTATGGAGGTTTATCGATGTTTTAATCATATACAAAATACCAGAAAAGGGAAATGATATAATCAGCTAATCCTTATCGATGGAGTAAAAAATTCCATGTCAAAAAAGAATAAAAGTTCAGATGAAGTGTTGGTTCATAAGAAAATAAATGGCTGGTCTCTGACGAGCCTTTTGCTCCCTGTGGTCTTCATTGTCGTGCTTCTATTGCCGTGGTCATCTATGTTCATTCTACGGGATGACGTGTTGGTGCCCAGATTTATTCATTGGGGAGCGGCTTTGGTTGTTGGTCTATTGATGATTATTACTGGAATTATCGGACTCGTACGAAACAAGAGAAAGGGAAATCAATACAAAGCATCGTGGCTGGGAATTATTGGTATCATTCTCGGGGCGATCTTCTTTTTGCCTTCCGCTTTCTTCCTCGGTGATTATCTGATTTATACATTTCTGAGTTAACTGTCGTTCTAAACCATCTCGCCTTTGACTGGAAGAAAGTACAACAATGCCCGCCAGAACGATGGCGGGTTTGTTATTAATAAGTGTGAAAAAGGCCCTCTCAAAGGCCTATGATGTTCGAAATCGAAATACCTGAAGGTGTTGTACTATAGAAGGTGAATCGTGATTCTCGAATTGAATCACTGACATATTCAACGGAGATGAAAATGACTCAGGTGAATCATCCATCACAGCAAGACATCGACAACGTCTTTGATTTCATGAAAAACTGCGATCTTGCGGAATTTGGTGAACCAGATACGATGTTTGAAGATCTGGAACAGCAGTGGGGAGAAATAAACATTCAACAGGATGCCTGGCTGGCTTATGATGGGCAGGGGCAGGTGGTGGGATACTGTGATTTAGCCAGAGAAAATGAGAGCTTAAAGATTGATATTTACATTCATCCTACACTTTCGCCCGATGGAGTGGAAGATGAGTTGATGAGTAATTGTTTGAACCGGGTTCACGAACTTGCGGCGGCTCACGATATGTCCTCAATTCCCAGCCTGGTTGCGTATGCGGTCCATTCCAATGCTCGCCAATGCCAGATTTACGAAAAGTATGGATTTGAGCGGGTAAACTATCATTTTCGCATGCAGATTGATTTTAAAGAACCTGTTGAAGCGCCGCAATGGCCGGCACCGTTTCAGCTGGATACATATCACAAAAAAGATGAAGTGGAACTTTACCAGTTGATCCAGTCTGCCTTTAATTGGCCGGGGCATATCACGCCGTCATTGGAATCATGGCGTCAGCACATCTTCCGCGGCGGGCGATTTGATCCACAGTATTTCATTTTGGTTCGTGATGCAGAAAGATTGATTGGTGCGGCATTATCATACGATGAAGAGGTGCACGGTTGGATCAGGCAGTTAGCCATCCACAAAGATTATCAAGGAAAAGGTTTGGGTTCCATGCTGCTACGTCAAATGTTTAGCATTTACAGCCAGAGAAATATCCCTCGGGTTGCGCTTGGGGTATCATCCACAAATAAGAATGCCTGCCAATTCTATGAGAGACATGGGATGTACCGCAGCAGAGAGTTCATTGAGTATCGTAGAAAGCTCGAATAAACTGAAGGGAGAATAGTCTGACAGGAGGAACTTTCATGGTTCAAGACTTGATAAGTCAATCACCCGGAGATCGATCCATTTGGCCGGGACGTTATCAGGTGAGGGCTGAGATTACTTACCGTGACCGGCGTGGAAAACCCTCAACACTACAGGTAATTCATTTTCAACCGGATATGACAGATGATGAAGCGCTTACCCTTCTGGTTCCCCTTGGAATTATACCGGAGACAAAAGATTTTCATCATTTCGTTTCGCAAGCGAGAGATACTTTTTCGAGTGACCAGGCTGAGGCGTTGGTCGCTTATCTCAACAGGCGCAAAGGTACCCATGGGGTTGTAAAACCTGCGCATGTATCGTTGCCAGGCCTTCTAGGGGCGAGTGCAATTACTAAACTTCCATCCTTGCGTGACCGCAGTGTCTATAAACTCTATCTTGAACCTGATTACAACCTCGACTTTCGAGTAGAAGCGGTCAATATCAAGGTGAATATCCATCTGGCGCGTTTTTTCAGGGAAATCAAAGAGCATGAGAATTTTGAAAACGGTAAACATTCATGATGACAGTAATGAGAGAAGATGTTGTTGAGCCGATTTGAAACAAAATGCTAACAGGAAGGCGTGGTAAAAATGGCCATAAATTTGATTGGAATTCCATTGTTCGTTCTATTAATCGTTTCACTTTTAGGATTAGCGGTTGGATTCATTGCAAAAAAGAAGAAACTGATGCAGGTTTCTTTTATCGTGCTGGTGGTTGTGATTTTGGTCTATTTCATTCTTTCATTTACTCTTAATAAAATTTGAGTGCTTGATGCATCATCTGACCTGCAATTGAGATTGGTTTCAGCCTTTGAATCGAGGAATTCAAAAGCCCATAAAGGTCAATTGTCAATGGGTAGCTGTTGAAAGTTTTGTCACTGATGGGGGACATGACGGTATATGCTTAGATCATTATAAGCGCAGCCGGAGATGTTTTTATTGAGCCACAAAATGAATGGGTAAGTCAATTCTTTCCCAAGATCCTGAGCACACATTTGATTGTTTTGAAATAAAAATCTTCAGGCTTTAGCTGTCTACTTTCAATTGGCCGGCTTTCCCCCCTGCGATTTTACTGAAGGGTTTTTTATTTCAATATCATCATAACGATTCCGAGAACGGCGAAAACGCTACCCGCAATGCGATTCAAGATCACATCTGGCACCCTGTTCGCGAGGCGGGCAGATAACATACCGCTCAACACGGCTGCAATGGAGATGATGATTCCGGTAGCATAATCCACATTACCTTGAAGTCCGTACCCCAAAGTGCCCGAAGCAGCGGTCATTGCCATGATCAGAGAGGATGTTCCCACGGCCATGCGAAGAGGGTATTTCAAAACGACAAGCAGAACAAGCAAAAACATCAATCCTCCGCCTGCGCCGAATAGTCCACTGATGATGCCCAGGGCCAACCCGATTCCAAATGTGATCAATCGATTCTTTGCATTCATGGCTGCCAGTTTCACATTCGAGTTATCGCGTGCCGGGCGTTTATTTTTCAACCACATTGATATGGCCATCAGAAATAAAAAGACAACAAAACCTTTGCCCATCAATTCATTTGGCACAGCGAGATTGGCAATTAATGCACCACCCTGCGCGCCGAGGATTGCGCCGAGCGCCAGCCAAAACGCAGTTTTTAGATTGACATTGCCATGGCGATAATAAGTAATGGCCACAAACAGTGGGGTGATGATATCCACAAAAAGGCTTGTTCCTACTGCGGTGTGCATGGGATACCCAAGAAAAATAGTTAACGCGGGTACAACCAATAAAACACCGCTGGCACCTGTAATGCCAACAATCAATCCGGTGGCGAGTCCAATCAAAGCTTCGATCTCAAGAGTAATCATGAACTGCGAGGTCCGATCTGGTCAGAAATATGGCAGGATTGTTCTGGATCAAATCCAAAAAGGGAATCTATGCCGTCTACAATATAGAAGTGAGTTATGAAAAAAAATAGACCCGGCAGGGTCTTTTTAGAGCGGGCAACGGGAATCGAACCCGTCTAAGTAGCTTGGAAGGCTACCGCACTACCACTATGCTATGCCCGCATCACGCAAGCGATTATAATACAATCTTTGAGAAAAAGGCAAGGTCATCGGCGGGGAGTAGATTCTCCCCGCCTAAAAAATTAACCAACCAGCTCGCAATAGCGCTCAACGCGTTTTTCAATGATCTTGATGCTGTTTTGCCAGAAAGTCTTGCTGCGGATGTCAATACCAAAGCGAGATGCCACATCAGCTGCACTGGCTTCGCCCGTACTGGCAAGCAGATCCATGTAATCTTTTACGAAGGCAGAACCGCGTTCCTGGTAAATGGCATACAGACCGATACCAAAGAGAAGGCCAAACGCGTAAGGGAAGTTATAAAATGAAAGCCCTGCGGAATAATAGTGAGGTTTCCAGGTCCACATCCATTTTTGCAGATAGCGTTCATCAAGGCCATCTCCATAAGTTGCTTTTTGGGCATCGAGCATGATCTCGCATAATTCATCGGCGTCGAGTTCGGTTTTTTCTCGTCTCTCAAATACTTCTTTTTCAAACAAGAAGCGAGAGAAAATATCCACAATGACCTGAGAATCGTTGTTGAGCTGTGTTTCTAGGATGGCAAGCTCTTCCTGTTTGTTTTTTGTTTCCTTTAGTGCTGCCGATGAAACAATGGTCTCGTTCATGATTGAAGCGGTCTCAGCCAGGGTCATTGGAGTGAACTTCTGGATTTCAGTCTTGCCTGCTTTGATGGCGCAGTAGTTGTGGAATCCATGCCCGAGCTCGTGCGCCAGCGTGGAAACCTGATCAAGCGAGCCATCGAAGTTGCTCAGAATGCGACTTTCTCCAACTCCAGGCACTTCCATGCAAAAAGCGCCGCCACGTTTTCCTTCGCGTTGTTCGGCATCGATCCAATTATGATCAAAGGCATATCGGGCAAAAGACTCTAATTCTGGAGAGAAATTGGAAAAATTTTTGAGAATAAACTCTTTGGCTTCGTCAAAAGAAAAGGTGGATTTCATTTCACCCACAGGGGCAAACAAATCCCACCAGGCCAGCTTATCTTTGCCCAGAAGCCTGGCTTTGGCTTTAAAATAACGGCGGAACATGGGGAAGGAATCTTGCATGGTGCTGAGCATGGCTTCCAATGTCTCGCGGTCGATATGCGCGTAATCGATCGCGCTGTGCAGGGCATCCTTGCGGCCGCGGTGGCGGTTGAGGGTGTTTACTTCTCCCTTTATCCCGTTCATGCAGGCTGCCAGGGGTTCTTTGACAGATTCCCACATTTTGTTTTCCGCTTCATATGCGCGGCGGCGAACGTCAGCATCAGGGTGACTGCGCAGGTTAATCAGGGCGGGTGCAGGCAACTTTTGTACCTCGCCCTCCAACTCGAATTCAACACTTAGCTGCGAAGTGATCTTTCCCTGCAATTTTTCCCACGCGTTTGACCCGCTCAAGCTCAGTTCTGAAGCAAGCTCTTCTTCTGCTTCAGACATTAAGTATTTGCTCTGTTTCACCGTTTCTTCGAGGAAGTATTGGTGTGCTGCAAGCACTGGATCAGCTTTTACCATCTCGGGCAGTCGGTCGGCAACTTTGCCGATCCATTTGAGTAAAAGCACATCGACCCTATCTCTTTTTACCCTTACCTGGTCGTATTCTGAGAGTTTCTTAAGCGCTTCTTTGTTATAAGAGTCTGTAGAAATGAAAGATTCGAGATAAGCACGCAGGGTTCCAGAAACCAAAAGAAGCTGGTTATATTTCTCGATCAGTTCCCTTGCCATCTTAGCCAGTTCGCTGATTTCACTTTTGGCGTCTAATTTAGCAGCTTTTTCTCGTAATAAGGCTTCTTCTTCGTCAATGAGTTGATTGAATTTTGAAAAATCACTGGCATATTCTGGAGATGATAACGAGGGGTAAACATTTGATAGATCCCAACGAGGTGGTTTTTTTGTCGACATAAGGTCTCCTTGAAAGTTGTGATAGCGATTTGATTATAAGGCAAATCGCAATACAATATGCTTGACAACGTACGACAACTTCCACAATTTCTCGTATATATTGATGTATAAAATCAAGATATGGAGATGAAAATGAGCGATTAGTATGTAAGCCAGGAACGCAGAGATGTCAGTGGATTTTCACGTTTACTATTCAAGGGGGTGGGAAAGATCGAGTTGGAACAGGGCGATCATGAGGAATTGGTTATCGAGGCCAATCAGGAAGTTCTCTCGCGCATTCATACGGATGTTAAGGATGGATTATTGACCATTCACTATGAATCAGATTGGAAAGACTGGACCGGAGTTCGCTTCCTTGGCGGAGATAAAATTGTTTTCCATCTGATGATGCGCGAAATAAAATCTCTTGCCATCTCTGGAGTCGGAAATATCGATGCGGCTCGGATTGCATCGGACCAGTTGGAATTAGCCCTTTCTGGACCTGGAGTCATGACGATTGGAACGCTTAACGTTGGCACATTAAAACTCGATCTTTCTGGTGTGGGTTCAATGGACCTGGCAGGAACAGCGGCCAATCTCGAGATCGCCTTAAGTGGAGCAGGCACAGTGAAGGCATCGCGCCTTGAAGCCGATAAGATCACCGTAAGGCTGTCGGGTGTTGGCACCGCAACCGTGTGGGCGAAAACGGTATTGGAAGCCTCCATTTCAGGAGCAGGTGTAATTGAGTATTATGGAAAACCGCAAATTATTGAAAAAAGTTCTGGCCTTGGTGTGTTATAATATCTGGGCGCCAGGTAATCAATCTGACATAACTATTTGAGGAGTTTGAAATGCCACAGAATCGGACGAGGAAGATTGTTGTCACCGCAGTTCTTTCAGCCATCACAATTGTATTAGGCTTACTTCCGATGGGGGGGTATATCCCCTTTGCCGGGATTTCAATCACCATTCTCACCATCCCGGTCATCATTGGTGCAGTGCTTGAAGGCCCGATCGTTGGAGCGGGCATTGGCTTGATCTTTGGCTTGACTTCGATGTATCAGGCTGCCACTGCGCCAAAGAGTCCACTCGATCCATTGTTTGTCAATCCTTTACTGTCAGTCATTCCGCGAATGCTGATTGGCCCGGTTGCATGGCTTGTCTGGAGCGCTTTGAAGCGCTGGAAAGTGATTGGTCTGCTTGCGGCCGGTTTCTTTGGTAGCTATACAAACACGGTTTTTGTGTTGGCTGCATTGGGATTGATCTTTGGAAAAGACAGTCGCGTGCTTGAAATCTTTGGCGACCAGGTATGGAAAGCCCTGGGTGGAGTTGCCATTGCATCTGGAGCACCTGAAGCTGGTGTGGCGGCGGTGGTGGTGCTCATTGTCACTGCAGCGTATTTGCAATTTACCTTTGGCAAGAAAAAAGGCGCGAATCTCTAGGTCAGAATTCATCCGAACCAAAGATTATTGTCTCACACGCAGAAGATCGCGAGTGAGACAATAATATTTAACAACAGAAAAGCCGCGTCTTTCATCGTAAATTTCATATCCGTCATACTTGTGCGACGGTTCATATAGCCGTAGGCACGCGCATCCATGGCCAGAGCCAGATTTTCGGCCCGGCGTAGACTGATGACGAATAGCGGCACAATCAAAGGAAGAATTTGTTTGATCTTGTTCAATAATCCTTTGCGTTTGGTCTCCCATTCAGCTCCCCGAGATGCCTGTGCCTTTGCGATCCTTTCGGCCGTCTGTGCCATGAGAGGAACGAAACGCAAGGTGATTTGAATCACCATCACAAAATCCATGGTGCGAATTTTTATATAGTTGAGCGGATTCAACAACCGCTGAATCCCCTGACTCAATTCTGATGTTGAGGTGCAGAACGAGGCAAGGCTTAGAAGCAAGATCAGTGTGATAAAGCGCATTAATAGCATGGCACCGGCCAGAACACCACTGACGGTGAAATGCAATTTCCAGATAGAGAAAAGGATGTTTGGATCTTGCCTTGAGGAATAAAAGAATATCTGCAGAATAGAAAAGAAGATCAAAAATGGCAGAGGAGCAACCAGACTCTTCAACGCGAATTTCAGATCAACCTTTGCGACAATCGTCAGCACAATGAGGAATCCCAGACCTATGCATAACCCGAGCAGTGATTTACTGAAGGTAAACGCAATCACCAACAGAAAGACGAAAAGCACCTTCGTGCGGGGGTCGAGCTTATGAAGGAATGAGCCCGTGGGGACGTACTGGCCGAGAGGAACACGTGAGAGGAAATCAAATTCACTCATGATTGATTCCTCCGCGGATTTTTCTTAATGCAGTAAATAACTGCTCAACGGTAACCGTACGAACGGGTACTGGCCAGCCCAGTTCGCGCAGTTTTCCTGCCAGCCGTACAACAGTGGGTTGGCCGAGGGCAGCGGTTTCGATCAACGCTGCGTCATTGAATAGATCTGCAGTGTTGCCTGTGCGCAGGGCGCGGCCATTGGCCATGATGGTCATATTCCTGGTGAGTTCAGTGATGTCGCCCATGCTGTGTGAACTCAGGATGAGATCGATTCCCTGACGCTGTGAGTCCTTGAGGATTCCATGCAAATTACGCCGTGAAGCAGGGTCGAGCCCTGCGGTGGGTTCATCCAGGATTAGCAATCTTGGCTGCAGCGCTAGTGTAGCTGCAAGCGCGACCTTGCGTTTTTCGCCTCCGCTGAGTGTGTACGTTACCCGATCTTTAAATTTTTCGAAGTTCAGGCCAACTGTTTCCATTGCCTGCTGAACACGTTCGCGTAAACCTTCCTTGCCGTAAAGCATGCGCGGTCCAAAGGCAATCTCATCCCCAACGAATTGCTCAAAGAAATAGATTTCAGGATTCTGAAACACAAGGCCAGCAAACCTGCGTACAGCTTTAATATCCAGATTTGGATCGGAAAAGTCATAGGGCCCAATACGCATAACGCCGGTTTGAGGGCGGTAGAGGCCATTGAGATGTTGTAGCAGTGTGGATTTGCCGGAACCGGTTGCCCCCGCAAAACCATGTGCCGCACCTGAATTGACTTGCAGGGAAATATCGAACAGGGCTTGATGTTCGAGCGGCGTTCCAGGAAGGTATGTGTGATTCAGATTTTCGATGGTTATCAATGGCTCTGAATCAGAAGGCACTTTAAAGGCTTCCATTTGCTTTTTAGGGCCAGGGTACTGCGGCAGCAAACGCATGGCTTTTTCGAAATCATTTGGTAAATCAGCGAACAGTGGGTGCAGCATGCGAATTTCGTGCAGCAACAGGTGCGTCATGGGTTGTTCCAGGCCGCAGTCTTTGAGCAATTGCAGATTTTCAAACAAAGATTTTGGAGAACCGTCGAAAGCAATATTGCCCTGATTCATGACCAATACTCGATCAGCACGCGCGGCTTCTTCCATAAAGTGTGTGATGAAGAGAACCGTGATCCCTTGCTCGTGAAGATCGTGCATTTCGTTTAACACGTCCTGTCTGCCACGTGGGTCAAGCATGGCAGTGGATTCATCAAAAATCACACATTCAGGCCGCATCGCCAGAACACCCGCCAGCGCGACGCGCTGTTTTTGACCAGCCGAGAGCAGATGGGGTGGGCGGTATTTCTGGTTAGCCATTTTCACCGTAGTCAGTGCATCGGCAACGCGCGCTCTGATTTCGGCAGGTTCAATACACAAATTCTCAGGTCCGAAAGCCGTGTCTTCTTCGATAACAGAGGCAACGATCTGATCTTCGGGATTTTGAAAAACCATGCCCACGCGCCTTCGAATTTCGACCAGATTCGCCGCATCGGTAGTAGCCTGACCGTTAATGAAAACCTGCCCCCGGGTTGGGAGCAGAAGTGCATTACAGTGACGAGCTAATGTTGTTTTTCCTGACCCGTTTGCCCCGACGATCGCGACCCATTCCCCGGGTTCTATGCTGAAGGAAATATGATTCAAGGCCGGGGGTTCGGTTTCAGGGCTTCCGGGATGGCGGTAGATGACATTCTCGAACTTGATTAATGGCGGCAATACGGCTCCAGAAAAAAGCAAGTGTTGTGATTCATGCGCGTATTATACCGGATAACCGTGACCAGATGAGTGATGATTATCCCTCGTATGGATTACGAAAGGGGGGAGAAGTATGTTAGATAGATTCGATAAACGGAGTCATTTTTGTTCTTAAGCAATACTGATTAACATTTTTAATCACATCAATATTTGATTAAAATTTGAGAGCAAAGTATTTAAAAAGAACATTTCTTGTTTCTTCTACTATAGGTAACTTTAAAATTTTTCTAAACATTAATTACCTAGAAACTGTATCTCAAAAATTTAAGGATTGCACCTAAAAAGAAAAATTCATTATATTTTCAGCGATTAAGTTTTATCGGGAGTCCAATTTTTAGTTTTATTGTCCCTAATAAGTTTTGGTTATTTATTTATGACTTTACTGAAAATACTCGTTTTTAAAAAGCATAACTTACCGGATTAAACGTTACACGACCTAGCCAAGCGTAAAAAATGGCTTTTAGTGAAATAAAAAAGGAAACAGAGGGTTGCTC
>DAOUGR010000025.1:0-16661 GCA_034429135.1 Anaerolineaceae bacterium | reverse complement strand
CGAATTTACCTGAAAGAACTGGTCTTCGATGCCAATCGAAATTTTATTTACGCAATAATTTAACTCGATTCCAAGTTCCTTCAAAATGGGTTTGACGATACCTGAATTCACTAAAGCCCTTGGACCGGTATCAAAACAGAAATGATCATACTTTAACGTACTCAGCAATCCACCTGTTCTGTCATTCTTCTCCAATAACAACACATCGAATCCGGCCTTTAACAGGTATGCCGCTGCTGTCAGGCCAGCCATCCCGGCTCCTACAATAACGATTTTGGTATCATTTTTTCTCATGGAATCCACCTAATTCCAAACTGATATTCCATAATTTTTCTGCCGCTGCCTTATCCAGCGCTGGGGGCGCAGGTTCCTCTTCGGTTGTCAGGTTGTAGAACTTGCCGGAACTGTTTGCCACTTCGTCAGAAACACCCAGGTAATACAATGCTTCAGCAGCAAAATCCACTGGCTGCGAATTACGATCTAAAAGGATTCTTTTGAAATAGCGATAAACTATCCCATTGTTTTGACCACTGTTGGTTTGCACATTGCCAGGATGCATGGCATTGATCGTGACCCCCGTTTCTTGAAAACATTCGTTCAATTTCAACATTGAGAGTAATTGTGCAAGCTTGGCTGCACCGTAGCTTTTAATGCCTGAGTAACGATTTCTTTTCCACGAAAGATCATCCATATCTAACCCGAACGCGGCAAACCGGTACGCTTCAGAATTGACAAATAGAATTCGTCCACTTGCCTGATTGCGAAATTTTTCAATCAGAGAATAATTCAGAATAAAGGTGCTCAGGTAATTGGTCTGAAATACGGCTTCCAATTGGTCCTCGGTGAGAATCCGTCTGGTGTTATAAATACCGGCATTATGGATCAGGACATCAATATTGCGATCCAGTCTGGATAATTTCTCTGCAACTGCATGGATATCAGACAATTTCATAAAGTCGGCCAGGAAATAACTGCAATTTGTGTTGTATTCGCCCTTCAAGGTTTCGCAGAGCAATTCTGATTTTTGCTCATTGCGGTTAATGAATAAAAGGTCAGCACCGTGTGAGGCATATTTTTTCGCGGTGGCAAAGCCAATCCCAGATGTGGCACCTGTAATCACCACTAAATGTCGGTTAAATGTTTTTGTGCAAATACGGGGCTTTGATTGAAGATTCCGTACCATGGTAAAAACATTCGACCATTTGTATTCTTTTAAATAATGGCTCAACATTCCTCCATAATAGGCGAAAATCTCACAAAAAATATGATTTTATAGATCCAATTATAAGAGATAGCGGTGAATTTACTAAGATGTAAAAGGCAAAGTTTGTCAATATAATGCCCCCCATTAATCAAGGAATACTGAAATCCGGATAGTTATCCCTCAGGCTTTAAAAGATGGACGTGTGTTTTAGTAGAGATCTACAGTTACAGGTTTTATCGTTGGATCGTGTTTGATATGATGGCATTACAAATCGTAGCGCCGAGATCCATAACTTCAATTGACTGAATAAAAAAACAAGCTTCTGCTTGATGTCCTTGTGCGATTTTTAATGTGTGCATTAGAAAACCAGGATTCCTTCCTTGACGATGAGATGAAATCCATTAGAATTGTAAACAGCGATGAAGCTCGCGAAGAAATAATCAAACTGCTAGAAATAGCTGACAGCTTCTACTTATGGATAATCCATTAGTAGAAGTTTTTTTTTGATAATAGAGGTAACCAAAAAATGTCAGAAGCATTCATAGATAAGGTAGCTAATAAAAATCAACCTGGGTCTTCTCAGACTGTTCCTGAGGAAAAGGATCTTGGAAGAAATGTAGTCTCGTTAGGCTGGGTGGCGTTCTTTGGTGGTTTAGCTCAGGATATGATCCAGCCTATCTTACCCACTTTTTATTCCTCTGTTTTAGGGTTAAACAAGGAATTCATTGGTTTAATTGAGGGATCTCTGACAACGATTGTCAGCATCATGAAAATTGGTGCTGGTTATATCTCTGATCTATTGGGCATCAGAAAAGGCATCGTTTTCCTTGGTTACGCAATATCGGCTGTTGCACGGTTTGGTTTGGGCCTGGTCAATAGCGGTGCCGCAGTATTTGGTCTTCGGTTAACTGATGGCGCTGGAAAGGGATTGAAGGATGCTCCGCGTGATGCATTGGTCGCGGGGTCAGCCGGCAAGCGAAAGCTGGGTTTCGCCTTTGGAATTCAACGTACTTTGGATACGCTGGGTTCAGTGGTTGGTCCACTCATTACATATGGTTTGCTTCGTTTGTGGATTGACCATTCAAATAAATACCGAGAGATATTCATGGTCGCAGGTGCAGTTGCTTTTATCCCTTTGATTATTATTGGTTTATGGGTCAAAGAGAGAAAACAACCGATCAATAAGCAGTTGGTTTCTTTAAAAGCCTTACGGGGAACCTTTGCAGGTTTTCTTGCCATCATGCTTTTATTCACATTGGGCAACTCTTCTGATGCTTTCTTGATATTACGCGCCGAGGATGTTGGTGTTGCCAGCACCACAATACCCCTCGTGATCGCTTTGTTTAATCTGGTTTCTGCGTTGGCGGCCATTCCGGTGGGTAAACTTTCAGATCGAATTGGCAGGCGAAAAACGATCATAATTGGGTGGGGGATCTATTCCCTGGCCTATCTTGGATTTGCTTTGGCGAAGCACTCTTGGATCATTTGGGTATTGTATTCATTCTATGGTCTTTATTATGCCTTTACTGAAGGCTCAGCGAAAGCACTGGTGGCGGAACTTGTGCCAGAAGAAAACCGTGGTGCAGCATATGGATTATTCAATGCATCAGTTGGTATCATGGCACTGCCAGCCAGTTTAATTGCTGGTTATTTGTGGAATGTGTCACCTGCAGCTCCGTTTGCTTTTGGAGCGATGATGGCTTTTCTGGCTTTCGTTGCTCTACGATTTCTTCCAAGAGCTAAGCCAGTATAAATAAAGTTTAATGCCAACAATTTACGATAATTTTTGGCAACCGCAAAAGGAAAATTCGAAAATCGACTATGGAGCGTGATCGACATGGAACAGAGGCTCTTAACACTCCCACAAGAAAGAGCATTAACATCTTCTTTAAAAATTTTTGAGGCAGCACTTAGAAAAACAAACCGATTATTGGATGATGGAGATGAGAAGGGCGTTTTTGTTACCAGGAGCTCATCGATAAATGCTCAACAAAGGCGTAAGATTCAAGAGATGATTTCGAAAACCCTGCAAGATTTGGAAAAATTTGCTACTGAACTAGATTTACAATCGACAGAAGAAAACGTAGAAGGCATGATTATGGCAGAGATGAGCATTTGTTGGGAAAGCCTTGAAGAAAGTCGGCCAAAACGATTAAAAGGCTATGGAGAAATCAATCCTCAGGCGATAAAGATGATCGATGATGCTATTACAAATTTTGCACAGGTTGCTCTGAAAATTAGTCAGCTGGTAGCGTCAGCACAAGATCGATACGACAATCAAATGATCTTGGAATAGATCTGGAAAATTCACCATCACTACTCTGATCTCAAAAAAAAAACTTGCGCATAACAATCACGAATTTGATTGGTGCTTGACACGAGGGTGAGAAAGAATAAAATAAAATATTGGAACAAGTGCTTGAAAATTATGGAACTGCCGGCCACGGCTTATCGCTTCTGTCTTGCAGATTTTCAAGGCAGAAGTTTTTAAAAACCTTCGCCATCATTTTGTTAAAGGAGTAACCAATATGTCTGGTATTGAATTAATCCATGCTCGAGAGATTCTGGATTCAAGAGGGAATCCAACTGTAGAAGTGGATGTATATCTGGAAAGTGGCGCGTTTGGCCGGGCTGCCGTTCCATCTGGAGCATCAACCGGCGTTCACGAAGCGCTCGAGCTCCGAGACGAAGATAAGTCGCGTTTCAATGGAAAGGGTGTTCTTAAGGCAGTCTCACACATCAATGAAGAAATTGCAGAAGCCGTCTTTGGGATGGACGCTTTGGATCAGTCGGCTGTGGACAAAGCCATGCTTGATCTGGATGGCACTCCAAACAAAAGTAAATTAGGCGCTAACGCAATCCTGGGTGTCAGTCTGGCGGTTGCTCGTGCGGCTGCAGATGAAGTTGGTCTTCCTCTCTATCGTTACCTGGGAGGCGTTACGGCTAAATTGTTGCCTGTACCCATGTTCAACATTTTGAATGGCGGTGTGCATGCCAACTGGCAGGGAACAGACCTGCAGGAATTTATGATCGCCCCGGTAGGCGCACCCAACTTCCGTGAAGCACTGCGCTGGGGGAGTGAGGTCTATCATGCGTTGAAGGGCGTTCTCAAGGGTGAGGGGTATTCGACCGGTGTGGGTGATGAAGGAGGTTTTGCACCTGCCCTGAAGACAAATGCTGAAGCAGTAGAGGTTATCCTGAAGGCAATCGAAAAAGCTGGTTACAAACCAGGAGAACAAATCTGCATCGCGCTTGATCCAGCTTCGAGTGGTTTTTACGAAGACGGATTCTACAACTTGCGCACAGAAGGAAAGAAAGTGACTTCTGCTGAAATGGTTGCGATGTATGCCGAATGGATCAAGAAGTACCCCATTGTCGTTCTGGAAGACGGTCTTGCTGAAGACGATTGGGATGGCTGGAAATTGCTCAACCAGACCATTGGAGATAAGATCGAATTGGTTGGTGATGATTTATTTGTTACCAATGTTGAACGCGTTGCTCGGGGAATTCAGGAGAACGTGGCCAATGCAGTTTTGATCAAGCTCAATCAAATTGGTACACTCAGCGAGACCATCGCAACAATTGAAATGGCCAAAAAAGCCGGCTGGGGGGCTATGGTTTCACATCGCTCCGGCGAAACTGTAGATAGCTTTATTGCAGATTTTACAGTC
This sequence comes from Anaerolineaceae bacterium, assembly GCA_034429135.1. Taxonomy (GTDB): domain Bacteria; phylum Chloroflexota; class Anaerolineae; order Anaerolineales; family Anaerolineaceae; genus UBA6107. The sequence continues at coordinate 11,786 of DAOUGR010000025.1, read as the reverse complement.
GCTATGAGCACCGGGCACCTTAAAACTGGTGCGCCCTGCCGCGGTGAACGATTGGAAAAATACAACCAGTTGATGCGCATTGAGGAAGAATTGGGCGATGCGGCCATTTACGCCGGCCGCAAGGCATTTGTGAGATAGACAATATTCGATGGGGGTGAGTGACTCCACTCACCCCCAGATTATTTGGGGTGTTCATTGATAACTATCCTTCTTGTTCGTCATAGCCAGACGGAATGGAACCGGATCGAGCGTTTCCGCGGAAGAATTGACCTGGAACTCAATTCAACCGGTCTGGTTCAGGCTCAAAAAACCGCAGCTAAAATAAATCAATTCTGGAAGCCTGATGCGGTCTATTCCAGCCCGCTTAAACGAGCATTCCAAACTGCCAGCATAATCGCAGAGGCAACACAAAATCAGGTTCACACTTCGCAAGAATTAATTGACATTGATTACGGCGAATGGCACGGACTCAGTCCTGAAGAGGTCCGATTGCGCTGGCATGAACAGCTTGACACCTGGTATCAACATCCTGACCAGGCAATCATTCCAGGTGGAGAGAACCTGAAACAAGTACAAACCAGAGCGATGGATTTTATCCATTCCGTTTTAACAACTGAATCAAATCTGACGCTGTTGCTGGTTAGTCATACTGTGGTGAATCGATTGATCCTGTTGGGAACCCTGGGACTGGGAATTGATCATTTCTGGCGCTTGCGTCAAGAACCCTGTGCGATCAACATCATTGAGGTAAATGATAGTCAATTCACACTTGTGGGGATGAATGATACCTGCCATATAATCAATTAAGTGAAGAAAGATAGCCATGCTCACTTATTATTGTCCGAATTGTTGGACGATTGTGGAAGAAAACCAAAAGGTGTGTCCCAATTGTGGATATTCATTGGCTGATTTTGCTCACTTCGATTTTGATGACAAGTTAATCGCTGCTCTCCATCATCCGGTCACTGAACGAAGAATCATGGCTGCTCAAGTGTTGGGGAATCGCCAATGTAAACGTGCATTACCAGAATTTCGAAAAATTCTAGAAAGCGATGAAAGCAATTATTTTTTTTTGAGAGCAATCTTACTGGCAGTATTAAAAATCGAAGATCCCGAACAAGAAGAGATTTTAAAAAGAGCGGCAAGACACAAGTCAAAATTGATTTCTCAATTGGCTGTTGAATTACTTGGTGAATTGCATACTAGAACGGTGAGGGAAACCTGGGATCATCACACAGGCTAAAGCAAATATCAGCCTGTAATCATCAAGATGAATCCAGTTAAAATGAGTTTTTACAAACTTAAGTTGATCTTCTTACAACGAATCAACAGATAACCCCGTTTAGAATAATATTCTCAAAGGAATACGGGTGGACTCAAAAGCAATTCTTTTATTACTGAGAATTTTTGAACAATAGATCAAGGTGTAATGTATTACAAGGATGCTATTGTGCCCAAAATACTCAGAAACTTGTGTTTTTACGTTTTCTGATTCTGCATATCGTTCACTTGTGTGCTTTCTTTATTGTTTCGAAAAATACTTCTAAACACATCCTCACCATAACTGGTTGGCAAGGGTTCGCCTACTGCCAGTTTGAATGTACGCCTTCCTCCCGTTTTTCTTTCTGCTCGTAAGAAAATAATATCCTGCATCTGTTTTTCATAAAAGATTCGTGCAAACTCATACATATGTGTCACAAAAAACACTTTTATATTCCGATCAAGCAGAGCACTTGTGATCTGTCGGGCAATTTCAGACCCTTCACGTTCATTTGTCGCAGCAAAGGATTCATTGAACAACATTAACGAATCTGGTTTGATTTGGTCGACAATTCCGCTCATTCTACCTAATTCTTCATCTAAATTTCCGCTCTTCATGGATGCATCTTCTTTGCGTCTGTAATGGGTGAATATTCCGCGACACATATTGGCTGAAAATTCTCTTGCCGGAACAAACATCCCGGCCTGCATCATAAGCTGAGCAAGGCCAATACTTCTTAAGAATGTCGATTTTCCTCCCTGATTCGCACCCGTGATGATGGCAAGATTCTTCGCATCTGCGTTGATATCATTCCCAACGATGGACTGTTTCATGGTAAGTGCCAGACTCACATCATATAAGCCTTGAAAAGTATGCCGTCGTTCGTTTACTTCGTAAGGAACCGGAAAAGTAACAGGATTCCCGATTTGTTCTAGCTGCTCTTTGAGATTGATGCATCCCACATAAAAAGCAAGTTCGTTGCGGAGCATATTCAGGAAGTTTTCAATATGTTCAGTGGCTTCTGCTAATGCAATGGCAGCTGATTTGATCCCAATATCTTTCAGATCGCTCAATGCCCTGGCGCCAGCATCATCTCTCTCACTAATTGCGAACGAGTACACCAGTGATTTCTTGCTGAATACATCTTTAAGCCAATTTTTATTTTTTTCATTTGGAAGGCGCAGAGCATAGTTTGACCCTTCATTCCCTTTACCCAGTTCTGCGCTGATTAAAACCCCATCCCGGAATTTCAATTGTTTAAGATGATACTCGACTGTATTGAAATACTCATCATCAAGTTCTCTTTGTATCATTGTGAAGAAACGCGTAAAGCCTTCAGATTGAAATGAAGCGACATTTTCATCCGCAATTTTTTTTAGCTTTCGTAAAAGGATGATAAACATTGACATCATTTCTACTGCACTATGAAGAACGCCACTCGGCGAATGGGTAAAAATGCCCAGCCAGCCGCGATGTTTGCGTTCAATTGCCTCGATTGGAATTTGATAGATTTCTCGAATTACTGCTGGGTGAGCAATACAATCTTTCAATACTTCCTGTCGATAACGAATGGTGTCGATATCTTCGCAGCTTAAAAGCACAGCCGATTTTGTAACGTCTAATAGAAATTTATCCCCAAGTGCCATCGCATTGAATAATGTGTTAAGTTCAAGATCATGAATCAGGTCGGCTGTGTTGGCGGGTAATGGAGCCTTTGGGTCAAAATCTCGATCTCGAAACATCAAGTAGGCTTTCATTGTAAAATTCGCTCCTTGATCGAGTGGTAGGTTAGTCGGTGTTTTTCAGCGATGCATAAAGCATAAGAAAGTCCATCTGCGAGCATTCGAATAATTTTAAAAGTTCTTTGCGTTGGATTTTCTGGAACAACAGTACTCACCATGCTTACGGTTTGGGTGCCAAGTGTGGATAACTCATCAATAAAGGTAACACAGACACATAAGGCATCCAGATCTATGATTCTTTGGATAATCTCTTTACTGAGAAACACAGCATCTTTTAACGTGGTCGACGAAAAAATTTCATTCATGATAATGATGCTGTTGGAAGTGGCTGTGTCAAGTATGTTGTGAATTCGAACCAGGTCATCTTGCAACTTTCCGCGTAGATTACGAATATCTTCTTCTTTTTCAAAATGGGTGAAGATTCGATCGTAGAGAAATAGCGTTGCTTCTTTCCCGGGGATTGGGCATCCCAGGCTGGCCAGGAAGTGAAGTTGCCCGAACATTCTCGCAAAGGTCGTCTTTCCACCTTGGTTAGGGCCAGATACTACAAGGATTCTTTCATCTCCTTCGACGTAAAAATCGTTGCAGACAACCGGCGCGGATTCATAAAACCGTTTGTTGGCCAACGCAATGTCAAAGGTCTCTCGGGCATGAATGGATTTGTTCTGTGTCATTGCCGGAAAACAAAATTCATACCCCTTCTCTTTTAGAGTCCCGATAAAATCTAAATAAGACACATAGAATTGGATCTGGCGGTCAAAGGTTAGAATGACTTGGTCCATAAAACCAAGATGCTGTGAATAATAGGCATCCAATTCCCTAAAGGCAGCAGGGAAAAGTTTTGCTACGCACTCCAGGATTTGCGCTTCGACATGGTTCATTCCTGAGGATACGACAAGATCAATCCGGTAATTTTTGACTTCGCCCTGTTTAAATTTTTCAAAAGTTCGTTCAACTTCTTTGCTGTAATCGATTTCTGACTCATACTTTCGGACCCTGACCCAATTATCTTTAATGATGATGCTGTATTGAATGGCAGCCAGATCTGCTTTACGCTCAAGCGAATCCGCCTGGAGTTTGATAAAATCCGGAGAACCAGTATATTCAGTGATATATGCCAGGAAGTTTACAAGTCCTTTTGATTTTATCGAGGCCCCCTGTAAATCTTGGGTGAGAGTCTGAACTGCCTCACAATAGATAACCGCAGCCTCTAAAAACCATCCTTCCTGGTGATATTTATAATACAACTTACTGATCATATTGAGGTAACGACGGACAAGCACCATTTTTTCTGCGAACGCCTTAATGGCTTTAAGCGTTTTTTCGTTTTGCAGATCTTTGAAAATTTCTTGACGATATTGGATCGCCTCAATTTCGCGCAGTGGTGCATAGAATAACGGGGTGAGATTGTATTCCTGTTTTTGACCAGTGATTGCATCAACAACCTGGTCGAGATTTAAATCGACGAAGAAATCAGGAACCTCGTCGCGTTCAAAAAACGTGGATTCGATGTCTGTTGGGTAAAGTAAACCTGGAAAGGTCATCTTATTTACTGCTCCAGTTTTATTAACATCTGCGGTTGCAGGTTCGATTAATCAGAAAAGCCTCTACTGAATTTTGCTCCAGTAGAGGCTATCAGTCTGTTGACAATTTTGGCGAGCCTCATCGCCTAATTTTGTTTCATTGTCTGTTCATTATACCGCATATCTTTGTATCATTCCTTGACGCAGTTGATTATTCCCATTACAATGGGGGTCGAGTGATGAGGCTCACTCAATCAACCGCCATGTGCTGATGGCCTCTGCCAGTTTCTTTGGGGCAGAGGTTTTTTTGTTGGTCGTCATAAAATTTGAAATTATTTGAGAGAATATGGAAAAGTTTCTTATCATTTCTGCGGGTGCAATACTGGGTGCAAATGCACGTTATTGGATCGGAGATTGGGCAGCTAAAAAAATTGGCACGAGTTTTCCGTATGGCACTTTCATCATTAACTTTACCGGAAGTCTCTTAATTGGGTTCTTCCTTACACTGGCTACCGAACGTTTGATCATTGATCCTAGGTGGCGGCTGTTTATCGCAGTCGGATTCTTGGGGGCTTACACTACTTTCTCAACCTATGCCTATGAGAGTTTTAATCTCATCATTAATGGCCAATGGTTGGAGGGAGCAATTAACTTATTTGGCAGCACCTTGTTAGGAGTTCTAGCGGTTGGGTTGGGAGTCTATCTTGGAAAATCAATATAATTTAGATAAATCAAACAAGGAGGTCATCATGCCGGATCTGTCTTTACAAAAGAAAGCAAAAAGACTGCGAATCTATATCAGCGAGAAAGACCGATGGCGTGGCACTTCTTTGGATGTCGCATTGGTTGAGGCCCTGCGTGAAAATGGGATTGCGGGAGCAACGGTTTTTCGGGGAATTGTGGGTTATGGGGCTCATTCACTGGTTCATACAATCCGGATTGAAGTCTTGACGTCTGATTTACCCCTGGTGATCGAAACCATTGATACGCCCGAAAAGATCGAGGCTGTGTTGGATATCATCTATCCGATGGTTCGAGAAGGTTTGATCACCGTTGAGGATGTGGAAATTGTGAAATATACACATCGTTACCTCAATCCTCTTCCTGCCGATAAACTGGTATCTGAGGTGATGACACACGATGTTGTGACTTTGAGCCCAGACATGAGCATCCTTCAGGCCTGGACTCGAATGCTAAAAAACAAGGTAAAGGCAACTCCGGTTGTTGATTCATCAGGAAGGGTTGTTGGAATTCTTACCGATGAAGATTTATTGGAACGCGCCGGAATTCATCAAAGACTTTCGGTTGCGATTCGAATGGACGCCAATGAAATTAACCAGGAATTAAGTAATTTAGAAAAATCCTCGTTATTTGTCCGCGATGTTATGACGCAACCTGTCATCACAGCTCAAGAAAGTGAAACCTTAGGGGTGGCTACTTCGCGCATGGTGCAATCTGGATTAAAGCGTTTGCCGGTTGTGAATCGTGACGGAAAACTGGTTGGCGTGTTGTCGCGGCTTGATATCCTTAGACAGGTAGCCAAGATCACTTATGAGATTCCCGCTCCGCATATTCCTACTGGGGCTGTCAAAACCGTTTCGGATATCATGAGTTCTGAGATTCCAATGGTTAATCAAGATAATGATCTGTCTTTGATCATTGAAAAATTCTCAAAATCAGATTCTCATCGATTAATCGTGGTTAATGATGAGGGAGTTGGTATTGGTTTGTTGAGCGATTCAGATATCGTTACACGCGTTCAACCCACAAAACGACGCGGAATTTTGGACGCGTTAAAAAATATTGGCAAACCCCCGGTCGGAAAAGAAACCGCCTTTGATTTGATGTCACCCGGGTTGTTAACGATTCCTCCTGATACTTCCATCGTTGATGCTTTAAAGAGAATGTTAGCCGACTCGCGAAAATGGATGGTTGTTGTAGATGATAAAGGACATCCATTAGGTTTGGTTGATCGGCAAATGATGCTCGAAGCGATTGCTGTGTATGAAAAGAAGGATCAGGAATCGTAAGTACAATCAAAAAGTGGAAAATATTGATCGCTGAAATCCCTGATAGGTCAGTTGAAGCGCGGCCTTATGAGAATGGGTGGGGTATTCATCCAAAAGGGTAAGGTTTTTTCTGATTTCGCTTTCCACAATTTTTTTATTGTAAATTGCTCATTTTGAAGATGCGATTCTTGACATGGTAAGAAAACTGGGATATCATAATATTCATGGAATTGAATATGATTGAAAAGCAAAAAATTGAACTTGATCCCCTTGAAGCACAAACGCAGGTGTTCAAAATTCTTACCCACCCGGCACGGATTGCGATCCTCAATATCCTCAGAGATGGTGAACATTGCGTCTGCCATATGGAAGCTCATTTAGGTTACCGCCAATCTTACATTTCTCAACAACTTGCGGTCTTGCGCGAAGCCGGTCTGATTCAAGACCGCCGAGATGGCTGGAACATATTTTATCGTGTGACCAATCCGAATATCTATGCCGTACTGGATGCAGTCCAGAATTTTACAGGACGATCGGTTGAATCTTCAGATGGCCGTGTGGTAAGTTGTAATTGCCCTCATTGCATTGCAAAACAAAACAAAGGATAAGCTGTTTTTTTGATTCTGTAAAAACTTTTGAATATTGAGGTGTATCGATGAAAAACATCAAAATTCTCGGTTCGGGCTGTGCTAACTGTAAACGTCTGGAAGCGTTGGCCCGCAAGGTAGTTGGTGATCTGGGAATCGAAGCGGAATTCGAAAAAGTAACCGATATGAGTGAAATCATGAAATATCCGATCCTTTCAACGCCGGGACTGGTTATTGATGGAAAAGTCGTTTCCTCTGGCCGCATCCCCGCCGAAGCAGAAATTGCAGGCTGGTTAAAGGAATAAATCTCTATATGGGCAGCTTGATCTGCCCATTGCTTTGTTTAAAAGATATTCAAAAACTTGTATGTTATTACTGTGATGAGTGAAGGTACTATGGACTCTGTGTTGAATTATATCGGTACGTTGCTCTGGTCTGGCTGGACAGGTCTGCTGGATTACCTGGCTGCACATGTTCTCCTTTGCCTGGTGCCGGCATTTGTGATTGCCGGCTTTATGAGTTCGATGATCCCTAAAGAGGCGATTACGCGTTATCTTGGGCCAAAAGCATCGAGGTGGATCAGCTACCCGGCTTCTGCTTTTGGTGGTTTTATTCTTGCGGTATGCTCCTGCACCATTCTGCCGCTCTTTGCCGGGATCTGGAAACGCGGCGCAGGCCTTGGCCCGGCAATCACATTTCTATTCGTCGGTCCGGCAATTAACATCCTGGCCATCACCTATACCGGCGCAACCATCGGGATGGATATTGCCATTTCTCGTTTGATACTTTCCATTGTATTCGGGATCGTTATTGGCTTGATCATGGCCTGGATCTTTCGTAAAGAAGAAAGGGCTCGTGAAGCCGAGATGGCAGCTGATGGCGTGTTTAACCAGACTGCAAAAGTGAAACCAGCCGTATGGGTACTGTTCATTTTGTTGATCGCGGTGTTGATCGTTGGTACTTTACAGGTTGATCTATTGACCAATGTATACGCCAGCGTAAATTTACCATTTGACTGGGCGAATGGATTGGGTTCTTTCCTCTCGACGTTGAACCTGACCATTCAGGGTGCCGTTCTCATTCTAATGCTGGTGGTGATCGGTTTCACCGCCTGGAAAGGTTTTGAAAAAATCTTCGATGGCTTTACCGGCTGGACCTACGCCGCCTTTGCCTTTATTGCAGTTACCATCTTGATCGCAGCCCCCAAAGAAGAGGTGGGCTCGCTGGTGATCGGGATTAACGGCCGTTTGATTGGAGAAATCATCCTGCTCATCAGCATCGCTGTTGTCGCCAGCCGTTCATTTACTAAGGACGAACTCAGCGGATGGGTGTGGGAAACCTGGAAATTCGTCAAGCAGATTTTCCCACTCCTCATTGTGGGCGTCTTTGCTGCCGGCATCGTGAAAGTAATCATCCCCGAGGCCTGGGTGCGCACCATTGCCGGGCAAAATACCATCTGGGCTAACCTGGTGGGTGTTCTCTTCGGGGTGTTTATGTACTTCCCAACCCTGGTTGAAGTTCCCATCGCTAAAATGTTCCTCGATCTGGGCATGGCGCGCGGCTCATTGCTGGCGTATCTGCTTTCTGATCCGGAACTCTCGCTCCAATCCATTCTGGTGTTGAATGGTGTGATGGGCAAAAAGAAGACAGCAATCTATGTCTCATTGGTGGCTCTTTTCAGCACTCTGGCTGGATATATCTTTGGGTTGGTTTTAGCTGCTGGTTGATAAGGATTGACCTGGTTTTCATTTTGAACTGGTTATAAAAAAGCATTGAGGTTTGCTGGTTATCAAAATTCATCAGAACTGCATTGAAATTGAGAGCAACGGTAGAATTAAAAGGGTGATCAATCAAAAAGGGATAAAAGGTATGGCCTATCCTTGTGTGATATGTGGGAGCGAATTACAGCGGGTAGATACTACGGCTGTGTGTACCTTCTGCAATCAGGAATCCCCGGCGAGATACCTTTGTAAAAATGGACATCATATATGCGAACAATGCCAGCTTGCCGATTGGCCACTAGTGGTGGAAAGAATCTGTGATGGATCGACAGAAACTGATCCGTCGAGAATCGCGAATTGGATCATGAAGCACCCGATGGCAGTCATGCACAGTCCTCAGCATCATATTATTGTCACCCCAGTATTTTTATCTGCATTACGAAATTCAGGTGTTCGATCCCTCAATCCGGGGCGTTTGTCTTCAGCGATCGAACGAACCCAGGGGATTCCGCTTGGCGCATGTGGGATGCGCGGCGAATGCGGGGCTGCCACCAGCGTTGGCGCATTGGTGTCGATTCTGACCGGGGCATCATTTGCCAAAGATGAAGAACGCTCACTATCGATACGGGCTACCGCAGAGACGTTAATGGCAATTGCCCAGGCCGGTGGTCCACGCTGTTGCAAGCAGAGCGTGTATTTGGCGATTGAGACTGCATCTGACTTTCTATTTAGGGAACTTGATATTCACCTGCCTGCTGAACCACGCTGTGAATTTTCTCAACGTAATAAGGAATGTAAAAAGGAGCGATGCAAATATTATGTTGCCTGAATGGAGGTTGCTGGATGACGGTATTCACGAAGCGCGGCATCACTTCGCGATTGAAGAAGCGATAGCCCGCCAGCTGGATGCGGGCCAATCCCCTCCCACATTGCGATTGCGGCAGGTAAACCCATCTGTATTTATTGGTGTACACCAAAATACTTGGGATGAAGTGGATGTAGATTATTGCCGAAAGCATAATATTCAGATCGTCCGCCGTATGAATGGTGGAGGTGCTGTTTATCATGAGATGGGGAGCTTTTGCTATTCTGCCTTCTTTCCGCGAGTAATGTTTAACCAGACCGACCAGGAAATCTATCATTTATTTGCAGAACCAGTTATACGTACCTGTTCAGACTATGGTCTAGTCGCTAAGTTTGGTGGGCGTAATGATGTCTTAACTGGGGGTCGCAAAATATATGGTTCGGCTCAATTTTCCTGGTACAGCGCGTTTGTGCAGAGCGGCACTTTCTTGGTAAACATGAATTTTGATGCCATGGAGCGCTCACTGACACCGCACAATCTTAAATATCAAAACAGACCTGTGCAGTCAATAAAAGAGCGGGTAACCTCACTTTCAACGGAAGTTGGGCGAATCATTCCGGTGCGAGAAGTGATGGAATTGTTCGTGAAGCATTTTGCCTCTACTTTTGGTTTTCACTTAACCCCGGGTGATTTGTCAGAAGCAGAAAGCAGCCTGGCTCTGAAGTTACTTGAATCTAAATACGATACCGAGCAGTGGAATTTTGGCTCTCAACTTGCTTTTGAAATGAATATCGCAGAAAGAACTGAGGAAGGAGTAATTTCTCTTTCTGTTGAATTAGAAGACCAGATCATCAAAAGAGTCAGAATCAGCGGTGATATCTTGTTCAATCAACCATCGGTTTTGTGTGATCTTGAAAGAAACCTCACTGGAATCCATATTCAAAACGCAGAGAATGTAATCAAATTGACACCATTACCTGAAAATGTTGTTCGGTCATTATCCCAATTATTCAAAAAACTTGAAACAGAAGCCGTAGATGTTACTTCTACAAAGCGTAAGGAGAAATCCTCATGGGCAAGAGAATAAAACTTGAAGTGCTAATTGCTACTCCTCCCACTAGTAAATGCGAAGAGACGGTAGAAAACCTGCGCGAAATTGTGCGCCGTCACCCTGATGAAACGAGCCTTGTGGTATTCAAGAGAGGAATCGATTTCATGCCAGAAGACTTCCGCATGGAAGAATATATGACTGAAGAAGATTACCTTCCCAAGGAAGATCCGAGCCTTCAAATGAGAACATTAATTACAAAAGGTCGTGCAGTGCCTACGGTGATCATTGATGGCGAGTTATTCTCCACTTGCGAAGTTCCAGAACTGATCAAACTGGAAGAGAAAGTAACGGAAATTCTTCAGAAAAGTGCAGCCGGGTGATCGACCTGTTGGATTCTTTCGACACGGATTTCACTCCTACATAAAGTTAGTGCTTCGTTGACCCTTCAAGCGCAGGAAATGAAAGGAGTATAAACAGTTGATGTAAGCACCTTTATTGAAAAAATCATGCATAAAGATTCCGAACCATTCATGGGGGATTATTCTCACGGACAGCACGGATAAACCCAGAAAACATCCGGAATTCAGGAAAATATGGTGGATCTTATTTCAAATTATTCAACCGCCGTGGTGAATCAAGCCCTGCACACAGATGATGAAAAAATCAATGGCTGATCATTGTTATTTGATTGCATCACAGCTTAGCCCCCTCCAGAGCGGAAAAACAACGACACTTCATCATTATCTGAAAGGCAAAAATTCCTAGGAACCAGTGTGTTATTAACAGATATAAACAAATATTTTGCAATATTATTAATTTTTGGTTGTTTTTCAATGATTTTTGATAATGCATCGGCAACGGTTGATGGGGGATCCAATTCGATCGTGATCGTATCATCGGACGAATAAGCTCTTGTGGCACCTAAAAAGACTACTTTTATCCTCATAAAAGTAGTATATCATTCTATGACTTTACTGAAAATACTCGTTTTTAAAAAGCATAACTTACCGGATTAAACGTTACACGACCTAGCCAAGCGTAAAAAATGGCTTTTAGTGAAATAAAAAAGGAAACAGAGGGTTGCTCC